>JASFYX010000001.1:0-32157 GCA_045046885.1 Flavobacteriaceae bacterium
GCTAGTTTGTTATACGATCTATTTAGTAAAGCGGGCCACAAAGTTGGCCTGCTTTCTACTGTAAAAATTTTAGTTGCTGATAAGGAATTTAAAGCCACTCATACCACACCAGATAGCTTAACTATAAATAGTTATTTAGCTAAAATGATAAAAGCAGGTGTTACGCATTGCTTTATGGAAGTCAGTTCTCATGGTATTCATCAAAAAAGGACTGAAGGTTTAACTTTTAAAGGAGCTGTTTTTACAAATTTAACACAAGATCATTTAGATTATCACAATACATTTAAAGAATATCGAGATGTTAAAAAGAGCTTTTTTGACGGTCTTCCAAAATCAGCTTTTGCCCTTATAAATACCGACGATAAAAATGGTGAAGTTATGTTGCAAAACACCAAAGCCAAAAAAATCAGGTATGCCCTTAAAAATCCAGCCGATTTTAAAGGTAAAGTTTTAGAAAATAGTTTAGAAGGTTTATTGCTGATTGTAAATAATAACGAATTATGGAGCAAATTAATTGGCGATTTTAATGCTTATAATATTCTGGCAATTTATGGTGTGGCGTCATTGTTAGGAATTGATTCCTTCGAAACTTTAAGACTGATTAGTAGTTTAGAAAGTGTAAAGGGACGTTTTCAATATGTTATTTTACCCAACAGAGTAACCATTATTGTTGATTATGCACATACGCCAGACGCTTTAAGTAATGTTTTATCGACTGTTAATAGTATCCGTACAGGGAATGAAAAATTGATTTGCGTGATGGGTTGTGGCGGTGATAGAGATAAAGATAAGCGCAAAAAAATGGGCTATATAGCCTCAAAACTCAGCAATTTAGCCATAATTACTTCAGACAATCCGCGTAGCGAAGACCCAGAAGAAATAATTGCTCAAATAGAATTGGGTATAGAACCTCAAGACTTAAAAAAAGTAATTTCTATTACCAATAGAAAACAAGCTATAAAAGCGGCAAGTAAAATGGCAGAATCTGGCGATATAGTTGTCATTGCAGGAAAAGGTCATGAAACTTATCAAGAAATTAATGGGATAAGACACGATTTTGATGATTATAAAATTGCTTTAAAAATGTTTAATAACGATATAAATAACTAGTAAATGTTGTATTATTTGTTTCAATATTTAGAAAATAATTTCCACTTAGCAGGTGCTGGATTGTTTCAATATATATCGTTTAGATCGGCATTAGCCATATTGATGTCATTGTCATTTTCGACAATTTTTGGTAAAAGAATAATAGATTATTTAAGAGCACAACAAATAGGCGAAACTGTTAGAGACCTTGGTCTTAAAGGTCAAAAAGAAAAATCGGGAACCCCTACTATGGGTGGTATCATCATTATTTTGGCAACTTTAATTCCCGTTTTATTATTGGCAAAATTAGATAACGTATATATCATTATATTGATTGTCACCACTTTATGGATGGGGCTTATTGGCTTCTTAGACGATTATATTAAAGTATTTAAAAAAGATAAAGAAGGTCTTAAAGGTAAATTTAAAATTTTCGGTCAAGTAGGATTGGGGTTGTTTGTTGGCGCTATGTTGCATTTTAATCCTAATGTGACTATTAAACAAAGACTACATACAACTGATATTTCTCATGTTGTTAAAGCTTCTCAAAAATTTGGCAAAGCAGAGAAGTCTTTTAAAACAACTATTCCCTTTTTAAAAAATAATGAATTCGATTATAAAAGTCTAATCAGTTGGATGGGCGAAACACCTGCCAAATACACTTGGATTCTATTCATATTAATAGTTGTATTTATTGTTACAGCCATATCTAATGGGGCAAATTTAACCGATGGTATTGATGGCTTGGCGGCAGGCTCATCGGCAATTATTGCAGCTGTTTTAGGCGTTTTTGCTTGGGTATCTGGTAACATTGTTTTTGCCGATTATTTGCGCATAATGTACATACCAAACTCAGGCGAAATGACCATTTTTATCAGTGCATTTATGGGCGCTTTAGTAGGATTTTTATGGTACAATACGTATCCCGCACAAATATTTATGGGAGACACAGGTAGTTTAACCATAGGTGGTATTATAGCTGTAATAGCGATTGCTGTAAGAAAGGAATTACTCATTCCATTGTTGGCGGCTACTTTTTTAGTAGAGATACTCTCAGTTATGATTCAAGTAGGTTATTTTAAATATACAAAGAAAAAATTAGGTATTGGAAAACGTGTCTTTTTGATGGCGCCTTTACATCATCATTTTCAAAAGAAAGGCTATCACGAAAGTAAGATAGTGATGCGTTTTTTAATTATAGGAATTATGCTTGCTGTTTTGAGTATTATAACTTTAAAAGTGAGATAAAATGAAAAAACTAGTAGTACTTGGAGCCGGTGAAAGCGGAGTAGGTGCTGCTATTTTAGGGAAATTAAAAAATTACGATGTTTTTGTTTCAGATTTCGGAACAATAAATCAGAAATATAAGGACGTTCTTTTACATAACAATATTCAGTTTGAAGAAGGTAAACATACCGAAAGCAAAATATTTGAGGCCAATTTAGTGGTTAAAAGTCCGGGTATTGCAAACACAGTTTCCATAATTGTGGCACTCAAAAATAAAGGCGTCAAATTTGTTTCAGAAATTGAGTTTGCGTCACGGTTTACAGCGGCTTTTATTATTGCTATTACGGGTAGTAACGGTAAAACAACAACCAGTCTTTTAACACATCACATCCTAAAAAAAGCAGGATTTAATGTGGGATTGGCGGGAAACATAGGAGATAGTTTTGCTTTACAAGTGGCTCAAGATAATTACAATTATTATGTTCTTGAGATAAGTAGTTTTCAGCTAGACGATATAGAAAATTTTAAGCCAAATATTGCAGTGATAACAAATATTTCTGAAGATCATTTAGATAGGTATGATTATAAAATGGATAATTATGTGGCTTCAAAAATGCGCGTAACCGAAAATCAAACGAAAGCAGATTATCTTATTTATGACGCAGACGACGCTTATTTAAAAACTGAAATTAATAATACAAAAGCCCAATTGTTACCTTTTACAGTAGAAAATGAAGAAGAATCGTTTTTAGATAAAAGGGATGGGGCGCAATTGAATAACAATCAAATAATAATTAAAATAAAAGACACAAAATATAGTATGGAAAAATCAATCTTAACTTTAACAGGTAAGCATAATGTTAAAAATGCTATGGCTGCGGCAATGACTTCTACTTTGTTAAAAGTAAGAAAAGAAACCATCCGCGAAAGCTTCGCCGATTTTGAAGGTGCCGAACATCGCTTAGAAAAAGTATTAAAAATACAAGGTGCCGCGTATATTAACGACTCTAAAGCAACAAATGTTAATGCTACTTTTTATGCCCTTGAATGCATGGATAACCCCACAATTTGGATAGTAGGTGGTGTAGACAAAGGAAACGACTACACTACCTTACTACCAATGGTTAGAGAACATGTTAAAGCCATTATTTGTTTAGGTGTTGATAATAAAAAATTACTCGAAACTTTTAGTAATGTGGTCGATTTTATTATAGAAACAGCTGGTATGGAAGAAGCTGTGAAAGTGGCACATAAATTAGCCGAAGAAAACGATAATGTATTACTATCGCCGGCCTGTGCTAGTTTCGATTTATTCGATAATTACGAAGATCGTGGTAGAAAATTTAAACAAGCCGTAAGAAATTTATAAAATCAAGTGAAAACACTTTTAAAAAATATTGAAGGAGATAAAGCTATTTGGGCATTGATTGCGCTATTGGCCATTTTTTCTTTTTTACCTGTTTACAGTGCCAGTAGTAATTTGGTGTATGTTGTTGACAAGGGCACAACTTCGGGTTATTTTTTAAAACATGCTGTGTTATTATTTATTGGTTTCGTTATTATTTATGCGGTACATAAAATTCCATATAAATATTTTAGTGCCACTTCGGTATTATTGTTTCCTGTTGTATTGATTCTACTTGTTTTCACGCTAGTTCAAGGAACAAACATTGGCGGCGCCAATGCCAGCAGATGGATTCGTATTCCTTTTGTAGGTATCAGTTTCCAAACATCAACCATGGCGGGTGTAATATTAATGATGTATGTATCAAGATATTTAGCAAAAAACAAAGAGAATATCATAACATTTAAAGAAAGTCTCATTCAACTTTGGTTGCCTGTAGTATTGATTTTAGGACTTATTTTACCGGCTAATTTATCTACTGCAGCTATGTTATTTACAATGGTTGTTGTTTTAGTATTCTTAGGAGGTTATCCTTTAAGATATTTAGCCTCTATTGTTGGGATGGGCGTCATTGTTTTAAGTCTCTTTATTTTAACCGCTAAAGCGTTTCCAACGATTATGCCTAATAGAGTTGATACTTGGATGAGTCGTATAGAAAACTTTGCAAATAAAACAGATAAACGGGCCAATTATCAAGCTGAAAAAGCCAAGGTAGCTATTGCTTCGGGTAAAATATATGGTAGAGGTCCTGGTAAAAGTGTGCAAAAGAACTTTTTACCGCAATCTTCATCCGATTTTATATACGCCATTATTATAGAGGAATTTGGTTTTATAGGTGGTGTGGTTGTAGTGTTGTTGTATTTAGTATTGCTGTTTAGGATAATAATTGTTGCCAATAAATCTGAAAGTATATTTGGAAGTTTACTAGTCATTGGCGTTGGATTTCCAATAGTTTTTCAGGCCTTTACAAATATGGCTGTCGCTGTAGGATTGTTCCCTGTAACAGGGCAACCATTACCATTACTCAGTACAGGAGGCACGTCAATTTGGATGACTTGTTTTTCTATTGGGATAATTTTAAGTGTGAGCAGTCAAAAAGAAATGAAAGAAGTGAGTACAGATAATAATGATAATCCGTTAGAGATATTACATGAAGCAATCGGTTAACATATTATTAAGTGGCGGTGGCACGGGTGGTCATATCTATCCGGCAATTGCTATTGCAAACGAAATAAAAAGAAAGTTTCCCAAAGCTAATTTTTTATTTGTGGGTGCTAATGATAAAATGGAAATGCAAAAAGTACCTGAGGCAGGTTATCCTATAAAAGGACTTTGGATTGCTGGTTTTCAAAGAAGATTGACGTTTAAAAATCTTATTTTTCCACTTAAATTAATCAGTAGTTTGTTAAATGCGAGGATGATAATCAAAAAATTTAAACCAAATGTGGTAATAGGTACTGGTGGATTTGCCAGCGGACCAACATTGCAAATGGCGACTAGAAAAAATATTCCGACACTCATTCAAGAACAAAATTCTTTCCCTGGGATTACAAATAAAATTCTCGGAAAACAGGTCAATAAAATTTGTGTGGCTTATGACGGATTAGAAAAATATTTTCCTAAAAGTAAACTTATCAAAACGGGTAATCCGATAAGGCAAGATATCTTAGATATCAGTTCAAAAAGAGAAGAAGCACAAAAGTTTTTTAAACTTAAAAAGTCTAAAACGACACTTTTGGTTTTAGGAGGTAGTTTAGGTGCTTATGCTATAAATCATTTAATAGAAACCCGAGTTGATTGGTTTGCTAAACAAAAAATACAAATTATTTGGCAAATGGGTAAATCGTATAAAAAACAACATCACGGTTATTACGGTATAAAAGGCGTACAACAACATGTTTTTATAAATAGGATGGATTTAGCTTATGCTGCTGCTGATATTATCATTAGTCGTGCCGGTGCAGGTACTATTTCTGAATTATGTGTAGTAGGTAAACCAGTTATTTTTATTCCGTCGCCTCATGTAGCAGAAGACCATCAAACCAAAAACGCACAGTTTTTAGAAGAAAAAGAAGCAGCCATTTTAATAAGAGAAAAAAATTTAAACACTTTCGACGGTCAGTTTGAAGAATTACTTAAAGATGAAAATAGACAACAACAATTGTCAGAAAATATAAAACTTTTGGCATTACCAAATGCCACAAAACAAATAGTAGAAACAGTAGAATTATTATTAGCCGGTTAATGGAAGTAAAAATGGACATACCAAACCTAACACAACACTTAAAAACTAGTAAGAATATTTATTTTATTGGTATTGGCGGTATTGGCATGAGTGCGCTTGCTAAATACTTTTTAGGCTTGGGCTATAAAGTTGCCGGTTACGATAAAACGCTTTCTAACATTACAAAATCACTTTCAGCGTTTGGAGCTCAAATATCCGATTTAGATTCCCCCAATAGTATTCCGAATGGTTTTTTAAATTTAGATAACACACTTGTTGTCTATACCCCAGCCATTACAAAGGATAATGCTATATTTAATTACCTACAAAAATTTGGATTTGAGCTCTTTAAACGTTCTGAGATATTGGGAGAAATTTCTCGCAATAATTTCTGTTTTGCGGTATCAGGTACGCACGGTAAAACAACAACATCTACAATGTTAGGACATATTTTACACGATAACGATGTAGAAGCCACTTCTTTTTTAGGAGGTATTTCAGAAAATTACAACACCAATTTAATTAAGGGTAAAGCCAATGTATGTGTAGTAGAAGCCGATGAATTTGACAAATCATTCTTAAAATTGTCGCCAAATATTGCTTGTATTACTTCCACAGATGCCGATCATTTAGATATTTATGGTGATAAAAATGCTGTAGAAAAATCGTTTTTAGATTTCTCTGAATTGGTTTCTGAAACCGTTTTTGTAAAAAAAGGTATCAACATAAAAGGCAAAACCTTTGCTATTAATGAATCGGCCGATTTTATGGCGCAAAATATTCGCATAGAAAATAGCACTTATGTATTTGACGTGACTACACCTAAAGAAACTTTAGATGACGTGACTTTAGAAATGCCAGGCGAGCACAATGTGTTAAATGCTTTAGCGGCTATTGCTATGGCCAATACTTACGGTATTTCATTGCCAAATATTGCAAAGTCTCTAAAGAGTTTTAAAGGTATAAAAAGACGTTTTAGCTATAAAATAAAATCAGATAATTTGATATTGATTGATGATTATGCACATCATCCAACCGAAATTAATGCTTTGTATAAAGCTGTGAGTAGTTTGTATCCCGACGAAAATATATTAGCTGTTTTTCAACTCCATCTTTACAGTAGAACACGCGATTTTGAAGAAGCTTTTGTGCAGAGTTTATCTCAATTTGATAAATTATTACTGTTGCCCATTTATCCAGCAAGAGAAAAACCCATTGAAGGTGTTTCTAGCCAAAATTTAATAAAAAAAATAAAGAATATTAAAGGAGCGAAAACAGACGATTTTAAATTGGTTGTAGAAAGCGAATTAACTAAAGAGATTACTGCCTCAAATGCAAAAGTAATTGTCTTTATTGGTGCTGGAGATATTGGTGTAATGGTGGAAAAAGTTACAGAAGAACTTAAAAATAAATTATTGTAAAAGAGAAATGAAAATCTTTATTAAAATATTTAAAGTACTGTTTGTTAGTGTTGTAGTTATTTTTATATATAGCTTTTCTATAATGAGAAATACACACAAACCACTTGGTAAAGTCGCTGTAAAAATCACCAACGATACGCATCTGTTTTTGCCTTATAAAACAGTTGATAAAATGTTGAAACAAAAAATCATCACCTCTAATTCTACTACAAAAGAAGTAGTATTTTTGAAAGATTTAGAAAAATATTTTCAGGCAAATGCTTTGGTAGAAAATGCTGAAGTTTACCGCACTATTAAAGGTAATTTAGGGGTTATAATTACACAAAAAACACCTATTGCAAGAGTGCTGAATAACAATAATGTTTATTACCTTGATTCTAATGGCGGTAAAATGCCTTTGTCTAAAAATTACTCGGCCAGTGTGCCTTTAATTTTGGGTGTTTCTAATAAAAACGATTTAAAATTGGTGTTTAAATTGGCGTCATATATTTATAATGATGCCTTTTATAAAAAACAAATTATTGGCATCACTAAAAAAAGTAATAACGAATTTGAATTACAAACAAGGCTTGGAAAAGCTGCCGTTTTATTTGGTAGCATAAAAAATATACCTTTAAAGTTAAACAATTTAAAAGCCTATTATTTGCAGGCTATTCAAAATAAATCGGTTAACAAGTATAAAAAAATAAATTTAAAATACAGCAATCAGGTAGTCTGTACTAAATAAGCAATTATGGAACAAAATAATATTGCCGTAGGATTAGACATAGGAACAACTAAAATTGTTGCTATGATTGGTCGCAAAAACGATTACGACAAAATTGAAGTTTTAGGTATTGGTAAAGCCAAAAGTCTAGGAGTTCATCGTGGCGTTGTAAATAATATTACACAAACCATTCAGTCAATTCAGCAAGCAGTAGAAGAGGCCGAGGATGTTTCGGGTGTTAAAATTAACGATGTAGTGGTCGGTATTGCTGGTCAACACATCCGCAGTTTACAACACAGCGATTACATTACACGTCCAAACGCCGAAGCCGTTATAGACGAAGCCGATATTGATAAACTCATCAATCAGGTTTATAAATTGGTAATGCTTCCTGGCGAAGAAATCATCCATGTTTTACCTCAAGATTTTAAGGTTGACGGTCAAGCCGAAGTAAAAGAACCCATTGGTATGTACGGGGGTCGTGTTGAAGCCAATTTTCATGTGGTTGTAGGACAAGTTTCGTCTATTAGAAATATAGGACGTTGCATTACAAGTGCAGGATTGAAATTATCTAATATTACTTTAGAACCTTTAGCTTCTGCAAGTGCTGTTTTAAACAGTGAAGAAAAAGAAGCCGGTGTAGCACTTATTGATATTGGTGGCGGTACAACCGATTTGGCTATTTTTAAAGACGGTATTATAAGACATACTTCGGTTATTCCTTTTGGCGGAAATGTCATAACAGAGGATATTAAAGAAGGCTGTTCTATCATAGAGAAACAAGCCGAATTATTAAAAACAAAATTCGGGTCAGCGTGGCCAGGAGAAAATAAAGAAAACGAAATAGTTTCTATTCCAGGTTTACGAGGACGCGATCCTAAAGAAATTACCCTTAAAAACTTATCGAAAATTATTCATGCGAGAGTTGTAGAAATTGTAGAGCAAGTCTATCAAGAAATTAAGAATTACGGACACGAAGAAACAAAGAAAAAATTGATAGCAGGTATTGTTTTAACAGGTGGTGGTGCACAACTAAAACACATAAAACAGCTTGTAGAATTTATTACAGGTATGGATACCCGAATAGGATTTCCAAACGAGCATTTAGCAAGCGATTCTAACGAAGAATTGTCTAGTCCTGCTTTTGCAACAGCTGTAGGATTGCTAATGAAAGGTTTAAAACAAAGCAATACTCAAGTAGTAGACGAGGCCGAAATGACAGACGCTTCAGATACAGAAGAAGTTATAGAACCCAAGAAATCAATTTTTGATAAATGGGCAGATAAATTTAGAGATTTTTTAGATAATGCAGAATAAACGATAACCCAACCCTATAAAACTAATCATAATGAGCAACAAAGAATTTGACAACATTGCATTCGATTTGCCGAAGCATCAATCTAGCGTTATAAAAGTAATTGGTGTTGGCGGCGGTGGCAGTAATGCCGTTAACCAAATGTACCAAAAAGGCATAAGTGGTGTAGATTTTGTAATTTGTAATACAGATGCACAAGCGCTACAAAACAGCCCAGTTCCTAATAAAATACAATTAGGGGTTACTCTTACCGAAGGACTTGGCGCAGGCGCCAACCCAGAAGTCGGAGAGCAGTCGGCTTTAGAAAATATCAACGAGATAAAAAACATGCTAGATTCTAAAGCTAAAATGGTTTTTATAACTGTTGGCATGGGCGGTGGTACTGGTACAGGAGCGGCACCCATAATTGCCAAATTAGCTAAAGAACAAGGGCTTTTAACTGTTGGTATTGTGACGATGCCTTTTATTTTTGAAGGTAAAATGCGGAATCTACAAGCCCAAAAAGGCGTTGAGAAATTACGTCAATATGTCGATTCTATTATCATTATAAATAACAATAAACTAAGAGAAGTTTACGGTAATTTAGGATATAAATCTGGCTTTTCTAAAGCAGACGAGGTACTTTCTACGGCCGCACGCGGTATAGCCGAAGTAATTACGCACCACTACATACAAAATATAGATTTGCGCGATGCTAAAACGGTATTGTCAAATAGTGGTACCGCTATTATGGGATCTGCTACAGCATCTGGAGACGATAGGGCACAAGAAGCCATTACCAATGCTTTAGATTCGCCATTATTGAATGATAATAAAATTACGGGTGCCAGAAATGTGTTGCTTTTAATTGTTTCTGGATCTCAAGAAATTACAATTGATGAAATAGGTGAGATAAACGATTATATCCAAACAGAAGCTAAGACTAATGTCGATATAATTATGGGTGTGGGTGAAGATGAAACTTTAGAAGAAGCCATTTCTGTAACAGTTATCGCCACAGGATTTAACAAAGAACAGCAACAAGAAATTACCAATACAGAAGTCAAAAAAATTGTTCATACACTAGAAGATGAGCAAGAAGTGGTGTTGGATTTAACACCAAAATTAGATGTGGATGAAGCCGATACAACGATTATAAAACACACTTTATTTGATGATGCGTTAGATTTTGAAGAGGAAGTTCCTAAATCAGGGGCAGAAAACATAGATGTTGTAGCTAAAATTGACGAAATAGAAGTTGAATTTGATGAAGTTTTAATAGAAAATATTGACGATTTTGTTATCAAATCAGTTGTAGAAAAAGAGGTTGAACCTGTTGCAGAAATAGAAGTTGAAGAAGAACCCGGCTTGTCATTTGATTTTCCAATAAACGAAACAGAACCACAACCTGTTGTTGCAGAAATTAAAATGGAATACAGCTTAGAAGAAATAAATGAAATAGACGTTATTGATGCTGTTATTATTAAACCAGAGCCCACATTTGACGCACCAGACAACCCAGAAGTCACTTATAGCTTAGATGATTATATTGAAATTGAGAATCAGCTTGACGGAGATAAATCAGAAGATGGCGAATTAAATATTACGCTAAAAGTAGAAGAAGACACTAAAAAACATATTGAAGAAGAAGTTAAAGAAATATCTCCTTTAGATTTTACCATTTCTGAGCTTAAAAAACGCACAGAAGATCGTAAGAAAAAAATGAGGAGCTTTAATTATAAGTTTAAAAATAAAGTGAATAGTAATATAGACGAAATAGAAAAGCAACCTGCTTACAAACGTATGGGTGTAGATTTAGAAGAAAACGAACCATCGTCTGCTGTAACTACTTCTAGAATAACTTTAGATTTAGATGAAAATGACGACATTCAGTTGCGTTCTAACAACTCGTTTTTACACGATAATGTAGATTAAATATTTTTGTTAATTATATGCATTTTTAAGATTTCCTCGTAAGAGGAAATCTTTTTTATAAGTATATTTGTAGTCTTAAAAAGAGATAGTATGAGTTTACAATCAGATGTTATGACAGCTTTAAAAGAAGCTATGAAATCTAAAGATAAAGTCGCTTTAGAAGCTTTAAGAGCTATAAAATCGGCTTTATTATTAGCCCAAACAAAGTGGTGCTGACAGTACCATAAATGAAGCTGATGAGCTTAAAATATTACAACGACTCGTCAAACAACGTAAGGACAGTGCTGCTATTTATATAGAACAAGGCAGACAAGATTTAGCTGAACCCGAATTGGCTCAAGTTAAAATCATTGCTCCGTTTTTGCCCGAACAAATGAGCCCAGAAGAATTAGAAAAAATCATTTCAGATATTATTCAGCAAACAGGAGTATCTACCATGAAAGATATGGGTAAAGTCATGGGTATGGCAAGCAAACAATTGGCTGGTAAAGCCGATGGCAAAACTATTTCTACAATAGTAAAACAACTTTTGAGTTAAAAAAAATATTTGGCCCCGTGGCGCAACTGAATAGCGCATCAGATTTCGGCTCTGAGGGTTGCAGGTTTGAATCCTGCCGGGGTCACGAATAAACCAACAAAAAGTTGGAATTGAGCAAGTTCAAAATATAGAGCTTGCTCTTTTATTTTGAATTATGCGTAGATTTCTTTTGTTGGTTTTCAATCCAGATATCCATCAGGAAGCGCTTTCTCGGAAAACTAAAGTAATTCCTCTCACAAGATTATAATAAAGCCAACGGTTATAAAATAAAATTGTACTTTTAGCTATCTGTTTTTAAATCTGTATAGAGAAATATGAAATTAAATTTTGTAATATTTTTATTGGTTATTTGCTTTGTAAGTTGCAAAAACAACAATAAAAGTATTGCCATTGAAAATAGCAGTCTCAATTATCAAAAAATTCCAACATCCTCAAGTGGATTAGATTTTAACAATGTTCTAGTACACGATTTAAAAACAAAATCTAATTTATTTGATGATGATTATTTTTATAATGGTGCAGGAGTCGGTATTGAAGACATAAATAATGATGGCTTAAAAGATATTTTCTTTTGTGGCAACCAAGTGCCTAATAAACTCTATTTAAATAAAGGTAACTTGGTTTTTGAAGATATTTCCACTTCAGCCAACATAAATCCGCTTAATAAAAATTGGTCTAATGGCGTCACTTTTGCCGATGTTAATAATGATGGCTGGATGGATATTTATGTAGCACAAGGTGGCCCTTATAAAAAAGAAAAAAGAAAAAATCTTTTATTTATAAATCAGAAAGACAACACTTTTAAAGAAGAAGCCTCGTTATATGGCCTCGATGATCATAGCATAAGTACACAAGCTGCATTCTTAGATTTTGATAAAGACGGTGATTTAGATTGTGTGGTTTTAAATGAAAACGATTTTTATGGTGTTGACCCCACCATATTTTACAAAATATTAAAAGATAAAAAACAGTTAAAAGAAAATTCTAGTCACCTATACAAAAATGATAATGGCAAATTTACTGATGTAACAGAGCAGGCTGGTTTGTTAAGGCCAACATTTGGATTAGGTCTTTGCATAAGCGATTTAAATAATGATAACTGGCAAGATATATATCTTGTGAATGATTATTATCTCCCAGATGCAATCTATATCAACAATAAAAATGGCACTTTTTCTAACCAGACAAAAAAGCTTACAAATCAGATTTCATTTTCAGGAATGGGTATTGACATTGCAGATATAAACAATGATAATTTACAAGATATTTTTGTGTTAGATATGGCACCCATAAGTCACGAAAAGTCTTTGACATTAATGTCATCTATGAATGTATCACAATTTAATTTTTTGAATAAAACTCTGGGATATCAAGTTCAGTATATGTACAATTCTCTGCAATTGAACCTAGGTCATAATAAATATCATAACATTTCACAATTGACCAATTTGGCAAAAAGTGGATGGAGTTGGGCACCACTAATATTTGATTATGATAATGATGGGAAAGAAGACCTTTATATTACAAATGGGTATAGAAAATACGGTTCAGATAAAGATGCTAGAGTAAGGGTTTTTAAAGCAAAACAATTATTTAAAGGAGATGTGCCTTTGGCTGTTAAAGAAGATATTTATAACAGTTTACCCTCTGAAAAATTAACCAATTTATTATTTAAAAATAAAGGTGATTTAAATTTTGATAATGTTACGAACCTTTCTGGTTTAGAAGAGCCTTCCTTTTCAAATGGTGCAGCTTACGCTGATTTAGATAATGATGGCGATTTAGATATTGTTGTTAATAATATTGATGATAAAGCCTTTTTGTATAAAAATATGGCTGTTGAAAATGGATTGGGAAACTATATTAAAATAGTGACTAAAGGAATTTTATCTGAAGATTTTGCTAAAGTTTCTATAAAATATAATGGCAAATCAAGAACAAAAGAAGCCAAAAGAGTAAGAGGTTATAGATCTGCTGTAGATAAAACTATTCATTTTGGTATAGGTAAAGATTCTATTTTAGATGAAGTTAAAGTAGTTTGGCTATCTGGGAAACATCAAGAATTATATAATGTAAAGGCAAATACAACTTTAACATTTAAAGAAATCGAGGCTCAAAATTCTAATGCAAAACCTATTATAAATAGCAAATTATTATTCACAAATATTGAAGGGCTTATTGACTTCACTCATAAAGAAAATGATTTTAATGATTTCGAAAAAGAAATCCTTTTACCTTACAAGCAATCTACTTTAGGTCCTTATATTACTAAAGGAGACGTTAATGGAGATGGTAATGATGATGTGTATATTGGGGGGGCTCACGGTCAATCTGGACAGTTGTTTATTCAAACAAAAAAGGGTTTTTTAAATGTTAAAAATAAAGTTTTTGAAGAAGATTCACAATATGAGGATATGGAGGCTTTATTTATAGACATAGATAATGATAACGATAATGATTTATATATTGTAAGTGGTGGTAGCGAATTTAATGAACGTTCAGAATATTTAAAAGATAGAATTTATTTAAACGATGGAAAAGGAAACTTTTCAAGATTTGGGCCATCAGAAATAGATTATTATACAATAAGTGGTAAAACAGTTACTAAAATAGATTTTGATAAAGATGGAGACTTTGATCTTATTGTTGGCAATAGGATAAAGCCCCAAAAATATCCTTTGCATGACCCTTCGCTAATTTATGAAAATGTAAAAGGAACTTTTAAAAATGTAACCGCCATAGTGGCTCCAGAATTCGAAAATTTTGGTATTGTAAATAAAGTTATTGCTACCGATTTTAACAATGATGGTTGGGAAGATTTTATTGCGGTAGGAGAATGGACACATATAGGTATTTTTATAAATGATAAACATAATAATTTTAAAGATATCTCTGGTTTAAGCGGCTTAGATAAAGAAACAGGATGGTGGTTTAGTATTATTCCAACCGATGTGAATAATGATGGCAAAAAAGATTATTTGATTGGAAATATTGGTCTTAATTATAAATATAAAGCAAGCCCTAAAAATCCTTTATATATTTATGCAAACGACTTTGATTTAAACGGTACACTTGATGTTGTTTTAAGTGTTAAAAATAAAGGCAAGTTTGTGCCGGTTCGTGGAAAAGAATGTTCAACAAGACAAATGGCTTTTATTTCTAAAAAAATACCGACATTTAGCCAATTTGCAAACGCTTCTTTAGAAGAGATATACGGTAAAAAAATATTTACCTCGTACCAAAAAGAAGCTACCCAATTTAAATCTATTTTGCTTTTAAACGAAGGAGAAGGTAAATTTAAAAAAATTGAACTTACAAATATGGCTCAAAGTATGCCTATTTTAGATGGTGATACTTTTGATTTTAACAAGGATGGATTTGAGGATATTATTGTAGTTGGGAACATATATAATACCGAAGTTGAAACGCCTCGTTTAGATAACCCTTTTGCTTTGGTATTGTTATCAAATAAAAAAGATGGATATACAGTTTTAGGACCTGATAAAACAGGTTTATACATTGATGGAAATGCTAAATCTGTTAAACTTATAAAACAAGATTATTTAAAAAAGATTTTAGCCATTATAACTATAAATAATGCTAAAACAAAAACATTTGAGTTAAATAATTAAAAACTAATAATATATCTTTTATTTGAATTATGGAGTACAAAGGAAAGCCGAAGTAGATCCTGCCTGTTCTCAACAACTTATTAAAATAAACCTAAATTTGTATGACTCATACCACGCGCATGGATGCGCGCGGTTACAATTTGCTATAAGCTCAAATAATTCTTCCCCCTCCGATGGGGCGTTAGAGGGGCGTTAAGAATGTCCTTTAACCACAATCTTCATTACCTTTAAATTCAACCAAAAAAAGGTAAATATTTGAACGATAAAAAGGCGTCTTATAAACCTGATTCTTTTTCCGGGCTCAGTACCGTAAGATATATTGCTATAGGGTACCGACTTATTTATAATATGATTATCCATAATTGTATTTTTAAAATGTTATTCGGGTATCAACCACCAAAATGGTTTGGCTTTGGCTTTATATAAAAACATATAATGCATAAATAATTTCATCCAATGTCCTGCGGTACCTACTACGCCGACAGTATCGCCAATTTTTCTTCCCCATTTAGGATATTTCTCCCAATCGGGTACAATGGGGTTAACAGTCATAACGGCTGCCTGACCTTTTAAGAGACCATAACCAGCAGAGACTATACAAGCAGCGCCCATTCTAGCCATTGAAGCCTTATGGGGATGGTCTTTCTTGCCTGTTTTTATTTGATGAATTATATTTTCTGCTACAATTTTTCCTATTACACCCGATGGCATGCCCGTTCTGGGCGGTGTAGGAAAAATTTTTGTCCCATTAGGACTTGTCATGGGTTTAGACATACCATGAGGCGGTGCAAAAGCAATACCAGCCGCATAAATATTAGCGTATTTAGCGCTTTGGTAGATTGAAGGCCAATCTGCAGCACGCCATTCTTCATAGGGTTTTGGGGTGTAATCGGCATCAACACGCATCATGCCGTTGGCTACAAAAACTTCGGCACTGATATCTTTATTGTTTTTATCGAAAGCTTTCATACCGGCGCCTGAAAAACCTGGGATTAGCATAGCAAAATCGAATTCTTTTGTATGCTGTTCGCCTCTTAAATTCTCATAGTAAACTTTACCTTTTTCTACTTTCTGTACACCGGCTCTTTTAATCCATCTTATACCGTATTCTTTTAAAATAGATTCGGTAAATATTTTAGTAGGGGTAACGTAACCGCTTCTTTTAACATAAGCACCGCCCATGCCAAAATCGCCAAGTTCATATTCGTTGCTTATCCACCATAAATCGGCCAAATGCATTAAGTTTCGTTTCTTAATTTCGAAAGCAATGTTTAAAACATATTCAAAAGCCGCCCCTTGACAAGTTGCCAAAGGATGCCCCGTGCCGATTAAAAAAGTTTGTTTTTCGCCATTTTCCATCTTTTTTAAAGATTTTTCCAGTGTTTCCCAAGCATGTGCCGCATGGTCATAAGTACAAACTGATTGTGTGAATTTTTGAGGACCAAGTCCTTCAGTAGCCTCAAAATTTAGTTTGGGACCAGTTCCGTTTATCAGATAGTCAAAGCTGACTTTTTCTTCTTTTCCTGCGTCGTCACCGGCAACATATTTAATTTTTACAAAACCTTTATCATTATCAGAATCCCCTTCAGGGTGAATGGAAAGTGCTAGAGCTTGTTTGTAATCAACACCTAGTTTTTTATACACAGGAGCTAATTTAAACTTAACTTGTTCGGGCGTCATTAAACCAACACCAACCCAAATATTAGAGGGAATCCATTGGAAATTACTATTGGGTGAAACCATAATAATTTCGTGTTTTTTCTTGAGAGATTTACTCAAATAAGAGATTGCGGTATGACCCGAAATACCGGCTCCCAGCACTACTACTTTAGCCATATTTTATTGAATTTTAGCCAAATGTATGCCAATAAGCTCCTTTTAAATGTAACCAATGTTACGATTGAAGCTTGTTATGCTTATAAATTTTAGAATAGATTTGTTAAAATCAGGAAAAATACAAATATTTGAAAGGCTGATTTTTATCATTCTTTTTAAAGTTTTTTATTCTGATTTTTAGTCTTTAAAATAAGTGTTATGAGAGAAATGGTAAAATTGCCAATTTCTACTATTATGACCCGAAAAGTTATAACTGTTGGTATTAATGACGATTTGAATAATGCTTGTAGCATGTTTAGAGAAAAAAAAATTAGACATCTGCCTGTTCTGAAGGGTGAAAGGCTTGTGGGTATATTGAGCTATAACGCTGTTATAAGACTGAGTTTTTGTGAAGTTTATGACGATAAATCGGTTATAGATAAAACCATCTTTAGACTTCTAAATATTAAACAGGTGATGGTTGAAAACCCTATCAAGGTTGCTCCGGATGATAGTATTAAAAAAGTAGCTAATATTTTAATTAAAAATAAATTTCACGCTTTACCTGTAGTAGAACATCGCAAATTAGTAGGTATTGTGAGTACTACAGATCTCTTGAGATACTTAATAGCTAACTAAAAGTAATCTTTAGCTTATCTACAATAGTTTTTGCCAATTTATAATTAGATTGATGTGTCCACCCCGCTATATGCGGACTTAAAATTACCTTATCAGAAGTCATTAAGTATTGCATAGCTTCTGGCAATTCAGAGTTAAATAAGCTTTCAAACGACGTTTTCTCATATTCTAAAACATCTAAACAAGCTCCTAAAACTTTACCGTTTTCTAAACCTTCAACTAAATCTTTTGTCACCACCGATTTTCCTCTTGCCGTATTTATCAGATAAAAAGACTTTTTAAATTTATTTATAAAGGCTTTATTTACCATATCTTTTGTGAGGTTTGTAAGAGGTGTATGAAGGCTTACAATAGCTGCTTCTTTAAAAAATTCTTCTTGTGTAACTTGTGTTGCATTAGAGTCTCCAAGATTTGGTAAAATATCGTAACAAATCACTTTTACATCAAAGCCTTGTAGTTTTTTAGCAAACGATTTACCCATATTGCCATAGCCAATAATACCCACAGTTTTACCTTCGAGTTCTGTTCCACGGTTTTCGGCTCTTAGCCAAATACCTTGTCTTACTTCTCTGTCAACCCTGTTTAAATGATTTAGGAGACTTAAAAGCATTCCTAAAGCGTGTTCGCCCACCGCATTACGGTTTCCTTCTGGAGCAGAAATAAGTTTGATGCCTTTTTTTTCAGCATAAGCAATGTCAATATTTTCTAGACCAGCGCCAACACGTGCAATAAATTTTAGATTTGTAGCCGCATCAATAAAAATTTTGTCAATACCAAACCGACTTCTAATAACAATACCTTGATAAAGGTGTATTTTTTTTTCTATATCTGATTTTGAAGATGTAAAATCTTCGTCACAAAGATGACCAAGTTGTTCTAAACCTTCTTTTAAATAGGGGTGATTACTATCGAGTAAAAGTACTTTCATTTGTTATAATTATGTTGTAAAAATAAAAAACCTCCTGATATAAATATCAAGAGGTTTATATTTTTATAAATAAATTAATTCGATCTAACCGTTCAGAGCTTCCGCACCGCTTTAAACATTTGACCTTTGGCCTAATTGTTTAGTGCTTCCGCGCCGCCAACAATTTCTAAGATTTCGTTGGTAATAGCGGCTTGACGGGCTTTATTATAAGTCAATAATAAATCGTCTCTCAACTCGGTGGCATTATCTGTGGCTTTGTGCATAGCCGTCATACGGGCACCGTGTTCCGAAGCATAAGAATCGCGAATGGCTTTAAAAAGTTGCATTTTTAAAGATTTTGGCATCAATACAGAAACAATATCTTTTTGATTGGGTTCAAAAATATAATTAACATTGCTACTGCTGCTTTCAGAAACGGTAGGAACAAGAGGTAAAAATTGTTCAACTTCTAACAATTGTGTTGCTGCATTCTTAAAGCGGTTATATACAAATTCAATTTTATCGAAATTACCTTCAACAAAAAGTGACATAAGCTCCTCTGCAATAAGATTTACATTTTCAAAATTAAGAGCATCGAATATGTCGCTTTTATTGGCAAGAATCTCAAAGTTTTTAGAAAGAATATCATGTCCTTTTTTACCAATGGCATAAATAGTAATTTCTTTATCGGTATATTGTTCTTTAGAAATACGTCTAACTTCTTTAATAACATTAGAATTAAAAGCGCCACAAAGTCCTCTATTAGATGTGATAGCTACTAAAAGTACTTTATTCACTTCACGTTGTTCTGTATAAACACTTTGTAAATCTTCTGCATTAGCACTCAAATTTTGCAACAATTCTGTTAATTTATTGGCATACGGGCGCATTTGTACAATGGCGTCTTGTGCCTTTTTTAACTTTGCAGCAGACACCATTTTCATGGCGCTGGTAATCTGCATTGTCGATGCAATTGAAGATATCCTGTTACGTATTTCTTTTAAGTTTGCCATTTTTTTTAATTATGAATTTAGAATTCTGAATTCAGAATATTTTAAGAGTTTTTAATAATACTGACTAATAATTTTATAAGCTCTTCACATTTTTTTTGTAAATCATTAGGTATATTAGTTGTTGTTTCTTCTAATACATCTAACCAAAAAGACGTTTCTTCTGCTTCTTTTAAAGAAATTCCTAATTTATTTTTAAAATCCTTTTTACTAACACCACTTTGAGACTCTCTAATATTAGCGCCTATACTTGTACCAGACTTTAATAACTGGTGGGCAATTTCATATTCTTTTTTATCTTTTAATACTTTACAAAAATTTACGATATCACAAGCAAAATAAAAACTTTTATCAACTATAGCATTAACTCTTTTTTTATAAGGCATAATAATTCTGAATTTATAATTCTGAATTTTGAATTAAAAATTAATACTTAGAAGCGAGTTCTGCCGCTACTTTTTCTAATGTTTTAATTGCTGCGTCGGTTAGTTTACCTTCTTTAAATGTTTTTAAAACATCTGGATGTTTGGTGTTAAGATATACTAAGAAATTACTTTCAAATTCTTTTACTTTATTTACAGGTACTTTTCTCAATAAATCTTTAGAACCAGCATAGATTATAGCTACCTGATTTTCTACAGTATAAGGATCATTTTGTGCCTGTTTTAAAATCTCAACATTGCGTTTCCCTTTTTCAATAACATTCATTGTAGCGGCATCTAAATCTGATCCGAATTTTGCAAATGCTTCTAATTCGCGGTATTGTGCTTGGTCTAATTTTAAAGTTCCAGCCACTTTTTTCATCGATTTAATCTGAGCATTACCCCCAACACGCGATACAGAAATACCTACGTTAATGGCAGGACGAACACCCGAGTTAAATAAATCTCCATCTAAAAATATTTGTCCGTCTGTAATAGAAATTACGTTGGTTGGAATATAAGCTGATACGTCACCTGCTTGTGTTTCAATAATAGGCAAAGCTGTTAAAGAACCACCACCTTTTATCAATCCTTTCATAGAATCGGGTACGTCATTCATTTGTTTTGCAATGGTATCATCATTAATAACTTTAGCAGCACGTTCTAATAAACGAGAGTGTAAGTAAAATACATCGCCAGGATACGCTTCACGTCCCGGTGGACGTCTTAATAATAAAGATATTTCTCTATAAGCCACAGCTTGTTTAGATAAATCATCATATATAATTAAAGCAGGGCGGCCTGAATCTCTAAAATATTCGCCAATTGAGGCGCCTGCAAAAGGGGCATATACTTGCATAGCCGCAGGTTCTGAAGCGCTGGCCGCAACAATAGTTGTATAAGCTAAAGCACCACGTTCTTCAAGCATTTTTGCAATTCCAGCAACGGTTGATGCTTTTTGGCCGATGGCTACATATATACAATAAACAGGTTCGCCTGCATCGTAAAATTCTTTCTGATTTAAAATGGTATCAATCGCCACGGTAGATTTACCTGTTTGGCGGTCGCCGATGATTAGCTCACGTTGACCACGACCAATAGGAATCATAGCGTCAATGGCTTTAATACCTGTTTGAAGAGGTTCTGTTACAGGTTCGCGAAAGATTACACCAGGTGCTTTGCGTTCTAAAGGCATTTCGAAAGTTTCGCCTTCAATAGGCCCTTTACCATCAATTGGTATACCTAATGTATCAACTACACGTCCTACAATGCCTTCGCCTACGCGTAAAGAGGCAATGCGCTCAGTTCTTTTAACAGTTGATCCTTCTTTTATATCAGCGGCGTCACCTAATAGTACAACACCTACATTATCTTCTTCTAAATTAAGAACAATTGCTTCTAATCCGCTATCAAATTCTACCAACTCGCCATATTGAACGTTTGATAAACCATAAACACGGGCAATACCATCACCTACTTGTAGTACAGTTCCTACTTCGTCTAAAGAAGCTTTGGCCTCGTATCCTGAGAGTTGTTCTTTTAAAATTGCTGATACTTCAGCTGGTTTAACTTCTGCCATAATTATTTATTTTTCTTTTAAATAATGATTTTAAAATTTTGGGATATAATGATTGTCTTCAAATTCTCTTTTTAGGAGATTTAATTTGCCGGTAATACTGGCGTCGTATTGTAAATCGCCAACACGTAAAATAAAGCCCCCAATAATATCGGGATTTACAGTGTTTTTAACAGTGACGGCTTTACCGGTAAGACTTTTAACTTTTTCTAAGATTGTATTTTCTAATTTTTGTGTTAGAGGGATTGCTGTAGTAACTTTTGCTATTTCAATACCCATGTCAAAATCGAATATGATAGTGTATTCTTTAGCTACAGCCGTAAGAATATTCAAACGTTTTTTCTCTATTAAGAGGTCTAATAAGCCTTGTGTAATACCATTAATTTTAGAATCGAATATTTTAGTTAAAACAATCTTTTTAATGCCTGCTTTTATTGTAGGGTTTAGTAAGACTGTTTTTAAGTCGTTATTAGTTTCTAAAGTATCTGTTATTAATTGAAAGTCGGCGTTTACAACTTCTGCTAATTGTTTTTCTTTAGCAAGGTTTAAAACGGCTTTTGCATATCTTAGTGCAGCTCTAGTTCCTTTCATAAAATTATTTTAAATGCACTTCTTTTAACATTTTTTCTATTAAAGAAACTTGTTTTTCTTCGTTAGAAAGTTCTTGTTTCATTACTTTTTTAGCTATATCTATAGACAATTCGGCTACCTGATTTTTTAAATCAACAATAGCAGCATTTTTTTCGTTAGAAATGCTTTCGCGTGCTTGTGATATCATTTTATTAGCTTGCTCTTGCGCTTCTTCTTTAGCGTCAGAAATCATTTTATTCTTAATGTCACGAGCGTCCTTTAAAAGTTTTTCACGTTCAAGACGTGCTTTCTTTAAAATTTCTTCGTTAGCCGATTTTAAATTTAGCATTTCTTTACGGGCATCTTCAGCGGCGTTAAGGGCGTCTTCTATCCCTTTTTCTCTTTCGTCAATAGAATTTAAAATAGGTTTCCAAGCATATTTTCTTAATAATAGCAATAAGGCTATAAATAATAATGTTTGCCAAAAAAACAATCCGTAAGAAAAGTCGTTTATTAATTTTTCCATAATTAGAATTAAATTTGTTTTAAAATTTAATAAAAAGCTGTAACCAACCGTTACAGCTTTTTATTTAAAAAAATTAAGCTACAAATAATGCTGCAAACGCAAGACCTTCTACAAGGGCTGCTGCAATTAGCATAGCAGTTTGAATTTTTCCGAATGCTTCTGGTTGACGCGCAATAGCATCCATAGCAGAACCACCGATTCTACCGATACCAATACCTGCACCAATTACAATTAAACCTGCACCTACAATTCCGGGAATTTCCATAATATATATAATTAATTAATTAAACATTCAATTTTAAAATTATTCATTATGCTCTAATTCATGTTCTTCAGATGCAAAACCAAAGTACAATGCCGATAACATAGTAAATATATATGCTTGCAATATGGCGACTAATAATTCCAAAATTGAAATTACCAAAGCCAAAGCAAAACTTAAACTTCCTCCTATATAACTTTTAAATACAAATAACATACCTAGTATGGTATAAATAACAATGTGTCCAGCAAAAATATTAGCGTACAAACGCATCATTAAGGCAAAAGGTTTTATAAAGACACCCAATAACTCAATGGGTGCTAATATTATTTTCATAGGCCAAGGCACACCGGGCATCCAAAAAATGTGTTGCCAATAATTCTTTTTAGACGTGAATTGGGTAATTAAAAAGGTTAGCATAGCTAAAGCTGCCGTTACAGCTAAATTACCCGTAATATTCATCCCAAATGGTGTGATGCCAATTAAATTTGAAAACCATATAAAAAAGAATACGGTTAATAAAAAGGGCATGTATTTTTTATAATGTTTGTGCCCAATACTTGGTATGGCGACTTCGTCTCTTATGTAAATGACAAGCGGTTCGAAAAAACGACCAACTCCCTTAGGGATGGACCCATTTTTAGCATACGATTTTGCTAAGCTGCTAAATATTAAAAAGACTATTAATGACACTATTAATATGCTAAAAACACCTTTTGTAATAGAAAAATCTAAAGGTTTGGCATTTGTAGGATGGTGGTGTTCATCTAAAGTCAAAGTGCCCTCGGCATCTGTTTTATAAATTTTATTGTGATATAATTTGTAGTAATTACCACTAACTTCGGCTACTTTTTTACCGTGTTCAAATTTTGACGCCATAAAAATATGGAAGCCGTTGTCTATTAAAATAACAGGTAACGAAAAGCCGTTGTATTCTCCTGTTTCAGTATTTGCATTAAAATCGAAATAATAAGAATCTTTTACATGGTGTCTGATGTCTTCTTTTATCTCTGTTTTGAGGTCCTTTTTAACTTCTTTGTGTTCAGTTTGATGTTCTGATTTTTGGACTTCTGTTTCATGTTGCGAAAAGCTGTTAAGGCTAAATAAAACGAATGAAATCAGTAAAAAGTTTCTAAAAATATTCTTTTGCATATCAGACAAATAATAGTGACTGTAAAATTTTTGCAAATGTAGGATTTTAGTTGCAGAACAAAAAACCTTTTTTTTCATTTTTTTAAGGTTTTTTACACTTTGGGATTTTTGAATTCTAAAGTATTTAGAATCTTAATAATTGATAGTGTTTCAATGACTAAGCAAACGAGATACGGCATAAAAAAAGCGGCAAATTCTGCTTTAGAAATCACGTCATCTTCTTTGTAATGCGGATAAAAAATGATAAAGAAAAATAAGAATTTTAAGAAGCTGCCTCCTATAAAAATAAAGCCTATTTGATATTTTAAAGCCTCCTTAAAATAATTGATAAATAAGTATATAATGACAGCCAAAAAATAATTTAGAACATAGCCCTGAATTATATAATTATCAAACAAAGATTGGTCAAGTTGATGAAGTAGAAATAAGTGAATTAAAAATACACTTATAAGTATTAAAGATAGTTTTAAAACAAAGCTTAAGCTACCTTTCATTTTTTGTTTATTTGTTTTAATTGTTTGGTAATTAAGTAAATCGACAGAATCATACCAAAGACAATTAAACTAAGTGTTATGTAATTTTTATTAAAATTGAAATGCGCATCCAACTTTTTACCAAAATAAGCCGCGACATAAAAAATGATGCCCATCTGAAAAGCTAATCCGGTAAATTGCAAATAATTTTTAAGCTGTTTTTTCGGCTTTTTCAGATTGCTCATCTTTGTTGAGTTCTTTTACTGTGCCTTTCATAGTACAAGTAGTATTGACAAAAGTTGCCCCTGGCTCTACAGCTAAAGTACCTATAATTGTTTCGCCTGTAATAGTAGAAGAAGCCTTTAAAGTAAGTAATTGATTCACGATTATTTTGCCTGTAAATTCGCCTTCAACATCGGCAAAATTACACTCAACAGTCCCTTTTATAACACCTTCTTTACCAATAATAACACGTCCAGACGTTTTAATAGTACCTTCTACAGTACCGTCAACTCTAAAATCTCCTTCAGAAACTAAATCTCCTGTAATAGAAGTGCCTTTTCCAATGATATTTATATCTGTATTTTGGGTTATAATGGGTTGTTTTTTGTCTGAGAACATAACTTTAATTTTTTGGTTTTTCGATAGTTTTTAAATAAACACTTAAGTTTTTGTGCTGCTGTATTTTATTGTAAGCAGACTGCGAAATTACAAAAAATTCATTAGGCATGACATTTTTGTATTTTTTTTGTACAAATTTAGTAAAATCTTGGGTAGAAAATTCGCTTGAAAAACCTTTTATTAAGAATAACTTAGTGGTTCTGTCATAGTGTTTTGTGACGAGTGTGAGGTTAGAAAATTCTTCTT
Organism: Flavobacteriaceae bacterium; assembly: GCA_045046885.1. Taxonomy (GTDB): domain Bacteria; phylum Bacteroidota; class Bacteroidia; order Flavobacteriales; family Flavobacteriaceae; genus CG1-02-35-72. The sequence goes on from JASFYX010000001.1 coordinate 25,691, forward strand.
CGTAAATGATGGTTCTAAAATTAAACGTCATTTTAGTAACGTCGGTGTTATTTGGAACTTGTAAAGCGAGATACCAAATTTTGTTTTTTGAAAATTTAAATTTATCGGCTTGACCCAATTCTATTTTAAGATCTTGATGTGTTTTTTTTGCTTTTTTGCCTTCAATTGTATTGGGGTATTCAAAAGAAATGCGACGAATCATTTTATCGAATTCTTTTAGACCGTCTAATTTGGCAATAGCATAAGCTCTTAAAAGTTTAAATTTTGGGATAATTGGTAAGCCTTGATAGGTTTTGAGGTAAACAATTGTTAAGCTGTCAACTTTTAAATAATTGCCTTCTTGATAGTAATTATACACATTTTTATACTTTGTTTCAGGCGCATTCTCATCGGTAAAAACAAGATTTTTATCAGGATTATTTATAATTTGCGCATAATGAGATTTAGGGAAATTTGTTGTGATAAATTCCTTTTCTGTAGCGGCTTTTGTACTATCAATCAAGCTAAAAGTCTTGTATAAATGATAATGAGTTGGCAATACCAAATTACTATCAGGACTAAAAGTGAGTAATTTTTCTAGTTTATTTGTCGCTAAACCGTACTCTTTAAATTGTTCTTTATAAATAAGGCCTAAATTAAAGTAAGCATTGTTGCGTTGTTTGGTGAGACTGTCAATTTCTCTAGGCGATTTCGGGATACGACTCATATAAAAGTTGAGTGTATATTTTAGGGGAATAGCCGCTTTTACAGTATCTTTTTCGGCAACTATTGAAGTCAAATTAATACTTGTTTTATCGGTGTACCGCCAGTTATCTACAAGTTTGCGTGAGCCCCAAATTTTTGCGAATTCACTTTTACCAAACCCCACTAATTGATTGTCATAAAAATAAAAACCACCAGTTTTACTACCAGTAGATAGGCTCGGTTTGTTTAAAGCTTCAAGGGCTAATTTTACGCGTACAGTTTCTATAGAATCTTTTTCGCGTTTTTTAAGATAAGCGATGTGATTTTTAAAAATATCGGTTTGAGCGGTACTATCTAAAGAGGCAATTCTCAAAATACTATCATTAGAATTGGCAATGGTTTCAAAAAAGACAACATCATCAAGTTTTTTACGCTTGCGTTTTATTTGACGTATTTTTCGGGTTGTTTTATCTTCGGCAATTCTTATGACGCTGTCGTAATAGGTGCCAGCCGTTAGGTATTTTTTATGTGTAAAATTAATAATACCTAAGGCTTCGTAATCTAAAAGTTTTTGATATTTTTCTGTACTGGAGGCTTTTAAAGATAAGTTGTAATAGTCAGTTGCTTTATCGTAGTTTTTATTTTTATCTTCTATTGTCCCCATTTCGTAATAAAGGGATCCTGTAAATGCTTTATTATCGTAATTTTTAATCATTTTGTCAAGCATTTCAAGTAATAAATTAGCTTGAACGCTATCTGGGGCTTGGTAATTTTTAGCCAATTCTATCTGTGCTTGGACTTTAAATTTATAAGGTGCTTTCTTAAAGTTTAAAAGCTGATTGAAAAAATTATTAGAAAGATTTATAGAATCTTGTTCGCGATAAATTTGTCCTAACACAAATAAATTGCGCGCATTTTGAACAGGATTTTCTTTAAACGAAGTAGCTACTTTAAGGTGTTTTTTTACCAGCTCTGTGCTGTCAATCTGATTAAATGCCATAGCCATGGCTGTATGGGCTTCTTGAGCGATATTTGCAGGGACGTCATTGTATAAAACCAGTTTGTTTAAATCGTCAATAGCTAAAAACTCGCTTTGTAAACGGATTTGAGTTTTGGCTTGCCAAATCCTAGTTTCATAAATAAGATTGGCTTTGCTGTAATTTTTTATGGTGTAGTTAAAAGCATCTAAAGCTGGGACAAAACGTAAAGTATAATAACGCGCTTTTCCTAAAAGCATATAGGCGTCATCTATTTGGGTATTTTTTTCACCTTCATTTCTAACATTCATACTATGCGCCTGAATGGCTTTAACCGCTTTTTCTTCGGCGCGGTCAAAATATTTGTATTGGCTGCTTTTTCCTTTGATATTAAATTGAGGTCTAACAATGGCATCGTCTGCTTGTAAAGGTTCAATAGGAATGCGCTTAAAGAAGTTGTCTTTGTATTTTTCTTCTAGTTGTTTAAGCCCTTTTTCAAAAGCCACATTGCCGTTGTATAGAATGTTGAATTTTGTGCTCAAAGCATTCATATTCCGACTCACAAAGGTATTTTTTGTGGGGCTACAAGCGTAAACCAAGCTAAAAGCCAAGATAAATTTTAGAGCATTGTAAAAAAAGTGTTTCAAAAAAGTAGAAATTTTTACTAAAAGATTAACTGTTAACTTAAACAAATATTGTTTAGAGGGGTAAAAATACAAAAATATAAAAGATACTAAACTTTTTGAATTTGTTTTAAGGCGAATGGTATTATTGCGCTAATTTTAAATTCGGAAATTGATTTTTGATATCTTTTTTTAGACGATAATAAACATATTCGCAAGAGATTAAAAATAGGGTCAGTAATACATATAGAGCCAAGTCCAAATAATTAGCAAAATCATTTGAAAAATTATGATGTCTAAATGTTGTAAATGAATTTAGTATAATATACAAGCTTTGAATAATGTGTAAATATGAACGTGCTTGATTCAAAACTAAAATTTTTTCGCCTTTTTTTATAGAAAGTTTTAACGAACGGTATAATAATAGTGCGGCAATAAATAGGGCAATGGCTGATAGGGTTAAAAAGAAATTTTCCTTATTTTCAATATTCGAAAGTAATATTACTAAAGCCCAAAATGAAAAGCCCGTTAAAATAATACGGGGCAATTTAAAAAAACCTGCAAAATATTTAAAAGCCGATTTATAAAATTGTTTTTCAACTACCTTTGTTTTGGTCGCTAATAAATCTTTAAAACCATTTGTTCCAAAATTTTTATGAACTTGATTTAAGGCTTGTTTAAAACTTTGGATTGGGTTTTCTTTAAGCTCTGCTGAAACCGCCATCGCAAAATGGTCAATCAATTCCATACGCACATCATACCATTCAACGCAAGAGCTCAGGTAAGTTTCTATTTGTTGTATTTGGTCCTTAGTTAGCTGCATTGATTTTGCATTGTTCGTTAAATAATTGGGTATAGCCTTTATTTGTTTTTAGATAAAATTTAAAACCACAATAAGTAAATAGCAAATGGATAGGCACAATTGTCATTAAAAATAGGGTTAGCCAAAATTTGTTTGAATCTAATATAGTTCCCTCTGGATTTAAAAACAGCAACATCATAATGGGAAAGTTAATAAGACTAAAAGATAGTGTGACGTTCGTTGCGGCCAACTCTAAATGTTTTGATCTATTTTTTTGAACAATATTCTTTACTGAAAATAGAGCTATAGGCAACAACGATAAAATTATAATAGCTATATTAGTTTTAATAAATAAGTTGTTATTTGAGTATCTAAAAATTAAATATTCTAAAATATAAAAAAAACTTAAAAATACCCATCCAATAGAATGAGTTAAAAATAATTTAACCTCTTTAAATACCAATTTTCTGTATTTTTTTTTGATGCCACCCGCTATTATTTGTGAAGTCTTCTGGATTTTAAATAAATCGCCAAACTCTTGCTTAAGCAAAGCTTCATCTAAAATAAGATTGGGTTCTTGCTCTAATTTAGAAGCGAGATGGTCAACCATTTCTAAACGGATATCCCAATATTTTAGCCGTTTACTTTTTAGGTAATCATCTATAAATACTATTTGCTCTTTGCTCAGTGTCATTAATCCAAGCTAAATTTAGGATTGATAAAAGTTTGCATGGTGTTTAAAAAAGTTTCTAATTCGGCCATTTTATTCACCGTTTCTTTGGTGCCGTGTTCGGTTAGTTTGTAGTATTTGCGTAGGCGGTTACCAATGTTAACAATTTCTACTTCTAACAAACCGTCGGCTTCTAGTTTGTGCAAGGCAGGATAAAGAGCCCCTTCGGTAATGTTCAATTTGCCCTTGGTCAGTTCTTTTACCTTTTGGGTTATTTCGTAACCATACATTTTATCTTGCGATTCTAGCAATTTTAAAATGATGGTTTGTAATGAGCCTTTGTACAATTTCTGATTTCCCATAAAGCAAAGATACATAATTTACTTATACATAAGAAAATTATGTATAATTTTATTTACGGCATAACGTCTTAACGAACCTCAGTAAGGCTGAGGTGTGGTTATCTCTTTATTAGAGTACCCATCATAAGATTGCCACGTCCCGATAACTATCGGGACTCGCAATGACGAAAAAGGGATTAAATTATGTAATATTTAAACCGTAAAAAAGCTTTCTAATTCTTTTAAAGTTTCTTTAGAAGTGTGTAAATCTTTTACCACATTACCTTTGTCTAAAACCACAATACGTTCGCAAACCTCGGTTATATGACCTAAATCATGACTCGATATTAAAATGGTTTTATCGGCTTCTTTGGTTAAACTGTTCAACAATTTTTTAAGGCGAATTTGTGTGGTAGGATCGAGGTTGGCAAAAGGCTCATCTAAAATTATGACATCAGGATTGCCAATTAAAGCCCCAACAATACCGGCTTTTTTCTGATTGCCTTTTGATAAATCGCGCAAATATTTCTTTTTATTCAGAATTTCGTCGTTAAACATTTCTTTAAATTGTTGTAAAAATACATCCACGTCAGCTTTAGCCACACCTCGTAAATCGCCGATAAAATAAAAGTATTCTTCGGGGGTGAGATAGCCAATTAAAAAGGTCTCGTCTATAAATGCCGAAGTAAAAGGTTTCCAATCTTCGCTGGTATTTACCTGAATGTTATTGTTTGTTATAAAGCCTGTTGTGGGTGCAATCAGGTCTAACATCAGGTTAAAAAAAGTTGTTTTTCCGGCACCGTTATTGCCTACCAATCCAAAGCTTTGCCCTTTGGGAATATCGAGGTTTTCTATATTTAAAACGGTAATTTTATTGTATTGTTTTGTAAGTTGTGATACGTGAATCATAGTTTAAATTTTAGTCGGTTTCGCAATAAGCGGCAATGGTTTTATATTTTCTTTTTTGATAGACTTTTTCGATGTTTCGGATAAAGAAGTTTTTAAAGAACAGACCGATAACACCACTTAAGCCCAAGACTAAAATGCCCGCTTCATAATTGATTAATTTATAGGGTATGTAAAAAAGCAACATTGGTAAAAATACTTTTGGTAAGGCTACTAGTAATAATATAGGGTTAAATTTGTTGGTATTTTGAAAAGCCTTGGCTTTAACATTGAGTTTAATGGGAGTCATATTAAGTGCGCCAGCAAGCAGACCTAAAAATCCGTTAAGACCAATATTAAAGACTGCTCCAGCTACTATTAATCCGTAAATATGCCATCCAAAATAAATATAAGGAGTACACAATACAAATGAAATGACTACGCCCACCACCATTAAATACCATTTGGCTTCTAAAAATTGTTTGTAAGGGATATTCTGGCTCATCATTAACTTGTAATATTCGCTGTCCCAACTGGGTACCAGTTGGCCGAAGGTCATTAAAAAACCGCCTGTTACCATTACCGCAGCAAAGGCTATAAATCCCTGCATTTTTTGATAAGTAGGATTGGTAAATATCATTAAGGCGTAAAACAAAAAAATAAAACTGGTAAACATAACTTGTCTGGGGCGTTTATTGCGCCAAATCAATTTGATGTCGTTTTTTAAAAAGGGCGCCATAGCACCAAAACGATTGAGCCAAGAAAGGTCGGCAGCCTTTACAGATTTAACTTTTTTAGTATTAAAATTTTCTAGGTAAAATCGTCTTTTTAAGTTTTTAAAGGTGATTAAATAGAGCTCAGAAAAAATAAAAACAGGGATAATAAGCCAAGCAGAATTATTAAAAAAGGCGTTAAATGCGACACCAATATAGCTTGATATTTTAAAAATTTTAAAAAATTCTAATCCGATAAAAGCTGTTAACAAGCCGATTAAAATATAAAAAAAAGTATTGTTTTTATCGATGATGAAGTTTAGAAAGTTATTGGCTTGTATTAAAAAGACAAGACCCATAAACCAAGTTAAAACATGCCAACCATTATACCCTTGTATAAATAAGACAACGCTGAGTGGTAAAAAAATAAAAAGCGGAATGATATTAAAAAAAGATAACATCGATTTGCCCATCAAATAATTGATAATGGTTTTTTTACCGATAGGTTGCAACATTAAAGGTTGGATGTTCATAAAAGGTAATTGTTGCATAAAAAATCGGATAACTAAATCGATTAAAAAATAGTAAACCAAAAAATTATTGATAATAACTACCGGATCTGACTGTGGCATAGATTTTTTAATGATAAAAAAGATGCCAATACCTATGGCAATAGCAATAGCCATAAAATACAGAACACCGATTACCATTAGAATTTTTAAAGCAATTTTTACTTTAAATGAAGCCGAACGGATAAACTGTTTCCATTCAA
>JASFYX010000002.1:0-148736 GCA_045046885.1 Flavobacteriaceae bacterium
TGGAGAACATATAAAATATATCAAATCTAAATTTAAAATAGACATCCCAAAAGGGCATGATATATTGCCCATTCCAGCAGAACAATTACGTACAAACACTTTATTGAAACAAAATACTGGTTATTAATATTATATTCTACCTTTTTACTTTCAAAAGTTAATGAAAGATTAACGACTTGAAAATGAAAGGTTAATGTGCTATATTATTGCTATTTAGATTTATTTTACCGAATAATTTTAATTAAGTTTGCCTATAAAATTAAAATATGCAAGCTATTAAAACTACTGTTATTTTATTTATAGGACTCTTAATGTTAGGGGCTTGTACTTCTAATACTCAAGACCATAAAACATTATTTTCCTCTCAATCTGCTAAAACAACAGGTATCAATTTTACCAATATCATAACCGAATCGGATAGTTTAAACTACTTTAATTTTCCATATATTTATATGGGAGGTGGCGTAGCCATTGGCGATATTAATAATGACGGTCTAGAAGATGTATTCTTTACTTCAAATCAAAACTCAAATAAACTTTATCTTAATAAAGGGAATTTAAAGTTTGAAGACATAACTGCAAGTGCTAAAGTAGCTGGTAATAATTTATGGAATACTGGGGTTACTATGATTGATATCAATAACGATGGTTATTTAGATATTTATGTGAGTATTTCGGGTTTAACAACCAACAGAAAAAACCAATTATACGTTAATAATGGCGATTTAACTTTTACCGAAGAAGCCGAAAAATATGGTATTGCAGACAATGGACACTCTACACAAGCTAGCTTCTTAGATTATGACAATGATGGCGATTTAGATTTATATGTTGCTAATTACCCTCCAAATAAAACAAGCACACCCATTATTTTTTACAAAAAGAAAATGGATAATCCCACTTTAGAAGAATCAGATCATTTATATCGTAATAACGGAAATAATACTTTTACCGATGTGACTAAAGAAGCTGGAATTTTAAATTTTGGTTTGACTTTGAGTGCCAATATCGGCGATTTTAACCAAGATGGATGGCCGGATATTTATGTATCAAACGATTTTACCTCACCCGATTATTTTTATATCAATAACAAAAATGGCAGCTTTAAAGAAGTGTCAAAAACGGCTTTAAAGCACACAACATTATACGGCATGGGTGCTGATATTAGTGATTATAACAATGACGGTTTACTAGATTTTATACAACTAGATATGACTGCCGAAGATAATAGACGCCTAAAAGCCAATATGTCTGGTATGAATCCAAACGCCTTTTGGGAAGTTGTTAAGGACGGTATGCACTACCAATACATGCAGAACAGTTTACAGCTAAACAGAGGTGTTGATGAGCAAGGACAATTAATTTTTAGTGAAGTTTCTAGACTTGCAGGCATTTCAACTACAGATTGGAGTTGGGCTGCTTTGTTGGCCGATTTAGATAACGACGGTTGGAAAGATCTTTATATCACCAATGGTTCAAGACGCGATGTAAATAATACAGATTACTTTAAAAAACTTCAAAAAAAGAGTCATTTCTTAAAATTAACTATAAATGACATCAAAAATATTCCTTCAGAAAAAATTGAAAATTACACTTATAAAAACAATGGTGATTTAACTTTTTCTAATGTCTCAAAAAATTGGGGACTCAATTTAAAAGGATTTTCAACAGGGATGGCTTACGCCGATTTAGATAATGATGGCGATTTAGATATTGTAATTAACAATGTAGATTCTGTAGCTACAGTTTATAACAATAAAGCTAGCGATAATAAACTAACCCATTTTTTAAGGTTTAAATTAAACGGCCCAAAAACAAATTTAAATGGATTAGGTACAAAAATAAAAATTCAAAATAAAGGTAAAATACAGTTTCAAGAAATGTATTTAACACGCGGATTTCAATCCTCTGTAGAACCTATTGTTCATTTTGGTTTAGGGAATTTAGAAACTATAGACAGTGTGAATGTTGTTTGGCCTGACGGAAAATCACAAATATTACGAAATCTTAAAACCAATAAAGTTTATACTTTAAATTATGCTGATGCTGTAGAAAAAGACCTAGCTACTGCAAAAAAAACGCCTCAATTATTTAAAAATATAACATCAGAAAATAAAATTTCATTTACACATCAAGAAGTTAAATCAGACGATTATGCTACACAACCTTTATTGCCTTATAGTTTTTCAAATTTGGGACCTAAAATGGCTGTAGCCGATGTAAATAATGATGGTTTAGATGATGTGTTTGTTGGTAATGGCTCTGGATTTGCTGGTACTTTATTTTTACAACAAACAAATGGTAATTTTAAATTATCAAAAAATGAAACCTTTGAAAAAGATAAAAAAAGTGAAGATATAGGTGCTGCCTTTTTTGATGCAGATGGCGACGGGGATCAAGATTTATATGTAGTTAGTGGTAGTTATGAATTTATAATTGGTTCACCCTATTTACAAGATAGATTGTATTTAAATAATGGCAAAGGCATTTTTACAAAAAGTAACAATTTACCCGTTGTAAATGGCAGTGGTTCTATTGTAAAACCTGCGGATTTTGATAATGATGGCGATATAGATTTATTTGTGGGTGGCCGCTTAGTTCCTGGTAATTATCCATTACCTGCAAAAAGTTATATGCTTCAAAATAATGGCAAAGGTGTTTTTACAGATGTCACCGAAAAGATTGCACCTCATTTTACAAAACTAGGCTTGGTAACAGATGCCATTTGGACTGACTACAACAACGATAAAAAATTAGATTTGATTGTTACCGGCGAATGGATGACAATCTCAATTTTTGAAAATGACAATAACAAATTTATAGATAAAACCAAACAAGCTAATTTAGAAAACACCACAGGATGGTGGTCAAGTATCGCACAAGCCGATTTTGATAAAGATGGCGATATGGATTATATAGTAGGTAATTTAGGCCTAAATTATAAGTTAAAAGCCACAGAAAAAGAACCTTTTGAAGTTTATGCCAAAGATTTTGACGAAAATGGTTCTCTTGATGTTGTATTAAGCTATTTTAATGAAGGTAAATTGTACCCGGTAAGAGGTCGTTCTTGTTCATCTCAACAAAATCCAGAAGTAGCCAAAAAATTTCCAAGTTATAATCAATTTTCTGTAGCGGATGTTTCTCAAGTTTATGGCGATGAAGAATTAAAAAGTGCGCTTCATTACCAAGCCAAAGTTTTTACAAGTAGCTATGTTGAAAATTTAGGAAACGGCACGTTTAAAGTTACTGCTTTACCCAATTTAGCTCAGTTATCTTCTATCAATAAAACCATTGTAAAAGATTTTGACGGTGACGGGAATTTAGATTGCGTAATAGCTGGAAATCTTTACGAATCTGAAATAGAAACACCACGAAATGACTCAAGTATTGGTTTGTTTTTAAAAGGAGATGGTAAAGGTCATTTTAAAGCTATTTCTAGAGGAGAAAGTGGTTTTTATGCGCCAGGTGATGTTAAAGATATGGTTTCAATAAAAACAAAAGATAACACAAATTATATTTTAACAGCTTCTAATAGAGGCACGTTAAATGTAATTAAATCAATACCAAAAAAGTAAAAGATATATAATAAATGTATTTAAAAATTAAAATGTTTTATATAAAGATGTAAATTCAATAACAATGAAGTACCTAGTTCTCGTTTACAAGAATGCTTCATACAATTTAAAAAAACTCAAAATATTTGCCTTTCTTTTTGTTGTATTGGGGTTAATTTTAGGATGTGATTTGACAGACAAATCTCCTTCTAAATCAAAACAAAAAACCGTTATAAAAATACCTACGCCCAATAAAGACTTTTTTCAAGAAATTGGCAAACAAATTGGCCTAATTGCACAACATTCTATAGGTGATGATCATATAAATAATATTGTAGAATCTGTTGGGGGTGGCGCAGCATTTCTAGATTATGACCAAGACGGTTATTTAGATTTATTTACCTGTAGCGGTACCTGGATAAAAGGATTTAGCAAAAGTGCAAAGCCAACAAAAACAGCTCACAATCATTTGTATCACAATTTAAAAGATGGCACCTTTGAAGAAGTTACAGAAAAAGCTGGCCTCGATTTTCCATTTTACAGTATGGGTATTTCTGTAGGAGATTATAATAATGATGGCTTTCCAGATATTTTTTTGAGTAATTATGGCCCTAACGTTTTTTATAAAAATAATGGCGACGGCACTTTTACCAATCTCACTAAAAAAGCCAAAATTGGCGGTGGTAAAAATTGTAGTGTTGGTGCCACATGGTTAGATTATGACAACGACGGCCTCCTTGACCTTTATGTTGGCAATTATTTAAATTTTGATCCGAATTATAAATATTATTATGCGCCTGATGGTTTTCCAGGACCTTTAGCTTATGATAGTCAAGCTGATATTTTATATCATAACAATGGCGATGACACTTTTGAAGATGTTACCAAAAAAATGGGCATAGATGATATTGACGGCAGAGCCATGGGTGTTGGTGCAGCAGATTATGACGATGATGGTTTTGTAGATATTTATGTTGCCAATGACCATACCGTAAATTATTTATGGCATAACGATGGTGGAAAAAAATTCACCAATAGAGGTACCATGTCTGGCACAGGATTTAGTCAGGCTGGCGAAGCCACAATAAGTATGTCTGTTGATTTTGCCGATTACAATGCAGATGGATTGCTAGATATGTTTGTGTCGGATGATAACTATTGCTCTCTTTATGAAAATTTAGGAAATGGTCTTTTTAGCGATAAATCCTATTCCTCCGGCATTTCAGTAGCCTCTGGTCAATTTGTTGGATGGTCGTCTTCTTTTATTGATTATGACAACGATGGTGATTCCGATATTTTTAAAACAAACGGCGAATTAAAGCATGCTTATGGTCAGGAAGATCAATTATTTGAAAATGATGGCAACGGAAAATTTAAGGATGTTTCAGTTGATAGAGGCGCCTATTTTAAAGAAGAATATGTTGGCCGCGGTGCTTGTGTAGGAGATTATGATAATGATGGCGATATGGATATCTATATTGAAAATTTAGATAGTATTGGTATGTTTTTAAGAAATAACAAAGGACAAGAAAACAATTGGATTACTTTGAATTTGATAGGGAAAACTAGTAATAGAGATGCCATTGGAGCACGGATTAAACTTTTTGCTGGAAGATTAATTCAAACTGCTCAGAAAAAAAGTACAACTGGTTATTTATCTCAAAATGATCCGAGACTACATTTTGGTCTTTTAAAAAATAACAATGTTGATAGTATAGAAATAAAATGGCCTTCAGGAAAATTTCAAGTTTTAAAAAATCTAAAAGCTAACCAAATACTGAATGTTACAGAACCAAAATAAGTTTTAATGAAAAGAATAATAGTACATAATATTTTCTTATTTAAACTAGTCTTTATTTTCTCTAGCCTCTTTTTTACGTCCTGTAAAGAAAGTACCCTAGAAGGCATGATTATAGCTACTCAGGTTCCAAAAGATTTACAAAATATTATTTACCAAAATAGAAATTCTAAAAGTTATATCTCTGAATCACAAATTGTATTATTGAATCCAAATAAAGGCAAAAAGTCATTAAAAATTCTTACCCCAAATTTTTATGCTGCTAGTTCTCCTCGAATTTCATTTGACAGTAAATTTATGATTTTCACAGCCAAAAAAACTAAAAAAGATTTGTGGCAAATCTGGGAAATGAACTTAAATAATTTAAAATCACATCAAATAACCACCTCTTCAAAAAACTGTATAGATCCTGCTTATTTACCTGAAAATAAATTTGTGTACAGCGGCATATTTAATTCAGATAGTTTTTTAAAAAATGGTGCACCGCTATTTACTGGCAAACTAGATGGCACTAATACCACTCAAATTACCTACAATCCTACTACAAATTTTGCTTCTTCAGTTTTAAAAGATGGCAGAATTTTAACCATTAGCAAAGAAATTTATCCCAATAAAAAGGAAGACAAGTTCATGGTTTTAAGACCAGATGGCACAAAAGAATTACTTTTTTATAAAAATCCAAAAGGAAGTATTATAAAAAGTCGTGGCATTGAAACTTTGGAAGGAAAAATTATTTTTATTGAATCTGATTTTGATAAGAAAAAGGATAATATAATATCCATTAGCTATAACAGTCCTTTACATAGTAGTGTCAATTTAACACAAGAAATTGAAGGTGATTTCCTTTTTGTAACTCAAAAAAGAGGAGCTATTCTAATGACTTCTTATCGTAAATCGAAAGAGGGAACTTTTGCGCTTTACGAATTCAATTCGAAATCTAAGAAACTTGGAAAACTTATTTATAAAAACAACGATTTTAATTTATTAGATGCCATTTTAATCAAGAAAAATAAAAGACCGAGAAATTTACCCAGTGAAGTAAATCTAAAATCTAAAACTGGATTGATTATTTGTCAGAATATCAATTTTTTAGATTCACCAGAAAAAAATTCAAAAGCGGTTGAAATAGAAGCTTTAGGATTAGAGGCATCACTTGGAAAAGTGGCAGTTGAAAAAGATGGCTCTTTTTATTTAAAAGTTTTAGCTAACACCCCTTTCCGGATTCAAACAATTGATGATAAAGGACAAGTTGTAAGTGGCCCAAGTAGTTGGCTTTATTTACGCCCAAGTGAAAGAAGGGGCTGTATTGGGTGTCATGAAGATAGAGAACAGGTTCCCGAAAATAGGCAACCGTTATCTGTTAGAAAAGCACCAATAATACTACCCGAACAAATAATAGAAATAAGTAAAAAATGATTCATTAAATAAGATATGAAGGCTTCAAAATTTTTATTGATTATAGGCTTATTCCTTGTTTTAGGATTGATTATATATTTTCCAGGGCGCGCTTTAGCCAGAGAACATGTTAATTATGAAACGGCTGTTCAAGACCATCCGCTATCTTGTATTTCTTGCCATTATTATACTCAACGAACCGGATTTATTTCTAAACTTATTAACGAAGATTATTTATCTCCTTTTAATTTAACTGTTTCTAAAGATGGAAATCGTTTATATGTCATAGCACAAGACGCTAACGAATTAATTGTGATTGATACTGATAAAAAAAATGTGTTGCATAAAATAAAAGTGGGTAATCATCCGCATAGTGTTATAATTAACAATGATGGCAAAATTGCCTTTGTAAGCAATCAATGGTCAGATAATGTATCAGTTATAGATTTGGCGACTTATAAAGTTATTGACCATTTAAAAACAGGGAATGGTCCAGCTGGTCTTGCCCTTAGCGCTGATGAAAAATATTTGTACATCGTAAATGCTTTTGGTTCAAACTTGTCTATAATCAATCTTAAAACTAAAAAAGAAGTAAAAAGATTTACGACAGGGAATAATCCTACAGGAATAGCTCTTTCTAAAATTCGAAAAGAATTATATGTTACAAGTAGAAGGCAAAATCCGGCAGCATTTGGAGAGCCTATGGTGAGTGATCTTACTGTAGTTGATGATAATTCTCAAAAAATAAAAAGATATGTAGGTATAAAAAATGCCTATCTAATGGAAAATATCGCATTTACCCCTTCGGGAGATTTAGCTTTAACAACATTAACAAGACCCAAAAATTTAGTACCTGCTATTCAAGTTGAAAGAGGATGGATGATGAATGACGGCATTGGTATTATAAATCAAAAAGGAAAAGTGTTTCAATTATTAATTGATGAGCTTAACTCATATTATTCTTCTTTATTTGATGTCGTAATTTCACCCAATGGTAAAAAAGCGTTTCTTTCAAGTTCTGCAGTAGATTATATTTCAGTTGTTGACCTTGACTCCATTAGAAATATACTAGCAAATACTTCACCAAAAATGCTTAAACGATTGGCTAATAATCTTGGTACTAGTAGCCTGTTTGTAACTAAAAGAATTAAAACAGGCGCCTCTCCTAAAGGTCTCGCACTTTCGCCAAATGGTAAGCTTCTTTATGTTGCAGAAATGCTAGATGATAAAATTGGTGTCATAAACACAAAAACTCTTAAAAAAATAAGTACAATTGATTTAGGGGGACCAAAAAGAATTACCATAGCCAGAAAAGGACGAAGACTTTTTAACAATGCAGGTCATACTTTCCAAAACCAATATGCCTGTTATACATGTCATCCAGATAATCACGAAGATGGACTTGAATATAATTTTGCCGCGATGGGACGTAATATTGTAAATGTTATTTCGCTTAGAGAAATTGCAGACACACCTCCGTACAAATGGAGTGGCACAAATCAGTCTATTTATAAACAAGATGGCATGCGTTTTTCCAAATTTCTTACCAGAACTGAATCCTTTAACTATGAAGATCTTGATGCTTTAGTGGCTTATATTAAAACAGGTATAAAATTACCACCAAATTTATTGTATAATAAAGATGGTAAATTAACAGAATCTCAGCTTAGTGGTAAGGAAATCTTTAATCGTTCGGTCGATAATTTAGGAAAATTTATTCCAGAAAAAGGACGTTGTATCACATGCCATCCAAGTCCATATTATACCAATTTAAAATTAGAAGATGTAGGCACCTTATCAAAAACAGATGATTCCATATTATTTGATACCCCTAGCCTAAATAACATTTATGCTTCTGCACCCTATTTACACGACGGTCGTGCCAAAACGTTAGAAGAGATTTGGACACTTTATGGAGGTGATGATAGACACGGGCGTGTAAATGATTTATCTAAAATTGAATTAAATGACTTGGTTAATTATTTAAAATCACTAAGAAGTTCAAAATACGAAACACAAAACCCAAAAGCACAACACGCTTCATTTTAATACTTTATTATGAAAAAAATAGGCTTTACAAATAACTTAAAACTAACAACAATAGCAATTTTTGCATTTATAATTAGTGCACTAAACTTTAATTTGAATGCCCAAAAAACTATAACAAATAATATTAAAATACCCATTTATGGTCATTGGCAAAATTTCACTTCAAAAGAAGGTTTGCCAAGTAATAAAACATATTGTGTCCGCATTGACGGAAAACGTGTTCTAGTTGGCACTCATGCGGGTCTTGCCGTTTATGAAAATGGCACATGGCAAACTTATACAACAAAAGACGGATTGGCTCATAATGCTGTTTTGGCTATAGATGTAAGTAAATCAACTGGAGATGTTTGGCTAGGCACTATGGGTGGTTTAACCCGTTGGTCTGCTGGTAAGTTTGTAAATTTTACTCAGATGAATAGTGGTATGCCAAATGATCTCGTTTATGCCGTTACTTGCGATGATAATGATGTCTGGGTAGCCACTGCTGGAGGAGCTGGAAAGTATGATACTTACACAAAACAATGGGAAATATTCACGCAACAAAATGCGCCAATGCATGAACCTTGGACCTATGGTATATCTGCTGGCGGTGGTAAAATTTTTATAGCTGCTTGGGGTGGCGGTGTGATAGAATACACTAAAAAAACTAAGAAATTTAGAGATTATATAGATCCTGACGGAAATATGGAAATTGATTTATTCCCAGATGACGGATTAGTACACGATATAACTACAGGTACTTCTTGGTCTGATGGCTATTTATGGGTTGCAACCTATTTTGGATTGAGCCGTTATGACGGTGTGCACTGGAAAGGCTATTTTGATCATGATAGTGGGCTAGCTAGTAATTTTATAAATTTCGTAAAAGCTTTTGGACCAATTGCTTATCTCTGTACAGATAAAGGATTAAGCACAACAGATGGTAAAAATTGGGTGACTTACACAACTAATAACACCACAAAAACAGGAAAGGCTACATTAACTAATGGAACAAAAAAAACGAATTTAGCCATGAACTCCTCTATTTCACACAATTTCGTTCTTGGTGTAGATGTAAAGGATACTATTATTTGGGTTGCTACATCAAAAGGTATCAGCCGTGGAGAATTAATTAAATAAGAATAAAAAAAATAAACAACAGAAATTATGGAAACCTTAGAAAAAAATAAACTATTAATCGACTTATCTAAACTTACTGATGGTGAAAAAATTGAAATGAAAAAATTAGGTATTTTATCAGATGATAATAAAATAATCGATTCGGTTTTTCCAACGATACATAACGAAAGACCTCCTATTGAAAAATTTGTAACGCATGCGCCTCATACTATAAATGAAGCGTATAATTATGAAAAGCCCTCTTCTTTTTCAAGAGCTTTACGCCTCGATTTAGGCGATTATAAAGTGCTTTTAATTTCAGGTACTGCTAGTGTCAATGAGCAAGGTAAACCAGAACATATTGGTGATTTTAAGGCACAACTTTGGCGTACTTATGTAAATATTACAAATTTGTTAGAAGCCGAAGGCATGTCTTGGCATGATGTTGTAAGAACAACCAATTACCTTAGAGATATCGAAAGAGATTATGCCGAATTTAATAAAATTCGCACTAGTTTTTATCAATGGTTAAAATTAGACCCTCTACCAGCAAGTACTGGCATACAAGTGAGACTTTGTTGGGAAACATTGCTTGTTGAAATTGAAGTATGGGCAATTTGTAAAAAGAACTAAAATTTAAGAATCATGAAATCTAACTTTAGGTTGTTATTTCTTCTTGCTTTGTTATTAATGTTTCAGCATAATGAAGTAAATGGACAAGAAAAAAAATTAAAGTATGGTAAAACGCCTGATAAAATTTTCCCATATAATAATTTTCAAAAGGCCTACAAATACTTTTTTCTTGAACCTGTCCCCTTTTTAGGTTCTGGTCGCGAAAAGCTATCCCCTAAAGGACTTAAAGAAGTCAGGATAGGATTTCTTGGTCCTCTTGAAGGATCTGCTCTTGTTTCACTAGGTAATCAAATGTTAAATGGTGCTCATTTGGCAATAAAAGAAGCTAATGATAAAAAAGGGTTTCATGGTATTCCTTATAAATTAATGGTTCACAATGATACCGGATTATGGGGAGCTGCTGCCAATGAGGTCGTAAAAATGGATGACGAAAAAGTTTGGGTTTGGTTAGGTTCAATTGACGATATAGTATCGCACGTTGCTTTAAGAGCTACCTTAAAAACCGAGATTATGATGGTCAATTCTGGTGATCCCGATCCTACATTTACAGAAACCAATATCCCTTGGCTCATTAGAGTAATAAGTGACGACCGTCAAAGTGGTTATGCTTTGGCATCTTATATTTATGAAAAAATGAATCATAAACGCATAGCCATTATCAGAACAAATAGCCGATATGGTAGAGTTGGTATTATGGAATATATGGGTGTGGCAGTCCGTTTAGGACATCCCGTTATGATTGAAGAACGCTTTGACGATGGTGATACAGATTTTAAAATGCAATTAGAAAATATAAAGAGAATCGCTCCAGATGGTATTCTTATTTGGGGAAATGCTAAAGAATCTGCCCTCATTTTAAATCAAATTAGAAAATTAGGCATGACACAACCTGTCTATGGTTCTGATAGAGTTGTTTCTCCACAATTTCTTAAAATTGCTGGTAAAAATGCAGAAGGTTTTGTGAGTACAAGTCCCTATAATCCCAATTCAAAAAATTTGAAATTAAAAACATTCCAGAAAAATTATTTTAAAGAATATGGTTTAAAACCTGATGTTTTTGCAGCTCATGCTTATGATGGTATGAATTTGATTATAAAAGCTATTCAAAAAGTTGGACTTAACAGGGTTTTAATTCGTGATGTGCTCACCGATTTAAAAACATTTCAAGGTTATAAAGGGATTACTGGTACTATCGTTTTTGATAAAAGTCTAAATGATATTGGCGATATTTATATGTCAAAAGTAAAAAATGGAAAATTTAAGTTTTCTGCTATTCCACAATTTAAAGTGGCAAAAACTAAAAAATAAGCTTATAAATAATAATATAAAGGCAAAATGGAAACTATTTCATGTGATAATTTAAAAGATGTTAAAATTGCAATTCCTAAGAAAGTAAGCAAAAAAGAAAATCAAAAAACAACTATCGTCAATGTTAGTGGTGTTGAATTTGGTGGAAAAGAGATTGTTATTATTGCAGGACCTTGTGCAGTAGAAAATAAAGAGCAATTATTCCAAACAGCTAAATCAGTAAAAGCTAGTGGTGCAAATATTTTAAGAGGTGGTGCTTTTAAACCACGTTCCTCTCCCTATAGTTTTCAAGGACTTGGCAAAGAAGGCTTAGCATTACTCAAGCAAGTTAATAAAGAATTAGGGTTGCCAATAGTAAGCGAAGTTATGGATACCAGACAAGTTGAAGTAGTGGCAGAATATGCCGATTTAATTCAGGTTGGTTCACGCAATATGCAAAATTTTCCTTTGCTAAAAGAAGTTGGTAAATGTAAAAAACCTATTTTGCTTAAACGAGGTATGATGGCTACTATTGAAGAATTTTTAAATGCCGCAGAATACATTCTTAATCAAGGAAACACTAATGTCATTCTTTGCGAACGTGGCATCCGTACATTTGAAACTTCAACAAGAAATACTTTAGACTTAAGTGCTGTGCCCATGTTAAAACACCTTAGCCACTTACCAGTTATAGTCGATCCAAGTCACGGGACAGGCTTAAGATGGATGGTACCTATAATGGCAAAAGCAGCTATTGCAGCGGGTGCTGATGGCCTTATTATGGAAGTACATTACAATCCAGAAATAGCCTTGTGTGACGGAAAGCAATCGCTCAAACTTAACGATTTTTCTAAACTTATGACTAATTTACATAAAATTGCCAAAGCTGTAGATAGAATTATTTTATGACAAAATCAAATTACATACTAACCCTTTTTTGTCTTTTATTTATAGAGCTTGTTTTTGCTCAACAAAATAAATCAACTAACACAGAACCCATAAAAATTGGCCTCTTAGTAACCAACATTACAGCAAAGTCAGCACAACATGGTGCAGAGATGGCTGTTTTTGAAGCCAATAAAACTGGTGGTATTAATAGGCTTCAATTTCAATTGGTAACACGTTCTATGGAAGGTCCTTGGGGAACAGGATCAAAACAAGCCGTCGACTTGATTTTTAACGAAGATGTTTGGGCTTTAATGGGTTCTCACGATGGGCGTAATGCACATTTGGTTGAGCAAGTAATCGCTAAAACTCATGTGGTTTTTTTATCTGCTTGGGCTTCAGACCCCTCACTTTCTCAGGCATTTGTGCCTTGGTATTTTAGTTGTGTCCCAAATAACATACAACAAGCTAGGGCTTTAATTAAAAACAGTTCCAATAAAAGAAATATAGATAATATGGTTGTTATTACGAGTGACAGTTATGGCTCAAAAATGGTACTTCAAAACCTTTTAAAATCGATTAATAGTGCAGGTAAAACCAAACTTACATTTTTGAATTTTGACAATCATTCTGAGCAGAATTTTAATATTTTACTCGATAGCATTCATAAAATTGGTGCTAAAGGTATTTTACTAATGGGAGAATCTGAAATGACTTTAAATTTTATAAAAAAACTCAGAGATAAAAACATGAATCAATATGTTTTTGGAACATTATCATTATTAGACGGAAGTGAATCTCCTAAAAAGGAAAGCCCTTTTTTAAATAATATCACTTTGGTATCATCAAAAAAATGGTTGGGAGAAAAAGGAAAATCTTTTAGAATAAAATACCAAAAAAAATATGGTAAAATACCCAACGAATCCGCCGCTTATGCTTACGATGGCATGAGGATTATTATTAATGCCATTAAAAAATCGGGACCAAATCGGGAGAATTTACAAAAAGCAATGTCTCATACAAATTATGAAGGGCTTACAGGAACTTTTCATTTTGATAACAAAGGAAATCGTGTTGGCACAATTGACTTAGCAGTTTTAAAAAATGGTATCCCTTTTTTAGAAACGCAATAAAATAAAAATTCCTATCATTTATTTCTTATTTTTGAAACACTATGAAATACGTTTATTCCCTTTCTTTTTTAATCTTGTTTTCTGCTATATTGTTTAGTTGTAAGAATCCTGTAAAAGACAGTAAGCAAAAATCCATCGAATTGATGAGTGCCCAAACACTTGGTCTTGCTTATTTAGAAGAATTTAAATTAGAAAAGGCCGAAAAAGAATTTCTTAAATATATCGACTTAACGCCAGATGAAAAATTGGGTTACGCCAATTTAGGATTGACTTATTTAAGAATGGGGAAATATCCAGATGCTAAAAAACAACTCTTTAAAGCCATTAAAATAGATGCAAAAGATGCCGACATAAGATTTTTATTGGCCATTGTTTATCAAATGAATAATGAACCTGATAAAGCTATTTCTGAACTTAATAATGCGCTTAAATTAAATTCAAATCATATAAAAGTTCTTTATAAACTTGCTGAAATTTATGCTGCTAAAACTGATAAAAATTCACAAAAAAAATTTAAAAAATACACACTACAACTTGTAGAAAAAGTGCCAGATAATTTAGTATCACATCTCAATTTAATAGCTATTTTCATCCGTGAAAAAAATTCAGATAAAGCTATTGAACAATTAGAAATTATAAAAAAACAATTTCCAGAATTCCCTAAAGAAGCCTCTGAATATTATAAAAGAACCATTACTTTTTTAAAGAAACAAAAACCTGTAAAAGCTTTGGTGCCCTTTACAATTTTTCACAATTATCTCAAGGTCACCTCCCCCTATCAAAAAGGTGTTAAAGAGTTTAAAGGTCCAGGCGGTTCACTTGTTGGGTTTCCATTAATAACTTACGATCAAGTTTCAGCATCGCAAGATATTGGTAATAAATCACTGCTAAATGTTATTAAATTCATAGACATCACAGCCTCTGTTGGCTTAGATATTGTGCCCACTTTTAACGAAGTAGCTCAGGCTCCTTTTAAAAATACCACTCATATAACAACAGCTGATTATAATGACGATGGCACTATTGATATTTATGTAGGAAATTATGATCCGATTACGGCAACTTACAAACATTTTCTCTTTAACAATGACGGTATTAAATTTAATGATGTCGCTCAAAAATCAGGCATCAAACATTCTGGCAAAGAAACATCAGCAATATTTACAGATTATGACAACGATGGATTCCTAGATTTATATGTGGTGAAAGACAATGGCGATCTATTATATCGCAATAGCGGAAAGGGACTTTTTACGGATGTTACCGGTAAAGCAAAAATTGGCAGTAAAACAGGCGGTACTAAAGCGTTATTTTTGGATTTAGATCACGATGGCGATCTCGATTTATTTGAGACAAAAACCAATTCTAATTTGGTTTTTAGAAATAATGGTGATGGCACTTTTGTGGAACAAAGTGAGAAAATGGGCTTATCTGGCAATCAAGAAAATAATTCAAATGATGCCGCTTTTGGCGATTTTGACGATGATGGCGATCTCGATTTATTTGTTACCAATCAAAATGGAAGTAACAAATTATATACAAATAAAAGACAAGGTGTTTTTAATGATATAATTAAAACTAGTGGGTTAGAAAAATCTAATAATAGCAGTGCTGTAGCGGTTGGTGATTATAATAATGATGGCTTTTTAGATTTATTTATTACCTCTTCTAATGGTGGACAAAACGAATTGTATCGCAATTTAGGTGATGGGAATTTTAAGTTGGCTAAAAATTCAGAAAAAATGTTTAGCAAGTTGCAAAATATCGCTATTTATGATGCTGTCTTTTTTGATTTTGACAATGATGGTTTTCTTGATATTTTAATAGCAGGTGCTTCTAAAAATCAAGACAATCGTGGCATTTTTCTATATCATAATAACGGTCAAGGTGTATTTACAGATGTGTCTAATCTGCTTCCAGAAAATATAAAATCAGGAAAACAAATTGAGCTGTTTGATTACAATAATGATGGCGATTTAGACATCCTTATTGCTGGTGTAAATGGTGGTGTAAATTTGTTACGTAATGACGGTGGCAGTTTAAATCATCACATCAGTATGAAACTTGTTGGCTTAAGAACTGGCAGTGCAAAAAATAATTATTTCGGAATTGGTTCAAAAGTCGAAATGCGAGCAGGTAATTTGTACCAAACAAAAGTTGTTACAAGTCCAAATGTTTATTTTGGCTTGGGAAATCGCAAAAAAGTTGACGTCATTAGAATTACTTGGACCAATGGCACGCCTCAAAATATATTCTTACCAAACGCTAATCAGGCTCTAATTGAAGCACAAACCCTTAAAGGTTCTTGCCCTTTTTTATATACGTGGGATGGCGAAAAATATGTTTTTCAAAAAGACATCATTTGGAGGAGTGCTCTCGGTATGCCTTTGGGTATAATGGGTGGCAATTTAAAGCACGCTTTTCCTAATGCATCTGACGATTATATTAAGATTGATGCTAATTTGTTAAAGCCTAAAGAGGGTAAATATACCATACAGTTAACATCAGAATTATGGGAAACAATATATATAGACAAAATTCAATTAGTTGCTGTAGATCATCCTGATTCTGTTGCAGTTTTTGTACCAGAGCAGTTTGCACCACCACCTTTCCCGGGATTTAAATTATATCAAGTTCCAGAAAAATTTACTCCTGTATCAGCAAAGAACTCAAAAGGAGACAACTTGCTGTCTTTTATCACAAAAAAAGATGATAAATATGTATCTGATTTCCTCTCTGCAAAATATCAAGGTGTTACAACAAATCACGACTTAGTACTTAATCCTGGAAAAATAGGAGACTCAAATGAACTATATTTATATTTAAATGGTTGGATTTTTCCGACAGATGCCAGTATTAATTTAGCATTGTCGCAATCAGACAAGCTCAAAGTCAATGCGCCTGTTGTACAAGCTATCAATAAAAAAGGACGATGGGAAACAGTTATACCTAATCTTGGTTTCCCTATGGGAAAAGATAAAACTGTTATCGCAGACTTATCAGGTAAATTTCTCACAAAAGATCATCGCGTACGCATTGTAACCAATATGGAAATTTATTGGGATTATATTTTCTTTGCAAACTCAAATCCTAAAGTGCCTACTCAAACTACTGTTTTAAATCCGGTTTATGCTGATTTACATTACCGCGGATTTTCAAAAAGTTATAGAAAAGGAGGACGATATGGTCCGCATTGGTTCGATTATAACAAGGTGAATAAAAACAGAAAATGGCGCGATTTAACAGGTAATTATACCCGTTATGGTGATGTGAATTCTCTATTATTGGACTCTGACAACAAGTACATCATATCGAATGCTGGTGACGAAACTTCTATTAATTTTGATCAAAAACAATTACCCAAATTAAAAAAAGGATGGCAAAGAGATTTCTTTATTCACAGTGTTGGATGGGTAAAAGACGGCGATTTAAATACGGCAACAGGCGCAACAGTTTTGCCGTTACCATATCACGGTATGACTAGTTACCCACCTTCTAAAGATGATGTTTATCCAAATAATGAAGAACTTCAAAAATATAATAAGACCTATAATACAAGAGTAATAACAACAGATGATTTTAAAAACGCTCTAAAAACGAATACAAATGATGACTGAAAATTTTAAAAGATTATTGTCTTTTATTTTTTTGATTGGATTGCCTATTTTTCTATCCGCTCAAAATAAACAAATACAATTTACAGATATAACTCAAAAAGCTAATATCGATTTCAAATATACTTTTGGCGATAATTCTTATGTCAATATCCTAGAAAGTAGTGGCTCTGGTGTAACCGTTTTTGATTACAATAACGATGGGTTTATGGATTTGTACATGCTCAATGGTAAATATTTAGAAGGCATTTCTGACCCTGATGGAGAAATGTATAAAAATTATCATAACGAGTTATATAAAAATAATGGTAATGGTACATTTACAAAAGTGACTAAAAAAACAGGTTTGGCAGGTAATAGTTGGGGAGAATCAGCTAGCGCAATTGATTTAGACAATGACGGCTTTAAAGATTTATATGTATTAAACTACGGGCCAAATGTTTTTTATCATAATAATGGCGATGGCACTTTTACTGATATTACTAAAAAGTTGGGTTTAAAAGGGCCAGATAAATTGAATGGCTTTACAAAATGGAGTATCGGTGTTTCCTTTTTTGATTATAATTTAGACGGTAGATTAGATGCTATGGTCGGTAATTTTTTAGCATTCGATCCTAATTATATATCAACTCAAACACCTGGAATGATGCCTCATCCTTCAGAATATAAAGGTCAAGCCTCATTTTTATACGAACAACAAAAAGATGGAAAATTTGTAGATGTTACCAAAAAAGTGGGCTTATATTATCCCAACTCAAAATGTATGGGTCTCACAGTTTTTGATTACGATAATGACAAAGATTTAGATATTTTCCAAGCTAATGATCATCAGCTAAATTTTTTATTTAAGAATGACAAAGGCTCCTTTAAAGAAGTAGGATTGGCAAGTGGTGTAGCAGCTAATAGCCACGGTAATCCTACAGGTTCTATGCATCCAACTATTGGTGATATTGACGGAGATGGCCTTATAGATATCTTGATTTCAGATTTAAAATATGGTGCCTTATATAAAAATATAGGCAATGGTTTATTTAAAGATATTACAGAAGAAAGTGGTGTAGCGCAAACTATGGCAGGCAAAGGCAGTTGGGGCACAGCTTTTATCGATTTTGACAACGATGGAGACCTTGATATTGTGGCCACAAATGGAACTGCTGAAGTGCTAAAATTACAATATCCCCTTTTACTCGAAAATGATGGAAAAGGCCATTTTATTGATGTTGGCAAAAAACTTAGCTCTTATTTCTCCACCAAACGTTCTGGTCGCGGATTAGCTATATGGGATTATGATAATGATGGCGATATGGATATTATTATTTCTCATCTCGATAAAAAAGCAAGGCCTAGTTTATTAAGAAATGATGGCGGAAATAAAAATAATTGGCTTGGTTTAACATTAAAGGCTAAAAAAGGGGCTACTGCTACTATTGCAGCAAAAATTACAGTTTCTGCAGGCGGTAAAAAACAAGTAATAATCAATCAAAATACAACAGGTTATTTATCTAATAGCGATCCACGGATACATATTGGCTTAGGACAACAAAAAAATATAGATAAACTTGAAATCGATTGGTCTGATGGCACAAAAGCGGTTTATAAAAACATAGTTGGCAATAAATATATTACAATATCAAAAGAAAAAGGACTCATAAAAAATAACTAATAATAAAATATAGGAATATGAACAGTATGTATGTTAGTAAAGTAATTGATTTAACCAATCCCAATAAAAACGTCATTTATAATATGACTCATGAAGAAGCCGTTGAAATTGTAAAGTCTGGAAATGTTGAGGCTGTTCGCAAAATTGATGGACAGTTTTCACTGATTTCTGTTGAAGGCAAAACCATACGCATGGCCAGATCAATTGGGCGTCCTTTGCGTTATTTTATAGCTAAAAGAGCCGTTGGTCCACAATTGGTGGTAGCAGAACGAATTGACACCATTTTTGAATATCTCGAAAAAGAAGGTATGGACGATCAGTTTCATCCGTCTTATACACGTATGGTGCCGGCGCATTATATTACAAAAATAGAGCTGTTGGGATGTCCAGATCCAAATCCTGTTTACGATAGATTTTTCACGCCTCAGCGCAACAAATTTAAACCGGAAGATATTGAGAAAATTAGTAAAAATTATATTGGTGCCGTTTATAATGAAATAAAAAAATGGTTACAATTTAGAGCCAAAACAGGTCCCATTGGTGTGGCTTTTTCTGCAGGAATTGACAGTGGCTCTATTTTCTTATTAACTTATCATGCTTTAAAAGAGTTAGGCGAAAGTCCATCAAGATTAAAAGCTTTCACGCTTTCAATTGATGGCGATGGTGCCGATTTAGTACAAGCTCGAAAATTTTTATCTGCTCTAAATTTAGAATTATTCTTAGAACCGATTGAGTTAAAATATGAAGCATTAGACTGGAAAGAAGCCATAAATGTTGTAGAAGATTATAAACCTCTCGATATACAATCGGCTACTATGAACTTATCACTTTTAAAAGGAATAAGGTCTCGTTATCCAAATTGGAAATATATGATTGACGGTGATGGTGGTGATGAAAATTTAAAAGATTATCCCATTGAAGAAAATCCAGAATTAACCATTCGTAGCGTACTCAACAACTTGATGTTATATCATGAAGGTTGGGGTGTAGAATCTATCAAACATTCTTTAACTTATTCTGGCGGATTAAGTCGCGGTTATATGCGTACATTTTCACCATCAGATTCACTAAATTTTGAAGGATTTAGCCCTTATACCTTACCAAATGTTATCGATTTTTCTGAAGGTATTCCATATATAGAAATGACAAATTGGGATCACGAAAAACTATACGAACTAAAAGGTAAAATAGTGGCTATTGGCATAAAAGCTATTACAGGTATGGATATGCCTGTTTTCCCAAAAAGACGTTTTCAACACGGAACAGTATCTCCATCTGATTTTAAAAGACAATTCCCTGAAAGAGAAATAGACTATAGAAAAGCATTTCTTTCTAAGTATGAGTAAAAATAATGATAACATCATAAATTCAAAGTGGATTATTTCTAAACGTGGTATTAAAAACAAAGTCGACCTACAAAAACCTTACGCATGGCTTATAGAAAAAGAGCGTACTGCTTCTGGAAAAATTAAAGATATTGGCATTATCTTTTTGACCAATAAGGAGTGCCCTTTTCATTGTTTGATGTGTGATTTATGGAAAAATACTACAGATATACCTGTTCCCTTAGGTGCCATACCAAATCAAATAAAATGGGCATTAAAGCAAATGCCCAAGATTAAACATTTAAAGTTGTACAACAATGGTAGCTTTTTTGATAAAAAAGCTATTCCTGAAGAGGATTATAAAGAAATTGCTGCTTTATTAAGTTCTTTTGAATCTATTACTGTAGAGAGTCATCCAAAATTTATCAATGAAAGATGTTTACAATTTAATGATTTATTGAAAGCTAAATTAGAAGTGGCTATTGGTCTTGAAACAGTTCATCCAGAACTCATTAAAAAATTAAACAAACAGATGACTTTAAAAGATTTTAAAAATTCTGTTAAGTTCCTTTCAGAAAATGACATTAATTCAAGAGCATTTATTTTGCTAAAACCGCCCTTTTTATCAGAAACTGAAGGCGTTTTCTGGGCGAAAAAATCTATTGATTTCGCTTTTAAAACAGGCGTTGAGTGTTGTACAATAATCCCTGTTAGAACAGGGAATGGTGCTATGGATTTTTTACTAAAAAATGGTGACTTTAGTTTACCTACCATTCAGTCATTAGAAGCTGTTTTAGAATATGGTGTCCAACTTAAAGCAGGTCGCATGTTTGCAGATATTTGGGATTTACAATTGTTCTCAAATTGTGATAAATGTCTACAACAAAGAATAAATCGTATAACCAATATTAATTTAAATCAAAAAATAACGGAACATGTTATATGCTTGTGTGATACTTAAAATTAATTTATATCCTGCTCTACAATTTCAGAATGTCTGATTTCGCCCCCAAAATTTGCCGCTTTAGAAAAATAAACAAAAGTCACAATCGAAAAAAGCAAGGTAATCACTAATAAGGTTTTTGAATAAGCTGATTTTCTTTTAATTGCCATTAAATTAATAACGGATAATACTGATAATACACTTGTCAAAAAAGTAGTTTTTATTGCAATAGCTTCATGACTTTTAATAAAATCATCAGATATTCCTGGGATTTTTTCAATTATTAATTTTGACCATTCTCCTGTAAAATATATTGGAATAGTAAGGATTCCTGATATTATGAAAATAGTTAGCGCTACTTTTTTTATACTATCATTTTTTATAACAATTCCATAAATCAGAATACCTATAGCAATAATGATTCCCACAATTGGAAAATGCGTTAGCATTAAATGTAAATGTGTTGCATACATAATTTTGAGCTACTTGTTAGGAAAGCTTAACAAAAATAACAATAAATTAGCTTTGAAAGCTTTCAAAAACAACTAATTGTTTTATTATACTTACTATGTCCTATTTCTTACATTATTTAAAATCAAAGTATTAATAATTTTACTTAAATTTATGCAATATTTCTACTAAAAATTTAAAAAATGGATGACAAAAACACTTTCGATGCTATCGTAATTGGTACTGGTATTAGTGGTGGTTGGGCTGCCAAAGAACTTTGTGAAAAAGGACTCAAAACTTTAGTTTTAGAACGCGGCCGCATGGTAGAACACATTAAAGATTATCCCACAATGGGTATGGATCCCTGGGATTTTAAATTTAAAGGACAACAAACTCGCGAAGAAGAAAAACGTCAGTACAAACAAGCGCGTACTGGTTTTGTTACTGATAAAGCCCACAGTCATTTTTTTGTAGATGACTTAGAACATCCTTATAACGAAAACAAGCGCTTCGATTGGATTAGAGGCTATCAAGTAGGTGGGCGCTCTATAATGTGGGGGCGTCAGTGTTACCGCATAAGTGATCTTGATTTTGAAGCCAATAAAAAAGAAGGTGTTGGTGTAGATTGGCCAATCCGTTATAAAGATGTAAAATCTTGGTACGATTATGTAGAAAGTTATATAGGTGTAAGCGGAGAAAAATTAGGTTTAGCCAATCTGCCTGATGGTATTTTTGAACCTCCTATGGAAATGTTTTGTTTAGAAACTCAATTAAAAGAAACCCTTGCCAAAGAATATGATGACCGTCTTTTAACTATTGGACGTGCTGCTCATATTACAAGTGATAAACCTTATGTAGGTCGAAGTAAATGCCAATACCGTGATCGTTGTATGAGAGGTTGTCCTTATGGGGCATATTTTAGCAGTAATGCTAGTACACTTCCTGCAGCAGAACTTACAGGTAATATGACTTTGAGACCTCATTCTATTGCTTACGAAATTGTGTATGACGACAAACTAAAGCGTGCCACTGGAGTTAAAATTATTGATGCTCAAACACATCAAAAAATGGAATTTAAGGCTAAAATTATTTTCTGTTGTGCTTCAGCAATGGCCAGTGCTTCCATTTTAATGCAGTCAAAATCAAAACGATTTCCAAATGGCTTAGGTAATGATTCTGGTGAATTAGGACATAATATTATGGACCATCACTTTAAGGCTGGTGCTTTTGCCAAATCAAAAGGGTTTAAAGATAAATATTATAAAGGTCGGCGTGCTAATGGGGTTTATATTCCACGTTTTAGAAATCTAGGTGATAAGAAAACCAAACAAGATTTTTTACGTGGTTATGGCTATGAAGGAGGTGCCGGTCGTAGTGGTATTGAAGAATATGTAGCCGAAGCAGCCTATGGTCCCAAACTAAAACAGTCTATTCTAAAACCAGGGGAATGGCATATAGATTTAATGGGCTTTGGCGAATGTTTACCAAATCATAACAATAAAATGACACTCAATTATGACAAATTGGATGATTGGGGTCTTCCTACTATTACGTTTGATGCACAATGGGGTGAAAACGAATGGAAAATGCGAAAAGATATGGTACAACAAGCTATGGAAATGCTCAGCAAAGCTGGCTTTACAGATGTAAAACCAATGGATGATCCTGGCGCTCCCGGCTTAGGTATTCACGAAATGGGTGTAGCACGAATGGGTCGTGACCCAAAAACATCTGTTTTAAACAAACACAATCAAATTCATACTGTTCCTAATGTATATGTTACCGATGGCGCTTGTATGACTTCATCGCCTTGCCAAAACCCTTCCTTAACTTATATGGCTTTAACGGCACGTGCCGCAGAACACGCTTATCAGCAACTAAAAAACAGTCTTAAAATGTAAAAGGTTCGGCTTTTCAGCCGAACCTTTTTTAATTAACCTTAGACTCATGAGAAAATCCAGTTAATTATATCGAAATATTCATTGCGCTTCACACTTCAAATTTATATTTCAATTTTTTGATTAGTTTTTATTTATAAAATTTAATCTAAATTTTTAATCTTAATATTGCGGTACCACACTTTATTGCCGTGATCTTGTAAACCAATATGTCCTGTTTTATGTTTCCCGAAACCATCCCAAGTAGCAAATTTTGAATTAGCAACCATAGCATCCCATTTTGAGCCGTCTACCTCAAAATTTACAATTTCAATACCATTTAAAGTAACCACACCAACATTGTTTTTATGATCAATTTTTATAACACAAGTATTCCACTCACCTGCCGGTTTTACGGCATCGTGTTTTGGAGCCACCATATCATATAAAGCACCTGCCTGATGTAATTTTCCACCAATTTTAGCATCTGGATGTCTCTCATTATCTAAAACTTGGATTTCTGGACCCGTTTGATAAGCTTCTTTGTATTTTGGATCTTCAAAAACACTCCAAAAAATACCGCTATTACCAGCTTCAGAAATTTTCCACTCTAAAGATAGTATGAAATTGGTATACTCTTTTTTGGTAATAATATTTTTACCACCATATTTTCCTGGTGTAAATACCATAGCCTTATCTTCTATAGTCCATTCTGGATACATTTTATTGGTATTATAACCGCGCCAATTATCAAAATTAGAGCCATCAAATAATACTTCCCAAGACGCATTATCTTGAACCTTTTCAATAGTTTTTGTTGCTGCTAGTGCTTTTTTTTCTTTTTTTTCTTTACAAGCCATAAGTGTCATTAAAGCCAAAAGAATAATTACTGATTTTTTCATAATTATTATTTTTTATTATGTGTATTTTAACTAATTAAATTTCCTTTATCATCCCACTCTGCTACATCATCTCTTTTATCTTGATTAACACATTTGGCTAACCATTTATTGTCGTATTTGAGACCGTGTTTATCGAGGACTTCTTGAGGTACACCATCCCAAACATTTGGACTATTCCCTTTATAACCTAAATCTTTTATTCCCATTTTTGAAGTAAAATAACCTGTTAAAGTTAAATTACGCATTCTGGTAAAAAACTTTTCCCCTTGTTTTAATTCGGGTTTCGTTTTATTAGGATAAGCTATTTGGTCACAAATAGTAAGTTGTTGTTGTTTAGTACATTCTTTAAAATCTTGTTGATATAATTTATGGCTATAATTGTTTAACCACATCAGTCCTCCTCTAATAGGTGTTTGTTGATAGCTCATATCTTTTACTATAAAATCTATGAATTCTTTTACACCAGCCTCTGAAGCGGAACCGTATGAATCATTCTTTGGTAAAATGATATCACACAAAACAGCTATTGTAGAAAGCTCACCTTCATTTAAAAAAGTCTCCTTATAAATTTGTTCATCGTGTAACTTTTCTGAAGGTGTTCTGCCATACAAAGGACGTTTTGCTAATTTTGGCAAAGCCTCTGAAGCGTTTGGTGAACAACCATTTAAAACAAGTCCTGTAGCTACAGAACCCAATATTAACGATTTAAGGGTGTCTCTTCTGTTCATAATTTACAAATTTTGACTTTTTAATTCCTTTATAATATAATCGCAAGTACGCCAAGACAAGGCTAAGATTGTCCAGGTAGGATTTTTATCTGCCTGAGAAACAAAAGGGCCTCCATCTACAATAAACACATTTTTGGCATCGTGTAATTGTTGGTGTTTATTGGTAACCGATTTTTTAGGATTATTACCCATTCTTGTTGTACCCACTTCGTGAATAATTCTACCAGGGGCTGCCAATCCGTATTCTTGATCGGCTCCTGGTTTATCGCCCAACATTTTACCGCCAATACCTTCTAATATTTCATCGAAAGTATTGATCATATGTTTGGCTTGATTTTTTTCGTGTTTACTCCATTCGTAATTGAATCTTAAAACAGGAATGCCCCATTCATCAACCATATCAGGATCTAATTCGCAATAATTATTTTCCATTGAGATACTTTCACCTCTACCTGATAATCCAATTATGGAACCATAAAATCTTTTAACATCATCTCTTAACTGATTACCATAACCACCAACTTCTTTTCCAATATATTTATTTAAATCGTTGGGGTTAAATCCGAAACCATAAGATGGCATACCCAATCCGCCCCAAATTTCGATGTGATAGCCACGTGGAAAATCTAATTTTTTATTATCGCCCCACCAAGGTGTATAAACGTGCAGACCACCAACACCATCTTCGTTATATATTTTGCGGTTCATTAAATCTGGTATAAAAGCCATGCGACTGGCACCAGTTGAATCGTGTAAATATTTACCTACTACGCCACTGCTATTGCCTAAACCATCAGGATGCACTTTACTTTTTGAATTTAATAAGATGCGGGCACTACTACAAGCCGAAGCTGCCAAAACAACAACATTCGCTTTTAATTCATACTCTTTTCTATCTTTTTTGTTGATAAAAATAACACCAGTCGCTTTTCCTGAATTATCTGTCACAACTTCTCTCACCATAGAATCTGTAAACAATTTAATTTGTCCACCATTTTTTTGAGCTGGAAAAATAAGACATGAACCCGATGAAAAATCGGCATAAATGCTACAAGATCTATTACATTGAGAACAATAAAAACAAACACCGCGTTCTTTATTAATACGTTTTGTTAGAATTGATAACCGTGACGGATAAACAGGAACATTTGCCTTTTTAGCGCCTTTTATATAGTACAGTTCATGCAATCTTGGTTTTGGCGCTGGCAAGAAAAAGCCGTCTGGATCGTTTGGTAAATTTTCGTTACTGCCAAAAACGCCGATGAGTTTATCAACCTTGTCATAATAGGGTTTAACATCGTCATATGTTATAGGCCAATCTTCTCCCAATCCGTCTAAACTTTTACGTTTAAAATCTAAAGGTCCAAAACGCAAAGAAATGCGACCCCAGTGATTGGTTCTTCCACCGAGCATACGTGAGCGCCACCAGTCGAACTTTGTGCCATTTTTTCTTGTATAAGGTTCCCCTTTAATATCCCAACCGCCATAAGAAGCATCAAACTCTCCAAAAGGTCTATTTTTAGATCCAGCTCCTCTACGAGGCGACTCATAAGGCCATTTTAATTGTGTGCTTTGTTCAGGACTTGCCGGGTCGTAAAAAGGACCCGCTTCTATCACAGCAACATTTAAACCAGCTTCTGAAAGTATTTTTGTGGCCATACCACCGCCGGCACCAGAACCCACAATAATAACATCAAATTTTTCGGGAGACTTTTTTATATTCATAATTAGCTTATGTTTTATTAGTTTACTTTAGCTTTATAAGCCCAATATTTTTTTGAGATGTGCTTTATCTATATCGGCTCCAGCAAAATCGTCAAAGGCTTTTTGAGTGGCTTCTATAATATGATTTTTAATAAAAATCGTCCCTTCTCTAGCGCCTTGCTCAGGTGATTTTATACAACATTCCCATTCCATTACCGCCCAAACATCACAGCCATATTGCGTTAATTTTGAAAAAATGGATTTAAAATCTATTTGGCCATCGCCCAAAGAACGGTAACGTCCGGCGCGGTCAATCCAATCATTATAACCGCCAAAAGCGCCTTTTTTTCCTGTTGGATTAAATTCTGAATCTTTAACGTGAAAAGCTTTTATAAATTCGTGATAAAAATCGATATATTCTAGATAATCTAATTGTTGCAATACAAAATGAGACGGGTCGTATAAAAGATTGACTCGTTTATGATTATCTGTAGCTTTTAAAAAACGTTCAAATGTGTCGCCATCATGCAAATCTTCGCCCGGATGAATTTCGTAACACACATCTACACCATTTTCATCAAATACATTTAAAATAGGTAACCAACGTTTGGCGAGTTCTGCAAAACCCATTTCAACCAAGCCTTTTGGTCTTTGAGGCCAAGGATGCCAAGTAGGCCAAAGCAAAGCACCCGAAAAAGTAGCGTGCGCTTTCAAACCCAAATGTTTACTGGCAATCGCAGCGTTTTTGACTTGCTGAACAGCCCATTCGGTTCTCGCTTTTGGATTATTTTTTAAATTATCTGGTGCAAAATTATCAAACATTACATCGTAAGCGGGATGAACTGCCACCAATTGACCCTGTAAATGCGTTGACAATTCTGTAATTTCCAGACCATAAGAATTTATTTTACCTTTCAACTCATCGCAATACGTTTTGCTAGAAGCCGCTTTATCTATATCGATTAGACATGTTTCATTTGTTGGAATCTGAATCCCTTTATAACCCAAATCGCTTGCCCATTGGCATAATCCGTCAAGGGAATTAAACGGTGCTTTATCATCCATAAATTGGGCTAAAAAAACGGCTGGTCCTTTTATTGTTTTCACAAAATTTGTATTTTAGTTAGTTATCGAGCTTAACCCAAACATTTCCTTTTTGATGAGATTCAACGGCACATTCAATAAAATTCATACCTCTAGCCCCATCAATAATTGTTGGGAATTCGCCTTTATCATAAGGTTCATTTCTTATTGCTTTAGCAATGCCTTTATATATATTTCCCATAGAATCAAAAATACCCTCAGGATGCCCCGGTGGCAATTTTGTACCGCTTAAAGAATTTTCACTGTTATAAGTGTGGCCCGGTTTTAAAACATTTATAGGCTTGCCATCTTCTAATAAATAGAGATAGTTAGGATTTTCTTGCTCCCATTTTAGTCCTGCTTTTTCACCATAAATTTGAACAGTAAAATTATTCTCTTCGCCCGTAGCAATCTGACTTGTTCTAATAACGCCTTTTACATTTTCGCTTACGCGGATTAAAACGGTACCATCTATATCCATTTTATTATCCTTGTAAAGATAGTTTAGGTCAGCTAAAACTGAATCTACTTTTAATCCAGAAAGATATTCAATCATATCAAAAGCGTGTGTACCAATATCACCAATACAACAACTAATACCCGATTTTTCGGGATTCAAACGCCACGTAGCAGCCCTTTGTTTTTCATCGTGAATAATAGGATTTATCCATCCTTGATAATATTGGGCATCTATCTTTTGAACTTTACCAATCACACCTTTTTTTATCATTTCACGCATTTGGCGAATCATAGGATAACCTGTATAAGTATAAGTTACCGCAAAAATGATTTTGGCTTTTTTAAGGGTTTCTTTTAAAATTTTAGCTTCTTCGTAAGAAGTGGTCATTGGTTTTTCGCAAATGACATTAAAACCATTTTCCAACAGTTTTTTTGCCATCGGGAAGTGTAAAAAATTGGGCGTTAATATGGATACGACCTGCATTCTTTGGCTTACGGGCAACTTTAATTCTTCGTTTATTAAAGTGTCAAAATCTTTGTAAATTCTATCTGTGGGCAATCCAATTTTTTCAGCAAAACCAATGTTTTCCTCCCAAATAGGATTAAAAACACCGCCTACAATTTGAAATTGATCAAACATAGATGACGCAATTCTATGTAAAACACCAATTAAAGAATCTCCTCCTCCACCTAAAACACCTAATCTAATTTTTGTACTCATTATTATAGGATCTATGCTTTATATTCTATTTTTTCATCTTTAAACAAAAGTGTGAAAACTACCATCACGACAAGTGCAAATCCTGCTGGGAATAACCATATATTTTGCCAATTGTGTGTGCCATCTGTTAACAAGTATGTATCTGTAATTTGACCCGCTACCCAAAACCCTATGAGCATTCCTACACCATAAGTAGCTAAAGTAATTAATCCCTGAGCCGCACTTTTTACTTTTTCACCAGCTTTTGAATCGGTATAAATCTGACCTGAAACGAAAAAGAAATCGTAACACAATCCGTGAAGAGCAATTCCTAAAAAGAGCATAAAACTCATTTCACCAGCATCACCATAAGCGAATAAAACATAGCGTAAAGCCCAAGATAACATACCGAATAATAGTGTTTTCTTAAAGCCAAAGCGTTTGAAAAATACAGGCAATAACAACATAAACAAAACTTCAGAAACTTGCCCAATTGTCATTTTACCCGTAGGATTAGTCATGCCAATTTCTGTTAAAAACGGATTGGCATTTTGATAATAAAAAGCTAATGGAATACATATTAATATTGATGCTATAAAAAACATCAAGAAATTACGATTTTTTAAAAGTTTTAAAGCATCTAGACCTAAAATATCAGACATTGTAACTTTAGAATCTTTATCAGCCGTTGGCGGTGTTTTTGGTAAGGTAAAACTAAACACCCCTAAAATAGCTGAAGCCAAAGCTGTCATTAAAAAAGTGTTTTGTAACAAACCACTTTTAATATTCTCGGCAGCATCCCAGTGAAATAAATAACTTATGGCTAATCCGGCTACAATCCAGCCAATGGTACCCCATACACGAATAAATGAAAATTCTTTGGTAGGATCTTTCATTTGATTAAAAGATACCGAATTTACCAAAGCCAATGTAGGCATATAAGCAATCATATAACCTAAAACGTAAGGATAAAACACTTGAAAAGAAGTAGTATGCGCCATTTGATACATTAAAATAGCGCCGACTAGATGTAAAACACCTAATATTTTTTCAGCATTAAAATAGCGATCGGCTATCAAACCAATGATAAAAGGCGCAATAATGGCTCCCCAACTTTGGGTTGCAAAGGCCATACCTGTTTCGGCACCATTAGCTTGTAAATTACTTCCTAAAAAAGTCCCCAGAGTTACAAACCAACCTCCCCAAATAAAAAATTCGAGGAACATCATCAGCGAAAGCTTAAATTGTATGGTTTTATTCATAATTATCTATTTATTTTAATTGCTTAGCGGCTTTTAAAACCAATTTTTTAGTAGCTATAATCCCTTCTTCTTCACTTAAGCGATCACCTTCATATTCAACGCCAATAAATCCTTTATAGCCGCCGTCTTTTACAATTTGAAGCATTTTATAATAATCTATTAGTGTTTCGTCACCAGCTTCATTAAAATCATAAGATTTAGCACTTACCGCTTTGGCATAAGGTATCATGCCTTTAACGCCTAAATAACGATCATATTCTTCAACACATTTAGCATCCCAGCGTTTATTGCCTTCACGTTTTAAACAAAAATTGCCAAAATCGGGTAATACACCACAATTAGACATGGCAACACCTTTTATAACTTTTAAAAGCTCGGGTGTATTTGAAGATAAATAGCCGTGATTTTCTACAATAACATTTATATTTTTATCTTTAGCATATGCTGCTAATGCTTTGAGACTTTTTACAGATTGCGCCACCCAAACAGCAGGGTCGTCACTACCAAATAAATTGACACGTACATATTGTCCTCCTAGAAAAACGCAAGCATCAATCCATTTTTTATGATTTTCTACGCCTTGTAACCTATCCTTCTCATTAGGGGATGCTAAATCCCCTTCATTGTCAATCATAATGCCTATATTTTGCATGCCAAATTTTTCACTTTTCATTTTGAGTGTGTCCAGTAAATTTTGCATCGCAATTTTAGGGTCGTCCCCTTTTTTAAGGTAATTGGTGTACAATTGACTCACATATTCAAGACCTTTAAACCCTAAACTTTTAGCTTTTTCGGCAAAATCAACAGGATCTAATTTTCCTTCAATAATCTGTTTATGAACCGACCATTGCGCCAGAGAAAGCTTAAAATAAGGTGTTGTAACTTTAGCTTCTTTTTTTGTTTTAGTAGCGCCTTGACAAGCCACAAAAAATGAGACAATTCCAAACATTATAATTGTAATTTTTACTAACTTTATAAGTTTATTTTCCATTGGTTAATGATTAGTTTGCATAAAATAAGTGAATTAATTTTAATTACTCCTTATCACAATCCTTTAATTGTACGAAAACGGTTTCGTGACATTTTAACATGTCGTGTTTTTATAGTTGGGAAATGTTCTTTAATTTACTACGTCAATTATTTACGATAAAATTTATTGTAATTTTAAGACATTTTTAAATAACTAACAAAAAATTTATGAAAGAATCTAAAGCTTACGACGCCATTGTGATTGGGACTGGTATCAGCGGAGGCTGGGCTGCCAAAGAACTTTGTGAAAGAGGTCTTAAAACGCTTGTTCTTGAACGAGGCCGTATGGTAGAACACATAAAAGACTATCCTACAATGTATATGGATCCTTGGGATTTAAAATTTAATGGCCG
This sequence comes from Flavobacteriaceae bacterium, assembly GCA_045046885.1. Classification (GTDB taxonomy): domain Bacteria; phylum Bacteroidota; class Bacteroidia; order Flavobacteriales; family Flavobacteriaceae; genus CG1-02-35-72. The sequence goes on from JASFYX010000002.1 coordinate 31,925, forward strand.
GCCCACTCAAGAAGATATTAAACGTCAACCCAAACAAAATCGAACAGGTTATACAACCAATAAAGCACACAATTTTTTCTTTGTAGATGATTTAAAACACCCCTATAACGAAACAAAGCGTTTTGATTGGATGCGAGGTTATCAGGTTGGAGGCCGTTCTTTGGTTTGGGGTCGCCAAAGTTACCGCTGGAGCGATTTAGATTTTGAAGCCAATAAGAAAGAGGGTGTTGCTGTAGATTGGCCAATCCGTTATAAAGATATTGCTCCTTGGTATGATTATGTAGAAGAATATATCGGTGTAAGTGGCCAAAAAATGGGCTTGCCTCAATTACCTGATGGTAAATTTGAACCACCAATGGCTTTTACTTGTGTAGAAGAACATCTTAAAGATAATATTTCTGAAAATTATAAAGACAGGGTACTGACTATTGGGCGTACAGCTCATATAACAAGTGATAAACCTTACGAAGGCCGTACCAAATGTCAATACCGTAATCGTTGTATGCGTGGCTGCCCTTATGGTAGTTATTTTAGCAGTAATTCTTGTACATTACCAGCTGCCCATAAATCTAATAATATGACTTTAAGACCGAATTCTATAGCGGCAGAAATTATTTATGACGACAATTTAAAGAAGGCAACAGGGGTTAAAGTTATTGATGCTGATACTAAAGATGTACACATTTTTAAGGCTAAAATTATTTTCTGCTGTGCTTCTACCATTGCTTCTGCTTCTATTTTAATGCAATCTAAGTCTAAGAGATTTCCAAATGGATTAGGTAATGATTCTGGTGAATTAGGACACAATATAATGGATCATCATTTTAAAGCAGGTGCTACAGCCAAATTCGACGGATTTGAAGATAGATATTATAAAGGACGTCGTGCCAATGGTATTTATATTCCGCGTTTTAGAAATCTTGGCGATAAGGCCACTAAACAAAAATTCTTACGTGGCTATGGCTACCAAGGTGGCGGTGGCCGTGGCGATCAATCTGAATTTATTGCCGAAGCTGGTTATGGTGCCGCGTTAAAAACAGGTATCCTTAAACCTGGTGGTTGGGGTATGACCTTAATGGGATTTGGCGAATGCTTACCTTATCACGACAATAAAATGACACTCGATTATCAAAATTTAGATGAATGGGGCTTACCCACAGTTACTTTTGATGCCGAATGGAAAGAAAATGAATGGGAAATGCGTAAAGATATGATTCAGCAAGCCATTGATATGTTGACAAAAGCTGGATTTAAAAACATCAATCCAATGGACAGTCCCGGTGCGCCCGGATTGGGAATTCACGAAATGGGTACTGCAAGAATGGGACGTGATCCTAAAACATCCATTTTAAATGAACACAATCAAATTCATACTTGCAAAAATGTATATGTAACAGATGGGTCTTGTATGACATCGGCAGCCTGTGTCAATCCGTCATTAACTTATATGGCGCTATCAGCAAGAGCTGCAGCACACGCAGCCAAAGAATTTAAAAATCAAAAAAACTAAATTATGAAACGTAGAGATGTATTAAAAGGAATTGGATTATCACTAGGTTATGTTGTGGCTACGCCCTCTATTCTTAGTTTGATGCAAAGTTGTAAAAATGTGAATGTAGCTACTTGGACGCCCGCTTTTTTTAGTAAAAATCAGATGACAGTAGTTAACAATTTGGTGGATTTAATTTTACCTAAAACCACCGATTTACCCGGTGCTTTAGACGTAAAAGTGCCACAATTTATTGATGCCTATGTTAATGAAGTATCAAAACCTAATGACCAAAAAGAATTTAAACAAGGCATTGACGCTGTTATAAAAAAATTAAATAAACCCGTTGAAAAATTGACTGTTAAAGATTATGACACTTTATTAGCTCATTATTTAAAAGCTACTAAAGAACAACAAGAGGCTTTTATGAAAGACAAAATTGACGGTGCCGTTTATAGTACGCTTACTTCATTACGGAATTTTAGTATTTGGGCTTATAAAACCAGTGAACAAGTAGGTGAAAAGGTACTGGCTTACGACCCTATTCCAGGTGAACTTATAGGCTGTATGCCTTTACAAGAAGCTACGGGTGGTAAAGCTTGGAGTTTGTAAAAAAATAATATGAAAAACTTAAATTGTTTTTTGAGTTTTTGTTTAGCCTTTGTTTTTATTAGTTGTCAGAATACCAAAAAAGATAAATGGGTTAGTCTTTTTAATGGCAAAGATTTAAGCCATTGGACTGTAAAAATAAGAGGTTTTAAATCGGGCGTTAATGCCTACAATACTTTTAGGGTAGAAAACGGTATTTTAAAAAATTCTTATGCAGAATACGATAGTTTTAAGAATCAGTTTGGACACATATTTTACAAAAAGCCCTTTAAAAGTTACATTTTACGTTTAGAATATCGATTTGTAGGCCATCAAGCCAAAGGCGGCAAAAATTGGGGTAATCGCAATAATGGGATTATGATTTTTTCACAATCACCAGAAAGTATGGAAATTGACCAAGATTTTCCTGTATCAATAGAGTTTCAATTATTAGGCGGTTTGGCAGATGGCAAACCACGTCCTACAGGAAACGTTTGCACGCCCGGGACTAACATTGTTATGAAAGATAGTTTAGTAACCACACATTGTATAGATTCATCTTCAAAAACCTATTTTGGTGATCAATGGGTAAAGGCCGAAGTAGAAGTACATAGTGATTCGCTTATTATTCAACGCATAAATGGTCAAGAAGTAATGCGTTACAGCAAACCTCAAATTGGTGGCCGTTTTAATACTTTTGCTAATAGAGTGGGCGAACATTTAAAAGGTGGTTATATCGCTTTACAAAGCGAAAGTAGCCCTACAGAATTTAGAAATATAGAAATACTAGAATTAGATAATTAAATTTTTAATATGACGCCAAAATCCAAATTAAGCAGACGCACTTTTATTAAAAATTCGGCTATAGCCTTTACGGGAATTAGTATTATTCCACGTCACGTTTTAGGACGTGGGTTTATCGCGCCAAGCGACAAATTAAATGTAGCCATTATTGGCGGTGGCGGGAAAGGCTATTCTGATTTGATAAATGTTTGGAACAAAGGGGCTACTAATATTGCTGCTATTTGTGATGTCGATTGGCAAAGTGCTAGCCGCGCTTTTAAAAAATTCCCCGAAGTCAAAAAATTTAAAGATTATCGCAAATTATTTGATGCTGTAAAAGATATTGATGCCGTTACTATTTCTACACCTGACCACAATCACGCTGTTATTGCAATGGAAGCAATGAAGCGCAAAAAACATATTTACTTACAAAAACCATTAACACATAGCATTCACGAAGCGCGTACCCTAACAGAAGCCGCCAATAAATATAAAGTGGTGACCCAAATGGGCAATCAAGGGGGGTCTGGCGAAGGTGTAAAACAAATGGTTAAATGGTTTGACGAAGGTAAAATTGGTAAAGTAAATAAAGTTGAAGTCTGGACTAACAGACCTGTTTGGCCGCAAGGCATACCAACGCCTACCGATAAACCTGCAATGCCTGTTGGGTTAGATTGGGATAACTGGATTGGGCCAGCCAGTTGGGTAGATTATCATCCTTTATACCATCCTTTTAAATGGCGCGGCTGGTGGAATTTTGGTACGGGTGCTTTAGGCGATATGGGGTGTCATTTAATTGACCCTCCTTTTAGAGTTTTAGGTTTGGGTTATCCTACAGAAGTAGAAAGTAGTGTAGGCGCTGTTTACACAAGAGATTGGACTCCTGATTATTACCCTGAATCTTGTCCACCTTCTTCTAGAACTCAATTGACATTTGAGGCTTCGGATAAAAATCCATCACCAATTACACTTACTTGGACAGATGGGGGTTTAAGACCTTTCCATCCAGAAATTATTCCAGCAGACCATTCTTTAGGCGATGATAATAGCGCTAATGGCGTGATGATATTTGGTGAAAAAGGTATTATGACTTGTGGTACTTATGCCCGTAATCCAAAAATATATTTTAATAATGGCGAAATATTAACAGCTAATCTTAAGAAAATTGGCTTACCCGAAAATGGACATCACTCTTATTGGCTTGAAGCTTGTAAAGCTGGTTTTAAAAGTGCAGCACATAAAGATTTAACTTCATCATTTGATTTTGCAGGACCTTTAACCGAGTCTATTTTAATGGGTAATTTAGCCATTAGAAGTTATATGTTGCGCAATAAAAAGAAACGAGGCTATGATTATCCCGGTCGTAAAAAATTATTATGGGATGGTAAAGCTATGAAAATTACCAATTTTGATGCCGCCAATCAGTTTGTAAAACGCACTTATCGTGATGGGTGGCATTTGTAAATTAAATTATGTTATTTTTTAAATAATCTTTATTTGTAATTCCGACGGAGCGAGATTTGGGCGATGAGGAATCTTAGAAAATAAGAGATTCTTCACTTCGTTCAGAATGACAATTATTTTTGTAGCATTTGCAGACTATCATTATTGATACCCACAAGATAATAAAGTTTATTTTTAATCTTAATCTTGTTTAAACTTCGGGCTGGTCCTGAGATATTAAAGCTTTTATTAATATCAATTGACGTTTTAAAACCGCCTTTTTTATCATTTAAAAGCAGTACGCCATGCGAAGCATCTAAACGGCTAAATTGTGTATTGACTTCATATAAATTACCTGCTGCTAAAACATCTGGATAACCATCATCGTTAAAATCATCAACCAAAAGTGTTTTAATAATTGACCATTGCGCCATTTCTGGTAAAGGATGTATTTTAAAATTACCTTTTCCTATATTTTCTATATAACAACTTGAAAGGTTAAATAGCTGTCGTTTTTGTGCTTTTTTAAGTTGTGAATTGCTGAAAATTGTATTGAATTTGGCCTTAGCAAAATCGGCATATGTTTTAAATTTTTCACTCAAACTAGGCATTTGTTTAAATAAAGCGTCACGTGTTGGTAATAAAGTTTCTTTGTTTTTGTAAAAATAAGTTATCAATGGCTCCGTTTTGCCATTATTATCAAAATCGGACATATACAAATTGACAGGTTGTTTTATTGAAGCCTTTAACAAACTATTTTTACCCCAATTGCCCACTACAAAATCTTGGTCGCCATCTTTGTCAAAATCAGTTATAACAATTCTGTTCCACAAACCGTTAGACAACTCTAATCCATTGTTTTTTTGCTTTACAAATGATGTACCTTTTTTGTTTAAAAGTATGGTAATGGGCATCCAATGCCCTACCAAAATTAAATCTTTAAAATCATCATTATTAATATCTTGCCAGCTTGCATCTTGTACCATGCCAATATCTAAAAGTGCATTGGCAGATGAATTTGTAACATCTATAAAATGGTTATGTCCATCATTTTTTAGCAGATAACTTTTTGGAACTTGACCATAATGTTGCGGTTTTGAATTAGATCCAATAAATAAATCTGCAAAACCATCCTTGTCAAAATCTGCTGCTTTTACTACCGAGGCATTTACAAAAATATTTTTAAAAGCGTCTTTTTGTTTAGTAAAGTAACCTTTATCATTTAAATATAAACGCGGTTCAATATTTTCGCCTGAGTTAAATTCGTCGCCGCCACTTACAACCACCAAATCTAAATCGCCATCATTATCAACATCAACAAAAATATTATCGGCATCTTCTTTATGATAATCTTTGTCTAAATCAGGTTGTGGACTCAATTTAAAATTGCCATTACTATCTTGAATAAATAAATTTGATTTTTTTTGTTTAGCACCCCCAATAAACACATCTTCAAAACCATTATTATCTACATCGGCAACAGCCAAATGAGGCCCTAAATTGGACAACATAAAAGGAATTAAAGGCTCGCGAGCGAAACCATAAGAAGGGAAATCTGAGTGCTTATATCTTACTTTAGGGCTTACATTTGTTAAGAGTTTTGTATCCTTTTTAGCAATTTGTTCAAACGATTTGGCATCGTCAGCATTTAAAATAAGTGTTTGATTGGTTTTTACATTTTTTAAAATCTGAACTTTTAGATTTGGCCAAATAACTTTTATTGAATCAATTTTCTGAATACTATCAAAACCAAAATGCAGTTCAGGTGCTACAGACGACAAATAGCCACGTGTTGTAAAATTTTCGGCATATTGTAATTTGTGTTTTGTATAACAAGTCACTTTTGCACCAATACCTTGCGTATTTTTTTTTGCTCCTTTAAATTTTATTATTAAATAATTTCCTTTTGTACTGGTGTTTTTATAGATAGCACTGGGTTCGTTTAAATTATTAACAACTAAATCTAAGTCGCCATCATTATCTAAATCGGCATAAACAGCCCCATTGCTAAAAGTTGTTTTTTGAGTAATCCAGTTTTCCTTCATGTTTTTAAAACTGAAATTTCTAGCGTTTTTAAACATATAATTTGGGGTGCTGACTTTTGGAATTTTATGTATTAGAAACATATCTTTTTCGGTCATTCCTTTATTTATCAACCGCTGATTTTCTTTTGTAGAAATAAAATTGATAAAATCCATATTGTTTGTAGCGCCATAAATACCATTGCTTATAAAGATATCTTTATAGCCATCGTTATCAAAATCGGCAAATAAGGGGGCCCAACTCCATTCGGTTGACGTAATTCCTGCTTTAAAACCTATTTCACTAAAATTGCCATTTTGTAAGTTTACGTGCAAAGTGTTTTGCATATATTGAGGGGCATAGCCATTTTTTAAAAAACGATTGTAATGTTCAAATTCATATTCGGTTCCAGAGGCAGTATAAGTCATTCTGTTTTCGGGAAGCATATCAATAGACAATATATCAGTAAAACCATCATTGTTAAAATCGGCAACATCATTGCCCATAGAAAAATGAGTGGTATGTCCTAATTTTGTAAAATCTTCTGAAATTTGTTCTTTAAATGTACCATCTTTTTGATTGATATAGAGATAATCATTTTCAAAAAAATCATTTCCTACATAAATATCTGGCCAACCATCTTTATTGAAATCTGAAATGGCCAATCCTAAACCGTAACCTGTTAAACTTGAAAAAATACCCGCTTGTTTCGTAACTTCGGTAAAATGACCATTGTCATTACGCATCAGTTTATCGCCAGCTGGCGCATCTGTAACATGGCGTTTAAAACGACCAAAAGTAGCACTTGGATGGACAGATTGGTTTTTCATTAAAAACAAATCTAAATCGCCATCTAAATCGTAATCAAAAAAAGTAGCTTGATTTGAATAAGAAGCAAAATTAAGACCGTATTTTTCGGCTTCATCTTTAAAAGTAGGAACCCCTTCGGCGTTTAAACCTTGATTTATATATAATTGATTTTCACCATCAAACCATTTTTTATCGGATACTTGGCACACATAAATATCTAATAAACCATCACCGTTGACATCGGCTACTGTTACGCCAGAAGACCATCCTTTTTGGCCTTGAAGATTCGCTTTTATTGTAACATCTTCAAATTTAAAACCGCCTTTGTTTAAATAGAATTTATTAGAAACCTGATTACCTATAAAATATAAATCTATAAGACCGTCATTGTTAAAATCAGCAGAAGCCACACCTGCCCCATTGTAATAATAGAGATAGGTTAGAATATTTAATTGAGGTGTATCTTTTAGTTTATTATTAAAATCAATGCCAGAATTTTCAATATTTACTTCCTGAAACAAAGCTTTAATTTCGCGATTTTCATTACAAGAAATTAACAAAAAAAGACATATAATAAGTTTAAAAATGGTTTGCATAAATTTTAAAATAGATCTGAAATTTACGAAAAAAAAAGCCCTTTATAAAAAGGGCTCTTTAAAACATAAATTAATTCAAACAAATATTAGTATCCTGTATTTTGTGTTAAATTAGGATTTGATAATAAAGCAGTTGAAGGAATAGGAAATAATGCTCTGAAGGAATCATCAGCATCTTTTAATCCCCAAGCTTCAGCAAATTTTCCAAAACGAATTAAATCGTTTCTTCTCCAAAATTCTTTATATAATTCTCTACCTCTTTCATCTAACATTACTTGTTCTGATACAGAAGATAATGTAGATGCAGATCTTATTGTTCTAAGGTTGTTTACCATTCCTAAAGCTGTTTCAGATGATGATCCACCACGCATAATGGCTTCAGCTTTCATTAAATAAGCATCAGCATATCTAAACATTTTTTCGTGATTGGCAAAAGAACCATTTTCAGGATGGTATTTTATAACACGAATACCATTTCTTTCGTTATTACCAACCATTCCATTTGGGAAATCTTTAGTAAATACTAAGTCAGCGCCACCACGGTCTTTTAATTTATTACCACTAGCGTCATATTGTTGACCTACTAAGAAACCAAAACCAATACCTAAGTGAGAACCATCATTTGGCACAAAACCACGACGTTCTTCTTGACCATTACCTGGCTCATTAGAAGTAGGACTTCCTTCAAATTTGTCATAAAAATCTGCTAAAGTCGAGAAACCATTCCAGCCACCGCCACCATTATCAGGAACACCTTGGTGATAGTGTAAACCATCCCAAATTCTGTTACCAACACCAGTTTCTGCGTACCAAATAGTTTCAGCATTTGTTTCTGGTTTAAAGATATCGAAATAGCCTGTCATTAAATGAAAACCATCGGCTGTAATAGCATCAACAGCATTAACAACTTTTGTCATATCGCCAGCATCTGCAGTAGCATTACCTAAATAAATGTGTTTATTTAAATAAACTTTAGCTAATAAATAATTGGCAGCAGCCTTTGAAGCTCTTTGAGTTGTACCAGAAGGTCCCATCGTAGGTAAACCTGCTAAAGCGTCATTTAAATCAGTAATTATAAAATCGACTGCTTCGGCTCTAGATAAAACGGTAGGATTTACATCTGGACCTTCATCTGGCGTTCTAAATGGCACTTGACCATACATGTCAGTTACCCAAAACATGGCATAAGCTCTTAGAAATTTAGCTTCTGCAACAACTTGCGCGCTAGCAGATGATCTAGAATCAATAATTAAACCTGCATTAAAAATAGTTTGGTTTAATGCATTCCAAGTATCTAATACTTGACTATGGATAGGTGCCCAGGTGTGTGCATGTAAAGTTCTCCAAACCCCATTATCACCCCAGTCAGTTCCTCTTGTAGGTACAACAAACTCATCTGTTGTTACCTCGTTAAGAGCAAATAAATTAGCTTGATTTCCAATTTGGCCATACATGCTGTTGTATAAGCCGTCTAAAGAAGCTTCAGCGTTTGTAACTCCTGTAAACGTTGAGCCTGAATCTTCTGAAAAGACAGAATCTGTTTGACTAATATCTAAATTCGTACAAGACACTGTAAATAAGATTACAGCAAGTGCGAAAAAAGACTGTATTATAAATTTATTTTTTTTCATGATATATATTTTTTTAGAATGATGCATTTAAACCAAATGTAATTGTTCTTGGTGTTGGGAATGATGTATAATCAATTCCTAAAGATGGAATATTATTTAGTCCATTATTTGAAGTATTTACTTCAGGATCTAAACCACTATAAGAAGTTATTACAAATAAATTTTGTCCGGTAACTGATAATCTAAATGATTTTAAAGAACTAGATTCACTTAAATTAAAGTTATAACCAATGGTTAAGTTTTGTAATCTTAAGAAATCTCCTTTCTCTAAGAATCTAGTCGACACATCAGGAGCATTATTTCCTGCTTCACCACTAGTTAAAACGTCGCGGGTAACATTTCTACCATTTGCTAAACTACCCGCTGTAAAGAATGCATTAGCCGTATTATTATAAATATAATGACCATATTGTCCTGTTAAAGAAACAGCACCGTCCCAGTTTTTATAATTAAATGAAGATGATATACCTAAGTTAACTTTAGGTAAAGCACTTTTACCTACAAATTTTTGATCATCACCAATTTGTTGACCAGCTGCAGAATATCCTTGAAAATCTCTTAAATAATAAGAAAATAAAGGTTGACCGCCTGCTAACAATTGTGCAAAAGCACCTGACAAACCTTGCCCAAATATTTGACCAAATGGAATTTGACCATCAAAATTCTTAACCATATTATCATTATAAGCTATATTAAAACCTACATTCCAATTAGCTTTTTCACCTTGAATTAAATCATAATTTAAAGCAAATTCAACTCCTTGATTTATAATATTGGCATCAATATTTGTAAAGAAGAATGGTTGAGGAGAAGGTTGTGCAGCAGTTGTTTGTAATAAGAAATCTTTAGTGTCTTTATGATAATAATCTAAACTACCATTTAAACGATCGTCATTAAAACCAAAGTCAAGACCTACATTTATTTGATCTGTTTGTTCCCATTTTAAATCTGGATTAGCAAATGAAACTGTGTTTGTTCCAGGAGGATTAATGTTACCACCATTATCAATACCAAAACCACCAAAACGTTCTCTACGAATAAATTTACCATAACCTAAACCATCTTGGTTACCAGTAATACCATAACCTACACGTAATTTTAAAGTAGAAACATTATCTCCTATAAAATCTTCTTCAGATATTTTCCAAGCAAAAGCTGCTGATGGGAAATAACCATATTGATTATTACCACCAAATTTAGAAGAACCATCAGCTCTTAAAGTGGCTGTAAATAAATATTTATCAGCAATAGTATAATTAACACGCCCAAAGAAAGATTGTAATTCGTCTGTGTTATTAAAAGTATCGGCTGCAAGAGCATTAACAGTTAATCCTGCTGGAGCTGTTAAATTATCAGTAACTACATTTGGAAATAAACGTGTTACAAATAAACCGTCAGCATCATAACCATATTGTTGGAAACTACCTGTGATTGATTGTTGAATTGCGTTAGCTGATCCTTTTAAAAAGGATGACATTTGATCTAAGTCGTTTGTATTATAACCCCAACCAGAAATATACCTACCTTTATTTTTAAATTCTTGATAAGAAAAACCAGCTAAAGCCGTTAATTTTGAATTATCAAATTCTTTTTTATAATTTAAAGTGAATTCAAATAATTGGTTGTTTGTGTAAATATCATTTAAAGATCCGCGTCCATTACCAGCTGTACCATTTGTAAAACCAGAAATAAGACCAGAAACAGAAGTGCCTCTAGACGAATTATTATTGTCTAGTCCTACTGTAACTTTAGCATTTAAGGCATTGCTTAATTGATAATCTGCAGATAAATTTAACAATATTCTATTCGTTTCTGTTTTACTTTGAATATAAGCTAACATTTGAGTAGGACTTAAATTTGAACCTCCAGGAATAAAATCAATAGATGAATCCCAAGTAGGATTAGCTGAATAAGCTGCCCCTAATAAATCACCTTGAAAACCAGCATTATCACTAATTGCAGGTGCTAAGTCATTAACTTGAGATAAAGTTAATTGCATATTCATTTTTAATTTATCATCAAATAAACGATGAGATAAATTTAAACGACCAGTAAGTCTTTCTAAATCAGATTTTTCAAGAACTCCTTGAATTTTTCCATATCCCATAGAGGCTCTATAAGAACCTTTATCATAACTTTTTGAATATGATAAATTTTGTTGATGAGAAATTGCACTACGTGTTATAACGTCTTGCCAATCGGTATTTGAACCTTTATTTTGAGATGCGCCGTCTCCACCAAGTTGTGTGACACCAGCAATAAAATCAGGACCGTTTAATAAATCATACCTTTTTGCAGCAGTCGCCACACTTAAAGTAGATGAGAAATTAAATTGTTCACCAATTCTACCTTTACCATCTTTAGTTGTAATAATGATAACACCATTAGCCCCTCTTGAACCATATATAGCAGTTGCAGAAGCATCTTTTAATATACTGATACTTTTAATATCATCTGGGTTTAAAAAGTTAAGTGGGTTTTTAGCCGCACTACTACCAAATCCATTATTAGCTCCACCTGGTGTTCCACCTGAAGGTAATGGCACGCCATCAACAACAAAAAGTGGATTATTATTAGATCTTACAGAAGATGTTCCTCGAATTCTGATATTAATACCAGCACCTGGCTCTCCACTAGCTTGTGTAATTTGAACACCAGCAGATTTACCTTGGAGTAATTGTTCTGGAGACGCAACAGATCCTTTGTTAAAATTATCAGAGCTAACTACGTCTACAGCTCCAGTAGCATCTTTTTTAGTAGTGCTACCGTAACCAATTATAACCACTTCATTTAAGGCTTGTGTATCAGCTGCCATAACTACATCAATAGTTTCTTGGCCTGTATATTTTACTTCTCGCGTTTTATAGCCTAAATAGCTAAAAACTAAAGTTGCATCTTGACCGACATTGTTAATGGTATACTTACCATCAAAATCGGTTGTTGTGCCATTTTGGGTACCTTTAACAGAAACATTAACACCAGGTAATGGACCTGATGATTCAGTAACCGTACCCGTGACAGTTTGTGCCAGCATAACACTTCCAAAAAGCATCGATACTAAAAACAAAAATTTTTTAAGTACAAATTTTTTCATGTTTTACAAATTTTAATTGATTAATTATTATGTTAAATATTGTTTATAATTTGCCTTCAAAAAGTCTTATAAAATGAATGCTTCTGAAGACAAGTAAACAAATATAGCTACTAAAAGGCGAAAATTGTAATTAATGAAAGGATTTATTAATAAAAGGTTAATAGAGTGTTAACAAAAAATTAATATCTTATACATACTACAACCTCTTTAATTAACTGTTTTTGTGTGATTTACATATATATATTTTAAAATATTCAGGTATAATATTTAACGAAACCGTTTTCGAAAATTACAAAAGTTATCTCTTTAAAATAACCTGTTTATATTGTTTTTAAGAAATAGAAAAAATAAAACCTTGGTTATGTATATTTTCTATTTTAATTGAAGGGTCTTTAGATAAATATTTTCTTAATCTGGTTATAAAGACATTCAGGCTTTTCTGATTAAAATAATCATTCTTACCCCAGATTTGCGTTAATATATCCTTATGACGTGTGATATTATTTTTATTTTTCAACAAAAATAGCAGTAATTGACTTTCTCTTTCTGTTAAATGGCGCTTTTCTTCACCAAAGCGTAATTCGTAATTAGAAGGATTGTAATTGTATTTGCCAATCCAAAATATATCATTTTTATTAAGAGTGCTGCTTTCTTTTAAAATTCCTAATAAATTATTAAGTCTCACAACAAGTTCTTCTTCATCAATGGGTTTTCTTATGAAATCAACGGCACCTAATGAAAATCCTTTAAGAACATCTATTTTTAAAGAGCGCGCCGTTAAAAACAGAAAAGGCACATTTATTTTTTGCTGATTAATATTTTCGGCCAATTTAAAACCATCCATATCTGGCATCATCACGTCTAAAATACACAAATCGAATTTTTGTTTTGACAATTTAGTCAAGGCATTCTTTCCATTTTTAACCCAATCAATCTTAAAATTATTCATTTTAAGATATTCTGATAGTAAATACCCTAACGACTCATCATCTTCAACTAAAAGTAAATGGTTTTTTTTCATGTCTTAATTAATAATAGGTATACTAATTGTAATTTTAGTACCTAGGTTTAATTTACTTTCTAGAAATATTTTTCCTTTGTGCAAATTAATCATTTTTTTAACATAATATAAACCTAGTCCATATCCTTTTACGGTATATAAATCGCCTGAGGGAATACGAAAGTGTTTTTTAAATACATTTTTTTGATGTTCTTTATTTATACCAATACCATTATCGGTAATAGAAATGCACAATTTATTATCAATAATGAAAGCTTCTAAATCAATTTTTGGTTTGTTAAAACTGTATTTTTTAGCATTGTCAAGCAAATTATTTATGGCATTACTTAAATGTTTGGTATGACATTTTAGCTTTAAAGAAGTCTCTTTAATATCATATTTAAAATCAACAGCTTCCATTTCGGAGTTTCTTTTAAAATCTTTACACAACTTTAATATATATGGGTAAAAATCGACTTCAGTTAGTTTTATATTATTGTTCTTTCCTTCAAATCTTGCCAATTGTAAAACATTTTCTATTTGCTCTTTTAAGCGTTCATTCTCGTTTTTAATAATATCTAAATAAGCTTTAGTTTCTTTGGTCTCATTTTTACGCAACATTTTAGTTGCTAAACCAATCGAAAAAACAGGCGTTTTTAATTCGTGTGTCAAATTATTGATAAAATCATTGGTCCGTGTAATGATACTTTGCTGCCAATAAAAAGATCTTAAAACCCAAATAACCACTAGTATAATTACCATCATAAAAATAAAACTCGGAATTATCAATCCATTTAATTGAAATAAAAAATATTCGTTTATTTTATTGAATTGTAGTTCTAATATTACATTTTGATGTACTAAATTCGGCAAATAACCTTTCAGCTGAATAGGATATATTTTCAGTTTTGTTTCTTGTTCTATAAAGTTTTTCGATGTTAAATATAACGATGTATCTTTTACATAAATTTTATATTCAAAATTGGTTTTAATACCATTTACTAGAAGTTTATATGCTAAAAAATCATTTAAATAATATATTGACGCCTCTTTAACACTATCTAACTTTGTTTTAAAATAAGTATCGTCGTTGGTAATGGCTTTCCCTAATAGAAAAGTCAACTTATTGTTATAACTCAAATCGGTTTGAATAGTCTTTACCGATTTCCCAATATTTTGATTAAATTGTACTTTAGCTAAATTGAGACCTATCTTTAAATATTGATATTGCGTAACACCCAATCCTATAACCGAAATGGTGAAAATTATAATATAAAGATGTCTTTTTTTCAAACGAATAGGGTCTGGTAGATTTACTTCAAAGATACTTAAAGTAAATATTTTAATCGAATAATTAATCTAAATATTTGAAATTAAAGCCTCTATTTTAATTCAAAAAATAGCTTATTACATTAATTTATTAACACTTAATTTCCGAAACCGTTTTCGCAATATTAATGACTAGCTACTTAACTTCATATGTCTTAAATAATTTCATTATTAATTAAATCAAATTTTTTTTAATTCTTCATAATTCAAAATAATAACTACTTTTGAAACACTCTGTTATTTACAAAAAACACCCAACAGGTTAAATATCTTTTATTTATGAAAAATTTAGGCATTAAAATATCGCTTTTTATCAATTATTTTGTTTTTGCAATTCTCTTAAATAGTGTAGGTGCTGTCATTTTACAAGTACAACGTAATTTTGAAATCACAAAATCTGCTGCTAGTATTTTAGAAGGTTTTAAAGATTTACCCATCGCCATTTTCTCATTTTTATTAGCGTCATTTATTCCAAAAATAGGTTATAAAAAATCGATGATTATTGCCTTAATAATGGTTATACTATCCTCTTTTGTAATGCCATTTGCCAATGATTTTTGGTTTTTTAAAGCCCAATTTTTTATGGTTGGTGTTTCCTTTGCACTTATAAAAGTTAGTGTTTATGCCACTATAGGATTGGTTACCAATAACGAAAAAGAGCACTCTAGTTTTATGAGTTTGCTCGAAGGTTTTTTTATGATTGGCGTACTGTTGGGTAACATTTTATTTAGTCTTTTTATTGATGATGCCAATCCAAAATCTGAGATATGGCTAAATGTTTATTGGATTTTAGGAATCCTCAGCATCATAGCACTTGTATTTTTAATCTTTGCTAAACTTGATGAAAGTGGCACAAAAGTAGAAGGTCGCGCTCTAAGTGAAGATTTTACTGCCATGGTAAAAATGATTGTTTTGCCTCTGGTACTTGTCTTTATTATGTGTGTATTTTTATATGTTTTAATCGAGCAAAGTTTCCAAACTTGGACACCAACATTCTATAAAAATATTTTAAAAGTGCCAGCCAGTATGAGTATTCAAGCAGGGGCTGTCTTAGCGGGTGCTTTTGCTATTGGTCGTTTTATAGCAGGAATGGCTTTAAAAAGAATAAATTGGATTTATGTTGTCACCTTTTGTATTTTAATGACGGGTACCATTGTTTTAATTGTACTCCCTCTTACTCACAATATTCATCACGTCGATAATATGACTTGGTTTAAAGCACCATTTATAGCGTATCTTTTCCCATTAATGGGCATCTTTTTAGCCCCTATTTACCCAGCTATCAATTCGGTTATTTTAAGTTCTTTACCTAAACATATGCACAGTTCCATGTCCGGACTCATAGTGGTGTTTTCGGCTTTAGGCGGCACAACGGGCTCTATCATAACAGGTCACGTTTTTGATTATTTTGATGGTCAAACAGCCTTTTATTTTTCCTTAATTCCCATGTTTTTATTACTGATTACGCTTCAATTATTTAACCGAATTATCAAAAAAAATGCAGTTAAAGCTCAACGTACAACAAACACTTAAAGCCCTACTTACTCAAGAAGATACCGATGGTGATAAAAAAATAACCATCGAAGATAAAGGGCCGAAAAAATTTAAGCTAACCGATGTCAAAACACAACAAGAATTCGATGTTGAGGGTACTTATGCTTTATCAAATTTGTTGCAAGAATTAGTTTTAGCACTTGAACAAAATGAAGAAATCGGTTTAATCGATACCCAAAAAATTACAATGCCCCCCATTGAGCGTTTGTCTTATATGATTTCAAACCATTTCTGGGATGGATTAACGCGTAAAATTGACGCTGAAGGTTTAGTGCAAATTTTACAAGATGATAAATCTGAAACCGATAAACAGTATCTCTACATTCCTTTTTCGGATACAGTTTCTTTCAATTATTTTAAAAATCTTGAAGCTAATCACCCGAAATTAGAAGTTGTAAGATTGCCAAAAGATGTCAATCCCGAATATGTACGACAGTTAAATGACAAACCTGGTTTATTGGGTTTAAAATTGGAAAAGGATAAAAATGGATTGCAAGGTGTCCCTTTTGTAGTGCCCGGTGGCCGATTTAACGAAATGTATGGTTGGGACAGTTATTTTGAATCTATTGGTTTATTATTATCTGGTAAAGGACATCTTGCCAAAGCTATGGCCGATAATTTTCAGTACGAAATAGAACATTACGGAAAAATATTAAATGCCAATCGCACTTATTATCTCACTAGAACCCAGCCTCCTTTTTACACCTCTTTAATAAAAGAAATATTTGAAGCCAAAATTAAAAAAGCCGATTTAAATTGGTTAAAATCAAATTTAACTACAGCCATAAAAGAATACGAAACAGTTTGGATGGTTAAAGGTGAACGACTTGCAGATAACGGTCTAAATCGTTATTTAGCGCAAGGTATTGGCGTAACACCCGAAGCAGAGCAAGGCCATTATCACGCTGTTTTAAAACCTTATGCTGAAAAAGCTAATTTGTCTGTTGAAACGTTTGAAAAAAAATACCTCAATCGTGAAATTGAGAGCTCCGAACTCGATGCATATTTTGTACACGACAGAACCGTTCGCGAAAGTGGTCACGATACGTCATACCGTATAGAAGGCGATTGTGCTCATTTAAATTCGGCCGATCTCAATACCTTTTTATATCAATATGAATGCGATTTTGCCTATCTCATTAAAACTTATTTTAAGGGCAATTTTATTTTAAATGATGGTCGTGTTTTAAATGCAAATTACTGGCTACAAAAAGCAGACAATCGCAAAGAATTAATGATGCAGTATTTATGGAATGAAGAGGCTAAAATATTTTACGATTACAATTTCGTTACTAAATCACAGAAAAAATTCGATTCGCCTATCGGTTTATTACCACTTTGGGCAAAAATGATTTCTTCCGATAAGGCTACAAAAATAGTAAAACAAAATCTGGATAAAATGACATATTTAGGTGGTGTAGCTGGCTGTTCAAAAGAGTCCCTCGAAAAATTTCATAAAAATGGGCCTGCCCGTCAATGGGATTATCCTTACGGTTGGGCACCTCATCAAATGATGCTTTGGAAAGGTTTACTCAATTACGATTTAAAAAAAGAAGCTTACAATATTATGTACCGTTGGTTGTGGATGATTACCAAAAATGCGGTTAATTACAATGGCACAATTCCCGAAAAATATGACGTTGTTATTGCCACACATAAAGTGTTTGCAGAATATGGTAATGTGGGTACTAATTTCGAATATATCACCCGTGAAGGATTTGGTTGGATGAATGCTTCTTACCTTTACGGATTACATTTGCTACCAAAAAAATACTATCAAGATTTGAACAATTTAACGCCTCCTGACAAGATTTCTTTTGCAGATTAGTCAATAAAAGAAATTTCTTCGCCAACTTTTAAATTGAATTTTTTTCTAAAGTAATAGACTGCTGCATAAATTAAAGGTGTGTCAATTAAAGCAATAAGTACCTTAAACAGATAGCCATTTATTAAAAGTTTCCCGAATAAATTCCACTCAATAACTTCAAATGAACACAATAAAACCAATACTGTAAAGGTGTCAAGAAATTGTGAACTGATTGTAGAAAAATTATTGCGCATCCACAAGTGTTTGCCTTTGGTTAATTTTTTCCAAAAATGAAATATTTTAATATCTATAAACTGCGCCACCAAATAGGCCATCATCGATGAAAAAACGGCTATAGCCGAAAAACCAAAAACCTTGTGATACATATCATCGCCTACAGGCGACCACTGTGTAGCCGGTGCGCCATCGGCAACTATAATAATGAGCAAAGCAAAAAGGGAGGCAAAAATACCCGCAATCACCACTTTATTGGCTTTCTTTTTCCCGTAAATTTCTGAGATAATATCGGTAATTATAAATGTAATGGGATAGGGTAAAATCCCTACAGATAATTCAAAATGATACCATCCAAAAGGATTCCAAGTAAAGAACTTTTGGAAGATTAAATTAGAAACTACCAAGGCTGTAATAAAC
The DNA here is from genome assembly GCA_045046885.1 of Flavobacteriaceae bacterium. Lineage (GTDB taxonomy): Bacteria > Bacteroidota > Bacteroidia > Flavobacteriales > Flavobacteriaceae > CG1-02-35-72. The sequence continues at coordinate 50,725 of JASFYX010000002.1, forward strand.
AGTGTGGCTAGTATTAAATATATTTGATGAGCTAAGAGTTTTTGCTTTAAGGACATATAAAAATTAACAAGGCACTAAAATATAAAAATTAAATTAGTTGAAATTTTCTACATTTGTTTTAGCAAAACCTAACAAAAAATCAGAATTAATTAATTTATGAAAGCACATATTTTCCCAGGACAAGGCGCACAGCACACAGGTATGGGATTAGACCTCTACGAAAATGCGACTTTAGCTCAAGAACTTTTTGAACAAGCCAATGACATTTTAGGATTCTGTATTACCGATATTATGTTTGAAGGCGCTGCCGAAGACCTCAAACAAACCAAAGTTACCCAACCAGCCATTTTTTTACATTCGGTTATTCTAGCACAAATTTTAGGCAATGTTTTTAAACCCGAAATGGTAGCAGGGCATTCTTTGGGTGAATTTTCGGCTTTGGTGGCTAACAAAACACTCACTTTTGAAGATGGTTTAAAATTGGTTTATCAACGCGCTTTAGCGATGCAAAAAGCCTGTGAACTCAAACCTTCTACTATGGCCGCTGTTTTAGGTTTAGAAGACAAAGTTGTTGAAGACACTTGTGCTTCAATTGATGGTATCGTTGTAGCGGCTAATTATAATTGCCCTGGTCAATTGGTTATTTCGGGTGATATTGATGCTATTAATAAAGCTTGCGAAGCTCTTACTGCTAAAGGCGCACGTCGGGCTTTGGTATTGCCTGTTGGCGGTGCTTTTCATTCGCCTTTAATGGAACCGGCTCGCGAAGAATTGGCTTCCGCTATTGAGAATACCGTTTTTCATACACCTAGTTGTCCTATTTATCAGAATGTAACAGCAAAAGCCGTAACCAATCCTGACACCATTAAAAAGAATTTAATGTTACAATTAACAGCACCCGTAAGATGGACACAAACCATCCAGCAAATGATAAAAGACGGCGGCACCGAGTTTATTGAAGTCGGTCCTGGTAAAGTTTTACAAGGTTTAATGCGCAAAATCGACCGCAATGTCAGTACCTATAACGCCAGTTTAGAAGATTTAAATTTATAAAATGACACAAGGCTCTATTTCAAATAATATTAAAAACACCGTAGCTACCGTTATATTTCAGCATCCGTCAAGTAATGCTTTTCCGGCTACTTTGCTACAAAAATTAGTCGATACACTAAATGATTTAAGTCAGGATGATACAGTTAAAATCATCATCTTAAAAAGTGGTGGCAATCGCGCTTTTTGTGCCGGGGCATCATTCGATGAATTGTTAGCCATTAAAACCCAAGAAGAAGGCACCCGCTTTTTTTCGGGATTTGCCAATTTGCTCAACGCGATGCGGATGTGTACCAAACCCATAATCGGACGTATTCAAGGCAAAGCCGTTGGTGGCGGCGTGGGTATTATTGCCGCTTGCGATTATACTTTTGCAACCGAACAAGCTGCGGTTAAATTATCAGAATTAAGTATTGGTATCGGCCCATTTGTTATTGCGCCAGCCATTGAACGCAAAATTGGTGAAGCTGCTTTCTCAGAATTAAGTCTTTCGGGCACTTGGCATACTGCCGATTGGTGTCTTAAAAAAGGTCTTTATACACACCTCTTTAAAGACACTCCGGAAATGGATACCGCTTTAAAGGCTTTTGCCGATAAATTAGCGGGGCAAAGTAGAGATGCTCTGAGTACTATAAAAAAAATACTTTGGGAAAATACCGATAATTGGGATACGCTATTATACAAGCGCGCCGCTATGAGTGGTAAATTGGTTTTACGCGACAGCACCAAACAAATCCTTAAAAATATCACTTCAAAATGATTGGAAAATTTTTATTCTTTATAAACCTCTTACAACAAGTTGACGTTGAAAAAAAACTAAAAGACGCCCCTGATAACCAATATGCCATTGGGGTTTTTATAGGCGAAATGCTGCCCTTTGTTATCTTAATTGGATTAGCTTATTTCTTTTTTTATTTGGCTAAAAAGAAGCGTAATAAATCGTGATTTCTTGTCTCTAAAATATCTAAATCATATGTCGTACCTAAAGGCACGATTTTGACAGCTTATTTTTTATTACCTATATGTTGTCCCTATGGGACAGACGTAAAATTATAATATCCATTTTAAAGAAGTCCATTTATGGACTTAATATAGGTAACTGTTAGAAGCTCATTAGTTTGTTCTGCCTTTAGGTACAACATATAGATAACGACTAGCATAAACAAAAAACAGTGATTATCTTATTAATCAGCGTCATCAGCGTTCTATAAACACTTCCTCTATTTTTCACTATATTTGAACATCGGCATTCAATAAAAAATACCATACATGCAGCAAATCGTTATAACTCAAAGAGAGTTTTTTAGCAGTCAAAAAACCAAGGATTTTAATTTCAGATTAAAACAGTTAAAGATTTTAGAGCGTGTTCTTAAATCAAACGAACAAGCCCTATATGATGCCATATATCAAGATTTTAAAAAATCGGAGTTTGAAACTTTTACCAGTGAATTGGCTTTGGTTTATCATGATATTAGCGATGCCAAACGCAATCTTAAATCTTGGGGAAGTGTAAAACGTGTCGGTACAAATTTTCTGAATTTTCCGGCTAAAAGCTATATCATTCCGGAGCCTTTGGGTGTTTGTTTGGTTATTGGTGCGTGGAATTATCCCTATCAATTATCTTTAGCTCCGGTTGTGGCAGCCATCGCTGCCGGCAATACCGTTATTTTAAAACCCAGCGAAGTTTCTAGTGCTACTAGCCATATTATGGCAAACTTAATCGGCAAAAATTTTGACCCTCATTTTTTTGCTGTAGTTGAAGGCGGTGTAACAGAGACAACCGAATTACTTAAACAGAATTTTGATAAAATTTTCTTTACCGGAAGCACACAAGTAGGCCGAATTGTTTATCAAGCTGCTGCAAAAAACCTCACGCCTGTTACGTTAGAATTAGGCGGAAAAAGCCCCGCATTCATCACTAAAGATTGTCATTTAAAAATGACTGTAAAACGGTTGATTTGGGCTAAATTTTTAAATGCAGGTCAAACTTGTATTGCTCCTGATTACGTAATGGTTCACACTTCTAAAGCTCAGGAATTTCTAGAATTGGCAAAAGTCGAAATTTTAAAAGAGCAATTCTCGTTTAAAAACAATAATTATGTTCAGATTATCAACGACAGAAATGTTGAACGCTTATTTAAAATGATACATCCCGATAAGGTCTTTTTTGGTGGAAAAATAGATGTTAAAAATCGATATATCGAGCCAACTCTTTTACACAATATCACTTTTGATGATGCCGTGATGCAAGAAGAAATTTTTGGCCCTATTCTGCCTATTTTAACTTACGATTCACTCAAATCCGCCATCGAGCAAGTAAATGCTTTACCAAAGCCTTTGTCTTGCTATGTGTTTACTAAAAACAAAAAAGACAAACAAAAAATCCTAAATCAAATTTCGTTTGGTGGCGGAGCTGTTAACGATGCGGTTATGCACATTACCAATACCAATCTACCCTTTGGCGGCGTGGGATCTAGCGGTATTGGGAATTATCACGGCGAAGCCGGATTTAAATGTTTTACGCATTTTAAAAGTGTACTCGATAAACCAACTTGGATAGAATTACCTCTAAAATATTTTCCACATACACCATTTAAACTGACTTGGATTAAACGGTTTATGAAGTTTTAATGATTTAATATTATGAATTATTCTTCGATATTTTTAGAGCTATTTTTTTTTGACAATTGGAATTTTAATATTCTTATATGCTGAAAAACTTAGGCGTAAAGATGGAATTGATGTGGTTTCTTTTAAATTTTATATAGTATCAGTAGGCTTTATCTATTTGGGCTTTCATTTGTTATTCACTTAGATAACTAAAATTATGTAATAAGAAAGGGCTACACAAACTCACTATCCGTTATAAAACCTGTGTCCATCTTAACAATCTGCGTCATCAGCGTTCTATAAAAATTTCATCTATTTTTTACTATATTTGGAAATCTTGTTGTGTAAGCTTATGTTGCTTTTTTACACTAAACAAGTTCATTTAATTAAACAACTATGCTCACAAATCAAATCCATCCCACACCCAAACAATTGGCACAACTACAAACTTATCCTAAAAACACACCAGTAGTGATGGTTAACATTTTAAAATTTAAAACCAAAACCGATTCAGGTGAAAGCGGTCAAGAAGCCTATGCCCGTTATTTTAAAAACGCCGGTCCTTTTGTAGCCAAGTCAGGTGCTAAATTAGTATGGAAAGGGCATGTTCACGGTAGTCTTATCGGAAATGCCGACAATCAGCCGCATATTATCTTTTTAGTAGAATATCCTTCGGTCGATCATTTTTTGGCTATGGCCGGCAATCCCGATTATCAAAAAATAGCTACCGACAGATCTATGGCTTTAGAATATGGCGGACTCATCGCTTGTCAACCCGATATATAATATGACTGAATTAGAAAAACATTACCGTACCTGCAACCTCTGCGAAGCGATGTGCGGCATAGAAATAACCCACAAAGACAACAAAATTATCGCCATTAAAGGCGATAAAAAAGATAACTTAAGTCGCGGGCATATCTGCCCTAAAGCCACCGCTTTAGAAGACTTGCATTTGGATAAAGACCGTCTTAAAACACCTATAAAACGTACCGAAAACGGTTGGATTGACATATCGTGGGAAGAAGCTTTTGACGAAGTAGCCACGCAAATAAAACGCGTTCAAAAAACGTACGGTAAAAATGCTGTAGGTACTTACAATGGCAATCCAACTGTTCATAATATTGGATTGATGCTATTTGGTGCTCCTTTTTTGAAGAGCATTGGTTCTGAGCAAAAATACACGGCCACATCTGTTGACCAACTACCACATCATTTTGCCTCGCTTATGATGTTTGGACATTATTTATTGTTCCCCATTCCGGATATAGACCGTACCGATTTTATGCTCGTTATGGGGGGTAATCCTGTCGCGTCAAACGGTAGTATTATGACAGCCCCCGACTTTTCTAAACGCCTTAAAGAAATAAAAAAACGCGACGGAAAAGTTGTAGTAGTTGACCCGCGTTTTACCGAAACAGCCAAAATAGCTTCGACACATCATTTTATAAATCCAGGAAAAGATGCTTACCTGCTTTTGGCTATGCTTCAGGTTATTTTTGATGAGAATTTAGATACAAAAGGACATCTTAAAGACTGTATTAACGGTTGGGATACCGTAAAAGAATTGGTTAAAAATTATCCTCCCGAAAAAGTAGCTTCTGTTACAGGAATAGTCTCAAAAGACATTAAAAAATTAGCCCGTGATTTTGCCACAGCTAAAACAGCGGTTTGCTACGGCCGATTGGGACTTTCAACCCAAGAATTCGGCGGATTATGTCAGTGGTTGGTCAATGTATTAAACATTGTAACGGGTAATTTAGACAGTGTTGGCGGTGCTTTATTTACCAAACCGGCTATTGATGTGGTAGGTATGAGTAAAATGACTGGGAAAACCGGCAGTTTTAACAAACACCAAAGCAGGATACATAGCTTACCTGAGTTTACAGGCGAATATCCCGTAGCGACCTTGGCGGATGAGATTTTAACCCCCGGCAAAGACCAAATAAAAGCCATGGTTACCATTGCCGGTAATCCGGTGCTTTCTACACCTAACGGGAAACACTTAGAAAAAGCATTTGAATCGTTGGAATTTATGGTTTCTATAGATATTTACCTAAACGAAACCACCAAATACGCCAATATTATTCTCCCCACAACAACAGGCTTAGAAACCCCGGTTTACGATTTGGTTTTTCACCAATTCGCCATCAGAAATACAGCCAAATATGCCGAGGCTCTTTTTGAAAAAAATGATGACCAACATCACGATTGGGAGATTTTAAAAGCCTTAACGGAACGCTTAAGCGGACAGAAAAATCCAGCTAACTTAGAGCAAACCCTCGATTATATGTTGCAATTTAACAGCTATGGTGCTTTGTCTGTAGCCGCATTAAATAAACATCCGCACGGTATGGATTACGGGGCTTTAAAACCGCAACTACCCGAACGTTTATTCACAAAAGATAAAAAAATAGAACTCGCACATCCTCTTTTTGTAAAAGATTTAAAGCGTTTAGATAAAAATTTATTGGCGCAAGCTGATGCGACTTATCCTTTTGCGCTTATCGGAAGGCGTCATCTGCGTTCAAACAATTCGTGGATGCACAACAGCAAACGCCTTATAAAAGGCAAAGAACGCTGTACTTTATTAATCCATCCCAATGACATGGTTGCCTTAAATATAAAAGAAGGTGAAAAAGTTAGAGTCACGTCAAATGTGGGGTCCGTTATTCTACCTATCGAAATTACAGATGAAATGATGCCAAGCGTTGTGAGTATCCCACACGGATGGGGACACCATCGTAAAGGTATCAAACTCGAAATAGCCCAACAACACGCCGGCGTGAGTATAAACGACTTAACAGATGCCTATAAATCAGATGCTTTAACAGGCAATGCTGATTTTAGCGGGACACGTGTTAAAATTGAAAGGCTGAATTAATCTGTTCGTCTAAAAAAACCAAACTAACTAAAAACAACAATCATGTTTAAAAACCAATTCAGCTTAACATTAATCATTTTATTTATAGGATTTTCTGTTCAAGCTCAGTTTAAAAATCCAAAAAAACTTCCCTTTACTTGGAAAACAAACATTAAAAAACACAACGTAAAACTCTCAGAAATAATGATTGTTTTACCTAAAGGTTCCTTTCCAAAAATTGAACACCCAAAATATGTGGATAAGCAAGAAGCTCAAACCATGTTTTATGGCAAAGAGCCCGTAATAACTGTCAGTATAAACGGTCAAGCCAAAGCTTTTTCGCTCAATATGCTTACCACTCACGAAATGGTAAATGACGAATTAGGAGGTGTCCCAATTTTAGCCACTTATTGTCCACTTTGTAATGCCGGATTGGTTTACAACAGAACCATTAATGTAAACGGTAAAACCGAAGTCCTAGACTTTGAAGTGTCGGGTATGTTGCGCAACAGCGATATGGTAATGATGGACACTAAGACCGAAAGCTTGTGGCAACAGTTGACCGGCGAAGCTATAGTTGGCAACTATTCAGGGACGACATTGCCTACCATCCCCTCAATGATTGTCTCTGTAGATGAATTTTTTACCCGCTACCCAATGGGACAAATTCTCTCTAAAAAAACTGGTTTTACCCGAGCCGAAAAGTCTTACGGATACAACCCTTACGTCAATTACGACAGTAAAGCCAAACCTATACCTCAGTTTTTTAGTCCGTTAAACGTCAGTACACGTTTGCCGTCTATGGAACGTATTGTCGATATACAAAGTGAAGGAAAATATAAAATATATCCTTTTAGCACCGTAGCTAGAAAAGGGATCATTCACGATGATTTTAAAAGTGCTAAAATTGTGGCTTTTTTCAAAAAAGGGACTGTTAGTGTTATGGATAAAGCCGATATTACCCAATCTAAAGATATTGGCACTGTAACAATTTTTAAACGCTTTTTAAACGGCACAGAATATCATTTTAAGAAAGTAAACGACGTATTTATTGACGACAACACCCATTCTAAATGGGATATTATGGGCTACTGCTACGAGGGCTCTTCTAAAGGTAAACAACTGGAAATTGAACCACACGGTAATCATTTTGCTTTTGCTTGGTTTGCCTTTCATCCAAAAACCAAAATATTTAAAAATAAATAGTACATTGGTGGGTTTAATTTTCAATCCATTTATATGTCAGTTTATTTAGCGGAGTTCTTAGGAACTTTCCTCCTTATTTTGTTTGGTGGCGGTGTGGTAGCCGGTGCTGTTTTAAAAGATTCTAAATCGCATAATGCAGGTTGGTTAACTATTTGTACCGCTTGGGGGCTAGCCGTAGCTTTCGCCATTTATGCTGTGGGCAGTATTAGTGGGGCGCATATTAATCCCGCGGTGACTTTAAGTTTTGCTTTTGCAGGCGAATTTCCTTGGGCAAAAGTGCCTGGCTATATTTTAGCACAAATTGGTGGTGCTTTTACAGGCGCCGTTTTAGTGTGGATTTTTTATATGCCCTTATGGTCAAAATCTGATGACAAAGAAGGTAAGTTGGCCGTTTTTTGTACAGGACCAGCTATACGCTCGCTTCTCAATAATTTTATAAACGAAATGGTGGCTACGGCCATTCTTATATTTGCACTTATGTTTATCGGTACCAACAATTTTACCGAAGGGCTAAACCCTTTAGTTGTGGGTGCCCTCATTATGGCAATAGGTTATTCTCTTGGAGGTACAACAGGATTTGCCATTAATCCCGCCCGTGATTTAGGACCGAGATTAGCTCATTTTTTAATGCCTATAAAAGGCAAAAGCACATCAGATTGGAGCTACGCTTTAATCCCTATTTTAGGCCCTATTTTAGGAGGGCTTATAGGCGCCGCAGCTTATCAAATGCTGTATAAAAATATGTTTTCAACTATTAATTGGTTCGTTATTAGTTTAGGCATTTTAATATTACTGACGGCTGTTTATAAAAATATCACTTCAAAATCTTAATATTATGTCACAAAAATATATCATTGCTTTAGACCAAGGCACAACCAGTTCACGTTCAGTTTTATTTAACAATAAAGGTCAGATTGTTGCCATCGAACAACAAGAATTCGAACAAATTTTTCCTAAATCGGGATGGGTAGAACACCGTCCTCAAGATATTCTAAACTCTCAATTGAGTACTCTTGATAAACTCATTAAAAACAATGGATTATCCGCTAAGGATATTGCCGGTATTGGTATTACAAATCAACGCGAGACAACCATTGTTTGGGATAAAAATACGGGTAAACCTATTTACAATGCCATTGTGTGGCAAGATAAACGCACCGCGCCTATTTGCACCGATTTAAAAGCACAAAATCTAGAAAGCTATGTCAAAGAAAATACGGGTCTAGTTGTAGATTCCTATTTTTCAGGTACAAAAATAAAATGGCTACTCGACAACGTTGAAGGTGCTAGAGAAAAATCAACAAACGGCGATTTACTTTTTGGCACGATTGATACTTGGCTTATTTGGCATTTAACACAAGGAAAAGTCCACGCTACAGATTATTCAAACGCTTCGCGGACGATGATTTACAATATAAAATCATTAGAATGGGATGATAAAATGTGTGATGCACTTGACATACCGAAAAATATGTTACCAAAAGTAAAACCCTCTAGTGGTGTGTTTGGTTATTACACTTTAGACGGTGTTGACATTCCCATTGCAGGTGTAGCCGGCGACCAACAAGCAGCGCTTTTCGGGCAATCGTGTTTTGAAAAAGGTCAGGCTAAAAATACTTATGGTACAGGTTGTTTTATGTTGATGAATACTGGCGAAAATTTACAATACTCTAAAAAAGGCTTACTCACCACCATTGCTTGGGGTTTAGAGGGCAAAGTAATTTACGCTCTAGAAGGCAGTGTGTTTATTGCCGGAGCCGCTATTCAATGGCTGCGTGACGGTTTAAAATTGATAAAAACAGCGCCAGAGTCAGAAAAAATTGCCCAAGAAGTTGATGGCGAAACACCTGTGTATGTAGTGCCAGCTTTTGTTGGATTGGGCGCTCCTTATTGGGATATGTATGCCCGTGGTGCTATTTTTGGGCTTAATCGCGATACAGGAAATGCGCATATTGTAAAAGCTACTTTAGAATCTTTAGCTTATCAAACCAAAGATATTTTAAATGCGATGCAAGAAGACTCGGGTGTTAAATTATCAGCTTTAAAAGTTGATGGTGGCGCTTGCGCGAATAATTTGTTGATGCAATTTCAAGCAGATATTTTAAACACAGTTGTAGAACGTCCTGAAGTGATTGAATCTACCGCTTTAGGAGCGGCTTATTTAGCTGGGATTGAAGTTGGTATTTGGAAAAAAGAAAATATTATAGAAAATCGGAAAATAAATAAATTGTTTGCGCCTGAATTTGATAATTCTAAAATAAACCGACTTTATAGTGGCTGGCAAAAAGCGGTTAAACGCACTATGAATTGGGAAGAGTGAATTGAATAACAGTGCACAGTGGTAGGAGGCAGAAAAATAAAGCATAGTTTAGATGCAAATTATTTAAAATAATATGAAACAAATATTAATAATAATTTTAGTAATTATACTTGCAGGGTGTTCTACCCAAAAACTTAAAAAATACAGGATTCCAAAAAAACCAAAATTCGAAATAATCCGAATACTTACTGTTGAAGAGATTGATTCACTCTATGCTAATGAGTTACGATTCAATTATGTTATATCATCTATGAATACTATGCAAGTTATGTATGATAAATTTGGAATGTGGAATCAAGAAATAAGACTACAAAATAAAATACATCCTATTTTAGTTTGGAAAAACGTAAAATTATCGAAAAGTATTAATGAATCTTTTACAATAGCCGCCAGCGGAGTTGAATATTGGCATGGTATGTATGCCTCAGTTAAAGCGTTTGATTCTAAAAATGATGATTGTCTTAATCCTGCATCAGAATATAAAAATTTAGTAATTGATTATTTTGCCTATAATATTAAACATTTAAATAATAAAAATGACTTTTTTAAGGTTTATTGGAAAATGATAAATGACTATAAAACAAAACATTTAGAAAAAAACTAGATCGTTTTAGAAAACAAAAAGCCCATCAATCTAATTTTGTAGCAGATTTTTTATGAATTCTGTAATAAGCAGTTTTTCCAAGGTTCTCGTAGTTCTCAATTTTCCAAAATTTCATGTTGATTTTTTCTAAAACACGTATCGAAGCTTTATTTTCAACCGATGAACGTCCAATAATTTCATTGAGATTTAAAACATCAAACCCATAATCAAGTACTGCTTTTGCTGACTCTGTAGCAAGTCCGTTATTCCAAGTCTTCTTAAAAAATCTGAAGCCTATATCTACTAATCCGTCATTATTTAGTTTTAAACCACACCAACCCAAAAAACCTTTTGTGTCTTTATATATAACAGCCCAACGACCAAAACCATTCTTTTTATAATCTGAATAATTTTCGATGAATCTTAGGGCTTCTAACTCTGATTGAAAGGGTTTATCTCCTGTGTATTTCAAAACTTCCATATCAGAATTTAATTCAAACAGACCCTTTGAATCTGAAGAATTAAATTCTCTTAAAATCAATCTTTCAGTCTCTAAAATATTGTGCATTTAATGATAAATTAGTCTAATAAGTTTGTCAACTTTTTAAAAACTTCTTTTGCCGGTTTTCCTTCATATAAAATACTGTAAACAGCATCAATAATTGGTGTTTTAGCCTTGTTTTTTTGGTTGATAATATAGGCACTTTTTGTAGCGTAATAGCCTTCGGCTACCATACTCATTTCTAACATAGCCGATTTTACGGTATAGCCTTTGCCTATCATTGTGCCAAACATGCGATTGCGACTAAAAGTTGAATAACCCGTTACCAATAAATCGCCTAAATAAGCCGAGTTATTAATATTGCGTTTCATCCGATGAATTTTTTTTATAAAACGCTTCATCTCTCTAATGGAATTACTCATTAAAACCGACTGAAAATTATCGCCATAGCGCAACCCGTGAGCCATACCTGCGGCAATGGCAAAAATATTTTTGAGCATGGCTGCATATTCGGTACCAATAATGTCATCAGAAATTTTAACTTTTATGTAATCGCACGCTAAGTTTTGACCTATAAATTTGGCTTTAGCGGCATCTCTACTCGCTATGGTTAAATACGATAATCGTTCTAAAGCCACCTCTTCGGCATGACATGGACCTGTTATAACACCAATATTTTCGAAAGGAATATTATATGTTTTATTAAAATGCTCGCCCACAATTAATCCTGTACTTGGCACAATACCTTTTATAGCTGAAAAAATAATTTTATCTTTTAAAGATGCTGTAAGGTTTTTTAAGGCAGCATCTAAAAAGGCAGATGGGACTACAAAAATAAGGTAATCCGCAAAATTTACTATGTCGTTAATATTATTAGATAGTTTTAGTTTAGAAGAGTCAAATTCAACAGAACTTAAATAATTTGGATTATTTTTATATTTCTTTATATGCAATAAAGTTTCTTTATTGCGCATATACCATCCTACTTTTTCGTTGTTTTCGCACAGCATTTTTACAATAGCCGTAGCCCAACTACCACCACCAAAAACAGCAATTTTAGGTTTATTTGTCATTTAATTTATAATTTTGAGAAGCACAAAATTAGTTAAAATAAAATAGATATCTAGCATTTCTTAGCAACTACTCTTTTAAAAATTGTGAAACTTATCTCTGTATTTTTAATATATTTACACTCTAATTAATAATAGATCAATCTAATAAAATTATGCAAGTAGTAAACGAAAAAGGCTATCCAGCAAGTCAGCCAGAAAATAAAAAAGTAGTAGCCGGAATTTTAGCTATTTTAATAGGTTATCTTGGGGTTCATAAATTTATATTGGGTTATACCCGAGAAGGTATTTTACAAATTATACTGACTTTTGTAACCTGTGGCGTAGGCGGACTTGTTCCTTTTGTTGAGGGTATTATTTATCTTACTAAATCTGATGATGAGTTTTACGAAACCTACCAAATCAATAAGCGCGGTTGGTTTTAAGAATCGCTGTTCAATTTTTTCTCTAAATCTGCTTGAAATTCTTCCATAACTGGTTTTACCGTACTTTCGGGTAAATCAGCAATACGGATATACATCAATCCGTCAATGGCGTTGTTAAACTTAGGATCGACATTAAAAGCTATAAGTCGGGCATTTTGTTTAACGTATTTTTTAAGTAAGATGGGCAACCTCAAACTGCCAGGTTCAATCTCGTCAATAATTTTATCGAATTTATTCATATCGGCCTTACTGGCATCAAAAATAAAATCTTTATGCTCGTCTTTTAAGCGGACTTTGTATTCTTTTTTAGGATGCACAAACTGTGCTATATAAGGGTCGTAATAGTTTGATTTCATAAATTCTATCATCAAACTTTTAGTGAAATTTGAAAATTTATTACTGATACTTACGCCTCCTAATAAATATTTTAAATGCGGATAGCGTAAAGTTACATGCACTATACCTTTCCACAATAAAAAGAGTGGCATAGGACGTTGTTGGTATTCGTTTATAATAAAAGCACGTCCTAATTCTATAGTTTTACTCATCATAGCATGAAGCTCTTGTTCTATGCCAAAAAGCTCATTGACGTAAAAGCCTTCAATACCATACTTTTTAAAAATTTCATCGCCAAAGCCCATTCTGTAAGCCCCCACAACACGCTGTGCCTCATTATCCCACAAAAACATATGACGGTAATAGGTGTCATAAGGATCTAAATCAATAGCCTTGTTGGTACCCTCGCCAATGCTTCTAAAAGTAATTTCGCGTAAGCGCCCTATTTCACGTAGAGTACACGGAATTTGACTGCTTTCTGCTAAAAATACAGAGTAATTTTTACTTGTCAATAAAACGGCATCTGAAGCTCTTAAGTTTTCTATTTCGCAATTTAAGTCGTTTGTACAAACGGCTGAAACAATTGTTTTAGGATGTGATGGAAATTTTAAACTAGGTGTTGTAATTTTTACAGGACCACGTTTATAAGGATTTGCCAATACATAGGTTTTCATCCTTAAAAAATCTGATAATTTATCTAAATCTGTAAATTCTTTTTGCTCTTTAACTGGAATAGGTTTTCCTATTCTCACTTTTATGGTACGACTCTTTTGTGTCAATAATTCAGACGGTAGTTTAGCAGATCGCAAAGTGCCACTAATTTTGGCTAAGACATAAAAAAGGAAACTGTTTTTAGCATGAAAACAAATAGGGACAACGGGAACTTCTGCTTTCTTAATAAACTTTACAGCCGATAATTCCCATTGTTTATCTTGAATAACCATATCGTCGTTATACGTAGAGACTTCTCCTGCTGGGAAAATACCTAAAGCATTGCCATTATTAACGTGTTCTAGCGCATGTTTTAAACCAGAATAACTCGATTTAGCATCTTCTTTTTTTGTTTCGAAGGGGTTGACTGGAAGCACATAATCTTCAATAGGCTTTATTTTCAGTAAAATAAAATTAGCTAAAATTTTAAAATCGGGACGGGTTTTGGCTAAAAGCTTTAACAATAAAATACCATCTATGCCTCCTAAAGGATGATTAGAAACGGTTATAAAAGGGCCCGTTTTTGGGATGCGTTTTAAATCTTCTTCGGGAATTTCGAAATCAATCTGAAATTCTTTAATCAGCGCTTCTAAAAAAGCCTCTTTATCTAAATGTTTGTTCTTATTGTAAATTTTATTGAGCCTAGAAATACCTAGTATTTTAAGGAAAATCCAACCAACAGTATTACCAAATATGCCAAACTTATTAATATTTAAAACCTTAGCAATTTCTTTAGCCGATACTAAACTCATAGTCTAATTTTGAGAGAAAATCAAAGATACACATTCTATTTTACTATTAACTGAATAGTGTTTTCGTTACGTTGTTTAAGTACTATTTCTTTGCCAAATTCTATTTTATTTATAGCGTCATTTGTAAAATGACGTATAGTGTAAAGTGTCACATCTTTAAAATAATCTACATTATAATGTGCTTTTATTTCTTCTATAAATGATTCGAATTTAGTGTACTTATCTTCCAAACAAATACTAAAACTCAAAGCCGAATTCTGGATGAGATTTACCTTTAATTTATACTTGTCTAACAACTGAAATAAGTTGCTAATATTGTGTTCAACCATAAACGAGAAATCTAAGGCCGATATCTGTAAATATATTTGTTCTTTTTTTATGACAAAACAAGGAATTACAGGCTCTATATCTTTGCCTTTTTTTACTTGTGTACCTTGCGATTTTAAATCTACAAATGATCTCACATACAACGGAATTCCGCAATTTTCTAAAGGCTTTAAAGTTTTAGGATGTATAACAGAAGCCCCATAAAAAGCCATTTCTATAGCTTCTTTATAAGAGATTTGAGTTAAGAGATTGGTATCAGAAAACTCCCGCGGATCTGCATTTAAAACACCCTGTACATCTTTCCAAATTGTCACATCTTTGGCTTGCAGACTATACGCAAAAATAGCGGCTGTAAAATCTGAGCCTTCGCGTCCTAAAGTCGTTGTAAAATTATCTTTTGTAGCACCCAAAAAGCCTTGTGTAATGTACAGTTTATCTTTATTTATAGCATTTGTAATTCGGAATTTGGTATCTTCCCAATCAACTTTAGCATCTCTGTAATCATCAGATGTTACTATAAGGTGACGTACATCAAGCCATTGATTGGCAATATTTATATGATTCAAGTAAGTGCTAATTATTTTAGTCGATAGCAACTCGCCAAAACCCACTAATTGATCGTAAACAAAATTGTAATTGGTAGAACGATTGGCCAACATAAATCCTTTTAGCAAACCAAAAACATGTTCAATTTCGAATAAAATAGGAGGGTTTTTATCTTCAAATAAGTTAGCAATAATTTGAATATGATAGGTCTTTATATCAGCAATATAATTGTCTAACCCGGCATCTTTATTTATATAAGCTTGAATTACTTTTTCAAAAGCATTTGTCATTTTACCCATAGCCGAAACGACAACCAAAGTATTTGCATAACCTTCGTGTTGTAAAACCTTTACCAGATTTTTTATCCCTTCTGCATCTTTAACCGATGCTCCTCCAAATTTAAAAATGTGCATTTTAATTGTTTTCTATATAATTCTTTAATCCTTGTTCATCCATTTGTGCCGTCCGCCAATCGGGTAAAATTTTAGCCCCCGATTTTATGTAAAAATCTATGGCCGGCGTATTCCAATCTAAAACCACCCATTCTACACGCTTTACCTTTTTTTTATAAGCGTATTTTAGAACTTTATCGTAAAGCGCTTTGCCAATTCCCAAACCCCTTTTATCTTTTTTAATAATGAGATCTTCTAAATGCAGTGTAGGACCTTTCCATGTTGAATAGCGCGGATAAAAAAGAGCCATTCCTACTATTTCACCGTCCAATTCGGCTATAAAAGTTTTAAAAAGCGGCTTTTTACCAAAGCCGTGTTTTTGTAATGTTTTTTTAGTAACTATTACAGCATCAGGTTCTTTTTCGAAAACAGCCAACTCTTTTATAAGGGATAATACCTGTGTCATATCAGGTTTTTCCCCTTTTCTTATGATAAAGTTCATTTTAAAAATTATAATTGCACAAATTTAACGATATTTGTCACCTAAACTAATTTATTCGCTGTTATGACTCACAAACCTAACACCCTAGGAGAATTTATTATTAGCAATCAACACGGATTCAAATACTCCTCCGGCGAATTATCCCGACTCATTAACTCTATTAGACTGGCCGCCAAAGTGGTAAATCACGAAGTGAATAAAGCTGGATTGGTAGATATTTTAGGCGCTGCCGGCGATACCAATATTCAAGGTGAAGAACAACAAAAACTAGATATTTATGCCAACGAGGTTTTTATGCAAACCATTATTAATCGTGAAATAGTTTGTGGTATAGCCAGCGAAGAAGAAGACGATTTTGTGCGCATTGAAGGACGTAACAAATCGCACGACAATAAATACGTTTTATTAATGGATCCGCTTGACGGCTCCTCAAATATTGATGTAAATGTTTCTGTAGGAACTATTTTTTCTATTTATCACCGCGTTACACCTATTGGTACGCCTGTTCAATTAGAAGATTTTTTACAACCCGGCACGCAACAAGTAGCGGCGGGTTATGTTATTTATGGTACATCTACTATGCTGGTTTACACCACAGGTAACGGCGTTAATGGCTTTACATTAAATCCGGCAATTGGCGTATTTTATTTATCGCATCCTAATATGCAATATCCTACAAATGGCAGTATTTACTCTATAAATGAAGGTTATTACCAGCATTTTCCGCAAGGGGTAAAAGATTATTTAAAATTTTGTCAAGAAGAAATTGAAGACCGCCCTTATAAAGCTAGGTACATTGGCTCGTTAGTTTCAGACTTTCACCGTAATATGATTAAGGGTGGCATTTATATTTATCCCACAAGTTCTAAAGCCCCTCACGGTAAATTGCGTTTATTATACGAGTGCAATCCTATGGCTTTTTTAGCCGAACAGGCTCATGGTAATGCTACTGATGGCTATCAACGTATTTTAGAAATTAAACCACATGAATTACACCAACGTGTACCCTTTTTCTGTGGCAGTGAAAAAATGGTTGACGATGCCGAGAGTTTTATGGCTAAATACCCCGAGGACGCTTGTTACTACCAAAAAGAAAAAGTGTTAATCTAAATATCAAATAAAAAAAAGGCCACTTGAAAGTAGCCTTTTTTTTGTATCTTACTCTTCAACAACCCTAAAACCAACGTTTTCGCTTTTTATCATGGCCTTGTTTTTTACGTCAACAAAATCGTAAGCACTAAAACCGTAAACACCTTTATCAAAATATTCGGCCAGATTACCGCCTAAATCATAAACCATGGCTTTACCCACTTTTACAGCTTTAAACTGCCCAACAGGTTTGATAAGGGTCTTTTTTAAATAGGTTATTTTCTGTTTAAAAGCCACCACCTCGTCTATGGTAATGGCATAACCTGCCCAATAATTTAAAGTATTTTCTTGAGCCGCTGTTTTTAGCACTTTCTTATGCAAGCTTTGAGCTTCTTTGGTATTGGGTAAACGGTAAGTACGTCCTGTTAAACCACTTAACCAACCCAAATATCCTTTGGCTTCGGCCTTACTGACTTTAGCTGGATAATTACCCTGACTTTGTGGATAAGTATAACTTGATTTATAGGCTTTAAACTGTGCGTTGGTTACTTCGAAAATACCAATAGAAATCGAGTCTTTTTTTACCAACTGAGTCTCTGGTATCAGTTTCTCTTTAAAACCCACGCCGTACAAGCCATTAATATGTTGTGCTTTTTGCAATTTTAATAATGACGCTAGAGGACTGTCTTTTTTAAAGGCTTCATTGGTAGTCTCTTTTTTACCAAACAAATATTTGTCTATCCATTTGAGTTCTTCGTTCATTTTACGCAGTTGATGTGTAATTTTCCCTAAACCATGGGGTTGCCCCGGAAACCATAAAAATCGTACAGGAGCTTTATCTACTTGTTGTAAGGCACGATAATATTCCCATCCTTGATCTCGTGGTACAGCGCGGTCTTCACTTCCGTGGAAAATAATTGTTGGCGTTCTAACTTTTTCCAATTCAAACAAAGGCGATTTTTCTATATAATTTTTGTTGTAAAAAGTGCCATTTTTATCATCCCAAGGAGCGCCTCCAAAATACGATTGGTCAAAACTTACCCCAAAACGGCAGGTACCAAAATCAGATGTCCAATTCACGTCACCCGCACCTGATGCGGCGACTTTAAACATTTCAGGATAACGCACAGTTAACATAATAGTTAAAATAGCCCCGTTAGACCAGCCCATAGTTCCCATCTTTGTTTTGTCTATCATCCCTTTTTTATCAAGTACATTAATACCTTTTAAAATATCTTCGAGTTCTAAATCGTAATAATGCTCTTTAATACTTTCAACAAATTTAAGTCCGTGATTTGACGAGCCATGATAATTGGGTTTCAACACAAAAGCACCACGTTGCGCTAAAATATTAGGATAAGTACTCCAACGTTCGCTCCAAGCATCTAAATCTGAACCAGCTGGCCCGCCGTGAATAGATAAAACAAGCGGATATTTTTTTCCTTTTTGGTAATTTGAAGGGTAATATAAAATACCATCAACAGTTTCGTTGTTATAGCCTTTCCAAGTCATTACCTCACTTTTTGTGATATCGCGTTTGGCTAAATCTTTATTCAGTTTAACTAATTCTTGGCTGTTGCTGAATTTGTTTTGTTGCAAATCGGCTACAAAATAAGTGGGTAATTTAGAAGCGGTAGAATAGCCGTAAGCTATTTTTTGGGTGTTTTTAGAAATTCCCAAAACACTGACGTGATTATTCATTGTGCCAAAATTCATTTTGAGTTTTTGCCATGAGGTTTTACCTTTTTTATAATATGCCAAAGCGCGAGTGGCGTTATTAGCCAACGATACTATAACATCATTGCCAACCACATCAAAGCCGCCGCCAATACCTAAAGACCATTTTAAGTTGATTTTTTTAACAGTATTCTTAGCGATGTCATAATAATACAACAGACCTATACCGGCGCCATTCCATTCGGGGTCTGAGGCTTTAGAACTGGTAAAATAAAAGCCTTTACTGTCTTGTGTAAATTGGAATCCGTATGACGGAAACCCCGCGTCTTTTAATATCTGAACTGTCTTACCCGTTTTTAAATTCTTTAAAAAATAATGGGGGTCGGGTTGGGCATCACTGGGATAATGACGACTCATTTGCATAGTGTACACCAACCACAGTCCATCCTGCGAAACGGTATAATTAGATAAGGGTTTTTTATTATTGGTAACTCGTGTAATTTCTTTAGATTTTAAATTATAAGCATACACACGCGTGGGTTTCCAATAATCCTCATCTTCAACAATAATTACATTATCTTTTCTCTTTTTTAGTTCGCTTTCGCGGAGGGTTTTACCTTCATTCGACGTAAACAACAAAGTGTTTTTATCTTGCCATTGTATATTTGAAATACCATTTTTAAAAGTTGCCACAGCCTTGGCTTCGCCACCGTAAAGGCTTATTTGCCACAGTTTTTTACCTTTTTCGCGCGATGATAAAAAATAAATACTTGTGTCATCATTGGCAAAAAGTGGATTGTAATTATTCTCGTCGCTTTGGGTAAGCGGAATACTTAAAAAGGCTCCATCTTTTTTAACATCTAGACGGGTTAAGTACAAATTAGATACAAAACGGTCTTTCTTTTTAACAGCTCTGCGTTTGCTCCACACTACTATATTGGCTTTATTAGAAAAACTAACCGACCGTAAAAACTGTGTATTAATAATGTCTTTGGGTGTCCATTTAGTTTGGGCTTGAATTTGGCTTGGTATAGCAAATAAAGTCACAATTAGTAGGACAAAAATACTTTTAAAGGAAAATTTCATAATACATTGTTTTTAGCTGATTCAAATGTAAATAAAAAAGGCTAAAAGTAAATTGCTTTTAGCCTTTTTAACAGATTGGAATTAGGGATTAATTCAATAAACTCCCCGTATTAACTTCCTTATAAATATCTTTATAACTCACAATATGATTCATATCAACCCGACGGTTTACATGACGTCTGTCAAGTTGTTCATGCGAATCCAATCCGGCAGCCGCTACCAATTCTAAAAAACTGTGTAGTGTGGCTTTATGAAAATTGGCCACACGTGGTGCTTTATCTTTAACCACCAAGCCTTTCATAAGCGATTTATTTTGAGTGGCCACACCCACCGGGCAGGTATTGGTATTGCACTCGCGTGCCTGAATACAACCAATACTCAGCATCATAGCGCGGGCACTGTTACACATATCGGCACCCAAAGCTATAACCCGTGCCATATGAAAGCCCGAAAATATTTTACCTGAAGCAATAATTTTGATATCATTTTTTAAGTCGTAACCGTCGAGAGTATCTTTTACAAAGGCCAATCCTTCGCGTAAGGGCAAACCTAACGAGTTTGAAAATTCAACCGGTGCCGCACCCGT
This sequence comes from Flavobacteriaceae bacterium, assembly GCA_045046885.1. Taxonomy (GTDB): domain Bacteria; phylum Bacteroidota; class Bacteroidia; order Flavobacteriales; family Flavobacteriaceae; genus CG1-02-35-72. Next base: position 71,358 of record JASFYX010000002.1, read on the forward strand.
ACCACCCTCACCTCCATCAACGGTGATAAAGTCAGGTTTAATACTGGTGTCGCGCATCGCTTTACAGATGTCTATAAATTCTTGTTTTTTACCCACACAAAGTTTAAACCCAACGGGTTTCCCTCCTGATAAATCGCGGAGTTTTTTAACAAATAGCAACAAGCCTTTTGGCGTAGAAAATTCAGCATGTGTAGCTGGTGACACAACGGTAGTATGCGGTTCAACGTGACGAATTTTAGCAATTTCCTCGGTATTTTTTGACGCCGGTAACACGCCGCCATGACCTGGTTTAGCACCTTGCGACAATTTGATTTCAATCATTTTAACCTGTGGTAAAACGGCTTGTTTTTTAAATGTATCGGGGCAAAATCTTCCTTTTGCATCTCTACAACCAAAGTAAGCGGTTCCAATTTGCCAGAAAATATCGCCACCATATTTTAGATGATAGGGACTCAAACCACCTTCTCCTGTATTATGGGCAAAACCACCTATTTTAGCCCCCTTATTTAAAGACATAATAGCATTTTTACTCAGCGAGCCAAAACTCATTGCCGAAATATTGAGTAAACTCGCTTTATAAGGTTGCTTACAATCTGCTCCGCCCACTTCAACTCTTGGCAAAGGGGCTTCGGCATCAAAATGTTTGGCATACATGGAATGATCCATAAATTCGTAACCCACGCGATACACGTCCATTTGAGTTCCAAAAGGCGTGGTATCGTTTACTTTTTTTGCACGTTGATAGACCAAACTTCTAAACATCCTATTTATGGGTGTGCCCTCGGTATCGGTTTCAACAAAATACTGCATAATTTCGGGGCGTAATTTTTCGAGTAGAAATCGGCCATTACCAATAACCGGATAGTTACGCCTAATGGCATGATAGGGCTGAAAAATATCGATATAGCCAATTAAAATAAGCGGTCCAAAGAAAATCATAAACCACCAAACAGGGAGCCAAACTTGGGCAACACCAACAATAATTGCGGTAATAACAACTGATAATAAGATAAAGGCTTCTCGGACTTTCATAAGAATTGATTTTCGATAAAGTTACTAATTAAAATGTTTGTCGTATTTTTGACCGTAATCTTATAAAAATATTTTGGGAATTGTAAAAGTTAAAAACATCCGTGTGTATGCTTATCATGGTTGTATGGTAGAAGAGGGTAAAATTGGCTCAGAGTACCGTGTCGACGTTTCGGTTAAAGCCAATTTAACACCGTCGGCCAACTCCGACGATTTAGTAGATACCGTAGATTATGTACACCTCAACAAAATAGTCAAAGAAGAAATGGCTATTCGCGCCAAACTTTTAGAACATGTGGCTTTACGGATGATGGAACGTATTTTTAAAGAGATTCCGCTTGTAGACAAAGCTAAAGTCAGCGTGTCAAAAATTAATCCGCCTATTGGCGGAAATGTGGCTTTGGTAAGTGTTGTTTTAAAAAAATCTAGAAAAGACTTTTTGTAAAACACTCGAACCTCAAAAAAACAAATTCCAAATAACAATTTGATAGATTGTGATTTGTATTTTTGGCATTTAAAACACAAACAATGGGCAAACTCCTTAGTACAGACCAACAAAACAGCAAATATTATTTGTGGTTATTGTTTGTCTGTTTGGTGCTTTTTATCTCGAACTTAGATGTTGTGTATGTCAATATTATGGAGGCGCGCAATTTTATCAGTGCACGCGAAATGCTCACCCATGGCAATTGGTTACACACCACTTTAAACTTAGCACCCCGTTACGAAAAGCCTCCTTTACCCACGTGGTTTACCGCTTTAGCAATGGGGTTATTTGGCAAAAACAACCTTTACGGATTGCGCCTGCCCGCTGTAATAGCCGTTATTATTTTAATTTTTTCGAGCTTTAAATTAGTAACTTTAGTGGTTAAAAATAATTTTCATGCTTTTATAAGTAGTTTGATTTTAGCTACGTCGTTTTACATCATTTTTTCGGGGCGCAATGCCCAATGGGATATTTTTGCACACAGTTTTATGATGTTAGCCATTTGGCAAATATTTATCGCGCTTAAAACCGCCAAAATCAGCTATAAAAATTGGCTTTTAGCCGGCTTGTTTATGGGACTTTCTATTTTAAGCAAAGGACCTGTCTCTTTATTTGCTTTATTTTTACCTTTTGCAATAGCTTACGGATTTACCTATAAATTTAACGGTTTTTCAAAACAATTAAAACCGACTTTTTTAGCCCTGATTTTAGCACTTGCTTTGGGAAGTTGGTGGGCCATTTATATTTATATAACCGATGTACAAGCCGTACAAACCATTGCCGCTAAAGAAACGGTGGCTTGGTCTAACAGAAATGTACGCCCGTGGTATTATTATTGGCCTTTCTTTACGCAATCGGGTATGTGGACACTTTTTGCTTTTATAGGTTTACTCTACCCCTTTATAAAAAAACGGTGCATCCATTTAAAAGCTTATAAATTTACACTCATTTGGACGCTGAGCGCCGTGGTATTACTCTCATTAATTCCCGAAAAGAAATCGCGTTATTTATTGCCTGTATTGATACCGTTGGCTTTAAATACCAGTTTTTACGTACATTATTTAATTACAAAAGGCAAAGAGTTACCCAAAATTGACAAATGGCTAACCGCCTTTGGATTTGGTTTATTAGGTTTAATAGCATTAGTATTTCCAATCTATAGTTTTGGTAAATTTTATGAATCTTCTATGGCTTATCCCTTTAATTTTTGGATACAGGCTGTGGTATTAATAAGTATAAGTTTTTTAATTTTTAGAAGTCTTTGGCAAAAAAATTATAAACAAAGTTTTTATACAAGTATAGCCTTAATGTGTAGTATAATGTTTCTTAGTTTACCCCTTATAAAAGGTCTTTATAACAATCCTAAATTCAATAATTTAAGTCATCTAAAACAAGATGCTTTAACGCAGAACACAGCTCTTTACGTCAAAGGTTATATTGCCCCCGAGTTGTTGTGGGAATACGGTACAACTATCCCCGTTTATAAATCGGAAAATGACATTAAAGACCTTTCAAAATTCGGACTTATCACACAAGAGAAATTAGACAGTTCGCTTTTAAACCATTTTAAAACCATTTTAAAACAGCGGATTGATTTAAATTATATGGTTAAAAAATCGGGTAAGGGTAATAACAGGCTTATCACCTCATTTTATCTTCTCGAAAAAAAGCGAGATAGTCTTAACTAATAATTGCCAACCAAAAAAAAATCTTTAAATTTGCATTTCCAAAATAGGGCGTCGTGGCCGAGTGGCTAGGCTGGGCTCTGCAAAAGCTCCTACAGCGGTTCGAATCCGCTCGTCGCCTCTTCTTAAAAAACACTATTTGTTAAATAAATGCAAATAGTGTTTTTTTGTTTTTCACAAACACCTTAAAAAAGTTATCTTTGTATCTCTTTATAACTTTCAATGAAAATATATCCCATAGAAACCGGTAATTTTAAACTCGATGGTGGCGCTATGTTTGGCGTTGTACCTAAAGTTTTATGGCAACGCACCAATCCATCCGACAATAACAACTTAATAGACATGGCTTTACGCTGTATGCTGATTGAAGACGGCAACCGTCTTATTTTAATAGATACAGGCACAGGCGACAAACAGTCTGATAAATTTTTTGGCTATTATTACCCATTTGGCGATTTTACCTTAGACAGTTCTTTGGCTCAATACGGTTTTCACCGTGATGATATTACCGATGTGTTTTTAACCCATCTACATTTTGACCATTGTGGTGGTAGCATTCAGTGGAATAAAAACCATACCGATTATGAGCCTGCCTTTAAAAATGCCAAGTTTTGGAGCAATGCCGACCATTGGAAATGGGCAACCGTTCCCAATCCACGTGAAAAAGCCTCCTTTTTAAAAGAGAATATTCACCCTATGCAAAGTAGCGGGCAACTGAATTTTTTAGACCTCCCTACTCAAGGTAATTTTGTACAAAATACCGCTTTGGGTTTTGATGTTTTGTTTGCCGATGGGCATACCGATAAACAAATGATTCCGCATATAAAATACCAAGATAAAACTTTGGTTTATATGGCCGATTTATTGCCAACTGTAGGGCACATTCCATTGCCTTACGTTATGGGGTATGACACGCGTCCATTGTTAACAATGGATGAAAAAGCCGCTTTTTTAAACAAAGCTGCCGATGAAAATTACTACTTATTTTTAGAACACGATGCCGTCAACCAAATTTGTACGGTTCAACATACCGAAAAAGGTGTTCGGTTAAAAGACACCTATACATTCAATGAACTTTTTAATTAATTTTTATGAAAATTTATAAATCAATTTTTGTCCTGTCAATGGCCATTGCCTTGACCAGTTGTAGTTCGGTTTCAAAAATTCCCGTTCCGCAACCTTTAAATAATGTTGTAAATCTCCCCGCTAAAAAAGCACCTTTAACCAAAATCCAAAAAGAAAATTGGGCGCATGCCGATTTAATGACAGATAGTATTCCGGGGATGAGCCTCGATAAAGCCTATAAATTTTTAGAAGGAAAAAAAGGCGTTGAAGTTATTGTTGGAATTGTAGATTCCGGCGAAGATATTGAACACGAAGATTTAAGTGCCAATATTTGGACCAATCCCAAAGAAATTGCTGGAAATGGAATAGACGATGATAAAAACGGTTTTATAGATGACGTTCATGGATGGAATTTCTTAGGAAAAACACTTCACGAAAACATTGAATTAACACGTTTGCTCAAAAAATTAAAACCCCGTTTTGACGGCAAAAAAGAAGCCGATATAGCCGAAGCCGACAAAAAAGACTTTGCACAATATCAAGAAATGAATAAAGTTTACGAGGCAAAAGTAAAAGGATTGTCACCTCAAAAACAATTTGTTGATATGCTTTACAACGCTTACAAAAGCTTGGCAAAGGCTATGAACAAAGAAACTTTTAACGCCAAAGACCTAGAAGCTTTTAAAACAGAAGATGCCAACTTATTAAAATCTAAAAACTTAATTACCAAGGGTATTTTTGCACGTGGTGCTACATTTAAAAGTTTAGAAGGTTATAAAAATTACTTAGATGGTCAATTAAATTATTATTATAATTTAAAATTTAGCGGTCGTAAACAAGGTGATAATTACGAAATAAATACACCTAAAATTTATGGCGATAATGATGTAATTGGCGACAAAAGTATTGAACAACACTCAACTCACGTAGCTGGTATTATTGGAGCTATTAGAAATAATGGTATAGGCATGAATGGTGTGGCAAAAAATATTAAAATTATGCCTGTTCGTACTGTACCCGAAGGCGATGAATACGATAAAGACGTAGCCAATGGCATTCGTTATGCCGTTGACAATGGTGCTAAAGTGATTAATATGAGTTTTGGTAAAGGCTATTCACCCCAAAGCCAATGGGTATATGATGCTATAAAATATGCCGAAAGCAAAGATGTTCTTTTAGTACATGCCGCTGGCAATGATGCTGCCGATAATGACAAAGTTCACAATTTTCCTAACGATGCTAAAGATTGGAAAACAGAATTTGCAGATAACTTGATTACTGTTGGGGCTATTTCTTCAAATTACGATGAAAAATTACCTGCCAGTTTTACAAATTACGGCAAGCTAAACGTAGATGTATTTGCACCCGGTGTTAAGATTTATTCTACCATTCCGAATAATAAATATGAGTATTTTAATGGTACGTCAATGGCTTCACCTGAAGTGGCCGGTATTGCTGCTTTAATTCGCTCTTATTATCCAAAATTAACTGCCAGTCAGGTAAAACATATCTTGATGAATTCTGGTATTAAAATAGAAAAAGAGGTTTTACTACCAGGTGGAAAAGGCAAAAAAGTACCTTTTGCCAGTATGTCTGTTTCAGGACGCATTGTCAATGCTTATAATGCCTTGCGTATGGCCAATCAAATGGTGAACGGCAGATAAATTTATTGTCACATTTCGACTTCGCTCAACGTGACTACCTAATTTTTAACATAATTTTAAAGGGTAAATAGTTTATATTTACCCTTTACTTATTTTACAAACCAATCATTATGAAAAATTTATTTATAGCTCTTTTTAGTCTACTTGCATGTAGTGCTTTTGGACAAAATGGCACTTATTGGCAACAACATGTAAACTACACTATGGACATTGATATGAATGTTGACAACTATCAGTACGACGGCACACAAACTTTGGTTTACACCAACAACTCACCCGACACTTTAAACAAAGTATTTTACCACCTGTACCCCAACGCTTTTCAGCCAGGATCTGAAATGGATATTCGTGTTCAAAACATTGTCGATCCCGACAGACGTATGGTTAATAATTTAGGCTCAAAAGAGAAACCTGTTTACGAAAGCCGTATTGCCAAACTTAAACCCGATGAAATTGGTTTTATAAAAGTTTCGAGTCTTAAGCAAGACGGTAAGGCTGTCACTTTCAAAGTAAGCGGAACCGTTTTAAAAGTAATGCTAAACAAACCGCTAAAACCGGGCGCCAGCACTACTCTAAAAATGGTGTTTAAAGGGCAATTACCTGTACAAGTGCGTCGTTCGGGGCGTAACAATAAAGATGGTGTAGCCCTCTCTATGACGCAGTGGTATCCTAAATTAGCCGAATACGATTTTGAAGGTTGGCATGCCGACCCATACATTGCCCGTGAATTCCACGGTGTATGGGGCGATTTTGATGTGACTCTTCATATCGATAAAAATTATACCGTTGGCGGAACTGGCTATTTACAAAATCCACAAGAAGTGGGTCACGGGTATGAAAATCCCTCAAAAAAACTCAAAAAACAACGCAGTAAAAAACTGACTTGGCATTTTATTGCTCCTAATGTACACGATTTTACTTGGGCTGCCGACCCCGATTACATCCACGATACAAAACAAGTTCCCAATGGGGCAACTATGCATTTTTTGTATAAAAATGACCCAAAAGTTGTTGCTAACTGGAAAACGATGGAAGAGGATGCCGTTAAAACCATGCAATACTACAACAAAACAGTTGGCCCTTATCTGTACAAACAATACTCTATTATTCAAGGCGGTGATGGTGGCATGGAATACGGTATGTGCACCCTAATCACAGGCGGCGCCAATTTGCAAGGACTCGTGGGTACTATGCGTCATGAAATGGCACATTCTTGGTTTCAGTTTGCTTTAGCTACCAACGAAAGCGAGCACCCTTGGATGGATGAAGGCTTCACCTCATTTATATCGACTATGGCACGCAATGCTATGAGCGATAAACCCGTTGCCAATCCGTTTAAACGCACTTACGGCGCTTACTATTATTTGGTCAATTCGGGTAAACAAGAACCCCTAAGTACTCATGCCGACCGCTTTAATACCAATATGGCTTACAGTATAGGTAGTTATGTAAACGGACAAATGTTTTTATCACAATTGGGTTATGTTATCGGCTGGGATAATTTGATGCTTACGCTTAAAAATTATTATGCCGATTGGCAAATGAAACATCCTACGCCCACAAATTTTATTCGTGAAGCCGAAAAAACATCAGGGCTTGTCTTGGGATGGTATTTAAACGAATGGGTAGAAACCACACATACCATAGACTACAGCATCAAATCAGTTGCCGATAAAACCGTCACTTTAGAGCGTGTTGGTACGATGCCTATACCTGTTGACGTACGTGTAACTTACATTGACGGCAGTACAGAAGATTTTAATATTCCATTGCGTATGATGTCGGGGCACAAACCCACAGATGCCAAAGTATTGAGTGATTGGCCTTGGGCATATCCGCTATACGCCTTTAAGGTAACCAAAGACGTTAAAAAAGTCACAATTGACCCTAGTAAACTCATGGCCGATGTGAATCAAAAGAATAATATTTTTGAGAAATAATAAGGTTTGACCTATTTTATTTAAAATGAAACGCCTAAAAAAACTCGTAAAAACCCTTGTTATCAGTATTGCTTTAATAGCGGTTTTTATAAGTGTGTTTTTTGGTTATAAAGCTATTCCGCTTGATAAATTAAAAGCAAAGTATGCTACCAGTTCGTCTGCATTCATAGCAATTGACGGCATGAATGTGCACTATCGTGACGAGGGAAATAACACCGATACTATCCCAATAGTTTTAATTCACGGTACAAGTTCGAGTTTGCACACCTTTGAAGGATGGGCTTCTAAACTTAAAGAAAATCATCGTGTTATAAGAATGGATTTACCTGGATTTGGTTTAACGGGACCTTTTCCTAATCGGGATTATTCAATAGATCATTACGTTGACTTTATCAATCATTTTTTGGAAGCTAAAGGTATAAAACAATGTGTCTTGGCAGGCAATTCTTTGGGCGGTAATATTACTTGGCATTATGCTGTTAAATATCCTAAAATGGTCAATAAATTGGTTTTGATAGATGCTTCGGGATATCCTTTACATTCTAAAAGTGTCCCAATTGCCTTTAGGTTGGCAAGAACACCCGTTTTGAACAATCTTCTAACTTTTATTACACCGCGCTTTATGGCTAAAGCGAGTGTTGAAAATGTTTATGCCGATAAAAATAAAGTTACTGAAGCGCTTGTTGACAGGTATTTTGAACTGATTTTAAGAAAAGGCAATAGACAAGCCTTAGTAGATCGCATGAAAAACACAGTAGATTCAGACATCCTGCAAATTAAAAACATTCAGAAACCAACATTGGTACTTTGGGGCGAAAAGGACTTTTTGATTCCAATAAACAATGCTTATAATTTTCACCGAGATTTACCAAATAACACACTTGTTATAATTAAAAATGCAGGTCATGTACCTATGGAAGAAAAGCCACAAGAAAGTTTAGCAGCTTTTATGGGTTTTTTAAATTAAACCCCGGCTATTAAATATAAACGATGAAAGCCTCTGAACCCGAACTTAAACCTAAAGATTGATTTAAAACAGAATTTTTAATCAAGAAATAATTAAATAAGTGTTTTATTTTTAACAATTGGTTTTGCCCAAAATGAAATACTGAGTACATACAAAAGCACTACAAATACAAAACTCATACCCACTTTTAAAGAAGTGGCATCACTAATAAAGCCAATTAAAACTTGAACAACAGCTCCTCCCATTATTCCCGACATTAATATTCCTGCAAATGCACCGTGATGTTTACTAACAGAATTCAATGCTAGTGAAATAATTATAGGATACATAACTGCAAGAAAAAACCCACAACCCTGAAAAGCGTATAATGACCATTTAGCTTGACCAAATAAAGCAATACTAAAACCAATTATTGCAAAAACTGTAAATATTCTTAACACTAACTTACTATCTATTAGTTTTAACAAAACAAGCCCTAAAACACTTCCTAAAGTCATTAAACCCCAAAAATTAGCAACAGCCGTTGCACCCACTGTCTTAAAATCGTAACCATGATATACTTGTAAAAATTTAGACATCCAATACGAAATACCTTGTTCTAAGCCCACATATGCAAAAATGCCTAAGAAAAATAAAATAACCGTTTTATTTTTAAACAATTCAAAATAACTGGCTTTACTCCCAACTTTTTCATCTTCTTTTAATTCCATTTTAGGAAATTTAATACTTAATATCACTAACACCATCACAAAACTCATTAACGAAAATAACACATAAAGAGCTAACCACGACATATTTGCAGGTACTAAATCGGTTAATATTTTAGCCAAACTCCTATTAGTTGATGTATTAACATCAGAAACTAGCCAAGTATAAACCATAGGACTAACAAAAGAGGCACCACCAAAAACCAACTGTGCCAATACTGAATTAAATGCATAATGTTCTTCGCCGCCAGCTACTCGTAAAAGGGGATTTATAACCACTTGTAACATTGCCATTCCAGAACCTATGGTAAATAGCGATACTAAAAACATAGTAAAACTTGGAAAAATTACAAATAATAAAGATCCTAAAAACGATAGCAAAAATGCGGTAGATAATACTAATTTCTCTCCATAGCGCTCTAACATAAAACCCGCAGGAATAGACATCACGCCATAAGCTATAAAAAAAGCAAAAGGTAATAGACCTGCCATGGTTTCACTCAGTTTAAAACTTAAAGAAACACTCGGATTTAAAGCCCCAAGAATATTGGTTAAAAAAGAGATTACAAAAAAAGTGACAAGCACCAAAATGATAAGACCATAATTGCGTTTCATAACTATAATTTAATCTCAAAAATAAACTTTTAAGACTAGAATTAAGCTATTTATGGAATTAAAATATCCTTTCGGTGACTTATAGGGGGTTATACATCTTTTTATAATAATCTTGATAAGCTCCTGATGTGACATTATTAAGCCATTCACTGTTGTCAAGATACCAATCAATGGTTTTTGACAAACCTTCTTCAAAAGTTACTGAAGGCTTCCAACCCAAATCTTTGTTGAGTTTGGTCGCATCTATGGCATAACGGCGGTCATGACCGGCACGGTCTTTTACATAAGTAATCAATTTGGCGGCTGTACCAGGGGTCTTGTTTAGTTTTTCGTCCATTAATTGACACAAAATTTTGATTAAATCTAAATTTGTCCACTCATTAAAACCACCAATATTATAGGTTTTACCCACTTTTGCTTGATGAAAAATAGTATCAATCGCTTTAGCGTGATCATCCACAAATAACCAATCGCGTGTGTATTGGCCATCGCCATAAACTGGCAAAGCTTTACCGTTTTGAATGTTATTAATAAAAAGCGGAATCAACTTTTCTGGAAATTGATTGGCACCGTAATTATTAGAACAGTTACTTATAACAAAAGGCATATCATAAGTATTGCCAAAAGAACGCACTAAATGATCTGAAGATGCTTTTGAAGCGGCATAAGGCGATTGTGGATCATACGAAGTGGTTTCTTTAAACAAACCTGTTTTACCCAACGAACCATAGACCTCATCTGTAGAAACATGATAGAATAATTTATCGGTATAATTGTCTTGCCAGATATCGCGAAAAGCATTTAACAGGTTGGCTGTTCCCAAAACATTGGTTTCTATAAAAGCATTTGGATCTTTTATAGAGCGATCTACATGACTTTCGGCTGCCAAGTGAATAACGGCGTCAAATTGATGCGTTTTAAAAAGGGAATTGATAGCCTCAATATTTTTTATATCAGCCTTTAAAAAGGTGTAATTTGGGGCACTTTCAATATCTTTTATATTTTCTAGATTCCCCGCATAAGTCAATGCATCTAAATTATAAATATGATAGTTTGGGTAGTTATTTACAAATAAACGTACTACGTGTGAACCTATAAAACCCGCACCGCCTGTGATTAAAATTTTTTTTGTCATTTTATAATTATAAATTTAGTGTTAAGACTACTCTTCTGCAAAGACATCAAAATGTTTTACTTTTTCTTTAAATTCTAATAAATACTTTTTGTCTTCGGGGTAGTATTTTGCTTTTTCAAAATCTTCTCCGGCAAAGTTTTTAATAAGGTCAATATTTTCCCAAAAAGTAATTAGTGTAAAGTGACCTGCATTTTCTGATATGTTCCTTAAAAAGGTCAATTTAACAAATCCTTTTGTTTTTCGGTAATCCGGAATGGCTTTATATTTCATAAAGGCTGTGTACGCCTCATAATCTTCAATTCTCGTTCTACCTTGCCAAATTCTTGCAATCATCTTTATATTGTTAATGCTCTTTACCTTTATATATCCACATTGGCTGGGTTTTTCCCGCTCTTTCAAATCCGGCTTTTTTATAAAAATCAATAGATTCACCGTCTGCGGTTAACATTTGCATATGAAAACCCTTGTATTTCTCTTGCATTTTATCCATTATCATTAGACCAATTCCTTTTCTTTGATAATTTGGATGTACAAGAAGATGAGGGTAATAAACAACTAAAAAACCATCGGAAATAGCATTTCCAATACCAACTAATTTGTTTTTATGCCAAGCTGATATCAAAGAATGTGAACTAGTTAAAGCTTTGTATAATGCAGTTGGTTTTTTAGCCGAACTCCAATTATTAACTTTGTATAATTCAATAATTTCATCTACTTCTATATCTCTTTTTTCTGAAATTATTATATCCATTTGTCAAATTTTTCAGATCTTTACCCCTGTTTTAACTGCCAGACCCAAGCCGATTTTAAAGCATCTTCCAAATTTTCTTTGGCCTGCCAACCTAAAACTTTATTTGCTTTTGTGGTATCGGCATAAGCGGCGGTGATATCGCCCGCTCTACGCCCGACAATTTTATAATTTAACTTTAATTTATTTACCTTTTCAAAAGTCTTTATCACTTCTAAAACCGAACTGCCTCTACCCGTACCTACATTAAAAACTTCGAAAGCTGTTTCTTGTTTGTTTTCTAAGAGTCGTTCAACCGCTTTAACATGTGCTTTGGCTAAATCGACCACGTGAATGTAATCGCGTACCGCTGTGCCGTCTTCGGTGGGGTAATCGTTTCCAAACACCCTTAATTCAGGTCTGATTTTCGCAGCGGTTTGGGTGACAAACGGAATTAAATTCTGAGGTACACCTAAGGGTAATTCACCTATCAACGCACTTTTGTGGGCTCCAATCGGATTAAAATAACGCAAGGCAATGGCTTTTAGAGCACTTGCTTTTGTGGTATCGTATAAAATTTCTTCGCCTATTTGTTTGGTGTTACCGTAAGGCGATTCGGCGGGTTTAATCGGCGCTTCCTCGGTAATCGGCAAGCTCTCGGCTTGACCGTAAACTGTACAAGAAGAACTGAAAATAATATTTGGGTTTTTATTTTCTAACATCACCTGTAACAAATTGACCAAACTCGACAAGTTATTTTCGTAATAAGACAAAGGTTTTTCTACACTTTCGCCCACCGCTTTATAGGCAGCAAAATGAATGACACCATCAATTTTATGGTTTTTAAAAACCTGTAGGATACTTGATTTTTCTTTTAAATCTATATTATAATAAACAGGTTTTATATCAGTAATAGCTGTGATTCCTTCTAAAACAGACAAGCGGGTATTGGATAAATTATCGATTATAACCACCTCGTAACCTCTCTCTTGCAAAGCCACAACGGTATGCGACCCAATATAACCCAATCCGCCTGTGACTAAAATAGTATGTGTGTTATTTTGTGACAAATTCTATTATTTTATCAGTTATAAAAGTCAGTTGTTCCTCTTCAAATTCGGTGTGCATCGGCAGTGATAAAACCTCTTCTGCCAATTGGTTGGTTACTTTAAAATCGGCTTCGTTATAACGTTTATCGGCGTAAGCTTTTTGAGCGTGTAAAGGCACCGGATAATAAATAGCGCAAGGAATTCCAGCGTCTAATAAATATTGATGTAAGTCATTGCGATTAACATCGTGGATTTTTAAGGTGTATTGGTGAAAAACGTGCGTGGTGAAATCACTTGTAACAGGTGTCTCTAATTGAGGAAACTTTTCAAAAACCTTGTTGTAGAATTCAGCTGCTTTTAAACGGGCTGCACAATAGCTGTCTAATTTGGGTAATTTTACATTTAAAATAGCCGCTTGAATGCTGTCGAGGCGCGAATTAACACCCACTACATCGTGATAATAACGACGGTACATCCCGTGATTGACCATCCCTCTTATGGTATGCGCCAAGGCATCATCATTGGTAAAAATAGCACCTCCATCTCCAAAACAACCTAAATTTTTAGACGGAAAAAATGAAGTTGTGCCCAACGTTCCAATCGTTCCAGCTTTTTTAACCGAGCCATCCGCAAAGGTATAGTTGGCACCAATGGCTTGCGCCGTATCTTCAATCACATATAAATTATGTTCTTTGGCAACTGCTAAAACAGCTTCCATATTGGCGCATTGCCCAAATAAATGAACCGGTACAATGGCTTTGGTTTTGGGTGTGATGGCTTTTTTTAAAGCGGTAATATCCATATTAAAGGTATCGGCTTCTACATCTACCAAAACGGGTGTGAGTTTTAAAAGAGCAATCACTTCAACGGTGGCGGCAAAGGTAAAATCGGCTGTAATCACCTCATCGCCTTGCTCAAGTCCGAGTCCCATCATGGCAATTTGCAAAGCATCTGTGCCATTGGCACAAGGAATAACGTGTTTAACGCCTAAATACACTTCTAAATTGGCTTGAAATTCTTTGACCTTTGGACCATTTATATAAGCCGATGTATCTAAAACACTCTGAATTGCGCTGTCTATTTCGGGTTTTATTTTTTGATATTGACTTTGTAAGTCAACCATTTGTAATTTTTTCATAGGGTATTTTAATAAAAATACAAATCTAATAAATATTTGGGTTAAACAGGCTTAAATCCGTAATTTAGCAGGCTACTATGAACCTCCTTTATAATATTATTGTTTACGTTGCTATTGGTGGCGTTAAGTTGTTGTCTTTATTCGACAATAAGCTCAATATTTTTGTAAAAGGGCGTCGGAATATTTTTAAAGATTTAGCAACTCATTTATCTGATAAAGATAATGTTATTTGGTTTCACAGTGCTTCTTTGGGGGAGTTTGAACAAGGTATTCCCATTATCGAAAAATTGAAGGACGCCTATCCAAACTATAAAATTCTGGTTACATTTTTTTCGCCTTCGGGCTATGAAGTACGCAAAAATTATCCTTTGGCCGATTATGTAACCTACCTGCCTTTTGACACTTACAGAAATGCCCAAAAATTTATTACGCAAGTCAACCCTAAATTGGCTGTTTTTATAAAATATGAGTTTTGGCCAAATTTTTTAAGGGTTTTAAAACAAAAACAAATTCCCACTATTTTGGTATCGGGTATTTTTAGAGAAAATCAGTTGTTCTTTAAGTGGTATGGTGGTTTTTATCGCAAGGCATTGCAAACTTTTAAGCACTTTTTTGTCCAGAATGAACTGTCGGCAAAACTTTTAAAAAGCATTGGGTTTACAAACATAAGTGTAAGCGGCGACACGCGTTTTGACCGTGTTTACAGCATTATTAAACAACGCCAAAAATTAGCTTTTATCAGTGATTTTTCTAAAGGCAAAGTAACTTTGGTAGCTGGTAGCACTTGGCCTGATGATGAAGCGATTATTGTCAATTACATAAATAATGAAGCTACAGAAAATGAAAAATTTATCTTGGCGCCTCACAACATTAAAGAAGAAGGTATTTTACAACTTATAAAATCTATTGACAAACCTGTTTACCGCTATTCGGATGCTAAAAAAAGTCAGACAGCACAAGTGTTAATCATAGATTCTATTGGCTTGTTGACCTCTATTTATGCCTACGCCACCATAGCTTATGTGGGTGGCGGCTTTAACAAAAGTGGTATTCATAATATTTTAGAACCTGCCACTTATGGCATACCCATAATTATTGGACCTCATTACAGTAAATTTAAAGAAGCAAATGACCTTACATCTTTAGAGTCATGTAGCAGTATAAATAATAGGGTTACATTTAGCACGACTTTAAGCACATTGGTAAAAAGTCCTGATCTAATAAAAGAAAAAGGCAAAAAAACTAAAGACTATATCAAAAATAATATTGGTGCTTCGAATATTATTTATAAATTTATCGACAATCTAATATCCTAAAAAATGAGAGAAAAATTATACGATTATTACAATGTAATATTTGAACCTGAACTCATTGAAGACATCATTAAACACGGTACCTTTAAAAATATAAAAAAAGGAGAATTCCTTATAGATATTAATCAAGTAATATCAGAAATTCCATTACTCTTAAACGGCGCTATAAAAATTGTGCGCGAAAATGCCAAAGGTGAAGAATTGTTACTCTATTTCTTAGAGCGTGGCGATACCTGTGCTATCTCTTTTAACAATTGCATACGTCGTAAACGAAGTTTGGTACGCGGTATTGCCGAAAAAGATACCGAAGCCATTTTCTTACCCATTGCAAAGCTTGATGATTGGCTAATAAAATACAAAACCTGGCGCGAATTTGTTATAGACAGTTACAACATTAGACTTGATGAGATGATAGAAGCCATTGACACACTAGCTTTTATGAATATGGACGAAAGGTTGCACAAATACCTATCTGATAAGGTAAAAGTTATGCGCGATACCAGTTTAAATACAACACATTTTCAAATTGCACAAGACCTAAATACCTCTCGCGTTGTTGTCTCTCGACTCTTAAAACAACTTGAAAATAAAGGTAAAATAAAGCTCCATAGAAACAAGATAGAAGTCTTAGATTTTTAAAAGACGTGATGTAAATCACTCTCTTTAAAAAAATTTCTATATATTTGGATTTACTAATAACTAAATCAAATGGATTTTATCTTTCAACCTTGGCCTTGGTATGCGGCAGGGCCGCTCATTGCACTCACTATGTTTCTGCTTTTTTATTTTGGGAAAAAGCTCGGTATTTCGTCTAACTTAGAAAATCTTTGCGCCATAGGTGGTGCCGGAAGATTTGTCGGTTTTTTTAAATACGATTGGCGTAAAAATTCTTGGAATCTTATGGTAGTTTTTGGCGTTTTAATTGGTGGTTTTATTGCCAGTCATTGGTTAACCATATCAGATACTGTTGCCTTAAATCCACGAACAGTACAAGACTTATCTTCTCTTGGCATTAAAAATGCTGGAGCACACTATTTACCACCCGAAATTTACAGTATTGATGCGATGCTGTCTTTAAAAGGTTTCGCTATTTTAATTATCGCTGGATTTTTAGTCGGTTTTGGTTCAAGATATGCCGGCGGTTGTACTTCGGGGCATGGTATTGTTGGTTTGAGTAATCTTGAAATTCCGTCGTTTATTGCCGTTGGCGGATTTTTTATAGGCGGCCTTATTATGACTTGGTTTATTTTACCTCACATCTTTTAATTTGACGTTATGAAAAATATAAAATTTTTATTGGTTGGTATTTTGTTTGGTATTATTCTGACAAAATCTGAGGTTGTCTCTTGGTTTCGTATTTACGAAATGTTTAAGTTTCAATCTTTCCATATGTACGGCGTCATTGGTTCTGCCGTAGTTATTGGCATGGTACTTATATACTTATTTAAAAATCAAAAAATCAAAACCTATCAAGGTCAAGCCATAATAGTTGAACCTAAGAAAAAAGGGGTCTCTAGAAATCTTATTGGTGGTATTATTTTTGGTTTCGGTTGGGCTTTAGGCGGCGCTTGCCCAGGCCCTATGTTTGCCTTAGTGGGAAAAGGCGTCATTCCTATTATCGTCGTATTATTTGGAGCTGTTTTAGGTGCTTTTGCTTATCAAGGCATCAAACATAAATTACCTCATTAATTTGTAGATATCTAAATTTATGACCGTAGATTCTTTTGAATTCAAACAATTTTTAAATTCTTTTGACCCCGACATAAGCCACCGATTTTTAAAGTACGGGAAAATTAAAACTGTACCTGCAGATAAGATTATCTTAGACATTAGAGAAGAAGTTACAAATTTTCCAATAATTATAAAAGGGCTGGCACGTATTACACGCAGAGATGGTAAAGGCAACAGCATTTTATTGCATTATTTAACACCTTTTGAAACTTGTGCTATTTCTTTTTTAAATGCTTCTCAAAACAAACCCAATACCATTAGAATGACCGCTAAAACTGAACTTAGTTATCTTATGGTTCCTACTAATATGGCTAAAAGATGGGTTTTAAAATTCGAAAGTTTTAACAATTATATTACCAGAATGACACAAGAACAAAACGAAAGTCTTGTTTGTTTAATAAATGAGAAGATTTTCGAAAAATTAGATGTAATACTAAAAAATTATCTACAGTATTTACAACTAAAATTTAAAACTAACACCATAGTTACAAGTCATCAAGACATTGCCAGAGATCTTTATATTTCGCGTGAATCTATTTCAAGATCCCTTAAAAAAATGGAAAAAAAAGGTTTGCTGAAATTGGGTAGAAATAAGATAACTCTTTTATAATAGGTAAGGCGTTTTTTCAAATCTCAAATTTTAAGTATCCTTTTTTAACTTATCTTTGTCCATAGACATTAAATTGTATAAAATGGACATATCTTCATCTTTTAAATCTTCTTTTTTTATTCTTATAGTATTCCTTTCTATAAATATATCGTGTACAAACAAAAAAAATAAAGATATATTAAAAGTGTCTATTATCAATTCTAAAGATTCTTTACAAAACAATAATACTGTAAATAATAAACCTTTTTTAAGAGTAATCGTTTCTTCTATGATATCACCAAAAGAAACACGTATTTATTATCAAGATTTATTTACATATATGTCTAAAAATTTAGATTATGATATTGAGTTCCTACAACGTAAAACTTATAAAGAAGTAAACGATTTATTAATTGCCAATAAAGTAGATTTAGCCATTATATGCTCTGGGGCGTATATTGACAAGTCTGTAAAAGGTAAGATAGAAATACTGTCTGTTCCTGTAGTCGACGGCAAGGCTTTTTATCAAAGTTTTATAATAGTTAATAAAGACTCTGGAATCAATGATTTTACCGAATTAAAAAATAAAAAATTTGCTTATACAGATCCTATTTCTAATACCGGAACGTTGTATGCCAAATGGCTTGTTGAAGGTTTAGGAGAAGATCTTGATCATTATTTTTCAAATACTATTTACACATACGCCCACGACACCTCTATGCAATTGGTTGCTAAAGGGGTGGTTGATGGCGCCAGTATAGACGGTTTAATTTTTAACTACATTAAAAAACACAATCCCGAAAGAGTAAAGCTTTTAAAAATTATTAAAAAATCACAATTATTTGGCATCCCTCCTATGGTTGTTCCGAGTAACTTAGATGCTAGATTGAAAAACAAACTGCAAAATTTGTTTCTCAATATTCATAAAGATTCTCTAGGTAAATCTATCTTAAGTAAAATTTCAATAGATAAATTTATAAAAGGTAAAGACAGCGACTATGACAAAATTAGAGTCATGAACAGCGAAATAAAATAAATATTATATATGGTTAATAAAATATTTTCTTTACCTCTTTTTTGGAAATTTACCATCGCCATAATTATAGTTGTAACTTTATTTGGCTCTGCTAATTTGTTTTTTTTGAGCTATTCTGTTAATGACTTATTTGAAAAAGAACTCTCTAATAATGGGCTTATTTCTACAAAAACGCTTGCCGACAGATCTATAGAACCCATACTCTATAACGATTTGGCTTCTTTAAATAAATTGGTTTCTGAGGCTAAAAGAAACAATAAAAATATAGCTTATGCTTTTATTTTAGATGCTAATAAAAATGTTTTGGCACATACATTTCCTAAAAATGTACCCTCAAATTTAATTGATATAAAAAAAAAGAGTCAAATTCAAACCATTAATTTAGAATATAAAAAAGGCATAACGACCTTAATTAGAGATATTTCTGCACCCATAATTGATAGCACCGTAGGAGAAGTTAGAATAGGTTTTTACGAAGACCAATATCTTAAAACACTAAACATAGCCAAAAGCTTTTTTTTAGGTTTGGTTGTCCTTTTTTTAATAGTGGGTATAATGGGAGCCTTTATTTTTTCGTATATCATTACAAAACCTATAAACTTATTAAACAAAACTGCTAAAAAACTCAATTTAAATCAGTTTGACGTTAAGGATTTTGATAAAGACAAAAAAGATATTATAATCTCATGGCAAAATCCTTTTGGTGTACACGATGAAATAGACGATTTATTTGGCACCTTTAAAGGAATGATAAAACGCCTGGAAAAAACCTATACCGAGCTCCAAAGTGCTCAAGAAAGTTTAATGCAATCAGAAAAAATTGCAGCCATTGGAACATTATCAGCAGGCATTGCTCACGAAATTAACAATCCTATTGCGGGTATTCAAAATTGCTTGAAACGCATTTCAGATAATCCCAAAAATGTTGAACAAAATATAGCGTATATAGAATTGATGGATGAAGCCATAAATAAAATTAAAAATGTGGTGCAAGGGCTT
Organism: Flavobacteriaceae bacterium; assembly: GCA_045046885.1. GTDB lineage: Bacteria > Bacteroidota > Bacteroidia > Flavobacteriales > Flavobacteriaceae > CG1-02-35-72. The sequence goes on from JASFYX010000002.1 coordinate 91,234, forward strand.
TTAAACTTCAGCAGGAAGCAAGACTTAATTTTTACCGAAATTGATATTAAAAAAGTTGTTGAAGACACGCTTATCCTCATAGCTTTTCAATTAGAAAAATCTAGAATTGCTATCGTAAAAAATTATCCTGAAGTGATTCCCAAAATAAGCGGCAGTTTTAACCGTCTGGAGCAGGTTTTTTTAAATTTAATTATAAATGCTATTGATGCCATTAACGAGAAAAAATTAAACAATGACGATTTTAATGGTGAGCTAAATATTAATATTTTTACAACAAATGATTATTTAGGTATCGCCATAAAAGACAACGGTATTGGTATTCCCGAAGATAAGATAAAACAAATTTTTGATCCATTTTATACACTCAAAAAAATTAAACAAGGAACAGGACTGGGTTTGGCTGTAAGTTTAAATATTTTACAACAACATCACGGAAAAATAAACGCCAAAAATAATGAAGATGGCGGTATAACTTTTAGTATTTATTTACCCTTAAATAAGTAGCTTTTTATGTCAAAAAAATTAAAAATTGCAGTAGTTGACGACGAACGTATCATTAGAATAACTATTGCCGACGAACTTAGAGATAAAGATTATATAGTTAAAGAATACGCCAATGCTCAAAGCGTATTAATTGATTATAAAGACTACTTACCCGATATTTTAATTACCGATATTAGAATGCCAGGAATGGATGGTATTGAACTGCTTAAACGCATAAAAAGTTTGAATCCAAATATTTTTGTCATAGTGATGTCTGCTTTTGGCACAGTAGATATAGCTGTTGAAGCGATGAAATTAGGGGCTTACGATTATCTTACCAAACCCTTTAATACCGATGAGATTTTTTTATTAATCGACAAAATAAATGAGCTGAATAGCATCAAAAAAGAAAATAAAATTCTACGTGAAAAAGTTGAAAAAAAATATGACTTTTCAAGGTTTATCGGCGATGAAAAAACAAATCAAGAACTCTTTAAACTCATTAAAATTGTAGCCAATACAGACACGGGTGTTTTAATTACCGGAGAAACAGGTACGGGAAAAGAGTTACTCACAAACATTATCCATTTTAACAGCAACAGACTAAACAAACCTTTTATAAAAGTAAGCTGTGCCGTCTTGTCTAAAGAAATTTTTGAAAGTGAGTTGTTCGGTCATGTTAAAGGAGCTTTTACCGGTGCCGAATACGACAAAGTAGGACGCTTTGAACTGGCCAACGAAGGCACTATTTACTTAGATGATATTGACGATGTGCCTTTAGATCTACAAGTTAAATTACTTAGGGTTTTAGAAGAACGAGAAATTGAAAGGGTGGGAAGCACCAAAGCCATTCCAATTGACATCCGTTTAATAGCTTCGACCAAAAGAGATTTAAAAGAACTTGTTGACGAAGGTAAGTTTAGAGAAGATTTATATTACAGACTAAAAGTTTTTCCTATTATTTTAGCACCCCTTAGAGAGCGCAAAAAAGATATTAAACATTTAATAAATTATTTTATAGATAAGTACAACTATATAAATAAAATAACAATAACCCCTGAGGCGCGAGACATATTGGTTAATTACAGTTGGCCCGGTAACGTTCGCGAACTGAAAAATTTAATGGAAAGACTCATTTTACTGGCCACAAATGGCGAAATAACAAAAGAATTAATTCCGTTAAGTATTACTCAGCCTCAAATTAAAAACCTGTTTGCCAAGAGTTCTAAAAAATCACTAGAGCAAACAATAGCTGATGTCGAAACTTCTCTTATAAAGAATGCCTTAATTAAAGCGAATAATAACAAGACCAAGGCAGCAAAAGCTTTAGATTTACCACCATCTACACTTAGAACTAAAATGGATAAATACGGTATTAAATAAATTACACCTCATAAAATACATCTTCAACAACCGACGGATTTCCGCTGTATTTGCGAAAATCCGTCGGTTTTTTTAGATAATCGGAAATTGTAAAATCTTTTTATAAAAATCTTTCTATCTGATTTTCTGTTGTTTAAAAACCTTTTCAATGATTTTGTTAATTAATAAATCTAATGGTATAGCTCTTGCCAATGCCTTTGTAACATTTATAACACTTTTTAATAAATCACAAAAAAACAACAATCATGAAAAAATTAATTATTTTATTTATCTTATTGACAACCGTTGTCAATTTTAGTAACGCACAAGAAAAAAAAGACTTCAAACCCAATGGTAAGCCTTTATTTAAAGTGTTTTGGAATTATCACACCGATTTAACACCTAATGCCTCCCAAACAAGTGCCTTTGAACTTAAGCGTACTTATTTTGGCTACAAATACGCCTTTAGTAAAGACATTAAAGCTAAAATAACTTTTGATGTCGGTTCTAATAGTGGGGGTAGTGCTTATACTACTTTCTTAAAAGCAGCTCAAATTGATTGGAAAGTAGCCTCTGGTGTAAAAATTAGTATGGGGCTTATCGGTCTTAAACAATTTAACGACCAAGAAAAATTCTGGGGTTACCGTTACTTAGAAAAATCTTTCCAAGACCAATACGGATTTGGGTCTAGTGCCGATTTAGGTATCAATGCCGAATTTAAATTAGCTTCAAACTTAAAAGCCAATTTCTTAATCATTAATGGCGAAGGTTATAAAAAAGTGCAAGATACCGATGGCAACCAAAAAGTAGGCGGTAGTTTGGTTTATAAACCTGCTAAAGGATTTGTAGCTAAATTTTACTTAGACAACCAACCTACTACAGGAGGTGATGCTATTACCTCTTATGCCTTCTTTGCAGGGTATAAAGGAAGTGATTGGCGTTTAGGGGCTGAATACAATGTTCAAAACAATGCTACAAAGTACGCCAGCCCTGCATCTGGTAAAGATTTAAATGGTATTTCAATTTATTCTACCTACAAACTCAACAAAAAATGGGAAATGTTTGCCCGTTTTGACCAACTAGGGTCTAACAGATTAGCAGGTGAAACTCAAGACTGGAATTTTGATAAAAATGGTTCTAAAATTATTTTAGGTTTCCAAGTAGCGCCCGTTAAAGGACTGAAATTCGCACTTAATTATCAAGGATATTCTTCTGATAATAATACATTAGATACTAAATCATTGGTGTTCTTAAACGCCGAATTTAAATTGTAACATAATACTTTTAATTATGGATAATAAAAACAAAACTGATAGAAGAGACTTCCTATCCAAACTTGGTTCTGGTGTTTTAGCCGGCGCCATGTTAAGCCCTATTGTATCTCAAGCATCTAACTTATTGATTAAAAAAGATGATGCCGTAGAGATAAAGGACTTTAAAGGTAGCATGGAAGATTTGTTAGGTGGTGATTATACCAATATCAAATTAAAAATGCAAGACGAACTTCGTAGAGCTTTAAAAAAGCCTATGAAAGAGCGTAAATGGGGAATGGCCATTGACTTGAGAAAATGTATTGGCTGTAATGCCTGTACTGTAGCGTGTATTTCAGAAAATGCACTTCCTCCGGGTATGGTTTATAGACCTGTTATAAAAGAAGAGATAGGCATCTATCCTAACGTAACAAAAAGAAATCTTCCTAAACCTTGTATGCAATGCGAAGAACCGCCTTGTACAGACGTTTGTCCGGTAAGTGCTACTTGGAAAAGAGAAGACGGAATTGTAATAGTAGATTATGAAGCATGTATCGGTTGCCGCTATTGTATGACAGCATGTCCTTACGAACACAGGATGTTTGATTATGGCGAAAAATACTCAGAAGGATTACCTGCTGTTGCTGCTTATGATAACAGACCTTCTTTTGAATATGGAGAAGAATGGGAACGAAAAGACAAACACTCATCTCCAGTAGGAAATGTGAGAAAATGTACATTTTGTGCCCATAGACTTGATGAAGGACTACTTCCACAATGTCTTACAACTTGTTTAGGTGGTGCTAATTACTTTGGAGACCTTAACGACCCTGAAAGTGTGATTACAAAAATAGTTAGTAAACTAAATGTGTATAGGCTTAAAGAAGAAATGGGTACAGAACCTAAAGTCTTTTATTTAACCTAACTAAAACTTAAAACAATGAAAAAATTATTATATATTTTATGGAGTATTGCTTTTATACTTGGCAGTATAGGCATTTACCAAAGATTAGTTTACGGTCACGAACCCGCTAATTACGGAAATAGAGTTGTATGGGGCCTTTGGGTTGCTATGTATATTTACTTTATAGGACTATCAGCAGGAGCCTTTTTATTATCTTCTCTTGTATATGTGTTTAAAGTAAAAATGTTCGAAAAAGTAGGTAAACTTGCCTTGATTACGGCTTTGGTTACACTATTATGTGCCCTATTAGCTATTTGGCTTGATTTAGGTCATATGTGGCGTGCTTACGAAGTCATTACACGTCCTAATTTACCTCATTCTATGATGGCTTGGATGATTTGGTTGTATTCGGCTTATATGATTTTATTGATCTTAGAAACACTTTATGCTTTTAAAATCGAATCAGGAAAATATGCTGGTGAAATACTAAAATCTTATCAAAAGAAATTAAAAACGCTGGCAATTATAGGTATTCCTTTAGCCATCGCTTTTCACGGTGGTGTAGGAGCTTTATTTGGTGTTGTTGCTTCAAATCCTATGTGGCATAGTGCGCTAACGCCTGTGTTTTTCTTAGTTGGAGCCATTGCTTCGGGTAGTGCTTTATTTACTTTTATTTTCGCCTTTTTCTGGGAAAATAAAAAAAGTGACTATTACAAGAATATGCTAAAAATACTTTCTAAAATTGTACTAGTAGCTGTATTATTCGACTTATTACTAGAGTGGGCAGAGCTTTCAATTTCTCTTTGGATGGGAACACCCGAACATACAGCCGGATTTAGACAAATGTTATTTGGAAATTACTGGTTTGTATTTTGGATATTCCACATCCTTCTAGGCGTTATAGTTCCTGTGTATTTATTGGCCGTCAAAAAAAATGCAGTGGCCATAGGTTGGGCTTCATTTTTGGTAATGTTAACCTTTATAGGGGTACGTTTAAATATTGTCGTTCCCGGTTTGGTTGCCGAAAAAGTTCACGGTCAAGCCCTAGCTTACATCCATCCTAGATTAGCTTACAGTTATTTCCCAAGTTTAATGGAGTGGCTGGTTGGTACATTTATTATAGCCTTTGGTATTGCTTTACTTTACCTAGGCAATAAATATTTTAAATTAACAAAAGAAAATAAAGCAGTTAAAGCTTAAATGTTGAAATTATGAAAAACAAAATTGATAATAATGTTTCACGTAGGTCATTCTTAAAGAACTCCGCTCTATTTGGCGCAGTAACTGCGGGATCGCTAACTGGTTTTAGCGCTTTAGCTTCAATGACCGAAGAAGAAAGAAAAAAATTCATATACGAGATTCAAAAGCCCGAAAATGTAATTTATTCGGCTTGTCTCCAATGCCATAATGCTTGCAGTATTAAAGGTAAGGTATTTAATGGTTTTTTAGGTAAAATTGACGGAAACCCTTATGGCCCTCAAACTATGTTACCACATCTTGATTATAAATCTGAAATAGAAATAGCTTCTCAAGTTGACGGTAAAATATGTCCTAAAGGTCAAGCCGGAATCCAAACTTTATATGACCCATATCGTATCCGAAAAGTTTTAAAACGTTCCGGAAAACGGGGTTCAAACAAATGGGAAACCATAGACTTCCACAAAGCTATTGACGAGTTAGTTAATGGTGGTAACTTATTTGGCGAAGGTCATGTAAAAGGTCTTAAAGATATTATAGTCTTAAAAAACCCTAAAGTTGCCAAACAAATGGCTAAAGATGCCAAAACTTTTGGTAAAGGTAAAATGACATTAGCTGCTTTTAAAGCTAAACATGCCAAAAATTTAGATAAGCTTATAGATCCTAATCATCCTGATTTAGGTCCTAAAAATAATAAGTTTATTATGATGTGTGGCCGTATAGAACACGGTAGAAAAGAACTTGGTAAACGCTTTGCAAGAGGAACAATGGGTTCAAACAACTTTTTTGAACACACTACTATTTGCGAACAATCTCACCATATTGCTTACAAAGAAGTAACAAACCAATGGGTTGTAAAAGACGGTAAAGGAAAATGGACAGGTGGGAAAACACATTTAAAACCCGATTTTTTAAATTCTGAATTTGTGATTTTCTTTGGCACAGGTGCTTTTGAAGCTAATTTTGGTAAAACATCAATGGCTCAAAAAATTACCGATGGTTTGGTAGATCGTAACTTAAAAATGGCTGTTGTAGATCCACGTATGTCTCAAACTGCAGCTAAAGCAAACTGGTGGGTACCTATTAAACCCGGTACAGATGCCGCTTTTGCTTGGGGTATGATTCGTTGGATTATTGAAAACGAACGTTTTGATAGAACTGCTTTAACTAATAGTAATTACGCAGCAGCTCATAAAACAGGAGAGACAACAATTTCTGATGCAACTTTATTAGTAAAAATTGAAAAAGGGAAACCAACAACCTTCCTAAGAGCAAATGAAATAGGTCTTGGCTCTAGTACCGATTTTGTGACTATGGTAAACGGAAGACCTGTTAAATTAAATATTCGCAGCAAAAAAGCCATACATGGCGATTTATTAACAGACACTAGCATTAAAGGAATTAAAGTTAAATCTTCTTTCCAATTAGTAGTTGATGAAGCTATGAGTAAAACACTTGGTCAATGGGCCGGTATTAGTGGTATTAAAGTCAATCAAATTACCGAAATAGCCAAAGAATTTACTTCTCACGGTAAAAAGTCGGCTATTGATATGTATCGCGGTGCTGTACAGCACACCAATGGCTATTACAATGGTGTTGCCATTATTTACTTAAACATGCTAATTGGTAATACAGACTGGTTAGGTGGTATGCAAAAAGGTGGTGGTCACTGGCATGAAGATGGTAGTAAACACGGTGTTTACAACTTTAAAAAAGCCAATCACCCTGGTAAACTGACAGCATTTGGACCTCCAATTACACGTGAAAAATCAAGGTATGAAGATTTTTCATTATTTAGAGAAAACGGGTACCCTGCTAAACGTAACTGGTATCCTCATTCAGGTAATATCTATCAAGAAATATTAGCTTCAGGTGAAGATAAATATCCTTACGGAATAGATTTCTTATTCTTACACAAAGGGACTCCTTTATTATCAATGCCAGGCGGTAATACAGCTATAGACTATGTAAGTAATCCTAAAAAATTACCGCTGTTTGTAGCCTCTGATATAATAATTGGCGAAACTTCTATGTTTGCAGATTATATTATACCCGATACTACTTATATGGAACGTTGGGGAACTCCTCACACAACACCTGATGTAGCACACAAAGCAAGTAAAGTACGTCAGCCTATTGTACCTTCTATTACAGAAATGGTTGATATAAATGGCGAAAAAATGCCAATTAATTTAGAAGCTGCTTATATTGCTATTGCCGATAAATTAGGTCTTTCAGGATTTGGTAAAAATGCCTTAGATAATGGTTTACCATTAACCCGTCCAGAAGACTGGTACTTAAAACATGTAGCAAATATAGCTAACGAAGGCAAGGCCAGAGAAGCTACTGATGCCGAAATGAAAATTTTTAAAACTGCCAGAAGACATTTCCCAAAAGAATATGTAAATATGGATCGTTTTAGACAAGCCGTTGGTGGAAATGAATCTCTTTTCAGAAAAGTTGTGTACGTATTAAACCGTGGTGGTATGTTTAAAGATTATAAAAAAGCATACACAAAAGCACCTTATTCTGACGGACAATTAAAAGGTTTCTTAAAATTCTTCCCAGAAAATGTAGCTAAAAGTAAGAACTCAATTACAGGTATTAATTACAATGGAATTGGTGCTTATGAAGTTATAAAACAAATGGACGGCACACCAACTGGTTTTGAAACTGTAAAAGAGGACGAATTGATTATGAGTACTTTTAAAGAAGTATTTGGTGGTCAATCTCGTACCATTGGTAATTATTGGACGCAATTATCATTAGATCCCGAAAATGTACTGTATATAAATAAATTAGACGCAGACAAACATGGATTAAAAAATAATGATTGGGTTACATTACATTCAGAATCAAATCCTGAAGGAATTGTAGATTTGAAAAACGGTACTAAAATCCAAGTGAAATCGCGTGTTAGAGTGATTCAAGGAATACGTCCGGGTGTTGTAACTATGTCTTGGCACTTTGGCCATTGGGCTTACGGTTCAACAGATGTTATTATTAACGGTGTAACCATAAAAGGGGATGCAAGAAGAAAAGATTCCGCTTGTCCAAATCCAATTATGGCAATAGACAAATCACTTAAAAACATGTGTTTAACAGACCCTATCGGTGCCAGTGCCGTGTACTATAATACTAAGATTAAAATTAGAAAAGTTTAGTTTTATTATTGATATTTAAAGATTTTGGGGCGCATGCCCCAAAATCTTTATTTAAATTTTACAAATTATGAAAGTGCTTAAAATTATAGCTGTTTTATTATTTATTAATTTTTCTTTTACAAGTTGTCATTCAAATCTAAAGGAAACATCAAAAACAGAAACTCTTGATACTAATAACAATATTAAAAATCAAGGGGCACTAGTTGAAATTTCTGCAGAAGAATTATTAAAAATGCTTAAATACGATAAAAATGCATTTGTAATTGATGTAAGAAGACCTGATAAATCAATCCGATCTTGTAAATTAATAAAAGGATATAAACACCTAGAAGACAGCTTGATTTATAAAAACCCCCATTTAATACCAAAAGAAAAATCTATTGTTTTACTCTCTAAAGATGGCTTAAGAAGTAGAAAATTAGGTCTTTTTTTATCTAAAAAAGGTATGACCGTATATAATGTTAAAGGCGGCATGGACAGTTATTGGGAATGGAGAGCTGATATTATTCGTAAAAAACTTCACATTTACGATAAAGAAATAGACGTGATAGAATTATATGCCGATGATTTCGGTTGTTAAAAAATTTACTAATTAAAAATTAAAGAATTATGAATACAATATTTTTATTTATAGGAGGACCTCAAATAATAGTAGTAGCAGTTGTGTTACTTTTACTCTTTGGTGGCAGAAAAATACCTGAATTAATGAAAGGTTTAGGTCAAGGTATAAAAGAATTTAAATCGGCCACAAAAGAAGAAGCCGAACAACAAGAGAAAATAACAAAGTAACTTTTGCTAAAGATGTTTAAACAAACGTATAATAATGTTCTAAATATTTGTGGTGCCGGCAGAAATGTTGGTAAAACCTTTTTGGGTGAGAATATAATTTCTCATTTCTCTGCAAGTAATGACATTATTTCGATAAAAATATCAAAATTTAAACATCTTAATCACGATAAAGAATTTTTAAAGGAATGTTACAAAACAGACCATTATACTGTTTGGCAAGAATTAGCTTTTTCTGATAAAGACAGCGGACGTTATTTAAAAGCCGGTGCTAAGATTTCATACTATATAGAATGTGATGATGCCCATTTATTAGAAGCTTTTGTAAAAATTTATAATACCTGCCCCAGCTCCTGTCTAATAATTTGTGAGTCGGCTAGTATAACTAAATATATTAAGCCAAAACTATCTATATTTGTCGCTTCAAAAAATTATGAGACATCTCAAAATAAGTTGCGCTGTCTAAACCAAAGCAATTTGGTGCTAGAAGAAGGTAGTATTGAAATATCGGTGCCACAATTATTTCTTTTAGCGTATGATAATAAATGGAAACTAAAATATTCAAAAGCAAATTATTCTTATGTACGAACTTGACGATTTAGAACAAAAAGATTACAATATTAATCAAAAACTGTTGCTAAAAAAACTAACGCACATTGCCAATCACAACGATTCAGCGCATCTTGTTCATGTTGAAATGTTTGAAAAAGGATCCTTTCTTATAAAAGAAAAACAAGCCGTAAAAGGGTATTATTTTATTTTAGACGGAAAGGTTAAGGTTTTTAATACAGCTGCAAATCATAAAATGCAAATTTTAAAATTAGCTATTCGCGGTTGTATTATTGGCTTATCTGGCTTCAATTCAACATGCTACGGAGCAAGTGCCCTAGCAGAAGATAATGTAACAGCCTATTTTATTTCAGAATCCGATTTTAAAGACTTTTTAAGTTTACATCAAGACCTGTCCTTGCTACTTATAAAGACATTGGCTTTTAAAGTAAGACACTACGAAATCCGTCAGAAACATTTAAGTTTATTCCCTGCGACAGAAAGAATTGTAGATTCATTACTACTAATTGCGACTAAATTTGGCACTAAAACTCCTAAAAATATTGTAATAAAACACTGTGTATCAAGAAAGGATATTTCTTCTTTTTCGGGTGTATCTTTAGAAAATACCATAAGAACATTGAGTAAATTACAAAAAGACAAATATATAACTATTACCCCTGGAATGATAACCATTGAAAATAAAGAGGCTTTAGTTGGTATTTTAAGAAATCACTGTTGCCCTAATTCTCATCATCAAAAAGGTTATTGTTATATAAATTAAATCATAATCTGTCTTTTTTAGATAAAAGCTGTCACTTAATTTTTCTATACCTTTACATTTGCTAAATTAATCTCAATCTAAAGAAAAAAGACGCTAATCAATAGGACTCATATGCAAAAACTTACCGATAATTTCGGACGTCAGATTACCTATCTCAGATTGGCCATTACCGACCGCTGTAATTTTAGATGTCAGTATTGTATGCCCGCACATGGCGCTGTTATAGTTGAGAGAAAAGACTTGTTGACTTTTAAAGAAATGTACCGTATTACCCGTGTTTTAAGCGAGTTGGGGGTCGATAAAGTCCGCCTAACAGGTGGTGAGCCTTTTGTGCGTAAAGATTTTATGAATTTTTTAGAATCGTTGGCTTTTAACGATAAACTAAAAAGCATCAATCTCACGTCAAACGGTGTTTTGGTAGGACAACATATCCCAAAACTAGAAGCCTTGGGTATTACAAATATCAATCTGAGTATTGACAGTTTAAACAGAGAAAAATTTAATAAAATCACACGACGCCAATCGTTTGATGTGGTTTACGATACACTTCAAAAATTACAAAAAAGCCGTATTAATGTCAAACTGAATGTAGTGGTTATTCCGGGTGTCAACACTGATGAAATTACCGAGTTTATCGCGCTTACTAAAAATCAAGATTTAGCTGTGCGCTTTATTGAAGAAATGCCTTTTAACGGCAAAGGACAACGTAAAATAGATAAAGTTTGGGATAGTACCGTTATTTTAAATCACATCAAGTCTCATTATAAAAACATTGAACAATTAGCACATAAAAAATCATCAACCTCAAATAATTACAAGGTAAAAGGCTATAAAGGCAGTTTTGGTGTGATTCCGGCTTTTACACGAACTATTTGTCACGACTGTAACCGAATTCGTATTACCGCAACAGGCTTATTTAAAAATTGTTTGTTTGATGGCGGAGTGTTTAACGTACGCGATTTTATTCGCAATGGCGCCAGCGATGACGATTTAAAAAAGTTATTTATAGACACTGTAGGTCAAAAACCCAAAAACGGTTTTGTAGCCGAAGCGGCACGTGATAATGAAGTGAGCGAAAGTATGTCGTCTATTGGTGGTTAAACTAAGGGATGTGTGAAAAATATAAAACAAAATGATTACATCAAATAAAGCTTTAGAAATAATTTTAAACAGTGTCGAAGATTTCGGTACTGAATCTGTTCCTTTTATAGAAAGCACTGGGCGTATTCTTAAAGAAAATATTTACGCCGACCGCGATTTTCCACCTTTCGACCGCGTTAGTATGGACGGTGTGGCCATCAATATTGACACTTTTAACCAAGGACAACGCGAATTCAAAATAGAAGGTGTTCAAGCCGCTGGAAGTCCACAATTAACACTAAGCAATCCACAAAATTGTATCGAAGCGATGACGGGGGCGGTGTTGCCAAAAAATACCAATGCCGTTATTCAGTATGAATTAACCGACATCCATAATGGTATCGTAACACTCAACACAAACGATGTAAAATTTTACAAAAACATCCATAAAAAAGGCCTCGATAACACAAAAGGCACCCAATTACTCTCGCAAAATACTGTAATAAGTGCCGCCGAAATAGGCGTTTTAGCCACCGTTGGCAAAGCGCAAGTAACAGTGGCCAAGCAACCCAAAATTTGTATCATTTCTACGGGCGATGAATTGGTTGAAGTCAATCAAACCCCTTTGCCACATCAAATTAGGCGCAGCAATGTTTTTACTTTGGGGGCTTTGTTAAAACGGCTCAATCTTAAAGCCGATACCTTGCATATTAAAGATGATAAAACCCTGTTAAAACAAAAAGTTGCACAGGCTTTAAACAATTACGACGTTTTGATGTTTAGCGGCGCGGTAAGCAAAGGTAAATTCGATTTTATTCCCGATGTCTTAAACGATTTAGGTGTTGAAAAACGCTTCCATCGCGTCAAGCAAAAGCCCGGTAAACCTTTTTGGTTTGGCACAAAAGTTGTTAAAAAAGTGTTTGCTTTCCCGGGAAATCCGGTATCGACTTTTGTTAGTTGTCTAAAATATTTTTATCCTTGGTATTACAAATCTGTTGGTTTAGATTTGCCAAATGATACGGCTATTTTGGCAAGCGATTTTGAGTTTAAATCGCCGTTAACCTATTTTTTACAGGTCACACTCGAAAATAAAAACAGCTGTGTGTACGCGCATCCCTTAACGGGAAACGGCTCTGGCGACTTAGCCAATTTGGCTTTAGCCGATGCTTTTATAGAATTGCCCGGTGATGAAACTGAATTTAAAAAGGGAACTGTTTTTTCTGTATTGGGTTATAGATAATTAATTTTAACTTTGTGCAAAGAGTTGTTTCACAAAGACGCACAAAGAAACACTAAGATTCGCAAAGCTTATGGATGAAAAATTTTCTCATATCGATAAAGACAACCAGCCCAAAATGGTGAATGTTGGGGCTAAAAAAGTTACAAAACGCAAGGCTACAGCTGAAGCTTTAATGTTTTTAGGTCATGAAATCATCACGCATTTTAAAGGCGATGAATTGACCACCAAAAAAGGACCGGTTTTTCAAACCGCCATTATAGCAGGTATTCAAGCGGTAAAACGCGCGTCTGATTTGATTCCGATGTGCCATCCGCTAATGATTGACGGTATTGACATTAAAATAAAAGTGATAGATGCTGACAATATAAACATTTGTTGTACTGTGAGTATAGAAGGTAAAACAGGAGTCGAAATGGAAGCTTTAACAGGGGCGAGTGTAGCGGCCTTAACCGTTTATGATATGTGTAAAGCCCTTTCGCAAAAAATGGTGATTAAGTCGGTTAGATTGTTAGAAAAAACGGGCGGAAAATCGGATATAAAAAATGATTAGTAAAAATATCTTTGTGTATCTTTTTTAAAACTTTGTGTAAAAGCTATTTCACAAAGACACACAAAGAAGACACAGAGGCTCACTAAGTAAATGAAAAAACACGAAAAACATACCAAACTAAGCCTGCGAAAAAACGATAATTACGCTTTTCAAGAAATAGCCATTTTGGGTGTAAAATGTTCAATAATTGCTCAATTATCGCAAAAAATAGCCCAAAAACTGCAAAAAACGATCAAAATTTCTTATTTTGATGCTTCGCATAATACCGACGAAACAGCTCCAATTTTAGATACTTTTACTTTTAACGAATCGGGTGTTTTAAACACCCAAACAAATACCGTTTTAAACAAGTTTAATACACGTATCCAATTTTCTAATTACGACCTTGTGCTTATAAATGGTAACCACTATCAAGGAGCCAAACAAATAGTTGTTTTAGACCCCGAAAAAGAAGCGTCCATCAAAAAACGCATTGATCAAATTACCGATATTAAATGTTTGATTAAACTTAATAAAAACTCTGAAATATTTGATTGTTTAAAAGATAAATTTAAAGATATTAATACTGTACCAATATATAATATTGACGATATTGAGAGCATCAGCAATCATATAAAAGCAATAATAAAAGAAGCCAAACCACAGTTAAACGGATTGGTTTTAGCAGGTGGCAAAAGCACACGTATGGGAAGTGATAAAGGTTTATTAGAATATCACGGTTTACCCCAACGCGAATTTCTGTTTAAACAAATACAACAGGTTTTAGGCAAAAAGTCAGAAGTGTATTTATCTACCAGAGCAGATCAAGAGATAAAAGGCACGCCAGCTATTACAGATAAATTTGTAGGCCTCGGCCCTTTTGGGGCCATTTGTTCGGCTTTTATGCACAATCCTAATATGGCTTATTTGGTAGTGGCTACCGATTTACCTTTTGTAAATCAAGAGGTTTTAGAATTACTGATTAGCAAACGCAATCCCAAAAAAATAGCTACAGCTATTAAAGGAAAAGGGAATCCTTTTATGGAACCGCTTGTTACCATTTGGGAGCCCAAAGCCTATCCTATTTTGTTAAGTTACTTGGCACAAGGTTATTCTTGTCCGCGTAAAGTGCTCATCAATTCTGATGTAGAAATTGTAGAAATTGATACCGCTTTTATTCAAAATATAAATACTCCAGACGATTTTAAGAACGCCCAAGAACAACTCAAATAATGGCTCTGAATCCGCAAGAATATTACCAACGTCAGACTACTTTGCCCGAAATAGGTGAAACTGGTCAGCAAGCATTAGGTCAAGCCAAAATTTTGGTAGTGGGCTGTGGCGGTTTGGGTTCTGTAGCAGCAGTTTATTTGGCAGCCAGCGGCATTGGCAAAATTCATTTGATTGATTTTGATTTGGTATCAGCGTCTAACTTACACCGCCAAGTGTTTTATAAAACAGCCGCTATTGGTAAAGCTAAAGCCGAAGTGTTGGCAGCACATATCAAGGCTATAAATCCCTTTGTTAAAGTTACTTTTTCTAAAGAAGCTGTTGCCAAAAATAATGTCAAAAAACTAATTGCTGACTATGATATTGTACTAGACTGCACCGACAACTTACCTATAAAATATCTTCTAAATGACGCTTGCATTTTGATGGATAAAATTTTGGTGTACGGCTCGCTTTATAAATTCGACGGTTATGTCGCCACCTTTAATGCACTTGATAATGACGGTAACAGAACAACCAATTTGCGCGATGCTTTCCCAGAAATGCCTACAGAATACATTCCTAATTGCTCAGAAGCTGGGACTTTAAACAGCATAGTCGGTATTATTGGATTGATGCAAGCTAACGAAGTTTTAAAATTAGTCACCAAAGTAGGACAGCCTCTTGTCAACCAATTACTGATTTATAATAGCTTGAATAATTCGCAATTTATAATGAAGCTTAAAGTTTCCTCCGAATGTCATTCCGACAGAGCGCAGCGACGAGCCTGCCTGCCGGACAGGCAGGGAATCTCCGATATCTTTAAAACCGAAACCTACACCGACCTCAGCTGTGCCTTACAAGACGAAAACCTGCTTATTACCGCCGACACCTTAAAAGTCCAACTCAAAAATAATAAAGACAAGTTGTATCTTATTTCGGTTATAGAAAACCAAAATGTGTCTTTACCTTTTACTGTAGATGCCAAAATACCGCTTTCAAAATTTAAACCCAAAGCCCTTAAAATACCCACCGGTAAAACCTGTGTTGTGGTTTGCCAACGCGGTATTACCAGTTATACGGCTGTAAAAGCGCTTAAAAAGGTGTATCCAAAACTTAAGGTATTGAGTTTAAAAGAGGGGATTGTGGGAATGTAAAATTTTAATACAAGCACAATTAACAAATTCTCTTAAAATGGCACAAGAATATAAAACATGGATTATAGAAACATTAGAAAATTGGGCAGAAACTTTTAATAATTATTATCCTGACCATATGGAAGAAATAATTGAAGAAGAAGATAAAGCATATAATTATATTTATTCTTTAATTAATAAAATTAATGGTGACAGTTGCTCTAAAGATGATTATGATAATATTCTATTTCATTTATGGCAAAGTAAGTCGGAATAAATTATAAATTAATCTGATATTGAATTCTTTTATTCCTAATTAATTTATTGAGTTCGCCAATAGACAATAAAACAAAAGAGGGTGCTTTTTCATTCAGAGTAACAAAACAGAAAAGGAATCTATCTTTTAATAACTCCCCAAAATTAAACTCATTTTCAGTAGCACCAAAAAAGAAGCCTTTCGGGTTTTCAGGTAAATACTTTTTTGTTGTTTTTAATTCAACAAAAATTATATCCTCTAAATAAGTTTTTAAAAATTCAGAATTGACTGTTTTACCAACCATTTCAGGTAAATAAATAAGGTCAAAAGATTGTAAATATCTTCTATCTATTTTTAATAAATCTAAAAGTTCTTTTTTAATTTCTAAATCAATCTTAAAAAAACCTGTATAGTTTTCAAGTAGGTATAAAACACCTTCTTTTTCCGTAACATTATTCGATAATGTCAATGTAAATGAATGCTTTCTTGACATTATTTTTGAATTTTAGTTTCGTATTTGCTAAATGATTTTAAGGAGTTAAAGTCAAATAAATCAGATAAATTCATTTTAAAAACTTTGGCAAAAACTGCCATATTTGTGAGAGAAATATTACGCTCTCCCCTTTCAATCATACCAATATATGTTCTATGGAATCCCGTTCTAAAAGAAAGCTTTTCTTGACTTAAATTATTTTCAATTCTAAGTTGTCTAATTCTCTTGCCAAACTCCTTGAGTAAAAATTCATTAATCATGAAGTAAAACTATACATATTGTATGCTATCATCAACATACAATATGTATCATTATAAATTTTTATTCCAAAGGGATTTAAGGTTTGTAATTAAACCAGTAAACGCCTTTTCTGCGACCCCGGCGGGGTCGTACTAACCGCGTTAATCTTGTCTGTTATAAACCCGTGATGCCTATGGCATCAATACCATATTTTAAAGTTGTTTTAATAAAGCAAAGTCAGGGCTTCACTCAAAGTGAAGCCCTGACTAGATTGTTATTGATACGATGACTTTGGAGTCATCGTATCAATCTGAATAAAAGTAAATTTTTTTTTTTAATCTCTAAGGATGCGCATTTACCCACACCGCCCCATCGCTAAAAAATTCTTTTTTAAAAATAGGAACGCTTTCTTTTAAAGTATCAATAGCGTATTGGCAGGCCTTAAAAGTAGCATCGCGGTGTGCGGCCGAAACGGCAATAATAACGGGAATGGCCCCAATAGGTAAGTCGCCCAAAGCATGGTGGATGGCAATTTTAAGGATATCAAAATCGGCCAAAGCCTTATCGGCTATTTTTTGCAATTCTTTTACCGCCATAGGCGTATAAGCCGAAAAATTGAGTTGGTTAACCTCCTTTTGATAGGAAGCATTGCGCACGGTTCCTACAAATAGCGCCATACCGCCACACGAGGGCTCTTGCACAAAATCGTAGCAGACTTGCATATTCAGTTTGTCTGTTGTAACCAGAATAGACGTTTTGTTCTTCATAATAAATCAACCGCCACTAACAGGCGGAATAAGGGCTATTGTTTGGTTTTCTGTTATCTGTAAGTTATCATCGGCATAAGCCTCATCAACCGCTACGGCAAAGTTTAAAGCTTCGGTTTGTGGATAATTTTTTACAATATAGGCCTTTAACTGCCCAACCGTTAAAGGGGCAACAACTTCTAAAGTCAATTGATGTCCTTTAAAAATATCGGTAAAAATACCAAAGGCTAAGAGGTTTAGGGTCATTGTATAATTTTTAACAAATATAACATTTATCGTGTTTTTTAAAGTGAAGTCTGTCTTTTTTAAATTAAATAACAAATAATGTGACTGACATCACTTTATTAATCATGGCAATCCCTATTTTTGTCTAAAACAAATTCTTCATGCAATACGGATTTATTATAGATAACCGCAAATGTATCGGCTGTCATGCTTGTACCACGGCGTGTAAATCAGAGCACGATGTGCCGATAGGCGTTAACCGTACTTATGTAAAACAAGTAGAAAAAGGGGAATTCCCCGATACGCGTCGTATTTTTTCGGTCATGCGTTGCAACCATTGTAGCGATGCCCCTTGTACAGAAATATGCCCCGTAGAGGCTCTTTATACCCGCGAAGATGGTATAGTCGATTTTGACAACAATCGCTGTATCGGCTGTAAAAGCTGTATGCAAGCCTGCCCTTACGACGCCTTGTATATTGACCCCGATACGCATACGGCCGCCAAATGTAATTACTGTGCTCATCGCATAGAAGTAGGTCGTGCCCCAGCTTGTGTAGAGGTGTGTCCAGAGCACGCTATTATTGCAGGCGATATGGACAATGCGCATACCGAAATTTCACATTTACTCGCACGTGAGCAAGTTATTGTAAGAAAACCCGAAAAAGGCACCAATCCCAATCTGTTTTACATCGATGGCGATTACCAATCACTCAATCCCGAAGCGACCGATAAATCAGGACCCAGTTTGTGGAGTTCGCAAGCGCGTGGTGTAGGACATTACGCCAAAGCTGCCGAAAAAATGATGCATACCAACGATGACGTTAATCTGCTACAAATGAGCATCGATAACAATTTACAGGCCGCTTATCAGAAAAAAGAAACCGAAAATCCTAATTATATAGATGTCTTAACAGGTAAAGCGCGTCGCGTTTACGATACGCCAGACAAAGGTATTCTTTGGGGTTGGGAAGTATCAGCTTACGTAATGACCAAAGCCATTGCGGCCGGCGCTTTTTTAATGCCGTTTTTGGCCATTTTATTGGGGTATGAAGTCAGCAACACAGCCAAATTATGGTCGGTAGGCATTTCCTTAACATTCTTAGCCTTAACCGGATTGTTTTTGGTGATGGATTTAGACAGACCTGACCGTTTTTTAAACGTACTGCTAAGACCTCAGTGGAATTCGTGGTTGGTTAAAGGTGGTTATACCATTACAATATTTGGATTATTAGATACCATTTGGGGAGTCATGACATTATTTGACGCCCATACAGGCGAAATGTTTATACTTTGGATAACAGCCTTTTTTGCCGTCATGTTGGCTATTTACACAGCCTTTTTGTTTGCTCAAGCCAAAGGACGCGATTTTTGGCAAAGTCCCACGCTGCCCATTCATATGCTGGTACACAGTATTATGGCCGGAACAGCTGTATTTATTTTGATTCCGCATGACGCTTTTTGGATGAGCATTTTGGCACCTATTTTAACAGGAGCTCTCATCTTTAATTTATTGACTATGCTGACTGAATTAATAATTACACATCCTACAACGGCTGCTAAAACAGTAGTTATTATGATAACTAAAGGACAGTATAAAAAATTATTTTGGATTGGCGTAGTGCTCATAGGAAACGTATTACCATTAATCGTCATTAATATAATACCGAGCATTGCAACCTTGAGCATTGGCGCTGTTTTAGTATTGGCAGGTATATTTTTAACAGAAAAAATATGGATAGAAGCACCGCAGCGGATACCGCTAGCCTAGCTTATTTATTCGATTGATGATTGATTCGATTTATGATTTGTTCTATTGATTTTAAAAATATTAATTCAAATAAAAATGGAAAATATCTTAAAAAAACGGACAAAAGGGATTGCAATAATGGTTTGGCACAACTGTCAAAAAATAGGAGATGAATTTTATGATTATAAAAGACAATTAATACGATGTTCTAGTTCGGTAGGCGCCAATTATAGAGCGGCTTGCAGAGCCAAATCATCAAGAGATTTTTTAAACAAATTAAAAATTGTAGAAGAAGAATTAGATGAAACAATGTATTTCATCGAGTTGATAACAGAAATAAAACCAGAATTACAGAATATGTGGCAGAAGTCTTATAATGAATCAGAAGAATTATTAAAAATAATTGTCAAATCAATAGGCACTGTAAGAGCAAAAATTAGAAATAATAAATCGAGTTAATCTCAGATAAAAAAATCGAATAAATACAATCATGGGCTATAAAAAACCATCCGTAATAGAAAAATTTGCAGAAAAAATCGGTATTATCCCCGATTTACACAAAGAAGGTTATCAAGAATTTGACGGCGATATGCGTCATTTTACAGACGAAGAAGTAGCACAACTGTACGAAAACTTTCCACCTCCTAGCAAATGGGATAATTGGCAAGAATACAATCCTAAAGTATGGCCAAAAAAGGAGAAAAAAACATATCAGATAGTCCCTACCACCTGCTTTAACTGCGAATCGGCTTGTGGTTTAACAGCTTTTATAGACAAAGAGACACAAGAAGTTAAAAAATTTGAAGGAAATCCCTATCACCCTGGCAGTCGTGGCCGTAATTGTGCCAAAGGACCTGCTACCATCAATCAGATTACAGACCCCGACCGTATTTTATATCCGCTTAAGCGTAAAGGTAAACGCGGTGACGGCGAATGGACACGTATTACATGGAACGAAGCATTAGACACCATTGCCAAACGCATCCGTAAAGCTATTTTAGAAGACCGCCATAATGAAATTGCCTATCATGTGGGCAGACCCGGTAAAGAAAAATTTATGAACTGGATTTTACAAGGTTGGGGTATAGACGGGCATAATTCACATACCAATATCTGTTCTTCGGGCGCACGTTTTGGTTACAATTTATGGTATGGCTACGACCGTCCTTCACCTGACCATGCCGAAGCTAAATTTATATTGCTGATTTCGGCGCATTTAGAATCGGGGCACTATTTTAATCCGCATGCACAACGCATTATAGAAGGTAAAATGAAAGGGGCTAAATTAGCGACTATGGACCCGCGTTTATCGAATACGGCAAGTATGTCAGATTACTGGTTGCCCAGTTATCCGGGAACGGAAGCGGCCGTGTTATTGGCTATGGCCTTAATAATTTTACAAGAAGGTTTATACAACCGCGACTATTTAGAAAATTGGACTAATTGGCAAGCTTATTTAGAAGCACGTCATCCTAAAAAAGAGGTAGTTTTTGAAAATTATATCACGGCTATGATAGAAGAATACGCGTCGTTTACACCGGAATTTGCCGAAAAAGAATCGGGTGTTAAGGCTTCTATGATTCGTGAAATTGCCGTAAAAATTGGGGAGGCGGGCGAGCGCTTTGCTTCGCATAACTGGCGTGCCGCCGGCGCCTCAAATCTCGGCGGTTGGGCTGTAGCCCGATGTCTTCATTTTTTATCGGTTTTAACAGGGGCTGTAGGCGCCAAAGGCGGTACTTCGCCTAATTCTTGGAATAAATTTAAACCCACGCAACCCAATCCGCCAAAGCCACAGAAAAAATGGAATGAATTGCATTTCCCTAAAGAATATCCACTGGCTTTCTTTGAAATGAGCCAACTATTACCCCACTTCTTAAAAGAAGGACGTGGCAAGATGGATGTGTATTTCTCGCGTGTATTTAATCCTGTTTGGACCTATCCCGACGGCTTTACTTGGATGGAAATGTTTAAAGATGAAACCAAATTCGGACTGCATGCCGCTTTAACACCTACGTGGAACGAAACCGCTTTTTTTGCTGATTTTGTCTTGCCGATGGGACTGGCTTCAGAACGTCATGATTTAAACAGTTATGCCACCCACGGAGGGACTTGGATAGCTTTCCGCCAACCTGTTTTAAGAGAAGCCGCGCGAAGAAATGGCAAACCCGTAAAACTGACTTACGAATCGAATCCGGGTGAAGTTTGGGAAGAAGATGAATTCTTTATAGAACTCTCTTGGCGTATAGATCCAGATGGCAGCATGGGCATCCGCAAGCATTTTGAATCGCCTTACCGTCCCGGTAAAAAAATTACGATTGATGAATATTACCAATATATATTTGAACGTGTAAAAGGCTTACCAGAAACAGCCAAAAAAGAAGGTTTAAGCGCATTAGACTATATGAAAAAATATGGCGCTTACGAAATTGAAAAAGGCGAATCATATAAAGTCAATGAAAACGAACTTTCAGCAGAGCAATTAAAAGGTTCTAAAGTAGATGCTAAAACCGACGTGATTTCTAAAAATGGTAAAGCTATTGGCGTGATGATAAAGGGTAAAGCCTGTGTTGGTTTTCCAACACCATCACGTAAAAACGAGTTCTATTCTCAAACTATGGTCAATTGGAAATGGCCAGAATACGCCACACCTACTTATATTAAAAGTCACATCCATAATGATGTTTTAGATAAGGCAAAAGGCGAGTATGTTTTGGTACCTACTTTTAGATTGCCTACACTTATTCATTCGCGTTCTGGAAATGCCAAATGGCTGGTAGAAATATCGAACAGAAATCCTATTTGGATGCACCCAGATGACGCTAAGAAATGGGATTTTAAAACAGGTGATTTGGTTAAATTAAATACCGATATTGGTTATTTTATAGATAAAGTTTGGGTGACACAAAGTATGAAACCTGGCGTTGTAGCTTGTTCGCATCACATAGGCCGTTGGCGCCGTCCGCAAGATAAAACAGGGAATCGTTGGGCAACCAATACCGTAAATATTGAAGGAGATGGCAAAGGAGGTTGGAAAATGAATACCATTTCTGGTATCAAACCTTTTGAGTCATCCGATAAGGATTCAAAACGTATTTTCTGGAAAGATGGTGGTGTGCATCAAAATATAACCCATGCTGTTCATCCAGATCCTATAAGTGGTATGCACACTTGGCATCAACGCGTTCGTATAGAAGTGCCTAGTGAAGGTGAAAAATACGGTGATATTTTTGTCGATACAAATAAATCACACAAAGTGTACAAAGAATGGCTGGCTATGACGCGTCCTGCTCCCGGACCCAATGGCGAACGCAGACCACTCTGGTTTAACCGTGCTTTTAAACCCGATGAAAGTGTGTATTATATAGATAAAAAAGATTCTGAGTAGGCAAAAAGTGATACGATGACTCAGAGTCATCGTATCACTAAAAACTAAAAAAATTACTACATTTGTATATGCGTAAAAATCAGGAACTTGAATTAGCTTGGAGTTTCGTCGAAAAAACAGATAGAAATATCTTTTTGACAGGAAATGCAGGTACAGGCAAAACCACTTTTCTGCATAAAATAAAACGCGAATCGTTAAAACGACTGGTTGTTGTGGCTCCCACAGGAGTTGCGGCCATAAATGCAAAAGGCGTTACAATACATTCCTTTTTTCAGATGCCTTTTGGGCCTATTGTTCCCGGAGTTGAACAAAATAATTCAAATAGCTTTAAACATAAATTCAGTAAAATTAAAATTGATATAATCAGGTCATTAGATTTATTGATTATTGACGAAATTAGCATGGTTCGTTCTGATTTGTTAGACGGAATAGACCAAGTATTAAGACGTTATAAAAATAGAAACAAGGTATTTGGAGGGGTACAAGTATTAATGATTGGCGATTTGCAACAACTCTCGCCCGTTGTAAAACCCAACGAATGGGAATTACTTAGACGTCATTACGATACGCCCTATTTTTTTAGTAGTAATACTTTCCAAAAATCGCAAGCCATTAGTATTGAACTCAAGCATATTTACAGACAAGATAATGAAGAATTTATTGCAATTCTAAATGAAGTTAGAAATAATAATCTAAGCCTTAAATCTGCAACTGTTTTAAATAATCGGTTTCAACCAGATTTTGTGCCAGATAAAAATGAGGGTTATATTACGCTCACAACACATAACAACAGAGCAGATACTATCAATGAATTGGAATTGAATAAACTAAAATCAAAAAGTCAATGTTATACAGCCGAAACTAAGGGTAAGTTTAATGAGCATGCCTATCCTACAAGTGAAAATTTAAAATTAAAAGTTGGGGCACAAGTCATGTTCATTAAAAACGACAGTAGTCTTGAAAAAAGATATTTTAACGGAAAAATAGGAACAATCACATCTTTAGATAACGATTTTGTAACTGTCAAGTGCCCTGATGATGAAAATGAAATAGAAGCTACTGCTGAAAAATGGGAGAATGTAAGTTATAGCATCAATCAGGAAACAAAAGAAATATCGGAAGATATTGTAGGCTCTTTTTCGCAAATCCCATTGCGATTGGCTTGGGCTATTACAATTCATAAAAGTCAAGGATTAACTTTTGAAAAAGCCATAATTGATGCCGAAGCGTCATTCGCTCACGGACAAACCTATGTAGCATTGAGTAGATGTAAATCTCTAGAAGGCATCATTTTAAAAACAAAAATTAAAAAAAGTAGCATTATTAATGATAACCGAGTTGCTACATTTACCAGAAACGTAGAAGATAACTTGCCAAACGAAACAGATTTAAATGATTCGCAAAAAATATATCAATTAAATTTATTGGAAGAATTGTTTAACTATTTTGATTTTATATATCCGTTAAAACGGATTATGGATATCTATTACAATAATAGAACTAGTTTAGAAGGAAATATTATTGAAATAATCCCTACTATCAAAGATAACATAACACGCTTACTTAAGATTAGTACGACCTTTAAAAATCAAATAAATGAGCTTAGCGCTTCTGTAAATAGCTTAGAAAATGATAAAAAGTTACAAGAAAGAATCCATAAAGCAATTGCTTATTTCACTGAATTTACCAATGAGAAAATAAATCTACTTTTTAAAACGATAAATTTTACAACAGACAACAAACAAATAAAAAAAGATTTAAACAAACAGTTAGATAAAATTGAAGATTTAATATTCTTTAAAACCTATTGTTTAAATGGCTTATCCGAAAAATTCTCAGTTACAAAATATTTAGATTTACGCGCAAAAGCAATTTTAGAGAAATCGGAATCTTCAATAAAAAAATCAAAGAAAAAAAGAGCAGAAATCACTTCGACGAATCATCCAAAATTATTTGAAGAATTAAGAGAATTACGACATATTATTGCACATTCCGAGAATCTCAGTCATTTTCAAATATTTACGCAAAAATCTTTATACGAAATGTGTGCCTATTTACCAACCACACCAAATCAATTAAGGACTATTAATGGAATGGGGAAAATACGCGTAGAAAAATATAGTGAAGAAATTTTAGAAATTATTTTAGAATATATTGATGAAAATAATATTGAATCAAGCTTTGATAGTGAGGATTTTACTTTGGATAAAACCCTCACTAAACCTAAAAAACAAAAAAAAGGAGAAACACAGAAAATTTCTTACAACTTGTTTAAAAGCGGCATGTCTGTTAAAGAAATTGCCAAAAAAAGAGGTTTTGTTACTGGGACTATTCAAGGACATCTAACTCAATATATTTTATCAGGTGAATTGAATATTGAAGATTTAATGTCAAAAGATAAATATTTAGAACTTAAAAAAATTATGAAAACTGTAGATTTTGAAGGACTTTCTGATCTTAAAAATAAAATTGACAATAAATTTACCTATACTGAAATGCGAATGGTAAATATGGAATTAAGTAAAGAATCTTAATTAAACTAAGTGATACGATGACTTTGAGTCATCGTATCACTAGAAAATAAAATAAAATGCAACTAGAAAAGGGTTATTTATATCATATCTACAATCAGGGGAATAACAGTAGAAAAATCTTTTTTAAGAGAGATAATTACCTTTTTTTTATTGAAAAGATTAAAATATACATTAAACCCTTCGCCGATATTATAGCTTGGTGTTTGATGCCTAATCATTTTCATTTGATGGTTTTGGTTAAAGAAGAAGAAATACCTATTAGTAGCAGTGATACGATGACTTTGAGTCATCGTATCACTAAAAGAACACTTAATAACTCAATTGCCATAATGCTACGCTCTTATACACGAGCAATAAACAAACAAGAAAACTTTAAAGGCTCACTATTTAAAGCACATACAAAAGCAGAATGTATTAATTGTTTTAAAGGAGCTTCACCATCTTTTATTAGTAATAAGATGACTCAAAGTCATCTTATTACTGAAAAACAATACCCGCAAGCTTGTTTTAATTATATTCATCAAAATCCGGTTAAAGCAAAACTTTCTAAAAAAGAAACAGATTGGGAATTTTCTTCTGCAAGAGCTTATGACAATCCTAAAAATGAAAAACTAATCAATAGAGAAGTTGCTTTAAAATATATTGATTTTTAAAAATAAATTATAATTAAAAGTGATACAATGACTCAGAGTCATCGTATCACTAAAAACTAAAAAAAGTGAATGCTTCACTCAAAGTGAAACCCTCACTATAACTAAAAATAATTACATTTAACGATGCTTAATAAGATTTTCCCTTTTTTAACCTGGTTGCCCTTAGCAAAAGATTATTGGAAAGATGATTTAGTTGCTGGTATTACGGGTACTATAATTGTAATTCCGCAAGCAGTGGCTTTTGCTATGATTGCTGGTATGCCGCCTATTTATGGTTTTTATACAGCCATGTTAACGCCTATTATTGCAGCATTGTTTGGCTCTTCTTATCATTTGGTATCGGGACCAACAACCACAAGTTCAATAGTTTTATATTCAATTATCAGTAAGTTTATCCATCCCGAAACCGATATTGAAGCCTTTGTTTCGTTGGCTATTTTATTGTCGTTTATGGCAGGTGTTATTAAATTGATTATGGGTTTAGCACGTATGGGAAAATTAGTCAATTTTGTATCCAATTCGGTTATTATAGGATTTTCTGCCGGAGCCGGAACTTTGATTGCCTTTAAACAATTAAAACATATTTTCGGATTAAAAGTCCCTCAAGGAAGTTCTTTTTTCCACATTATAGAATACATTACAACTCACCTTTCAAACACAAATTGGTATGATTTTGGGGTGGCCATGGGCACTTTAGCTGTAGCACTAATCATAAAAAGAATTAAGAAAATAACACGCCTTTATATGCTAGTTGCTATGATTTTTGGGAGCTTGTTAGCCCTGTGGTTTGGTGATGCACATATTATTGAAACTGTAGGAAAAATTCCATCAAATCTACCGCCGTTTAGAATGCCCGATTTTAATTATGCCAATATGAGGTTGTTAAATTCAGGGGCTTTTATTTTGGCTACTTTGGGTTTGGTAGAAGCAGCCGCTATATCAAGATCAATAGCTTTACATACCCATCAAAAGCTCAATACAAATCAGGAATTTGTGTCGCAGGGCATTTCTAATGTTGTATCGAGTTTCTTTAGTTGCTATACCAGTTCAAGTTCGTTTACAAGGTCGAGTATTAATTTCCAATCGGGGGCTAAAACACCTATGTCTGCTATAATTTCGGGAACAGGATTGATGATAGTTGTTTTAATTTTTGCCAAATACGCTGCCTTTTTACCCAAAGCGGCTATGGGCGGTATTATTTTGTTAGTCGGTTATAATTTAGTTGATTTCAAGCATATTAAAGAAATCATTAAATCGAGTAAACGCGAATTAATTGTATTTAGCACCACTTTTTTAGGAACTTTATTTTTAGATTTTCAACAAGCTTTAATACTCGGAATATTATTATCGATATTCTTTTATTTAGAAAAAACGTCAAAACCAAATATTGCTGAACTAGGCTTGGATAGCAATGATAGGTTTGTAAACATTATAAGAGAAAATGATGCGGGCGAATGCCCACAATTAAAAATTATAAGAATAGACGGCTCTATTTATTTTGGTGCAATAGAATCGGTTTCAAAATATTTCTCGGATTTTGATGAAAAAGAAAATATAAAACATCTTTTAATTGTGGCTGATGGGATTAATTTTATTGATTTAGCCGGCGCCGAATGGTTGACTAACGAAGTTGAAAATTGGCGTACAAAAGGGGGTGATATTTATTTTTCGGGAATGAAACTCATTGGCCAAGACGTGCTTAAAAAGGGAGGCTTTTACGACAAAATAGGTGCTGATAATTTTTTTAGTGATAAAAACAAAGCTATTGAAAGTATTTATAAAAAGTTTGATTCAGATATTTGCAGTTCTTGCCCAGCAAAAATATTTTCTGAGTGCAAAAATTCTTAACGTGATTATCATCACATAAGTAGGTGCTTTTATCAGTAATTTTGCCTAGAATTTGACATATTTGTTAGATGTCATAATAATAAATAAATGAAATTATCTGCCATTTTTCCTTTTTTAAATTGGTTACCCAACTATAAAAAAAGTTGGTTAAAAGGAGATATTACCGGAGGTTTAACCGTTGGTATTATGCTTATTCCGCAAGGTATTGCTTACGCTATGATTGCCGGATTGCCACCTATTTACGGCTTATATACCGCAATGATACCACAATTTGTTTATGCTTTTTTTGGCACCTCACGTCAATTGGCCGTTGGGCCGGTGGCTATGGATAGTTTAATTGTAGCTTCGGGTGTTGGTGCTATAGCAATAGTTGGATCGGAGCATTTTATTGCTTTAGCTATTTTACTAGCTCTTTTAATGGGTATTATGCAGCTAGCATTTGGGATTTTCAGATTGGGGTTTTTAGTTAATTTTTTATCAAAACCCGTTATCAGCGGTTTTACATCGGCGGCAGCATTAATTATCGGATTAAATCAATTAAAGCATTTATTAGGGGTTGATATACATCGAAATAATCAATTACAATATTTATTAATTGATGCTGTAAATCACCTAAAATTAATCAATTGGCCTACTTTTACAATTGGTATTTTATCAATATTAATATTGGTGTTTTTAAAACATTATTTTAAGAAAATTCCGGCAGCGTTAGTTGTTGTAATTCTTGGTGTTTTAGTTGTACAAATCTTTAACCTGAATCAATACGGGGTTAAAATAGTTGGCAACATCCCCAAAGGCTTACCACATTTTAAAATTCAATCTTTTGATTTTGAAACCATCCAAAAATTAGCACCCATTGCTTTAACATTGGCTTTAATTGCTTTTATGGAGGCTATTTCTGTAGCCAAAGCCATTGAAGCCAAACATAATAATTATAAGGCCAACGCCAATAAAGAACTTATTGCCTTGGGTTTAGGAAATATTGTAGGCTCATTATTTCAAAGTTACCCATCAACAGGCGGCTTTTCAAGAACGGCTGTTAACAATCAGAGTGGCTCAAACACGCCGCTTGCTGCCATTATTTCGGCATTGGTTGTGGCGTTAACTTTACTGTTTTTAACACCTTATTTTTATTACTTACCCAAAGCGGTTTTAGCGGCCATAATTATGGTTGCTGTATTTGGTTTATTAGATTTTAAAATTCCAGCGCAACTGTGGAAATACACCAAAAGAGATTTGGCTATTTTAAATATCACCTTAATAATTACGGCCACAGTAGGTATTAAAGAAGGTATTATTGCAGGCGTCCTTTTATCGTTAGGGATGCTCATTTATAAATCTACAAAACCCCATGTGGCTATTTTGGGTAAAGTTCCAAATACTTATCTGTACAGAAATATCAAAAGATTTAAAGATGTCGCAGTTTTTAAAGATATTTTAATTATTCGATTTGATGCGCAACTTCACTTTGCCAATACAACTTTTTTTAAAGACACACTTTTTAGTGAATCCACAAAAAAGGGACCTGATTTAAAAGTCATAATAATTGATGGCGAAAGTCTCAATAATTTAGACAGTAGTGGTGTTTATGCTTTACAAGAAGTTCTTAAACATTTTAAATCAAAAGAAATAGACTTTTACTTTACAGGTTTAAAAGGCCCGGTGAGAGATACTATTTCTAAATCGGGCATCATTTCTGAGATAGGTAAACAACATTGCTTTATGAGTATACAAGAAGCTATAGATTATTACCAAAAAAATACAATTAACACTTATAAAAAGGATTTTACAGCTCAGAGCAATAAATAACAATGTAATTTAAATCACATAAAGTGGTAAAGAGATTATTAATTTAGACCCCACAATTAAAAATTTAAAAAACACAAACCAATGAAAGTAGAACAATTATTTACCGGATGTTTAGCAGAAATGGCTTACTATATTTGTAGTAATGGCGAGGCTGCCATAATTGACCCTCTACGCGAAACTGAGCCTTATATTAGAATGGCTGAAGCCGACGATGCAAAAATTAAATATATTTTTCTTACACATTTTCACGCCGATTTTGTTTCTGGTCAATACGATTTAGCACTAAAAACGGGCGCTACAATTGTTTTTGGTCCTAACGCTACTGCCGAATATGAAATTCACAATGGTACTGATGGCGAGCTGTTTAAAATAGGTGATATTAATTTAAAATTACTGCACACACCTGGTCATACAATGGAATCGTCTTCTTATCTTTTAATAGACAAAGATGGTTTTACACCTTATGTATTTACAGGAGATTGCCTGTTTATAGGCGATGTAGGACGGCCTGATTTAGCTGTAAAATCTGATTTAACCCAAGCAGACTTAGCCGGTCATTTATTCGATTCTTTGCGTACAAAAATAATGACTTTACCAGATGATATTATAGTGTATCCAAACCACGGTGCCGGTTCGGCTTGTGGTAAAAATATGAGTTCAGAAACTTATGACACTTTAGGTCATCAAAAAGAAACCAATTATGCACTTCGCGCAGATATGACCAAAGAAGAATTTATTACAGAAGTGACTACTGGTCTTAAACAACCACCGCAATATTTCCCAAATAATGTGCGGATGAATAAATCTATAAACACAAGTATCGATATCATTTTACACAAAGGCTCTACGCCTTTAGATGCCCCAACTTTTAAAGAATTGAGCGAGCAAAAAGATGTAATGGTTATAGATACCCGTAGCAAAGAGGCTTATACTGAAGAAGGTACGGTTCCTGGCGCTTGGTATATTGGCGTAGATGGTAATTTTGCCCCTTGGGTTGGGACACTTGTGAAAGACATCAATCAGAAAATTATTTTTATTGCAGATGACGAACTCCGTGTAAACGAAGTAGTAACGCGTTTTTCTCGTGTTGGTTATGATAACACTATGGGCTATCTCGCGGGTGGCATTATTGCTTGGCGCGAAGCGGGTTTTGATGTAGATAAAATAGGCTCTGAAACAGCTTTAGGCTTCTCTAAAAAACTTGAAAATGGAGACATAGAAAATGCTCTAGACGTACGTCGTGAATCTGAATACCTTTCTGAGCATGTAGTTGGTGTAGAATGCTTTCCTCTAGAATTTATAAGTCAAAATTTTGCAGAAATAGATGCTAATAAAGAATACCACCTACATTGTGCTAGCGGCTATCGCTCTTTAATTGCGGCTTCTATATTTCAAGCAAATGGTGTTAAAAATGTAACCGACGTTCGTGGTGGTTTTAACGATTTAAAAGAAACAGGGTTAAAATTTACAGATTATGTCTGCCCAACAACATTATTATAATTAATAATTAGGTTTTTAATGCCCTTAAAATATTTTTACTAATTTTAAGGGCATTATTTTTGCGATCAGTTGACAAAACATTTTGATATGAAAATTTTAAAAATACTATTTATTACTTTTTTATGCATCGGCTTAAGCCAAAATATTATAGCTCAAAGTACAGGTAAGGGTGTTATAAAAAATATTGAACCAAAAGAACTGAGCGCTACTTTAAACAATAATATTCAATTAGTTGACGTTAGGACACCAAACGAATTTAAATCTGGACATATAAAAGGGTCAGTTAATATGAATTATTACGACCAAGATTTTAGCACACAAATCGGCAAACTAGATAAATCTAAACCTATTTATGTGTATTGTAGAAGTGGCGTAAGAAGTAAATATTCTAGCGAAATTCTTAAAAAATTAGGCTTTAAAAAAATTTATAATTTAAAAGGAGGTATCTTAAATTGGAACACCAATAAACTTCCTTTAAAAAAGTAAACTATTAACACTTAAATAATTTTATTATGAAAAAAAATGTAGGAACTATCGACAAAGTCATTCGTTTAATAATTGCTGTTGTAGCTGTTTATTTTGCCTATAAAGCAGGGCCTGAAGCTGCAACAACAGGTTATATTCTCTATGCCGTTGGCGCCATTATGCTATTTACAATTTTAACAAGTTCTTGTCCGCTTTATTCTATAGTAGGCAAGAGTACTACAAAAAAATAATCCCTCGACTAGATACTTTTAATTGTATTTAGTCTAAATTACCCACTATTATTATTAAAAATCCTAATGATTTCTCTGAATGATTTAGGATTTTTTTTGTTTAAAATTTTTATTGTGATATTCATCACGTTTAGTTTATTAATATTTTATAATTTGCCACTTTATTTACTACTAATTAACACTATATATTTATGAAAACTCATTTTCAAATCCTAGTAATAGGAGGAGGTACCGCAGGTATTATGGTGGCTTCTATGCTTAAAAAAAAGAATGCTTCTGTTGATGTAGCTATTGTAGAACCCGCAGATACACATTATTATCAACCCGCTTGGACGCTTGTAGGTGCCAATACCTACAATTTTAATAAAACAGCACGCCCTATGGCTTCACTTATTCCAGATGGCGTTACTTGGATTAAAAAATTTGCAGACACTTTTGATCCTAAAAAAAATACCGTTAAAACAACAGATGACACCGCTTATACATACGATTACTTAGTAGTGGCGCCTGGTATTAAAATTGCACCAGAACTTGTAGAAGGACTTTCAGAAGCTATGGACAAAGGTGTTGTTTGTAGTAATTACACAGATCCTAATCACACTTGGGAAGTACTTAAAAACTTTAAAGGCGGTACCGCTTTGTTTACACAACCGGCCACACCTATAAAATGTGGTGGCGCTCCTCAAAAAATAATGTATCTCGCCGAAGAGCATTTTAAACGCAGTGGTGTCCGCAAAAAAACGGATATTGTTTTTGCGCTACCCGGTGGTGTTATTTTTGCCGTTAAACCCATTGCCAAAACATTAATGAATGTTGTAGATAGAAAAGATATCAATCTGCGTTTCCACCACACCTTAGTTAAGGTAGATGCTAATAAACAAATTGCCTGGTACAAAGTAACACAAGAGCCTCAAGCGGGTGGTTGTGTTATTATGGACGATGCAGATGTAAACAAACAAGTTGACCCTCAAATTCAGTACAATTACAAAAATGTAAAAGCTGTTAAAAAGGATGGATTAATAGGTATTCATTTTGACATGATGCACTTAGCACCACCCCAACAAGCCCCCGACTTTATACGTAATTCACCTTTAGCTACTGCTGATGGTTGGGTTTCTGTAAACGATCAAACGCTACAGCACACTAAGTACAGTAACATTTTCGGGTTAGGTGATTCTGCCCAGTTGCCCACAGCTAAAACAGGTGCTGCTATTAGAAAACAAGCCCCTGTAGTAGTCGGTAATCTTTTACATCTTGTAAAAAGCAATGCTTTAGCCGATAAAACATACAATGGTTATTCTTCTTGTCCTTTGGTTACAGGTTACGGTAAAATGGTATTAGCCGAATTTGATTATAGCAAAGAATTTACACCAGACCCTAAATTAAAACAACTCCTTATTTCAGATTCCTCAAAAGAGCATTGGCGCTTATGGATTTTAAAGAAATATATGTTGCCTTACCTCTATTGGAATAAAATGATGAAAGGTATAGAAGTTTAAATTTCCTACTACTAATCTATATTTCATCCCCCAGCATTTAATAGTGTTGGGGGATTTCTTTAAAACTTAAGATTTAAACCTAATAAAAAATTGACACCTGCCTGTGGATAATAATAAGGCGACGTTCCCCACATATAGCCATTAGATACATATTTCTCATCAAATACATTATTGATTAAACCCGTAATGTTAATTTCTTTAAAAGTACTTTTCGGAAAAATATTATATACAAAATTAATATCTGTAGTAAAATAGCTCGATAATTTTGATGCACTAAATTCTGTATTACCCATAAACTGCTCTCCTACATATTTTGACAAAATTCCTAAAGAAAAACTTTTTGAAGGTTCATAAATAAAGGCATTAGAGAGAACGGTATTTGGTGAAAATGAGATTGACGTATTTCCTAAATTTTTTGTTGTTGTGCCGCTTCTTTCTATAAAATCAATGTTTTTATTAGTACTTAAAGCCATACTGGGTTGCCAGTAAAAAGATTTACTCATCTTAATTTGCGCATCCATTTCTAAACCAAAACGGTAACTTTTACCACTGTTGGCGCGGATAAAATTACCTACATCATCTACTGCTCCCGTTAAAACCAATTGGTCTTTGTAATGCATATAATAAATATTGGTATTTAATTTTACATTCTTTTTAGCCAAGCGATAACCCAATTCAAAATCGTCTAAATTTTCTGGATTTGGCAATTTAGAAACCCCTCTGTAATCTGTTCTGTTGGGTTCTTTGTGCGCTTTTGCGAAAGAGAAATAAGTACTAGACACATCATTTAATTCGATATTTACACCCAATTTTGGATTAAAAAACGAGAGATTATCTTTAATATTTAAATCTGATAAATCGCTATCAATTCCCTTAATTGTGTAGTTTAAATTACGGAATTGAACATCACCATAAAAATTGACTTTATCGTTTAATTGATATTCTAATTTGCTATAAATGTTAAAATCTGTTTTATCGCCTACATTAAAGTAATAGTTTTTAAACAAGTCTTTTCTTTTTATAAATTCTCCTGAAATGACACGTCCAAAATGATCGCCTTTATAACTATTCCACGCCCCGCCAATTATGAGTTTTACCTTATTTAAATCATTGTATTTTAATGAAAAAGTAGTGCCATAAAAATCGTTATCTAACCATTTACGGCGGACTAAATCGGTTGTAGAAATAGGTGTTCCAGAAACGTCAATTGGTGTTAAACCGTAATTGGCTACATCTTGACCTTGCTGATACTCTTCAAAATAACCTTTCCCTTTGGTGTAATGAAAAGCCATTGTTCCACTCCAAAAATCATTAAAACTATGATTAATATGTAACTGATAATGATCTTGTTTATAATTATCTACTTGGTCTTTATAAAAGTCTGTGACATTCCAATTAGCATCATAAATAGCCCCCGCAAAATTAAAAGTGCGGTTGTTTTCTAAAGTAGCTGCATCAATGCCCCACCAAGCCTGATAAGTAATTTCGTGACCCCCAAAAGCCAAAGCTTTTATCAAAGTATTATTGTTAACATAGGTTCCCGAAAAATAAAACGATTTTAAATCGGAACTAGCCCTATCTACATAGCCATCAGATTTAATAAGACCTACACGTCCTGCCAATTCAAAATGTTTGTTTAGCAATCCTGTACTGAATTTTACGGTGTGTTTGTGGGTGTTAAAAGACCCGAGCGAATTGCTAATTTCTGCTATTGGATTTGGGGAAATACCATCAGTTAACAGGTTTAAACTCGCCCCAAAAGCACCTGCGCCATTTGTTGAGGTTCCCACGCCACGTTGCAACTGTATACTCTGCGTAGAACTGGCAAAATCGGGTAGATCTACCCAATATGTTCCTTGCGATTCACTATCATTTAACGGAATACCATTAATAGTTACATTAACACGTGTAGCATCGCTTCCGCGAACACGAATTCCCGTATAACCCACACCAGCACCTGCATCTGATGTAATAACTATATTGGGCAAATACTTTAGTAAAACAGGAATGTCCTGTCCTAAATTACGTTTTTTAAGCGCTTTTTTAGTAATATTTGATTGTGTAAATGGCGCATTTTTACCAAGGCGCGTGGCTTCTACAATGACTTCATTGAGTTTAATAGTGTCTTTTTTAATGTCAGTTTTTTGAGCGAAGACACTTAGTCCGCAAAAAATGAATAAAATGAAAAACTTTTTCATCTGTTTAAAATGATTTTTAGTTAAGATTTAAATCTTAAATGATTAATAAAACAAATAAAAAAGGGTTTTTGGGATTGGTCATTTCCTTAACAGCATTACCTGTTCAGGTTCAATGGGTATAATCTCAGCCTCCCGATTTCCATCGAAAAGGGCACCCCTTTTAGAGGCACAAAGGTAATGATTAATTCTGATTTTACTGTTCAGATTTTATAAATCTAAGTCAGGTGATTTTCTACTTGATTTTTTAACAGAAAGTTTCTTTTTGCTGTCTAGGCGTTTTCTTACCGAGGCTTTTGTGGGTTTTGTTGGTTTGCGTTTTTTAGGAATTATCAACCCTTTCTCTATTAGTTGCAAAAAACGTTTTTGGGCAATCTCTTTATTTTTATGCTGACTCCGACTTTCATCACAAAAAAGGATGAGTACATTCTCTTTTGTCAATCTTGAAGATACGTTTTTGAGGAGTAATTGTTTTTGTTCTTCGGTTAAAATAGCGGAATTTAAAACGTCGAAAGTGAGTTCAATTTTTGAAGATGTTTTATTGACATGCTGTCCGCCAGGACCACTGCTTCTAATGGCTTTAAAGTTTAATTCGTTTAGTAAAAGATGTGTTTTTTCCAAAAGTTACCTATTATATCTTTCCAAAAATATATAAAAATATTTAATGCTTTTTCTTGAGTTTAA
Organism: Flavobacteriaceae bacterium; assembly: GCA_045046885.1. Classification (GTDB taxonomy): domain Bacteria; phylum Bacteroidota; class Bacteroidia; order Flavobacteriales; family Flavobacteriaceae; genus CG1-02-35-72. Next base: position 127,459 of record JASFYX010000002.1, read on the forward strand.
AAAACCTAGAAATTAAAGATAATGTAAACGATACAATAATAATGATGTATTGTAAGGTTTCACCTCCAGGTATTATATCTGCAAAAACCAAAGCAAAAATTAGTAAAAGCAAACCGCTTGTTAAAGCTAGATAATTGATTTTATATCTTTTCATTTTTTTTTAGATCTTTGCAACATTTTGTATCCAATAACGGGAAAGACTATTAGAATAATCGGTAAAAATGAACGATATGTTGGTCCTTCCAAGGCGTCTGTGCCTAACCAAAGGGCATATAAAAGTAAGGTGATACCTATTAAAATATAGCCAACTATTTTTTTCATAATCTTAAAACTACAAAAAATAAAACAAATACTTTATTCTTTTTCTAACAACAATTTATCAATCGCTTTTGTAGCAGTTTCCAAACGCTCTTTTTTATCCCCTTTTAGCAAGATATAAGGACGCTTATATTTGTCTAAAGTATTTTTAAAAGCCTTAAACATTTCTTCTCTCAAATGAGGACGGTCTCTTAAATCGTCCATTTCAAAAGGGACGTCTATATAGGTTAAAAAATACAAATCATAGGTGTTCTCTGTAGCGTATTTTTCTAATAATGGCTCTACAAAACCACCATAATACTCTTCAGAATACACTTTGGTTTCTAAAATATCGGTATCGCAAATAAGTACTTTATTAGCTTTTTTGGCCAAGTCGTTTTCAAGACGCATTTGCCCTTCGGCAATGGGAATTAAATCGGCATGTTCGCAAGTTTTACGTTCATTATTCCATTTATCCTGCAAATAACTGCGTGCAAATTCACGTACCCAAACAGTGTTATAATGTCTTGATAATTGATAAGATAAAGTAGTTTTACCCGTACTTTCGGGACCAAATAAAACGACTTTTATAATGTCTGAAGGTTCTTGTTTAAGTGTGCTTTCCATGCTTTATATCCAAAAATTGCTAATATTAAAAATATGCTGTATTGTATACCTGTAAATCCGTAACCCTTTACAAAGTAAAGCGGTATTGATACAATATTTGTGAGAATCCAAAAGGTCCAGTTTTCTATCTTTTTATTGGCCATAAGCCACATGGCTACGAAGGCAGCTGCTGTGGTAAAGGTATCTAAATAGGGTGTGGCTTTTCTAAATTCTATTAAATTACCCGAGCTTAAATGTTGATATGCATAATTGACACTTTCTGTAAAACTCAAATCGGGCATCACCTCGTAATGACGGTACACAACAATTACAAATATTGCCGTGAAGACAAAGATACCGACAGCCTTTATTTTATCGTTAAAATTGGCCCTTGTAATATGTAATGTTTCGTGGGTTTTATCTGAAACACGTGTCCACATATACCATCCGTAAAGGCTCATTATGGTATAATAAATATTGATGATTAAATCGCCATACAAAGCCCATTGCGACAATAAGTACACATATAAACCCGTACTGATTATTCCTGTAGGATACACCAAAATATTCTCTTTTTTGGCGTAAAAAACGCTGATAACACCAAAAAATGCTGCAATAAATTCTAAAATAATATTTAAAATTGTAGCTTCTCTATAAGGTGCTAAGAAAAAATCTATTAAAGTATCCATAGGTTTATTGCGCTTCCAAAAGTAAAGTATTTTCTTCAAAGGCTGTACCAATGATTACCAAATCTGCACCACTTTTATAGGCCATTTCAATATCCTTTAAACTTCGTATACCACCACCAACAATAATCGGAATTGTAAGTGACGACACTTTACTGATAATAGATTCAGAAACTGGGTTTTTAGCCCCACTACCCGCTTCTAAATAAATGAGCTTTTTACCCATTAATTGTCCAGCCAAAGCCGTGTGATATATTAAATTTATATCTTTTGGATTTAAAGGTTCTGTCTGGCTTTGTTTTTGAACAGAAGAAACAGTCCCACCGTCAATTAAAATATAGGCTGTAGGTAGAATTTCTAAGCTAGAATTTTTAAGTTGTGGCGCCGCCTTTATTTGTTGATTGACTAAATATTCTGGGTTTGTACCAGATAATAAACTCAGAAACAATAGTGCATCTGCATTTTCTGAAATTTGTGATACGTCACCCGGAAAGAGAATTATTTTTAGTGAAGTCCTTTTTTTGAGTTTATTTACCAAAACCTGTGTCTTGTTTTTAGAAACAACACTTCCACCAACTAAAATAAAATCGGCGCTAAGCGCTTTAATATTTTCAATAACTTCTGTGATTTTTGATACATCTACTTTTTCTGGATCCAGTAAAATAGCGAGTAATTTCTTACTACTTATTTTAGCTATTTGTAATTGCTCTAAAACCTTCATAAATTAATCTTTAGGTAGGGCATAAACACAGGCAAAAGCATCTTCTATAAATAAAAAGTGAATGGTGTATTTTTTTTTCCAATCATTAAAAATTACGCGTCCACTAGAAAAACCATCCTTAAACAAAAATGGATTCAAAGCAATATGATCTCTAAAGCTCAATCCGCCATAAGGATAGGTTTTATACATCGCTTCTTTGGCGCCCCAAATAACAGTTAATTGTTTTACCAAATCTTCATCAGAAAGAGAATCAAAATCAGTATTGACAAATTTATGCTGAATCACTTTAATTTTATCACGTAACATTTCAATATCAATCCCAATATCATTGTTACTTATCGCAATAGCAGAAAAATGATATGAATGTGTAATTGAAATATGCTTAGCGTCCTTTAAAAGAGGTTTTCCATGAGAATTGTAATACAAATCAGCATCAGAATAACCTGCTTCTTTTAACAAATAGCGCACACTTAAAAATCCGCGTTGATGCAACTCAGATTGCATATTATTTATACGATTTAAACTTCTGTTATTTAAATAGATACCTTTTTTTAAAGAGTCAAAAGATTCCTCTATTTTCCAAATGTAAATAGTAGTCTTTTTATTAGGTCTAATTAATTTGTATAAAGGCATTTAGAAAGTAAAAGGTATTTTGTAGATTTGCACATTCAAAATACAAAGATACTAATATGAGTACAGAAACATCAACAAACATGAAATATAAAGTAAAAGACATTAGCTTAGCCGATTGGGGCCGCAAAGAAATTCATTTAGCCGAAGCTGAAATGCCCGGTTTAATGAGCTTACGCGAAGAATATAAAGACGAACAACCTCTTAAAGGCGCACGTATTGCAGGATGTCTTCATATGACAATACAAACAGCTGTTTTAATAGAGACACTTATCGCACTTGGCGCAGAAGTAACTTGGAGCTCTTGTAATATATTTTCTACACAAGACCAAGCCGCTGCTGCTATTGCTGCTGCTGGTATCCCAGTTTATGCCTGGAAAGGTATGAACGAAGAAGAATTTGATTGGTGTATAGAACAAACTTTATTCTTTGGTGATGATAAAAAACCATTAAATTTAATTTTAGATGATGGTGGCGATTTAACCAATATGGTTTTAGACCGTTATCCTGAATTGGTTTCTGGCATAAATGGTTTATCTGAAGAAACAACTACAGGCGTACACCGCTTATACGATCGCGTAAAAGAAGGAACATTGCCTATGCCTGCCATAAATGTTAACGATTCTGTTACAAAATCTAAATTCGATAATAAATACGGTTGCCGCGAAAGCGCTGTTGATGCTATTCGTCGTGCAACAGATATTATGTTAGCTGGTAAACGCGTAGTGGTTTGTGGTTATGGCGATGTGGGTAAAGGAACTGCTGCATCATTTAAAGGAACAGGTGCTATTGTAACCGTTACAGAAATTGACCCAATTTGTGCTTTACAAGCAGCAATGGATGGCATTGAAGTTAAAAAACTTGATAATGTTATCGGTAAAGCAGATATAGTTATTACAACAACAGGTAATAAAGACATCGTTCAAGAAAGACATTTTAGAGCATTAAAAGACAAAGCCATTGTTTGTAATATTGGTCATTTTGACAATGAAATTGACATGACATGGCTCAACAATAATTACGGTAGTACAAAAAACACCATAAAACCACAAGTAGATCAATATACTATTGACGGCAAAGAAATAATCGTTTTAGCCGAAGGTCGTTTAGTAAACTTGGGTTGTGCTACAGGACATCCTAGTTTTGTAATGAGTAACTCGTTTACAAATCAGACTTTAGCGCAAATTGAATTGTGGCTTCACAAAGACCGCTATGAAAACAATGTTTATATGTTACCAAAACATCTAGACGAAAAAGTAGCTAGATTGCACTTAGCTAAAATTGGTGTTGAATTAACTGAATTACGTCCAGATCAAGCCTCTTATATTGGTGTAACAGTCGAAGGACCATACAAACCAGAATATTACAGATATTAATTTTTTTAATTAGATTGCACTGTAATCAAAAAAGTTATAGATGAAAACAATTTTAGTCCCTTTAGGTAATTCAAACAAAGCGATATGTACTTTACAATACGCTGTTGATTACGCATTAGTTTGTGGCGCGAAAATCTATGTAATTCAGGTTTATGGCTTAGCAAATGCTACTTATGCTATGAAAAAAATGGACACTATTTTAGAAGCCGATACCAAAGAAGAACTTGCTCATATTTTATCTAAAGTAGATACTAAAAATATTGAAATTATATCAAAGCCAGTAAAAGGGTCAATAACAGATAGTATTTCTAGAATTGCCAAGCAATTAAATGTTGATTTGGTTATAGCTTCTGCCAAAAATAGTAGCGCCGATTCTTCTATTTATTTGGGTCCCATAACCGGAGGATTAGTTAAAAACACCGATTTACCTATGTTAATTGTCCCTAAGGATTATGTTTTCAAACCTATTAAAAATATTTTGTTGGGTTTAAAATCGGGCGTTATTAAACACAACCATGTTTTAGATCCTTTACACAATTTGATTAACGTTTTTAAAGCTAAAGTTAATCTATTACACGTTATAACACCTCATAATACCGAAGATGACAACACTTTAGATAATCAATTTAAAGCGGTTGCCAACAACATAATTAAATCTGAAAATGCCACTGTTTTTCAAGGTGTTTTAGAACATCTCTTAGGGGTTAATCCAGATATGTTGTGTGTTATTAGACGTAAACGCGGCTTTTTTAGTCGTTTATGGGAACAAAGCAGTGTTAAAAAAATTGATTTCGAAAGTCGAATTCCTCTTTTAGTATTGAAAGGAAATCAGTAAATTTGCAATAATAATTTGGGGATGTAGCTCAGTTGGCTAGAGCGCTTGACTGGCAGTCAAGAGGTCGTCGGTTCGAGCCCGATCTTCTCCACAAAAAACCACCTAAAAAGGTGGTTTTTTTGTTATCTCTAATTTAATAATCTGTTGGTTGCCCGCCTGTACCGAACGGCACGTTCGGGTAATGAGCGCTTCTGACAATCAAGAGGTCGTCGATTCTTCCGAGGCATCGGGGTGATCTTCAATGTCGTTTTATGTAGCCTTTATAAACGCTATAGTTTTTTGAGTGGCGTCATTTAATTCTCTAGGTAAAAAGTCATTCTCCCAAGGATGCTTAGACCCAAAAGTATGATTGGCTTTTTGTACAATATATAATTCACTTTTAGGGTTCCAATTGTGAATATTTTTAGCTTCTTGTAACTTAACTGTTTCATCGGCTTGACCGTGAATAATAAGATGCGGTATCTCTAAATTTTCAACAGACCATTGTATATTTAATCTTTTGCTATTATCCTTAAAATTTTGATAAAACTGAAAATAATGTGGCATTTGCTGTTTTGTGCGCCCATTTTCAATAAACGAAACACCGTTTTTTCGCCAGACTTCTAACAATTCTCCTGTTGGAAATCTGGAACCATAATCGGACACACTTGCCCAAGTTATGACGCAACTAACTCGCTTTTCTTCTTGCGCTTTAATAGTAACTATACCACCCCCTCTAGAATGTCCGATAAGCGTTAGGTTTGACATGTCAGCCTCTTGTTGGAAATCTTTATTATTACAAACCCAATCAATAACCGATTGTAAATCGTCTAATTCTTTTGTGAAATTATTATGCCCAAAAGCCTCTAAATCCGGAAAATCTATTGGGTGCGCTACCGTGCCACCATTGTGCGAAAAGTTAAATTTTATAAATACAAATCCATTATTGGCAAAGGCTTTGGCCACAAGATTCCACGCACCCCAATCTTTATAACCTTTATAACCATGCGCAAAAATGACGATTGGTTTTTTTGTTTTTGTTTCGTTGTAATAAACATCGGTTAAAATAGGTTTATTGTGAATTCCTTTTATTACTTGATTTTTGATTGTTGTCATTTGTTTTGGATATTTTCTGTGAATATTTTGATATTAAAAATAGACTGCATAAGTTGCTGTAAAGCTTCCTCAAAATCTTTTAAGCGTTCATTAGTAATATTAAAATCTGTATTTGACATGTCTGATTTAAAATTAATTTTTAGCACGTAATTGTTGAGTTTTTTAAATGAAATAATACCTGCTTCAATTTCTTGATTCACGTCATTTGTTTTTGAATACATCAAAACGTACATTAATAATTGCATGGCTAAGATGTGCTTTTCGTCCTCTAAAAAGTTATCAAAATTATAAATCTTAAGTTTATTTAAATCAACACTTCCTGTTTTGTAATCTATAATGCGCAAATTGCCATCAACACTGTCAATTCTGTCGGCAATCCCTTTTATTTTAACAGGATATGAAATATTGGGAATATTTAATACGGCATTTAAGGGTTCTTCTAGTGCCAGTATTTTAATGGATTTATGCTTTTTTAAAAGTGCTAATTCGTGAGATACTAATTTCTGGATATATTGCTTAGCCATTTCAAAATAAAGCTTGTTTTTACCTATGGCAATTGTCCCTCCTTTATAGGTTTTTTTAAAATTTTCTTTGAGTGCTTTTGCTGTATTCTGAGCGATATTTTCTAAACTTTTTTCCGTTAGATTCTGATTCAGATATGGTACATATAATTGATAAAGCGCATCGTGAATAACGGTTCCAAAAGTATTATAGGCAATTGTTTCTTCTAACTGTGGTTGCTCTCTAATCTTTAAGATTTTTGAATAATAAAAATCTAATGGATTTTTTAAATAAAGAGCTGTTGCCGATGGCGATATACCTTTTTCTGCCAATTCTTTCAAGCCTTCTTTTAATTTTTGATTGACCTTAATTTCTCTAGCTGATTTTAATTCAGAATTTAAATTAGAGCTTGCCAAATACTTTTTAATTTCAGTTGGTTTTAACAATTCTAATTGTGTTAAAAAGCGACTTTTTTCTGACGCACCAAAGCCATCTACCTCTGTGTTATAAATAAGATAAATGTTTTTTGCTCTCTGCAACAATCTAAAAAAATGATACGAAAAAATAGCTTCTTTGTCAGAATAAGTTGGTAATCCAAAAGCCTTTTTTATAGCAAAAGGTATAAAGGAATTTGTTGATTTATTGGCAGGTAAAATACCCTCATTAACAGATGTTATTATTACGTTTTCAAAGTCTAGAGTACGTGTTTCAAGCATCCCCAGAATTTGTAAACCACTAAGAGGTTCTCCCTCAAAAAACAGTTTTTCGTTACGCAACAAGCTGTTATAAAAATGTTGTAATGTTTTTAAATCTTTTATAAAGTGATAGTTATTTTCTAGTGATTCTAACGCTACAAAAAGATTGTAAAACCTGTAAAGGTATTCTTTATCTATATTTGATATATTGGTATTTTCTTTTAATATATCTATTAATTGCAGACAATTTGATAAAAACTCAGTAATGTTATTATTGGTAGGTTTAAAAATGAAATCTAATTCAGAAAATGGTAAACTTAAACTGGACTTTAATACTTTATAATCGACAAAAATAAGGTTGTTTTTATGAATTGCATTGATGACTTGCTTTAAAGTAATAACATCTAGGGTATCTAATTTTTGGAAATAAGCATCTCTTAAAATATTTATGACGTCTTTATAATAGAGTTCTTGTGCTTTATTAAATTTTATAGCTTTAATATTTGCCTCAAATAATATAGAAAAAAGATTGGCCAATAGGGTGTTTTTTAAAGCGTAACCCATTGTAATATTAACCTGTTCTACTGAATCAGGCAAGGATTCTAGAGCTACATTTAACAAATCTTCATTGCCTAAAACAAGAGCGGTGTCATTATATTTATCATCGCTTTTATTTATATCTTCGAGTATTTGCCCCGCCACTTTAAATTGCAGAATATTTTTGGGAGATCCTATAAACTGTATGTTTTTTGAATCTTTGAATGACGTAGATTCCCATTCAATATCCCTGTCTTTATAATAAGGCCAAGTGTTTTTATAATGTGTTATAAGTTTACTTGACAAGTGTTTGGTGTTAAAAAAAGTTGTGTCTAAATCCCAAAATATTTGTGCTTTATTTTGTTCTAATAATTCTTGAATAATAACTTCTTCTGCTTTATTAAGCGCATTAAACCCTGCAAAAATTAAAGGCGATTTAATATTACTAGCAAATAACGAAATATTATTTACAGCTTCTCTATAGATGAGTCCTTGATAAGCTTGTTGCTTTTGGAGTAAATTATCACTAAACTCTTTATGTAATCTATTGAGTGTTTTAAAGAATTTTAAGTAGTTTAAACTAAAAGAAGTAGGGGCATCACTCTCTGGTGTCCAATTTTCAATGCGTTTTAAATCGCTTAAATTTGTGTATAATTTTTTAGCATCTATAAGATAAGCATCTATTTCATTAAAATCTTGTAAGACAATAGGCGCCCATTGTATAAATTTATCGAAACAATCTCGTTCTGATACTGGGATAATTTTAGAATATACCTCATATAAATTAAATTGAAGATGTAGATTGTCTAAAAGCGTTAAATCTGTTAATTGTTGTGTAAATTCTTCAATGCTTAAAAATTGTGGTAGAAAAGTAGGCGTATTTATCAAATTAATTAATTCCTTTTTTAAAAATAAACTCGCTCTTTTGTTTGGCAAAATAATTTTAACATCATTTGATAACAAATTTTGTTGCTTTATATAATCTGCAATTTTATTTAAAAAGGAATCTTTCACTTATTACATCGTTTTTAAGGAAAGTATAAAAATAGAAAAAGCTGTGCTAAACAGCACAGCTTTTTTAAAATATGATTTAGAATATAACTTATTTTTTATTCACAACTATAATTTCTACACGTCTGTTGTTAGTGCGTCCTTTAGATGTTTTATTTGAGTCAATAGGGTTAGCTTCTCCAAACCCTTTAGCCGATAACCTGTTGGCATTTATACCATGATTTATTAAATATTTCATAACAGCAGCAGCACGTTTCTCAGACAACCATAAGTTATACTTCTTGGCGCCTATACTATCTGTATATCCATTAATGATTAAAACGGTTTTGTCAAATTTCTTTAAAAGAATTACAATTTCATCTAGATTTTTTATCACACCCTTTGCAAAGCTAGAATGGTTGCTAACAAAAACTATTGCCTTGGCATAATCGCTTATAAGTAAATTAGCTTTAGGTGAAATGATTTCCTTTTTACAGCCATTGTTTGAAGCCAATCCAACAGTGTTTTTACATTTATCATCTTTATCTAAAACGCCATCACCATCTGTATCTGGCCAAGGGCATCCTTTATTTTTTTTAGCTCCTGCTATATTTATACAGGCATCATTTTTATCTACAACACCATCGCCATCTGTATCTGGGCAACCATTACCTGCTTTGATACCGGGTACATCAGGACAATAATCATCTTTATCTGTAATACCGTCTTTGTCTTTATCGGGGCAGCCATTAAGTTCTTTTGTCCCTGCCAAATTTGGACAATTATCTTCTGAATCTTTAACACCATCACCATCTGTATCGGGACAACCCATAAACTTAATTAATCCCGCTTTAGTTGGGCATTTATCTTTACTGTCTTTTATGCCATCTTTATCAGTATCTGCCTCTCCAAATTTAAATACTACACCGAATGAGTGCTGAAAGTATGAACTTATTGTTCCTTTTAAATTTAATTTCCCAGTTGATTGCACTTGGAATCCAAAATTTTTAGATTTGCTTGTCCAGAAATTTATACCACCGCCTAAATTAAGAGAGCCTATATGCGCACTTCCTACACTTGTATAACCCAATCCTGTAAAAGCATAAGGGTCTATTACAAGGTTCTTAATTATATTCAAGTCGCCAAAAAGCGCATTTAAATCATATCTTAAATCTGTATCAAAATTAAAAAAGTCAAGTTCATTTACTGAACCTCCCATTTTACGAATTTTGTTTAAAGAAAAAGCGGCACCAAGTGAAAAATCTTTAGAAATATATCTGCCAACATGTAATCTGAGAGGTAAACTATAGTAGTTGTAATGCTGACTCACATTTACAAATCCGCCAATGTAATTGCTTATACTTGGATTATTAATACTTGCCATTGGGTAGAAAACAACAGCATTTGCTCCAAAATCTACTTCCCAAGGATTTTTAGAATCTTGTGCCAAGGTGATAGAGGCACATAAAAAAAATGTGGCTACTGCTAAAATTGTTCTTATTTTATTCATGGTGCTTAATTTGGTTGGTTACTGCAAATATATAAAATATATAGTTAGAATATTGGCAATTAAGCTTTTAAATAAAAGCAGTTATTTTAGACCAAAAAAAAGAGGCTACTTTTTCAAGTAGCCTCTTCAATTTTATAATTTAGTGTAAATTATTTTTTATTTACAACTTGAATTTCAACACGTCTGTTTTCAGCACGACCTTTAGAAGTTTTGTTATCAGCTATAGGATTAGCTTCACCAAAACCTTTAGATGTTAATCTATCAGCAGCAATTCCGTGATCTGCTAAATATTTCATAACAGCAGCAGCACGTTTTTCTGATAAAGTTAAGTTATAAGCATCTTTTCCGCGACTATCTGTATATCCATTAACACTAAAGTTTGCTCGATCGTATTCTTTCATAATAGAAACAATAGCATCTAATTGTACTGATACACCAGATTTAAAGCTAAATCTATTAGAATTGAAATTGATAGTTTTAGCAAAATCATTTAATTGTTTTTCGGCAGCAGCAGAAATAACTTCTTCTGGGCAACCATTGTTTGAAGCTGGACCAGCTACATCAACACAATTATCATCTTTATCTAAAACACCATCGCCATCTGTATCTGGCCAAGGGCATCCTTTGTTAGCTGCAGGACCTGCAACACTTGGGCAAGTATCGTCTTTATCAACAACACCGTCTCCATCTGTATCTGGACAGCCATTATTGGCTTTTGTTCCAGCTACGTTAGGGCAAGAATCATCTTTATCAGCAATACCATCACCATCAGCATCAGGACAACCGTTTAATTCTTTAGGACCTGCTACGTTTGGACAAGAATCTTCAGAATCTTTTATACCATCGCCATCACTATCTGGACAGCCATTAAATTCTTTTAATCCAGCTACATCTGGACATTTATCAAATTTATCATATACGCCATCGCCATCTGTATCTATACCACCAAATTTAAATATAATACCTAGTGAGTGTTGGAAATGTGGTAAAACAATACCTTCATCAAAAGAGTGTTTGTATATAGATTGTAATTGGAAACCAAAGTTTTTTGATTTACTCGTCCAAAAATTCAAGCCACCACCAATATTAAAAGTGCCAACACCTATTTTATCTATCCAAGTATAACCACCACCAACGAGTGCGTAAGGGTCAATAAATGAAGTTTCTCCTAATATTCCGTTAAGATCATAACGCATATCTGCATCAATGGCCATATAACTAGCTGGATTAGCTAGAACGTTATCACCAAATTTGTTTATTGTGTTTAAGGACAAACCTAAACCAACAGTAAATCCGTCTGCAATATAATGACCAACGTGTATTCTATCTACTACAGAAGCCATATTGTAATGGTCTCCAATAGCTAAAAATCTACCTCCCCAATGACCTATGCCTGGTACATTTTGGTTAGTTGGATAAAAATCTACCGCATTGGCGCCTAAATCTATTGCCCACGGATTATTTGCATCTTGTGCATTTACGCTGCTAAAACCAGCAATTACTAATAAAGTTAATAAAACTTTTCTTAAATGTTTCATTGTTAAAAATTTAAATTTATGGATTCTTGAATTAATTTTTATTTCTTAATATGCAAATATAAAAAATATTAGATAATATTATGTATTAACTTGAATATTTTATATTAAATTTTCTTTTTCTCATTAATCTTATCTGTTTTGTAACAAATTATTTATTAATAATATAAAGATCTGTTATCAACAATTTCAGCTTCTTTTTCTAAAGCGTTGTACATTAAAAAACTTGACAACTGCAATTTTGAAAAAATTTGATTTCTAAAAGAATCGTAATTTGGAAGATCTATTGGGTCTTCTCTTCTAATTATTTTAACGGCAAAAGCACCTGCTTTCCCAGCAACTCCTCTAATAATATCTCCTTTTTTAGAAGCATTTATAGCACCTACCAATTCTAAAGATTTACCTGCTATAGGTATAGCAGGACTTGCTAAAGAGACCGCTAAAGAGGTTTTTATAGGTATCTTAAATTTAGTTGAAATCTCTTTGAGAGACATATTACCCATTAAGTTTCTAATATAGTCTGCTTTTTTCTTATTGAACAACAAACGTTTAACTCTAATTCCGGCCCTTCTTACTGACATTAATCCTTTTTTATAATTTCCTGTTACTTGAACTACTGCATAACCATTATCTGTATCAAATCTTTTAACATCACCTACCTTAGTGTCTTTTTTAAAAGCCCAATTTATTATAGAGCGCTGATTTTTAAGACCCAATAATGTTTCGTTTAAAATTTTAACACCTGTTACGGGTCTAACAATGTAACCGTCTTTTCTAGCTTGTTTTCTAAAATCTTTGCTTTTTGTTACTTGAGAAGTAAACGTTTCTGCTTGTTCAAAAATGTTGTTTTCAGTTTCTTCTGATGCTTCAATTTTCTTTCCAAAAGTCACAACTTTATAAGCTTTTTGATGATTTTTTTGATCGTCAATTCTTATAATATGATATCCAAATCTAGATTTAACTACGCCAACCTTTCCCTTTTTATTCAAAAAAGCGAAATCTCTAAATTCAGGAACCATAGAATTGTAAACAAACCAATTTAAATCACCTCCTTTAGCACCACTTCCTTTATCATATGAAAGTGTTTTAGCAACTTCTGCAAACTTCTTTTTATTGTATCTAACTAATTTATAAAGACTATCGGCCATTTTTTTAGCTTGTTCTTCTGTTTTTAAGTCATTAGATCGTAAAGCGCCTTTAAAAGAAATTAAAATATGGCTCGCTTTTACAGAATCGGGTATTTTTTTAAAATCTAAAACCTTAGTTAATTTATAAAACTCTTTATCTTTATACGGGCCTATAACATCTCCTTTTTTAGCTTTAATTATATTGTCTGCTGCTAAAATTGGCAGTTTAGATTTTACTAAAAATTCTTCTGAATAAGGAATGTCGGAATTATTTTCTGCAAAAAAGGCTTTGTAATCATTTGTATTCTTAAATCCATTTATTTTAATTGTTGCTTTGGCAGCAGAACTGTACTCTTCTTTATCGTTTATAAAACCTGTCATTTCTTTCTTTAAGACGGCTTCATCGTCTTTTGTTGGGTTAATTTCAAAATTAACGTATAGTAAATCGCGTGAAGCTTCAACCTTAAATTCTCTTTTGTGTTTCTTTTCGAAAGCCAATACTTCATCGTCAGTTACTTTAAAAAGAGAATCGGGCACTGTTCTAAACGGCACATATACATACTCAATGTCTGATTTAGTTGATTGGTTTAAAAAGAAATTTTTACCTTCATTTAAAGTTGTACTTATACCGTTTTTGACTAATCCGGTATAAATACTTTGTTCCAAATTACTCTTTACTCCCTTTTCTGTACGTAACCAGCCTGCCCATTGTGTATCATTTGGATTATTATCTGCATTTTCTTTAAGGGTTACTAAAAATTCTTTAAATTTCTCTACATCAAACAGACCTGCTTCGTTCTTAAATAATGGACTATTGGCAATGTAGGGGAGGCTTAATATAGCATTCCATACATCTTCTTCTCCTACAACTATTCCTGCATTTTCTAGTTGTAATTTATAAATTCTTTCTTGAACAATGCTATTCCAAACATTTTTTGCAGCTTGAATTTGAGTAGCTTTACCTCCTCTTTGAGTTTTATAGAGTTCTACTTCTTTTGCAAATTGCTCTCTTGTAATAGGGTCACCATCTACTTCTCCCACTAAATTATTTGATTTTTTATACTTGAAAGCTCCTTGTATCACAAAGGCAAATAAGGCCAATGCTATAATAACCATTAAAAAAACTGATTTCTCTCTTATTTTAGATAATACTGCCATTTTTCTTTTCTTTTTAATTCAGTGTGCGAAAATACAATTTAGTATTTGATTTTAAAAGAAGATAGTGAGGAAATTAACCTAAAATTAGCTTATTTTTATTTAGAAAGTACTTTTAAATAGACTTCTTCTATTTTAGTATGCGATACTTTTAAAATTGTAAACTGATAGTTTTCAATTTCTATTATTTCTTTATTAGACGGAATACTTTCTGTATGATAAACAATAAGACCTCCTAATGTTTCGTAAGGTTCTTCTTCGGGTAGTTCTAAATTATAGGTTTCATTAAGGTAATCTACTTCTAATCTTGCCGACAATTTGAACTCACGATCGTTTATTTTTTCCTCTAAAAGGGCTATAGAATCGTGTTCGTCTTCTATTTCGCCAAAAAGTTCTTCAACAATATCTTCAACGGTTATTACACCCGATGTGCCACCGTATTCGTCTAAAACTACTGCAATACTTTTTCTCTTTTTCATAAGACTATTAAGCACATCATTAATCATCATTGTTTCGGGCACAAACTCAACAGGCAATAATATGCTGCGTAATTTGGTTGGTTTTTTAAACAATTCAAAAGAGTGCACATACCCAATAATTTCGTCTAAATTATTTTTATAAACTAAAATTTTTGACAATCCTGTCTCAATAAAAACATTCTTAATTACTGTAATTGATTCCGAGACATCAACAGCAACAATCTCTGTTCTAGGTATCAAAGCTTCACGCGCTTTAACACTTTGGAATTCTAAGGCGTTTTGAAATATTTGAATTTCAGAATCAATTTCTTTGGCCTCATCAACCGATTCTAATTGTTCATTGATAAAATTACCTAATTCTACACTGCTAAAAACCGACTGTACCTCTTCTGATTCTACTTTAAAAACCACCTTTAATAAAAAGTTAGATATAAGCATTATTGCTTTAGAAATGGGATAAAACAATAGGTAAAATATATAGGCTGGAAAAGCAAAATATTTAAGTGTTTCGTTAGCATAAACTCTAAAAATTGCTTTAGGTAAAAATTCGGCGGTTACAAGAATAATTAAGGTAGAGATAACTGTTTGTAACAAAAACATTAATAATTCATTAACTAAATAAGGAGTCAAATAGTGCATGATAAATTCACCCATATAAAACCCATATACAACAAGAGCTATATTATTGCCCACAAGCATAGTTGTAATAAAATTAGAGGGATTTTTGGTGAGTTTTGTTAAAACACCTCCAATAAAATTATTTTCTTTTTTTTCTAATTCAATATATAATTTGTTGGAAGAAATAAAAGCTATTTCTAAACCTGAAAAGAAGGCTGAAGCCATAATAGACAATAAGATAACAATACTATAAAAATTAATCAAATCACTATTTTATTTAGAATTTTTGTAATAATCTTCAGATTTTTTTCTAAATCGTCTTCTAAAGAAAAACATAAATAGCGCTAAGAAAGCCATTCCTAAAAATACATAGGCTTTATTTCTTTGTGATGTCCATCTTATGTAGGATTCTACAAAAAACAAAAGGCTAAAGGCTAAGTATGCTAATTCAAATATTTTTCTTGTAATTTTCATTTCTAATTATTTTCATTTACGTATAAAGTTCCCGATGTGTTTTTAACAATGGCTTCAGATAAATCTTCATTTGCTTCAAAACCTTTTCCAAAAGTAGTGTCTTTTTCGCTTATAATTTGCACTTTATTTTCTGTAAAAAAATAATGTAAGTTTTGATCCCAATAGAGTTGGTTAGTCAAAAGCTTTGTTTTAGAAGCATAATTAAATATTTCTACATTCCCAATAATTTCAGAAATACTTGTTTTTGTGTACGATCTACCATAATTAGCAGAAATAAGAATTGAGTCACCATTTTTTTGAAAAGTTGTCAATTTTAATCCTTTGGGAAACTCTTGATATGGATGTAATTTACGATTCGAATAATCGTATAATAACGGTGCTCTTAGTTTTGTCTCTACCTTACCAGAATCTGTATGCACTAAATTAATGTCTTTTGCTACGGCAATAGGCAGGTTTTTATCGGCCAAAAAATCTCTTACTTCTTTTATATTGTTGGTACATGAAAGAAAAAGCATTGCTAATAAAATACTAACAATGCTTTTTTGATTATTTATTTTTAGTTGATTCACCTCAAAAGAAAATACACGTATTTAAGGTAAAATTACCGTTTCGTTAATCCAACATTTTACTTTATAGGCAGAACCTGAAGTAAGTCCGGCTATAAATATTGTCTTTTTAGTAGGAGCGCTTGCCATGTAGCTTTTTATATACTTATTGGCACGTTTAGCTTTACTTGGGTCTACAGCTTTAGCTTCTCTAGCTTTATCTACAGCCGCTAAGAAAACAGCTCTTTTAGAAAGCTCGTCATTACCACAGCTATTGGCGCTACTGGCGTATAAACTTGCTATTAACAAATAGGCTTCACCCATATTAGGCCTGTATTTGAGAGCCTTTCTTGCATAACTTCTGGCTTCTTGTTTTCTATGTCTTTTTTGTAAAATTTGTGCGATTGTAAATAAGTGACCCGCTTTTTTATAACTATCTGTTTCTTGATCAACTGCTTCTTTAAAAAAATGCATGGCTTTATTTTCATCTTTCTTTTTAAAAGCAACTCTTGCAGCTAAAACGGCAGCGGCAGGAGATGGATCTGCAGCATATAATGCTTCAACTAATTGTGTAAACAGAGGGTCGTCTGTACATTCTTTTGCATTCATTCTAGAAGCGGCACGTTTTAACCATTTGGCATTATTTTTATTAGCCTTAAAATTTTGATTGTATAACGGAATTAACCTATCGCAAGTAGCAACTTCACCTAAAATATTATCCAAACCTCCTGTAACTGTTTCTAATGCATTAGAATTTACTTCAGCGGCATGTAATTTTCGTTTGCTTTTTGCAGAAAGTTCTTGCCCACTAGCTTTTAAAGCGTATAATTTATCTTTAGTCTTAGTATAATTCGCAATTTTTTTCTCAATAGCCTCAACAACATCATCATACGTATCAAAAATCAATTGAACATTAGTGTCTTTGTTTCTATTTGTTACTTCTTGAAAATATTGATAAATAGATCTTACACCCATTCCTGAAGGGTCTGCTTTAAAAGCTTTTTCTAACAAACCAAAAACTACATCTTTAGATGCCCCATTGCTTTGCATAAACTTAGCATAATCGCTGTAAACTTTTCCTAAATGGTCAGGGTAATATACTATTCTCTGATCATAAACACGTTTAACAAGTGCAATGGCTTTAGTTTTATCTGCCGGCGTTGCTTTTTTTAAACGATCTAAGGCTATTCTTAGGCCGTATTTATAGATATTTTTACTCCCTTTTGGATAATTATCCATACACCATAACCAAGGCTCATAAGCAGCTACATAATTTTTGGCTTTAGCATATTCGTAAAAGATGGATAAATTTGTTCTTTTTTCTTGCAAATCACCATCTTGTGCTGTAATTTTTTGCCCCATTAGAGACGTCATTACAAAACTTACAATTAAAATTTTTACAACTTTACTCATAACTATATTTATCTAAATTATAATATTTTCCGTTTTAAAAACCATTTGTCATTTAGGGTTAATCCTATTCTAATATTAAAGTAATTTTCTTTAATTAACCCTGCTTTTATAGTTCCTCTTTTACCTAATTCTAACCCTAGATTAAAAGTAGATAGTTCTTTACCTAATGGCATTCCTACCCCAAAAGATATGCCATACTCGTTTACATCTTGGCTATTTACTACTAACCCAGATTGTTTGTATTTTATTCCACCTCTGTAAATAACTCTATCCCAATAACTTGTAACAGAGTTTCTGTTAGGTAAATAATAACCTCCTAAAGATATTCTACTGGCACTTTTATAATTTACAATTGAATTACTATCTAAGGGGCCTCCTTTAAAATTAAAAGCACCCTGGTAACCAAACTCTAACGACATATTCCAATTGTAATGCTTTCCTATTCCTATTCCTATAGTTGATTTGAGCGGATTTTTAATCGACCCATTAAAAGGCTGATTTAAAATTGTATCGCGCGGCAAAACGTTCCCCGCTGTATTATTAACTAATGAAAATAATAATTCTTCACCTCTATTTGTTAAATTTGAATTAAGACTAACAGTAGCACCCAATTCTAATTCAATATCTTTTTTATTCTTTAAAGGTTTATGGTATTGAACCCCTACTTTTAAAACAAAGCCACTTATATTTGAATTTGTTTCGCTTTGCGTTGCAAACTGAACATTATCTCTTCTGTTTAATATATTGTTACTTAAACGTCCAAAGATAAAACTTCCTTCAAGACCAACTGTGGCAAATTTATGTATTTTTCTACCATATCCCAAAAAAAGACGATTAGTTCCTCCATTACCAAAAAATAAATTCGACTCTGTAACTAGATTATTAGCGTCTGTTATTTGTTGTAAAAGCGAATAGCCCACATTAGTGTTGGGTTGTAAACCAAACACAAAACCTGCATTATCACCTATTGGAACACCCAATGCTAAATACGATAATGCTGAAGCTGATGAGCGTTCAGAATTTATACCGTCATCTACTTTTATTGTTCTATTAGTAATACCTAAACTGTATGAAGTAAATCTTAAATGAGCTAATGATGCTGGATTTGATAAAAATAATCTGTAATTGCTATAATCTGCAACCCCTGTTTCGCCTCTGCTAATTTCTCCTACAGTTTTTGATATATTTTCATCGCCCATACCAAAAAAAGAATAGGGTGAGGCACTCCCTTTTTGAGCATGTGTATTTACAATTACTCCTAGCAATAAAATTAACGGTAACACTCGTTTCGTCATTCTTGTAAATTATAATTTAAAATATGGTTTAATCCTTCTAATAAAAAATTTGGATTGGCAAATATGCCACTTTTTAATTTTTCTGACAAGAAATTTGTGTCTCCTCCTGTTAAAACTACTGTTAAATTTGAATATTTTGCCTTATATTGTCTTATAATACCCTCTATTTCATTAATAACACCAAAAATTACACCACTGTGTATTGATTGTTTTGTAGAGTTACCAATAAAATTATTAGGATACTTTGGGTCTAAAAAAGGTAAATTATCTGTCTGATTATTTAATGCTTTATAGCGCATTAAAACACCTGGACTTATACTGCCGCCCAAATAATGCGCTTCTTTTGATATAAAATCATACGTAATACAAGTCCCTGCATCAATTACAAGGACGTTTTTATATGGATATTTTTTTATAGCAGCAGCCATTAACGCTAATCTATCTACACCTAAAGTCTCTTTAGTTTTGTAGGCAATTAGAAAAGGGAATTTTAAATCTGTATTGAGAATAATAACTTTAAAAAACGATTTTATTTTATTTAATATTTCTTTTTTAATATTTGATACAGAGGCTACTATAGTGTGTTTTATATTATAAGATTCCTTGATAGATTCAACCTTTTTCAGTAAGTTTTCTTTAGTAGTTATTCCTATAATTAAACACGCGTCGTTTTTAAAAACGGCGAGTTTAACACGAGAATTTCCTATGTCTATACTTAAATTCATTGTGATTTAAAAGACTACAAAAATACAAATAGATTTTTTATCAATTTGTTTTGAATTGTTTTAAATTTAAATTTATATTTGCAACCCGAAAATCAACGGTACCTTAGCTCAGTTGGTAGAGCAATGGACTGAAAATCCATGTGTCCCTGGTTCGATTCCTGGAGGTACCACAAAAACCCCGTCAAATTATTGATGGGGTTTTTTGATTTTAACACTTGGTCTGATGCATTTTTTATATATTATTTTTAGTAAATCTCTAAACAAACATTATGTTGGTGAATCTCATTATGTGGATGAGCGGTTAGTCAAACACAACAAGCATATCTACAAAAGAGCCCTCTCTAACATTACAGATAATTGGTGTATTGTTATATCAAAATCTTGCCAATCTAAAAAAGATGCATTGTTTTTAGAAGCCTCTAATTAATCTGCAAAACATAAAAATAAACAGCAATAAAATGGCAAAAACTCCCTACCAATACAAAAACATGAAAAATTGCATGATTGTAAGGTATCTTTTTAATACTGTATAAAACAGCGCCTACTGTATAAGAAATACCACCGGAAAAAAGCCACATCAATCCTTCGAAAGGTAAATTATGAATAAGCGGTTTTATAGCAAAAATAACTATCCATCCCATAAGGACATACATTATAGTGGATACTGTTTCGAAACGCCCAGTAAAAAGGATTTTTAAAATAATCCCTGTTAAAGCAAAAAGCCACGTAACACCAAACATAATCCAACCTGTTGTACCATTTAATGTTACCAAAGTAAAAGGGGTATAAGTCCCAGCAATAAGAACATAAATGGCTGCGTGATCAAAAATTTGTAAACGCAATCTTATCTTAGGCTTTTTAGAGTTGTGGTAAATTGTTGAAGCACTGTATAATAAAATCATACTTGTACCGTAAATACTAAAACTAACAATATGCCAAACATTGCCATATAATGAAGCGCGTACTACTAATAAAGTCAAGGCTGCTATGCTTAACAACAAGCCAAAACCGTGCGAAAAGATGTTTAGTTTTTCTTCTAGAGGTGGATAAAAAGTGACTCTTTCAGTCTTATTAGCACTCATAGTACATTTAAATTTTAAAGATTTAAATGTACTATTTTTTATAAATCACACAGCCTTTAAATCAGTAATAATCTAATTTTTTTTAACAACCGTTGTTTCTCACCATTAGACATAGCGAAAGGAACACGAAAATAAAGTGTTATGGCTTTTGTATAATTTTTAATTTTTAACATCGGGGCTTTTAATTGTAGGCTGTAAATATAAAACGACGTTGGCAAAATTATACAGGATATTTCCCCTTTATTATTTTACTAAATTTTAGGACAAAAAAAATCCAAAACAAACGTTTCGGATTTTTTTGATGCAGACTGTGCATCTCTTTATAAACATCTTAAGTTGAATTCATATTTT
>JASFYX010000003.1:0-27247 GCA_045046885.1 Flavobacteriaceae bacterium
TAAATTAACAACATCTATGATAGAATTTGTTTTAAATAACAAGCCTATAGAAACACAGACTTCGGCGGGTATGACACTACTCGATTTTATCAGAAGTACTCAAAGCCTCAAAGGCACCAAAATAGGCTGTCGCGAAGGCGATTGCGGAGCTTGTACCATTTTAATAGGCAGTTTAGATAGCCAAAACCAACTGACCTATAAGAGTATCACCTCTTGTATTTCACCTTTAGGCAACGCCCATGGCAGACATATTGTAACGGTTGAGGGTATTAACTTACCAGATAAACTCAATACCGTACAGATTTTTTTAAAAGAATACAACGCCACACAGTGCGGTTTTTGTACCCCCGGTTTTGTGATGAGCTTGGTGGGTTTATGTCTGCAAAAAGAATATATTAGTGAAACCGAAGCCCTTAAAGCCATAAGCGGTAATATTTGCCGGTGTACAGGCTACAAAAGTATTGAGCGTGCCGCTTATGCCATTTATAATAAAATAATAGCTCTACCCTATGCCAACCGTTTGCAAGCTCTAGTTGACGGGGCTTATATTCCGGCTTATTTTTTAAATGTTGCCAAGACATTACAGCAAATTAAACCCCGTGCCTTTAATACAAAAAATGGGACTTTAGTAGCAGGCGGTACCGATTTATATGTCAGGCAAGCCGATATTTTAACCGAAAATGAGGTAAACTTGGTAGCGCATAAAAGTACTTTTACCGGTATTACTTTTTACAAAGATCGCTGCATTATTGGTGCCGAAACTACGGTAGCCGATTTGTACGATAACAGCGCTATGAACACCTACTTTCCCGAGATAAGGAATTATTTAAAACTCGTATCGTCAGAACAAATTCGCAATATGGCTACCATAGCCGGTAATTTTGTAAATGCCTCGCCTATAGGCGATTTAACTATATTTTTTATAGCCTTAAACGCTACAATAACCCTACAAAACAGCAAGGGCACATTGCGCAGTATATTGCTAAAGGACTTTTACAAAGGCTATAAAACCCTCGATTTAAAACAGGACGAACACCTTGTTAATGTGGCTTTTAATGTGCCTACAAAAAAATATAAATTCAATTTCGAAAAAGTCAGCAAGCGTACACATCTCGATATTGCCAGCGTTAATGCAGCGGTGCTTGTCTCCGTTAAAAATGACATAATAAGTCAGATGCATTTAGCTTGTGGTGGTGTAGCTCCTGTACCTTTTTATTTAAAGAACACTTGTGCTTTCCTTACCGGAAAACCTTTAAACACAGATACATTAAAAGAAGCTTCCCTTATTTTACAAGACGAAATTGCACCCATAAGCGATGTCAGGGGAAACGCTTCCTACAAACGCTTGCTAGCGCAACAATTGTTTTATGCCCATTTTATAAAACTGTTCCCCGAAAAATTTAAAATTTTAGAACTGGTAAACGCATGAAAAATTTAGATTCATACAGTCACTTACGTGGCGAATCGCTTTATATAGATGATATTAATCCCGAGCAAGGCTGCTTATACGGTTTGGTGTTCGACGCTCCTGTAGCTCATGCCAAAATATTGGATTTAAATACCGCTAAAGCTGAAAGCTTAAAAGGTGTTGTTAAAATATTTACATATAATGACATTCCCGGCGATAACCAAATTGGCGGCATCATACAAGACGAGCCGCTGTTTGCCGATACCGACATTCATTTTTGGGGACAACCCATCGCTTTTATCGTAGCCGAAAGCGAAGCCATCGCTAAAAAAGCACGGACATTAATACAACTTAAAACAAAAAATCTACCTGTAGTTACAACAGCCACAGAGGCTTTTAAAAAAGGACAATTTGTATGCGCCCCGCGGACTTTTAAAATGGGTGATACTGCCGAAGCCTTTAAAAACTGTGATTATGTTTTAGAAGACACTGCTTTTAGTAACGGCCAAGAGCATTTATACCTCGAAACCCAAGGGGCTTATGCTGTTTATAAAGAAAACGGCAAAATAAAAGTTACCTCTTCAACCCAAGGACCGACACAAGTACAAAAAGCTATTGCTAAAGTTTTAGGTGTGGGTATGCACCACATAGAAGTTGATGTGTTGCGATTAGGTGGTGGCTTTGGCGGTAAAGAAGACCAAGCTACCGCTTGGGCTGTTATGGCGGCTTTAGCCGCTAAAACATTGCATAAACCTGTAAAATTTGTTCTAAATCGCCATGACGATTTACGTATGACCGGCAAACGTCATCCCTACGAAAGCACTTTTAAAATAGGTATAAACAAAGATTTAAAAATTCAAGCTTTTGAAGTGATATTTTTGCAAAACTCAGGTGCCGCCGCCGATTTATCGCCGGCTATTGCCGAGCGCACTTTATTCCACGCTACCAATGCTTATAATATTAAAAATGTACTTACCACAGTGCATTCGTGCCAAACAAATCTACCACCCAATACAGCCTTTAGAGGATTTGGCGGTCCACAAGGGATGTTTGTTATAGAATCGGCAATAGCCAAAGCTGCCGAAAAAATAGGCGTACCGGCTTACAAAATTCAAGAGGCCAATTTATTACAAGACAACGACGTGTTTTCATACGGACAAGTAGCCACACAAACAGAAGCTAAAAGTACTTGGCAAACCACTTTAAAAAGCTTTGAATTTGACAAAGCCTTAGCAAGTGTTAAACAATTTAACAGCCAAAACAACAGTCTTAAAAAAGGCTTATCGCTTATGCCAATTTGTTTTGGTATTTCGTTTACCAACACACCTATGAATCACGCACGAGCTTTGGTACATATTTATCAAGATGGCAGTGTGGGCTTTAGTACCGGTGCTGTTGAAATGGGACAAGGTGTTAACACCAAATTGCAACAAATAGCCATACAAACTTTTGGCATAGACAAACAAAAAGTCAGCATAGAAACCACCAACACGACCCGCGTAGCCAACACCTCGCCTACAGCCGCCAGTTCTACCGCCGACCTTAACGGAAAAGCTTTGTTAAAAGCCTGTAAGGTATTAAAAGAACGCTTGTTAAATGTCGCCTCTAAAAATTTAAGTTGTGCTATTTCAGATTTATCTCTTAAAAATAATAGTGTTTATTTTAAAGATAAAATCACCGATTTATCTTGGGAAAGTCTGGTTCAAACCGCCTTTTTGCAACGCGTCAGTTTGTCGGAACAAGGACATTATGCTACACCTAAAATCCACTTTGATAAAAGTACAGAAAAAGGGCATCCGTTTGCTTATCATGTGTATGGTACCGCTTTAACCGAAGCCACCGTAGATTGCATTCGCGGCACTTACGAAATTAATAGCGTTAAAATAGTACACGATTTTGGCAGCAGTATGAATATGGATATTGATTTAGGACAAATAGAAGGGGCGCTGGCGCAAGGTATTGGTTGGATGACTATGGAAGAGTTGGCTTACGCCGATGATGGCAGGTTATTATCTAATGCGCTTTCTACTTATAAAGTGCCCGATGTGTATGCTATGCCCAAAATTGTAGAAGTTAAAGCTCTGGAAAGCAAAGGACATGATATGGCGATTTTAAAATCGAAAGCCGTGGGCGAACCGCCTCTGATGTACGGTATCGGTACTTATTTTGCCATTCAAAATGCCATAAAAGCCTTTAATAATGATTACAATTTAAAATTTGACGCCCCTATGACGCCCGAAAAAGTTTTAACCAGTCTTTATCCAAACGCTCTTTAAATTGTGATTTACAGCAAAAACAACATCCTTAAAGGAGCTCTTATTTATGCCACAGGCGACACCATTGCCGCCGTAATTTTAGGAGAATTTAATATGATGCGCTTGTTGGGTATGATGTTAATCGGGGCAACTTTTTACGCTTTCGAAATTCCCAATTATTTTAAATGGATAGAAACAAAAACACAAAACTTAAAAGGCCTCACCTATTTATTGTCTAAAACAGGTTTGGCCATTGCTTATTTTAATCCGTTATGGATAGCCCGACACCTGTTTTTTATAAAACTCTTTTCGGGACAATTTGATGCCTTAAATTGGGGTTTATTAAGTATTGCGTTGATATCTTTTGCCGTGAATATTCCTATTTCGTTTATTGCCAATTTTTTAATTCAAACCAAAACGCCGCTTAAATGGCGCTTTTTAGCCAGTGCTATTTTTTCAGCACTTATGGCTATTTATTACGCTTTAAGCGAAACACTTTTTAGCTCATGAATTTTTGGAAATCGTTACATATACAGCTTAAAAATCAAAAAAAACTCATACTCTTGGTTGTTGTAGAGAGTTTAAAAAGTTCGCCCGGCCGACAAGGATTTAAAATGTTTGTCGCCCCCGATGACACCTTTAACGGCACCATTGGCGGTGGCGTTATGGAGTTTGCCTTTGTTGAGGAAGCTAAAGCACTTTTACTGAAAAATACAAGCTCATCTATCCGCTTAAAACGACAAATTCACCGTGGTACCAAACCCGAAAGTTCGGGTATGATTTGCTCCGGCGAACAAAGTATTGCTATCATTCCGTTAAATAAGGAGCATCTGCCGATTATTGAAGATTTAATATCACATCCCAATGGTGTTTTAAACATCAGCGAAAGCGGTATAAACTATCATAAAACAGGCCAATTAAAGGCGAAATTTGAATATAATAAATCAGATTCGGCTCATTGGAAATATCAAGAGCAAATACATCAAAATCCTAAGTTGTATATTATTGGAGCAGGTCATGTGGGAGCGGCTACGGCTAAACTGTGCCAACAAGTAGGTTTTGATGTGGTAATGTTTGATAACAGACCCCAACTAAACACCTTTGAAGCCTGTACCGAAATTACCGATAAACACATTATTGACTATAACAACATTTCAAATTATATTGAAGTAGGAAGCCACGTTTATGTGGCTATTATGACGCATGGTTATAAAGACGATACGGTTATTTTAAAACCGCTGCTCGACAAACAATTTAAGTTTTTGGGTGTTTTAGGTAGCCGTGTTAAAATTAAAATTATGTTTAAAGCTTTGCTAAAAGAAGGCTACTCGGCCGACCTTTTAAATACAATTCACGCCCCATTGGGTTTATTTATTAAAAGTGAAACGCCCGAAGAAATTGCGGTGAGTATTGCAGCGCAGTTGATTAAAATTAAAAACACAAACTGATTTTTTACTATACTTACCTGTTTGTTATGTATTAATAAGAAAAATGAAAAGTAATATTTTTTGCGATATAACGCGTTACTTGCAAGCACGAAAATGACATCGTGCAACGAATAAATCTTATATTTGATGCAAAATATGCAACGATAATTTTTTTATGCAACGAATAATGTATATTTTTGTCGCAATATTCGCAACGAATGAGTAATTATATACATAAAAGAACTAATTGGCCAAATTTCACTTGGAAAAGTGATGCATTTGTAAACTTACTAAGTGAAGCAAGAAATTTGCAAGGCCGACTCGTAGGCAGAATGGCATCGTTAGGTTTTGATTTAAGAAACGAAGCGTTACTTAACACATTAACCTTAGATGTTTTAAAATCGACAGAAATAGAAGGTGAAATTTTAAATCCGAAACAAGTTCATTCATCAATCGCACAGAGATTAGGAATAGAAATAGCTGGCTATGTTGGCTCGGACAGAAATGTTGACGGCATGGTCGATATGATGATTGATGCCACACATAATTGCTTCAAACCATTAACATCAAAAAGACTTTTTGATTGGCACGCCGCATTATTCCCAATGGGCAGGAGCGGAACCTATAGAATAACCGTTGCCGATTGGCGAAAAGGGATTGCCGGCCCCATGCAGGTTGTATCTGGAACAATTGGGAAAGAGAAAGTTCATTTTCAAGCTCCTGATGCCGAATTAATAAAAACAGAAATGAACCGTTTTCTGAAATGGTTCAATAAAAATGATAAAATTGATTTAGTTATAAAAGCCGCAGTTGCGCACCTTTGGTTTGTAACAATTCATCCTTTTCAAGATGGAAATGGTAGAATAGCAAGAGCCTTAACCGATATGTTATTAGCTCAATCTGATAAAAGTACGCAACGTTTTTACAGCATGTCGGCTCAAATCAGGATAGAAAGAAAGCAATATTATAAAGTACTTGAAGAAACACAAAAAGGAAATCTTGATATTACCGAATGGATAAAATGGTTTTTAAGTTGTTTGATAAATGCATTAAAATCAACAGATAAAATTCTTACAAGAGTTTTATTTAAAGCAGATTTTTGGAATAAACATTCTAAAACAATTATTAATGAGCGACAGAAAAAACTATTAAATAAGCTATTAGATGGATTTGATGGTAAATTGACATCGTCAAAATGGGCAAAAATTGCCAAATGTTCAAAAGATACTGCAATTAGAGGTATTAATGATTTAATAAAAAAAGATATATTGCAAAAAGAAGATGCAGGAGGAAGAAGTACAAATTATGTATTAAAAAAATAATATGATGAAAAATTATTTTAAACTTTTACTGGTTTTTGTTTTAATCGCTTTAATACAAGGTTGCAAACAGCAAAACAAATCCTTTTATAAAGACGCTCTTGTTGTTAAAGGCGGTACAATTATAGATGTTTCTAACAATGGCATATCTACAAACGACCTCAAAGACAAGGCCGTCATCATTAAAGCCGATACCATTTTTGCTATTGTTGACGCTTCGCAGATTTCTAAAAAACAACCAAACGTCATCAATGCTAGAGGTAAATTTATCATGCCCGGTTTAACCGATGGCTTTACGGTACTCAACAACCAAAGCTATGCCAATGCCTTTTTGTATATGGGTATAACCGATATTGTGGGTGTAGAAAGCGAACGTCGTGGCCCTTTTTATCACGATGCCAATCCGGCACCAAATATTCATATGCTCGACCAAGTGGGCGAAGATCCTGTAACCGATGCTCAAATTATTGACAGCATCGCCAAACAGGCTAAAAAAGGCATAGAGGTATTATTGCTGATGTATAAATTAAATCCGCATCAAATAAAATTAGCTTTAAACGAAGCTAAAAAATACGGTATGGGCACCATAGGCGAATTGGGTTATACCACCTACAAAGAAGGAATGGATTTAGGCATCGATGCTTTTGTACATACCACCCGTTATTCGTTAGATATCGCGTCGGATTCTTTGCATAAAAAAGTGGCTAAAGAGCCTTTTAGCAACGATTTGGGAAGCCCCAAATGGCGCTATTACAAAATGTTGACCGAATTAAAATCTGACGATAAAGCCCTGTTGCAACACGCCAAAAATTTAGCAGCTTCTAATACCTACATTCAGCCGACTTTTAGTTTGCTCTACCTTAACATGCCTTTTAGTAAAAATCCATGGCACGAAAAAGTCGCCCAAATAATCAATGCCAAAGACATTAACAGACCCGCCGATAAAATAACAGGCAAACACAGTTATGGCACAAAAGAGCAAGAAGCTTACAACAAAACAGCACAAGCCCAACTGTTAATTGAACGGCAATACTTTAAAGCCGGTGCCAAATATTTATCGGGCAGTGCCGCCGATGTATGGGGTACTATGCCAGGTACTTCATTACACCAAGAATTAGAAGTTTTGCATCGTATAGGCTTGACAAACCGTCAAGTTTTAGCAGCATCGACTTCAAATTTTAACGCTGCTTACGGATTTAAATTCGGGAAAATTAAAAAAGGTTTTAAAGCCAATATTTTAATTTTAGATAAAAACCCACTCGATACGCTTGTTAATTTAAAAAACGGCAAACGCCTCCTTTTAAACGGTAAAGAAATCAATTTAAAATCCCTTTTAAAAAAATGAAAAAGCTTTTGATATTTTTTGTGGCTCTTTGTGTAAATACAACGGTCTTTTCGCAAAACGGAAAGATTGTAAACAGGCAAAAATTTAATTGGCAAGACAATACAAGATTGGCTAATCGCATTGCCGATAAAGGTGTTTTAAAACCTAAATACAGCTATTTAAATAGTGTTATCATCGAAAAAATAACCTACCTAAGCGACGGTCTCAAAGTAAAAGGCTATTTGGGACAGCCTAAAAAACAGGGTCATTATCCGTGTATTATTTACAATCGCGGTGGTAATAAAGAGTTTGGTAAACTCAATGAATTTAAGGCGGTATTTATCTTGGCACGTGTAGCTTCGTGGGGTTATACCGTAGCCGCCAGCCAATATCGCGGTAACGATGGCGGTGAAGGTAAAGAAGAATTTGGTGGTAAAGATGTAAACGATGTTTTAAATCTGATACCGCTTTTTAGCAATGTTAAAAATACCGATACCTCTAAAATGGGTATTTACGGATGGTCGCGTGGGGGTATGATGACCTATTTAACGCTAACAAAAACTCATAAATTTAAAGCGGCTGTTGTAGGAGGAGGTGTTAGCGATTTAAGAATGGTTATGGCTACCAGAAAAGATACTTTTGAAACCGTTTATCAAGAAAATATCCCGCTTTACGAAAAGGACAAATCTAAAGCGTTAAATGCCCGTTCGGCTATTTATCATGTAGAAAGTATCAGTAAAACCACACCTATTCTCATGCTGCACGGCACTGCCGATTGGCGGGTAGTACCGCAAATGGCTTTAGACTTATCTAGTGCTTTTATCAGAGCAAAAGTCCCACACCGCTTGGTGCTTTTTGAAGGGGGAAATCACGGCTTAAGCGAATTTAACAATGAGGTTGACGCCATGGTTAAAAAATGGTTTGACGCTTATCTAAAACAAGGAAAAGCCCTCCCCAATTTAGAACCACATGGCAAGTAATTATAGTGATACGATGACTTTGAATCATCATATCAACAGAAGGTAAAAACTTTAGTATAAATACTTTACAGTTTTATTGATTTTTTATATAAAAAAGACTAGCTTCGCTTCACGCCAAAGACGGACAGGTATCGGATGATATAGCTTAACTTGTGCTGAATTTATTTCAGTATTAAAATCAGGCCATATTTTCTCCTTTGGGTACAAGCCGGTATAGAAATAAATTCACAATTATATATGATTTTCAGTGAATATATTCACCAATAAACATAACCATTAGTGAATGTTATCGTAAAAAATATTTTTTTTGTAAGAAAAATATGTATTTAAGAAGAACTGAGTTAAAAAACAAGTCTTTTTTAGTTTAATTTCGATACATAATTTTCATCATAAGGAATCCCTAATTTAGCAATCTGCCATTACTCATACAATTTACCGATAAGCGTAACTCAAAAATTACACTTCTTTTTCCCCAAAAACCATAGCCTTAAAAATAAGATACTGCGCTACAATATAGCTAAGCATAACCATAAGGTTTAAAAATTCATTGGGTTTATAAAACTTATTTAAGGCTAACATTGTGTCTGAACTTATAAAAATAAGTGCCCCTATAAATAATACCAAAGCGGCTTTGGTTTTATTTTGCAAATAATTAGTCAAACTCAAAGCGCCAAAACTGGTAATTACAATACCATAAACAATAACCGGAATTTGCATTTTTCCCAAATGCCCTTTTAAAACAAATAACAATCCGAACAAAAAGGCAAAGAAGATAATAAAGCTGAGCAGCATTTTGTTAATATCTGCTTTAACTATTTTTTGTAAAACCACTTTTATAAAACACAGATGTGCCAATAGAAAAGCACCGAGACCTAACATAAAATACGGCTTACCGCTAAAGAGCAAAAAGACATCGCCTAAAAACGAAAAGACAAGTGCTCCTACATACCATTTGTTTTTAAAAGGTACAAATAAGGCGTACATCAGTAAAATACTGGGTAAAATAAGCGGTTTAAAAAAGAGCCTTAAATAATACTTATCTAAAATAATGCCTAATATATCTAATAACGAAACGGTTATAAAAAGGGCTGTGGCAATTTTAAAATTTTTAGATACTTTCATCTTAATTGAATTTTGGTATGATACATTTGTTACTTAACTTTTTAAGCTGATTTGCCAAGCCGTCTTTTAAAGCCTTTTGCATGACTTTACTGGTGGGTTTATGACATTGTAGGCACGTACCAACGGTTAAAATAGTTTTCTGTTCTTGTAGATTAAGAGGTCTAAAATTAGTGCGTGTACTGTAATTTTTAGAATTGTCTAAGCGTTGTAAAAAGGACATCCAAGCATCTTCGGGTAAACCATCATAAACATTAGCATCGTAAAAGGCTCTAAAAGTCCAATTAGCATTCTTTTTATTAAAAGTCAGCATACCTTTACCATAACCAATAGCCATTGGGTTTGTATGACACGACGTACAACTACGTGCTTTTTTACCAATGGTATGCGGTGCGTTTGGTGCGTATAATCTGTGGAAACTAGTACTATCTGAAGTGTTATCTGTAAAGCTACTGTGATCTATACTCATAATCATTCCAGGAATGGCGGGTTCAATTTTTTTAGAATTTCCTTTAACGCGCACGCCCATAGTAGGCGGGCTTGCCCCAAATTCAGATACATATTCGCGCCACTGACCGATAGTCTTTTTATCTGATAATAAATCGTAGCCATTCTTATCGTCTTTATCAAATTGATTGTGGCATCCAATACATCTTGATGTCCAAGAAGCATGACACATATTACAACTCAAATCTTGATGCGCCTTATCTCTTGAACAGATTTCGGATTGCCTTTTTATAGGATGCAATTTTTTATCGCCTTTACCCATTAAAAAAGCCTCCCCTTTATTATTCATAAAAGTATTTACCAACGGATTAGCGTCCTTTTTAGTAACTAAAATACGTTTATCGGCGTGCTTGTATTGGCGCAACATATACACCAAATTAGATTCCACATCTAAAGAATCAAAAGGTATGGTATTTGGTTTGGTTTTAAAATGACAATCGGCACACTGTATTTTAACAGCGTCCTCTTCGTGCAGATAGTCTTTACCATCGCCCATCACCTCGTGCGATGAATGACAATCTATACACAAAAGTCCTTTTGTATGATGCACATCTTCGATTTTTATCTTGTAAATACGCCCGTCATCAAGTGTTGTGAATTTGTTTATTTCTGAGGCTAAAATTGTGTCTTTTAATGTTTCTTGCCAGCCGATATAATTTGTCGCAATCCGGCTCGACCGACTGTGGCATCCAAAACAATGATTATTTGTAACATTTATATCACTTGATGGATGTATTGTTGGCAATTTATCTTTATTTAAGGTATAAATTTCTAATTCGCTTTTAGCGGATGCCGTATAATTAAGATGGCAAGCGTTGCAACCACCGCCGCGACTTTGTGTTGTGATACTGCCAAATTCTTTTTTTTCTGCACCTAAGTGACATTTGGCACATAGATTTTTAAGGTGCGTGTCTGAAGCGCTGTTTTTTAAATCCTTAATATGATACTGTATGTTGGGGGAGTTGGCCTCTGCAAAAATAAATTTATCTACCGCCACAATACCGCTATTTGTGGTCATAAGAGAGTGGTTAATTTTATTTAACTCACTTGGATGACAGGTCCCACAAGTTTCTTTGGCATTGCTTAAATTTCCGGGGATTTTAACCAAACCTTTATGAGCCATTTCTTTTTGAGTAGCTGTACCATTTCCTAAATGACATGGGGTACATCCTATAACTTTAGGGTCGTGAAAATTTGAAAATCCTGTTGTTTGTTGATGACACTTTAAACATGATTCGGTCTTAGGATTTAATGTAGAATAATCAGAATTATTAGAACTATTTTGAGATAAATTGCCATAAGAATATAATCTATAAATAAATAGGCTTATTATAAAAAGAATTGAAACAATTATCACATATAAAAATAAGCTCTTATTTAATAAATTATTTTTTTTATCTTTACTCATAATACAAAGCTACGACTATTAAATCAAAAACATATAAACAACTATCAATTAGTTTTTTATAAGTTATAAGTAACAATTGTTACCTTTAAAGCGCTGATTTTATGATTTTTATCATATCGGCAAATTTAGGGAATAATTAATTTTATAATCTCAAAATAAGCGTTAATTTTTAACAATAATGAAAACTTCTAGACGACAATTTATCAAAATTTCATCGCTCGGTGTTGGTGGTGTAGCACTGGCTAGCTCTGCCATAAATCCTATTGGTTCTTCGGCTTTTATAGACGAATTAATAGAATGCAACCCAAGTACAGACTTAAAACGAACCGCTACTTATTGCGAAGTTTGTTTTTGGAAGTGTGCCGGTTGGGCTTACACCGATGAAAACAACAATATAATAAAGCTAAAAGGAAATGACATTGACCCACATTGTCACGGCAGATTGTGCCCCAGAGGTACAGGTGGTTTGGGTATGTACAATGATACCGACCGCTTAAAAACACCTCTTATAAGGGTGACAAAAGATGGTAAATCTACTTTTAGAAAAGCCTCTTGGGAAGAAGCTTTAGACCTTATAGCTTCTAAAATGAAAGACGTTAAGTCTAAATATGGTGCAGAGAGTTTTGCACTTCTCAAACACGGTTCTCCGGGAAGTCATTTAGAACACCTCTTTAAAGCTTATGGCTCTGATACCATTGCAGAACCTGCTTACGCCCAATGTCGTGGCCCTAGAGAAACAGGATTCGGATTGACATTTGGCTCTTGGATTGGTTCACCCGAACCGACCGATATTAGAGATACCAAATGTTTGGTACTTATTGGTTCTCATATTGGCGAAAATATGCACAACAGTCAGGTGCAAGAAATGTCTGATGCCATAGACAATGGGGCTACCATTATAACTGTAGATCCCAGACTCTCTACTGCCGCCAGTAAATCTGAGCATTGGTTGGCTATAAAACCTTCGACCGATATTGCGCTTTTATTAGCTTGGATGCATGTTCTTATTTACGAAAATCTTTATGACAAAGCCTACATAAAAAAATACGGTTATGGTTTTAAAGAGCTCAAAGAACACGTTAAAAACTTCACACCCGAGTGGGCTTATGGTATAACAACCATTAAACCCGAAGAAATAAGAAAAACAGCCCGCCTAATGGCAGCAGCGGCTCCTGCGGTAATTGTACATCCCGGACGTCACGTGGTTTGGTATGGTGACGATTCGCAAAGAGAACGTGCTATTGCCATGTTAAATGGTCTTTTGGGTTCTTGGGGAAAACGCGGTGGTTTTTATTTTAAAGAAAAAGTAAAATTACCTAAATATCCACATCCAAAATATCCTAAACCAAAATGGGGATGGGAAGAAATAGGTGAAAAATATCCTTATGCCGAAATGGGCATTACATCAGAATTGATAAAAGCATCTATCCCTGGCGAAGATGACAAACATCCTATAAAAGCTTGGATAATTGCTGGTACAAACTTAATTAATACCGTACCGCAACGCGAAATGATTCTTAAAGCTATGGATGCTGTTGAATTTATTGCCGTTGTTGATACAATGCCTATGGAAATTACCGGTTATGCCGATGTAGTTTTACCAGAATGTACTTATTTAGAACGTTATGATGGTATTAGAAATGCCTCAAAAAGAGAACCTTCACTGGCTTTAAGACAACCTGTTGTTAAACCTAAATACAAAACACAACCCGCTTGGTGGATTAGCAAACAACTAGGAGAACGCCTTGGCTTACACGATTATTTTAATTACAACAATTTAGAAGATGTTATTAAATGGCAATTAAAACAAGTGGGCTCTTCTCTAGAAGAAATGAAAAATTTAGGTGTTAAAAAATTCAAAAGAACAACACCTCTTTATATGGAAGACGGCGAAGATTACGAATTTGCTACCAATAGTGGTAAAATAGAATTCTTTTCAGACGATTTGGCTTCTAAGGGCTTCGATCCTATGCCTGTTTACAAAGCGCATCCTGAACCTGAACAAGGTTATTACAGATTAAATTATGGTCGTTCGCCTATGCACACTTTTAGCCGCACCATAAACAACCCTAATTTAAATGCTTTAAAAGATGAAAATAAATTATGGGTCAATCCTAAAGTTGCCAGAATAAACGGCTTGAGAAATAACCAAGTTGTTTGGTTAGAAAATCAGGATGGTATAAAATCTGTATTCTCAATAAAAGTCAGAGTCACCGAACGTATAAGATGGGATTCTGTTTATATGTATCACGGTTTTGGTCATAACAACAAAAAACTTACCAGAGCTTTTGGCAAAGGTATTAGCGATACACATCTGATTTCTAAAGTGGCTGTTGATCCATTAATGGGTGGCACAGGACTTAGAGGTAATTTTGTAAAAATACTAACTGAAAATCCACATAAAAAAGCTGTAATATGAGATATGCAATGGTTATAGACACATTAAAATGTGTAGGATGTAGCGACTGTGTAGTGGCTTGTCAAACAGAGAATAATGTCCCTATGGGATATTGTCGCGATTGGGTTACAGAATCGGTACACGGTGCTTATCCACAAGTAGAATTAGAATTAAAATCAGAACGATGTAATCATTGCGATAATGCTCCTTGTGTACGTTGTTGTCCTACAGGTGCCAGTCATATTGTAGAAGGGGGTATTGTTTTGGTTACAGCCGATGAATGTATTGGTTGCGGTGCTTGTATAGAATCTTGTCCTTACGATGCCCGTTACCAACATCCTGATGGATTTGTAGATAAATGCACATTCTGCCATCACAGATTAGAAAAAGGACAACTACCTGCTTGTGTAGAAGTTTGCCCAACTAAATGTATGTATTTTGGCGATTTAGACGATCCTACAAGTGAAGTTTCTGAATTATTAAAAACCAGAAAATACAAAGTTTTAGCACCAGAAGCCGGAACCAGCCCTAATGTTTATTATTTAATTAAATAAAATTGAAATCATGCAAGAAGAAATTTTCGTAAGCGGACGTCATTTACCACATATAGATCCACATTTAGAAATTTGGCATTGGGAAATATCACTCTATCTATTTTTAGGAGGTTTGGCAGCAGGTATTTTATTTTTTGCCGCGTTATTCTATCTTTTAGGTAAAGAAAAAGAAATGACAGCTACTATAAAACAAGCTACAGTTATAGCGCCAATTGCTTTAATAGTTGGTTTGGCTGCTTTATTTTTTGATTTAACACACAAATTGTATGTCTGGCGCTTATACACAACCATAAGAATAACCTCACCCATGTCTTGGGGTGCTTGGGTGCTTTTATTAATTACACCTATATCTATGCTTTGGGTGTTTAGCTATTACAGAGAAGTTTATCCAAACCTAGAAAATAAGTTACAAACGTTTAAACGGTTGAAATTTTTGAATTTGGAAGCCTTTGAAAAATTCTTAATTAAAAACAGGAAATTAATGGCCTATGCCTTAATTCCTTTAACCCTAGTTTTAGGCATTTATACAGGAATCTTATTATCGGCATTTAACGCCAGACCACTTTGGAATAATGCTATTTTAGGACCGCTATTTCTAACTTCTGGTCTGTCAACAGGAGCCGCTACTATTTTGTTGTTTTCAAAAAATCATTTTGAAAGACATTTAATAAGTAAAATAGATTTAGCACTTATCTTTATAGAATTAGCGCTCATTACCCACATGTTTATGGGTATGTATGCTGGCTCTCAAGTACAATTAGAAGCTATGCAAATATTAATAGGCGGTTCATACACCGTTATGTTCTTTGTGTTTGTAATTCTTTTAGGATTAATTATTCCTTTCTTTTTAGAATTTACAGAAATTCTTGGCTTTAAAGTTCCTGTAATTGCACCCGCGCTTTTAATTTTATTAGGCGGATTAATATTTAGAATGGTTATGGTAAATGCAGGTCAGTTAACACGCTATTTATACTAATTAAAAAACTTATAAAAAATGAAAGTTCATATTGAAAAAAATACACACGTATATTGGAATCCTTATTTTGGCGGATTTCTATTGGGCCTTTTAATCTTGTTTACTTTTTATATAACAGGAAGAGGTTTAGGTGCTAGTGGTGCATTTAAAAGTACCGTTGTAACTATTGTAGATGACATTGCACCTACACACGCAGAAAACAATGCTTATTACGATAAGTTTATTAAAGAAGATGATTCTCCTTTAAATACTTGGCTTGTTTATGAAGCTATAGGTGTTTTAATTGGTGGTTTTTTATCTGGCGCTTTAAGCGGAAGACTAAAGCTCTTTGTACAACATGCACCGGGAATCACCTCAAAAAAACGATTAGTAGTCGCATTAATTGGGGGTACGTTCTTTGGATTAGGGGCTCAGTTGGCTCGGGGTTGTACCAGTGGTGCCGCTTTAAGCGGAATGGCTGTACTGTCAACAGGAGGTTTCATAACAATGTTGACCATTTTTGGTAGCGCCTTTGCTTTTGCATACTTCTTTAGAAAAAATTGGATTTAAAAATTAAAAAACAAAAAAATTATGGGACCACTAATTCCTAACGGTTTAATTCCTCCAGAATGGAATTTTGTAATAGCTATCTTAATAGGTATTGCTTTTGGATATATTTTAGAAGCCTCCGGCTTTTCATCATCAAGAAAATTGGCTGGTGTCTTTTACGGCTACGATTTTGTAGTACTTAAAGTATTCTTTACGGCCGCATTGGTGTCTGTTATCGGTATATATTATATGGATTATTTAGGTTGGATAAACATCGGCCAACTTTATGTACATCCTACTTATTTATGGGGCGCCATTGTTGGCGGCATTATTATGGGCTTAGGCTTTGTAATGGGCGGTTTTTGCCCAGGCACAAGTCTCACTGCCGTTGCTATTGGCAAAATAGATGCCATGTTCTACGCACTAGGTATTATGCTAGGTATCTTTATTTTTTCTGAGTTTTTTAGCTTTTTAGAACCTTACTTTAACGGCTCTTATTTGGGTCATATTACATTGGTAGATTCATTAGGCATCTCACCTTATTGGTTTATATTTTTGTTTTCTATTTTAGCAATAGTATCGTTCTATGTAGCCGATTTAGTAAGAAAAAAAGTAACCAAAGTATTTTATTAAAATTAAATTATTATGTCAAAAACATATAAAGTAAAAAAAGCAATTGTAAAAACGGAGTACAAAGTACTGGCAGCAATTCTTATAATATTATCCGGCGGACTTGTTTTATTACCCAAATACGAAAAAAATGAAGGTATTAAACCAGAAACTTTTTTGCTAAATGCGATGAGTACAGAACGCTATTTAAGTACTGATAAGTTAGCCGAAAGATTGATAAATCAAGATCCTACTATATTGTTAATAGATGTAAGAACGGCCAAAGAATTTGAGCATTTTTCATTGCCAAATGCCGTAAACATCCCTTTAGCAGACTTGCTAAAACCAGATTATGACGGCTATTTAAATCAAGACACATTTGACGTTGTCTTGTTTTCTAACGATACCTATTTCGCCAATCAGGCTTGGTTAATTTGTAATAGGCTAGGGTATAAAAATCTCTATGTTCTAGATGGCGGTATAAACCAATGGTTTAATACTATTATAAATCCTAAAATACCCGATGAAACAGCTTCTAAAAAAGCATTCGATTTGTACAACTTTAGAAAATCGACCGCTATGTATTTTGGTGTGGGAAAAAGTTCTAAAAACACTACTGTTAAAAAACGTAGAAAAATAGTTCTTACTAAAAAGAAAAAGAAAGTAGCCGAAGGCGGTTGCTAATTTTATCTTCAAAAAAATATAATTATGAAAGAATTAGAAAAAACAAAACGAATTTCAATATCTGCAATCCTTTTTATTTTGGTTATAATAATTAGTGTTTTAAGTTTTCAAAAACCTAAAAATATTTTCAAAAAAGATAAGTTTATGGCGCTAAACCACATGGTGAAAAAGGACTATATTATTAATAAAGCAGATTTAAACGACAAAGTGCTTAAAGAATCAGCTCTAATAGATATCCGCAGTCCTTATGAATTTAATAAAGGTCATTTAAAAAATGCCATTAATATATACACGCCCAATTTGTTAGAACCAAAAAATAAGAAAGTCTTAAAAGCAATTGAAAAGGACAATAAAAAAATAATCCTTTATGGTGCTGATGCCGATGAAGCCAGTGGGTCTTGGTTGCTTTTAACACAGTTAGGTTATAAAAATATAAATGTATTATGTGCACGACTTAGCTATGTAGATAACAAACTTGTTGTTACAGATTACCCTCTCGAAAAACCGCATTTAGATTATGCTGCCTTTATGAAAAAGGCCAGTAAATCAAGTGGTATAAAACCAAAAAAGGTGCATAGAAAAGTTGTTAAACTTGTTAAAAAGAAAAAGAAAGTTGCCGAAGGCGGCTGTTAGTGTTTTTTTGTTTTTTAGTATTAAAAAAAACTGTCTATAAGACGTGTGATTTATAGGCAGTTTTAATTTTCGAGCATTTTTAAATAATCTGTTTCTGAAATGATGGGAATTCCCAAAGTTTCGGCTTTGGCACGTTTGCTGGGCCCCATATTATCTCCGGCAATAATGCAGTTGGTCTTTTTAGAAATTGAGCTGCTTACTTTACCGCCGTTATCTTCTATAGATTTTTTTATTTCGGGGCGCGAAAACTGGCTAAAGACTCCCGAAACGACAAACTTAAGCCCAACTAAATTATTTGGTTTTGTTAGTTTTTTTATAAAATACTCATCAACATTCTGAAAATTTTGGGCTTCTTCATTGTTTGTCGATATTCTATAAACATTTTTTCTAGTGCTTCTTGGATAGCATCCAATTTTTTTCAAATTAGTTAAATCATCTACTCTTCTTAAAAAAATTAAAAATATATGTCCACATACCAACGCATCTTCTAAAGCATCGTGATGATTATTTTGAGTCACATTAAAGAACTTAGCAACAGTGCTTAATTTATTATTTTCAAGATTTAAATAAGCTCTAGATAATTTTAATGTACACATACTTTCAAATTTAGGAATTTCAATACCAAATTTTTCTAAAGAAAATTTTAAAATTGAAATATCTGTGCTTGATTGATGACAAACTATAGTTTTGTTCACAAAATAGTGTTTTATTTCTCCCCAAATTTCATTAAAATTTCTTTGATTTTCAACGTGTTCCCTCTTAATACCATGAATTCTAACTGCAATTGGATTAAACTCATCAATCATTGGGTTTATTAGTGAATAATATTGACTAACAATTTTCCCGCTTTCAAATTCAACAATACCAATAGAACACGGGTTCTTACCACTAGCTGTTTCAAAGTCAAGAGCTACGAAGTTTTTCATCTCAATAATTTATTTAAAAAATCAGCTTCTGTAATTATTTCAATACCTAACTTTTCTGCTTTTACCTTCTTAGATGGCCCCATATTTTCTCCAGCAATTAGGTAAGAGGTTTTTTTTGAAAGAGATGTAGAATTTTTACCTCCATTTTCTTCAATATATTTTTTTAAAAGAGTTCTTTCAATTGAAAATTTACCCGAAACAACAAAAGTTAATCCTTTTAGTTTATCGGTTTCATTCTCTCGTTTAACCATCTCAAATTGTAGTCCACTTTTTATCAATCTATCTATTATCCTTCTGTTTGTGTCCATCGCAAAAAAATCTACAACACTCTTAGCTATCACTACCCCAATCTCCTCAACATTAACCAATTCTTCAAAACTAGCTCGCATCAAATTATCTATATTCTTATAATGTCTAGCTAATTTTTTCGCCACAGTTTCGCCTACAAACCTAATTCCTAAGGCAAATAAAACCTTTTCAAATGGTTGATTTTTAGAATTATTTATTCCTTTGATAATATTCTTAGCTCCCTGTTCTCTTATTCCAATAATTTTTCTGTTAGATATCTTAAGAACTATAGATTCAAAATTTTTATATTCATCAATTAAATTATTAAAATTTCTTAATTCATCAATAAACCTAATGCCTTTTGAATAATTTAAAAGCCTTTCAAACTTATCATTAAAGAATCCTGTACTTAAATCTTCATTATAAAATTTTAAAAACAGAAACTCTTCTAAAGAAATAAAATTATCTAAAATTGGATATCTATAGTATTGAGAATTTTTATATAACAAGAACCTTTCCTTAAATTTCAACTTAAACTTTTCAAAAACTATATTATCTTTTTCTTCAGAAAAAGTAATATTAACATCTAAAATATCATCAATTTTTTTTATAAAATCAGAAATTTTTTCAGATAATTTTTTAGA
The DNA here is from genome assembly GCA_045046885.1 of Flavobacteriaceae bacterium. Taxonomy (GTDB): domain Bacteria; phylum Bacteroidota; class Bacteroidia; order Flavobacteriales; family Flavobacteriaceae; genus CG1-02-35-72. The sequence goes on from JASFYX010000003.1 coordinate 19,988, forward strand.
AATATTTCCATAGCCTAAAGCAAAAATAGCATTAACTAACTGAACTTGTAAAGAATTAAGTTTCTTAACCCCCGCAAATTCACCCTCATATGCTTTTTCCTTATTTATAATCTCATCTTCCTTCAAAAAATACAAATCAGAATAATCTTTTAAAAAACCTTTATCAAATAACAACTCAACCGTCTCTGCGCCTAAACCATCAATATTCATGGCTTTACGGCTTATAAAATGCTGGATACGCCCGGTTATTTGGGTGGGGCAACCATATTCATTAGGGCAATAATGTTTGGCATCACCTTCGGTTCTAACCAAAGCGGTATTGCAATCGGGACAATGCGTAATATATTTAGTCGGTTTAGAATTTTGAGGACGCTTGTCTAAATCAACTCCTACAATTTTAGGAATAATCTCGCCGCCTTTTTCTACAAAAACGGTGTCGCCTATACGGATATCTAATTTGGCTATCTGATCGGCATTGTGCAGTGAAGCCCGTTTAACTACAGTTCCGGCTAATTGTACAGGCTCTAAATTGGCTACCGGCGTAATGGCACCAGTACGCCCTACTTGATAGGTAATTGCTTTTAAAACAGTACTTACTTGTTCGGCTTTAAACTTATAAGCAATGGCCCATCGGGGTGCTTTGGCTGTATAACCCAATTCTTCTTGTTGCTGTAAATCATTCACCTTTATAACCACACCATCGGTTTCATAAGGTAAATTATGGCGTTTGGTATCCCACGCTTCTATAAAATTAAAAACGGCGTCAATAGTTTTACAAACACTAATGGTATCGGGCACCTTAAAACCGACTTTTTTAGCTTCTTCAAGCGCTTGGTAATGGGTGCTAAAAGGCAGTTTATTACCCACCACCTGATAGAGCAAACAGTCAAGTGGTCGCTTGGCAACCTCGGCACTGTCTTGTAATTTTAAACTGCCACTGGCGGTGTTTCGCGGATTGCGATAAGGGTCTTCGCCCTCCTCTACCCGCTCTTTATTCATTTTCTTAAAACCTTCAAGCGGTAGGATTATTTCACCTCTTATCTCAAAATTGTCTATAAAACCTTCTTTTAAAACAAGCGGAATAGATTTTATGGTACGTACGTTGGCTGTTACATCATCGCCTTGAAAACCATCACCCCGTGTTTCGGCACGTAACAACCTGCCTTTTTCGTAAACTAAATTAATGGAAGCGCCGTCGTATTTGAGCTCGCAAGTGTAAGTGATTTCGCCCTCAATAATTTTAGAAATACGTATTTCCCAGTCTTTTAAATCTTCTAAAGAATAAGAGTTGGCTAAAGAGTACATTCTGTAATTATGAGTAACGGTGTCGAATGACTTTATAACACTCCCCCCAACACGTTGTGTAGGCGAATTGGCATCAAAAAACTGCGGGTATTTATATTCTAAATCTTGTAATTCTGCTAGTTTTTTATCGAACTCAAAGTCAGAAATAGTAGCATTGTCCAACACATAATAATTGTAATTGTGCTGTCTCAATTCCTCTCGGAGATCTAGAATTTTTTGCTTAATTTTTTCTGACATTTTCTACAATTTGTTTCGTTAAAAATAAGCATTAATCTTATAAAATTAGCCCAAATAAGTAGGCTTTTTTAATAAACACAGACCACTTTACAGTAACTATTATTACTTATAAGAAGCAAATTTAGCCTTTCTGAAATGCTATGTTTCTAAAAAAGACTAAAAAAACATTTATATATTTGATATATAAGTTTTTAACTTTTTAAGGGCGTGTAACTTTTACTACTTAAAAACTGATTAATATCAGATTTTAAAAAGCAAATCTGCCCTAATTTTAGGGTATCAAAATCAAGAAAAGCTCAAAAAAGAGCTAAAAAACATCATAAAAAAGTATAAAAAATGAAAAAAATAGTGATTTTAGGAGCCGGAACTGCCGGCACAATGATGGTCAATAAACTTCACAAGGAATTAGACCATGAAGAGTGGCAATTAACCATAGTAGATCAGTACAAAACACATTACTACCAACCCGGATTCTTATTCATTCCTTTCGGAATTTATGGCAAACAAGATGTCATTAAACCCAAATATGATTTCTTTCCTCCAGGTGTAAACGTAATCTTTGAACCTATTGATAAAATTGTTGGCGATGAGAATAAAGTTTTACTAGAAAACGGTCAGGTTTTAAATTATGATTTTTTAATCGTTGCTACAGGAACTCAAACACGTCCTTCTGAAACTGAAGGATTAAAAGATAAATTATGGTATAAAGACATTTTCGATTTTTACACCATCGAAGGCGCCTTGGCACTTCACAAAAAATTTAAAGATTTTGAAGGTGGCGATCTTGTTATGTGTATCCCTGAATTACCTTATAAATGTCCGGTAGCACCGCTTGAATTCGTCTTTTTAGCCGATGCCTATTTTACTAAAAAAGGCATTAGAGATAAAGTGAACATTAAATTTGTAACCCTTATGTCGGGTGTATTTACAAAACCTGTAGCTACTAAAGTACTTGGTGGAATTATGGAAGAAAAAAATATTGAAGTTATCCCCGATTTCTATTTAAGTCATGTAGACAATGAAAACAAAAAAATTGTCTCTTATGACGATATTGAAATACCATTTGATGTTTTAACTATTGTTCCTGTAAATATGGGTTCAGATATGATAGAACGCAGTGGTATTGGCGATGATATGAATTATGTAAAAACCAATAAATTCACTTTACAATCAGATCAATTCGAAAATATTTTTATCATAGGCGATGCCGCTAACTTACCTACCTCAAAAGCAGGATCAGTAGCGCATTTTGCAGCAGAAATTCTAATGGAAAATCTTTTATCGGCTATTGAAGGACGTCCTTTAACAGCAAAATTTGATGGACACGCCAACTGTTATATAGAAACTGGTTATGGCAAAGGAGCTTTGATTGATTTTAATTATACTACAGAGCCCCTACCTGGCACCTTCCCTTTACCTGGAATTGGCCCATTTGGCTTGTTAAAAAATACCAAAATGAACCACTATGGTAAAGTATTATTCAGATGGATTTACTGGCATATTTTATTAAAAGGAAAAGAATTACCTATAGAGGCAGATATGACTATGGCGGGTAAAAAACGTATCTAATTTTAAAGACATATTTAAAATGGAAGAAAAAAATATACAAACTCAAATTGACGCTCTCGACAAGAAGCTAGATTTAATACTTGGCTATGTAAATCAGCAAAGATTAAATTCTACAGTTGTTGAAGATTTGGTGAGCGATTTGAGTATCATAGGAAAAGATGTTTACGACTCTACCGTAGTAGAGCTAGACAAAAGACAAGTAGATTTAAATCCGGCTGAATTGACCGATGTGGCTATTTCTTTTTTGAGAAATATTGGTAACATCAAAAAGGTAATGGATTTATTAGAAATGGGTATGGACTTAAGTAAAGAAGTCGGTCCAATAGCTAACGAAGTTATTATTGATTTCACTAAACAATTAGGTGTTTTCGAAGAAAAAGGTTATTTCAAATTCTTTAAAGAATTCGGTCCAATAATGGACAATATTGTAGCTGGTTTCACGCCTGAAGATTTAAGAGATTTGGCAAACAGTATTGTTTCTATCTTAACAATAATTAAAGAAATGACGCAACCAGAAGTATTAGGCACTATGCAAAACGCCATAAAAGCCTTTAACAGTATGGAAACAGAGAGTGTTCCTTCTTATTCAGTATGGCGCGTCATGAGAGAAATGAATAGCCCCGAAATGAAAAAAGCATTGGGTTATGGCGTAACCTTTATGAAAAATGTATCTAAAGATATAAAAATTAAAAAAGAACAAATAAATTAAAACAAAAACAATTATGGCAACACAAACATTAGCAAACGTAGAAGTAAACGTAACAGAAGATGGTTATCTAGAAGACATGAATCAATGGAACGAAGATATTGCAAGAGAAATTGCAAAAGAAATTGGTATAGAATTAACCGATAAACACTTTGAAGTAATAAACTACTTACGCGAAAAAACACAAGCAGGAGAAGCTTTAACTATTAGAAAAGTGGGTAAATCGGGTATAGTAGATATTAAAACCTTGTACAAATTATTTCCAAAAGGGCCACTTAAATTTTCATCAAAAATAGCGGGCATACCAAAACCCACAAGTTGTGTTTAAATAAAGAATATTAATTAATAAACTAAAATCTTGAAGTATGGAATCAAAAGAAAAAAAACCTTTAGAAAAAGTATGTATGATTTGTGCTAAAGGCAGCTTAGAAGATGTTTATGCTACTTTAGTAATGGCCAATGGCGCCGTTATGGAAGGCATAGAAACCAAAGTATTTTTTACATTTTTTGGCTTAGATGGTATTACAAAGAAATCTATGAATCACTTACATACAGCTACAACGGGTAATCCTGCCATGCGTATGCCCGGTGGCTTACCTTTTCCTACAGTTCTTGGAGGTTTACCAGGAGTAGAATCGGCCGTTTCTAGCATGATGCGTAAACAAATGGAAGCTTTAGATATGCCTCCTGTAGATGAATTTTTAGAAATGATTACAGCCGGTGGCGGTGAAATTTTTGCCTGTAAATTAGCCATTGATATGTTTAAATTAACCAAAGAAGATTTGTCTGATGAAGTTACTGATATTCTTACTATTGGTCAATTTTACGAAATGTGTGATGGCGACAGAACACAAATCATTTTTACCTAATCAACATTTTTGATTATAATTTTGAAAGGCTGTTTTTAACAGCCTTTTTTTGTTTCTTTATTTTGCCATAAGCAATTAGAAGTACGCCAATAATTGTAATCAATCCTCCTGTAATAGCGATTCCACTCGGGAATTTCCCAAAATACAAATAGGCGCCAAACAACACAAAGAGTCCTTTGGTACTCATAATTATGGCTTTGTGCGAAAGTGGCATGTATTTTAAAGAAATATAGCCTGAAATAACCGCCAAAAACGGCCCGAGTAATGAGCCAATAAAAATATTTTTTAAAGCTGTTGTGGGTATATTAAACGACAGATTTAAATAAAGCACCGTAGCTAAAGAAAAAATTAATAAGAATAAACTTCGGCTAATTGTTAAAATTATAGGATTAATAATTTTAATATTTTTTTTAATGATAATGGCATTAGTCGCCGCAAAAAAACTTGAAAATAAAATAAATTGTGCCCCATTTATAAACATTGAAACACCACTATTTCCTTTATAACTTATAACAAAGGCCCCTAACAAAGCCAATATAATACCCACAAATTCAATTTTACTAAAACGTTCTTTTAATATTAAAAAACTAAGCGTAATTACCAGTGCGGGTGATATATTACTGATAAAAGAAACTATTGTAGGATTTGAAATAGTGTGAATGGCTTTAAAAAAAAAGTAAGTCCCAAAAACTTGATTAAGTCCTAATATTGCTAAAATAATATAACTCCTCAGCGTTATGATTTTAACCAGTTGTAATGTTTTTTTAAACCATGCAAAAATAAGTACCCAAACTAAGCCTAGGCCAAACCAATAAAGACCAAACTGCGCAATTTCAACTTCCGTCAAGGCTGCTTTACTAAAAATATAGACATTTGAAACGGCTATAACAGAAACAAATGCCAATAAAAAACCTTTGGTAGTGTCAGAAAACTTCATCTACCAAAGGTAATTCTAAATCTATAGTTTTAAAGCAACTTTAGTTGCTTGTAATTTTAATAATATATAAAGCGATTAACCTTAGAAATATACCGGGCCAAGCGTATAACTTGATGCGTATAACCATACTCATTATCGTACCACACGTACAAAATAGCATCGTCACCCTCATCAGAAACTATTGTGGCATGACTGTCAAAAATAGCCGGTGCAGCACCACTTCCTACTATGTCTGAAGAAACCAATTCGTTACTCAAAGAATATTTAATTTGCTCTACCAATTTACCTTCTAAAGCATACTTTTTCATCATATTATTTATAGCTTCTTTATTGGTTTTCTTTAACAGATGTAAATTTAAAATGGCTAAAGAACCGTTGGGTACAGGTACACGGATAGCACTTGAAGTCAACTTGTCCTTAAGTTTTGGTAATGCTTTAGCAACAGCTTTACCAGCACCAGTCTCTGTAATAACCATATTAAGCGCTGCAGCACGTCCACGACGGTATTTTTTGTGCATATTATCGACTAAATTCTGGTCGTTTGTATAAGCGTGAATGGTTTCTAAATGACCATTTTTGATGCCGTAGTTATCTTCAATAACACTTAAAACGGGCGTAATAGCATTGGTTGTACATGAGGCTGCCGAAAAAATTGACACCTTATCGGGATCGTAATCAAATTGATTGACACCGTAAACAATGTTCGGAACCCCTTTACCTGGCGCTGTTAAAAGGACTTTATCAATACCTTTGGCTTGAATATGACGTCCCAGACCAGCTTCATCTCTAAAAGCGCCTGAATTGTCAATCACCAAAGCATTATGAATGCCGTATTTAGTATAATCAATAGCTTCAGGCGCATTGGCTGATATCATATAAACTGTTGTGCCATTTATAATAAGGGCTTTGTTTTTAAAATCGGTTATAACTGTTCCTAAAAATTCACCGTGAACGGAATCATTTCTAAGCAAAGCAGCCCGTTTTTCTAAGACAACAGGCGTTAATTCGCCACGAGTCACAATAGCTCTTAAACGCATTTGATGTCCCTTACCCATTTTACTGGCCAATTCTCTTGCCAATAAACGACCTATTCTACCAAATCCGTACAATACGATATCTTTGGGCGTGTTAGGACTGTAATTTTTAGCATCACTCAGTTTGTTTTTAACAAACTCTAACTTATTGTTACAAGCTGATTTTTCTAAAATACACTCGTATGCTAATTTACCTATATCTAATTTTGAAGCCGGCAAATCTAATTGCGCAATAGCTTTAGCAATATCTAAAGCATCAAAAACCGAAATGGGTTTTTCTACAAATGCAGCGGCGTATTCTAAAAGATTTAAAATCTCGCTTACATTTCTGTCTATTAACTGATTTCTAAACAATACCAATTCTACGGTATTATCGTACCATAAATCGCTAATAATCTTAATAAATTGAATGGTAGCCCGCCTTCTATCTGTTTGAGTAGCAAGCTCTTGTTCGAAGTTTTTTTGTAAAGGCATTTTTTTGGTTGTGTTATTAGTTTAAATTATTGCAAAAGTAAATATTTAAACGCTAGTAAATAAAAAAAGGCTGCTATTTTTTAGCAGCCTTTCTAACCAAACCTAACCTAAAGGATTTTTAAAAATCCT
>JASFYX010000004.1:0-130853 GCA_045046885.1 Flavobacteriaceae bacterium
TCAGTTAACTGCGTTTTTAAATCTTCAATTTTATCATCAAAAGGTTTAATAGCTTCTTTAATTTGTGCTTTAAACTGATTTGTTTTATCTCTTAATTGGTCTAAACTTAAATCTGAGATTTGTGTATTGAAAGCGTTAACTTTATCTACTATAGGTTGAAGTATCTTAAGGTCTTTTTTCTTCTTGTCACCAACAAAAACTTTAAGTACAGAATTTATAATACTCATAACAGGTTTTAAATATTTAAAAGTTCAAATTTAAGCAAAAAAAAAGCCTCTACCGAGACTTTAATTTTTAATATTCATCTTCATTCCAAAGAAAATCTTCATCAGTAGGATAGTCTGGCCAAATTTCTTGAATAATGTCATAAGATTCACCTTCGTCTTCAAGAGATTGTAAGTTTTCTACAACTTCTAGTGGTGCGCCAGTTCTAATAGCATAATCTATTAACTCATCTTTTGTTGCGGGCCAAGGGGCGTCGCTTAAATATGAGGCAAGTTCTAATGTCCAGTACATGATATTTAAAATTAATTTTTTGCAAAAGTAATTTTTTTATACAACTATGCAAGTAAATTAATTTAAAATTTTAAGAAAGAAAATGAACGTAAAAATTAAAACAAATTTTATTGTTTCTCGGGTATCCAAAATACCTCTTCTGCTTTGTAGATTAAAGTCAATTTTCGTGCCAATACAAAAAGGTAGTCAGATAGTCTGTTTATATATTCTACAATGGCATTTTCTACAAAACTATTTTCTTTTAAAGCCACTATAGATCTTTCTGCACGTCGGCAAATAGTTCTAGAAATATGACAAGATGACACAATAGGATGCCCGCCAGGAATTATAAAATGGGTCATTTCGGGTAAATTGGCGTTAAGTTTATCTATTAGATGTTCTAAATAAAAAACATCTTTGCTATTTATTGTAGGTATATTCAATCGGTCTTTGCCGTTTTTTAAAGTTTTTTTATCTGGATTGGTTGCTAACATAGCCCCAATTGTAAATAATTGATTTTGAATTTTTAACAAATCATTTTTAAGAGATTCTTTTGTTAAGTTATCTCTTAAAAGGCCAATATTGGCATTGAGCTCGTCTATTGTACCGTAACTCTCTATGCGTAAATCACTTTTTAAAACGCGAGCGCCACCAAATAATGAGGTTAAGCCTTTATCGCCCGTTTTAGTATATATTTTCATCTCTTCTTTATTTTTACCAAAGGTATTAAGAATTTGTACGTAAATAAAAATGTTGTTTGGCTTGTTCTTTTCTGAAGAATAGCAATCCGTAGTGATAAAGATTAATACTGACACTTACTTTTGGATGATTACAGATTTCTTGCCAAGCTTCTTGCATTTTTTTGTTTAAATAAATGTCGTCAAAAATAAAAATACTGTTGTTGTGTTTAGCATTTAAGCATATATTAAAATAATTTAAGGTGGCCTCTTTTGTATGATTACCGTCAAAATAAATAAGATCAAAAGAGTTGCTTTCGACGATTTTGGGAAGAGTGAAATCGAATTTGCCTAACTTGAATTTGATATTGTTGTATTGAGATAAGTTATTTTTGGCGATTTGTAAAGTTTCTTTGCAACCTTCTAAAGTAATAACATAACTCGAAGAATTTTTGGCCAATAAATGGGTTGATAAACCGACAGAAGTTCCTATTTCTAAAATATTTACAGGTTTGAAATAGGTAATAATTTTAATTAAAAATTTGGCTTTATTATTTGAAATACCGACGTATTTTGCAATATCAGAAACCCGACGTTTGTTGCTTTTAAAATATTTAGAACCAGAACCATAGTCTGTAATTTTTATGATACTATTATTTGTTAAGAGTTGTTTTTTAAAGGTGATAAATTCATTAAAATCTGATTTATTTTCAGTCGATTTTGAATTGAAACAATTGCTTATTAAATCGAATACAAAGGGCGAATGTACGCCATGAGCATTGGTAGATTTTATTAGAAATTTAATATATGAGATTAAAGGATAAAGCATCATTATTAATAATATCTACGAAAATAGTAGAAAAAGTAGCGAAATAAACGAATTACATTTATATTTGCTAATTAAGTCAAAAAAAAATCAATGTTTAAGTTTTTTAGTATTGTTATTTTACTCTGTTTATTAACGTCATGTGTATCTAATAAAAGAACTGTTTATTTTCAAGGAGAGCCTTCTGCAAAATCAGAAATTTATAAACTAAATAATGTGCCTTATAAATTACAGGTAGGAGATGTATTGGTAATTAGTATTAAAGCCATTGATAAAGAAATGGTTTCATTATTTCAACCAACAGAAAATACAAATGGGCAAAGTGGGAATGCTGCTGTAAGTGGTTTTAGTGGTTATACACTTGATAGAAAAGGTAATATACGTGTGCCATATTTAGGCGAAATGAACGTTTTAGGTTATACTGTTAAAGAGGTGCGAGAAAAAATTGAAAATGGTTTAAAACTATATATCAAAAATACTGATAGTTTGTTTGTACAAGTAAAATTGGCGGGTATTAAATTTATAGTTACAGGAGAGGTTGGCTCTCCTGGGACAGTAAATTTACGACAAGAGCAAGTAAGTATAATAGAGGCTATTGCCAATGCTGGTGAAATTAATAATACAGGCGATAAAACTAAAGTCGAAATAATTAGAAATACTGTTGATGGTTTAAAAAAGTATAAAATCGATCTCACAAAAATTGACGTTTTTGATTCTGAATATTATTACATTAAGCCAAACGATATTATTTATGTAACGCCTCTAAAAAGAAAATCTTGGGGAATAGGAACCGATGGGTTGAGTGTGTTTACAACCTTTATATCAATATTTTCTGTAGTTACATCAACCATTTTGATTGTTAAAACATTTTAAAATTAATGAATAAAAATTATAAAAATAAAAATCAGAGTGATTTAGGAACATTTGATATTAAAACTTATTTTTTTAAAATAATAGCCCAATGGAAATTGTTCATTGTTTTTTTAGCTATTACTTTTTCTTATGCTTATTATAAAAATCTTTCAACCCAACGTATTTATGGTTTAAATACAACAATATCAGTAAAAGAAAAATCGAACCCATTATTTTCTTCAGGAACTACTATTGCCTTTAATTGGGGAGGCGTGAGTGATAAAGTAGAAACAATTAAGCGTACTTTAACTTCTAGAACGCACAACGAAAAAGTTGTTAAAAAATTAAAACTATATATAGATTATTTAGAAAAAGGCCGTTTTAGAATGGAAGATGTTTATGGCAAAATACCTTTTCATATAGAGTTAGACTCCACCAAGTATCAAGTTCAGAATACACTTATCAGACTTAAATTTTTTAACAATAATAAATACAGATTAACTGTTGAATTTCCCGAAAATAGAATTGTTAATCTGTTGAATTATAAAAACGAGAAAAGAAGAAAATACACATCGCCAACATTAAAATATGCCAAAGTTCATACAATAGGTGAAAAGGTTAAACTTCCTTTTTTAAATTTATCTGTAGATTGGAATTTAGATAGAAGCTACAGTATAGTTGGAAATATATATTATGTAAAATTAAATGGTGTAGATCAAATTGTTGGAGGCTACCAAGGTGTTAGAACCACAGCTTTAGGAGGCACTTCTCTTATAGAAGTTTCTATGATGGGTTCAAATAAAAATAAAATTGTTGATTTTTTAAATGCTTCTGTTTTAGAGCTAGCAAAAGATCAGTTACGTGAAAAAACTAATTATGCCCGCAATACAAAAGCTTTTATTGATAAACAATTTGAAATTACGGCCGACAGTCTAAGTACAATCGAAAATAATTTAGGAACGTATAAGAAAAACAATAATATATATAATTTATCAACAGAAGGTGATGCCATATTTAGTGAGACAATAAAATTAGAAAAAGAACGCACAGATATTTTTAACCGATTAGAATATCTAGACAATTTAGAGGCCTATATCAATAGTCACAATACTTTTTCTGATATTCCGGCACCGGCAATAATTAAAATAGAAGACAATAAAATTAGAAGTAATATAGACGAACTAACCCAGCTATCTGTAGAAAAAGCTTATTGGATGGCAAATGTCACTTCTGGACATCCTTCTTTAAAACGTGTTAAAGATAAAATAAAAACTGCTCGAAAAATATTTCTAGAGAATATAAATACCTTGAGAAGTTTAATTAAAATTAAACTCGAAAAGAATAAAAAAAGACAAGCTGAATTTAATTTTAAACTAAAAAAATTACCTAAAAAACAACAGAAACTTCTCAAATTTGAACGTAAATTTAAACTTACAGAAAGTAATTATACTTTTTTGATGCAAAAGAAGTACGAAGCAAGTATTGCAATTTCTGCAAGTGTTTCAGACATTACTATTTTAGATAAAGCCAAAGATACAGGTCAAACTTCGGCCATCCCCAAAAAGGGTTTTAACTATGCTGTAGCCTTATTAATAGGTTTAATAATACCTATTTTAATAGTAATAATCATAGAACTTCTCAATAATAAAATACAAACAGTAGAAGAAATAGAAAACACTTATGAAATCCCTATTTTAGGTGTAATTGGTAAGAATAAGACAAATAAGAATTATGTCGTCTTTGAAAAACCAAAATCGTCAATTGCCGAAGGGTTTAGAGCATTACGTTCTAATTTGCAGTTTATGTTTAAGCAAGACGATGCTTCTGTAGTAAGAAAGGGTAAAGTTATAGCAGTAACATCATCTGTAAGTGGTGAGGGTAAGACATTTATAGCTCTTAATATGGCGACTGTTTTCGCTTTGAGCGAAAAGAAAACAATTATTGTTGGATTTGATTTACGAAAACCCAAGTTGTACAAATATTTTGAATTGGAAAATGAAGTAGGTATAGTTAATCACTTGGTAGGTCAGAAATCAGTTAGGGCGGTAACTCAAAAAACTAAAATCCCTAATTTAGATATAATACCTTCGGGACCTGTGCCGCCTAATCCGTACGAATTGTTGCTAAGAAAAGAAACAGACGATTTATTTAAATATCTAAGAAGTAATTATGACTATATTCTTGTCGATACACCTCCTGTAGCCATTGTATCGGATGCTTTAGAAATATTTAAACACGCCGATGCTAATATTTATGTCATTCGTCATAATTATACGCAAAAAGGCATGCCTAAAATGATTGACGAAAAATACAAAATAGGTAAAGTGTCTAATATTAGTATTGTTTTAAACGACTTTTCAATTAAAAACTCTTACGGCTACGGCTATGGCTATGGTTACGGCTATGGTTATGGCTACGGCTATGGTTACGGTACTTATGGTAATGGTTATCACGATGACGAGGAACTTCCGTTTTTGAAGAAACTTTTTAAGCGATTTAAAAAAGATAGAAACAGTTTATAGAATGCTATCTAACAGCCAAAAACTTTTTAAACGAAGTTTTGACATATTGTTTGCCTTTACGGGATTAATTATTTGTTTTATACCCCTTTTTTTATTTCTTGTTTTAGCGAGTTTTGATACCAAAAAGTTTGGATTGTTTAAGCAGAAGCGGATTGGATTTTTATGCAAGCCTTTTGATATTTATAAAATTAGAACCATTAAAGGAATTGATACAGAAGAAGTTTACATCTCTCAACACTCTAAAGAAATTTCAAAGTTTGGTAAATTTTTAAGAAAATACCATATAGATGAGTGGCCTCAACTTTATAATATTTTAATAGGAGATATGAGCTTTGTAGGACCACGCCCCGATTTAGTGGGTTATGCCGATAAGCTACAACCAAAAGATCAATTATTTTTACAAGTAAAACCCGGCATCACATCGCCGGCGAGCTTAAAATACAGAAACGAAAATGAACTATTGTTACAACAAAAAAATCCTGAAAAATACTATAAAGCCACACTTTGGCCAGATAAAGTCAAATTGAATAACGATTATGTTAAAAATTGGTCGTTTTTTTGGGATATTAAACTCATTTGGCTCACAATTTTTAATTAAATTTGACAGCTTAAAATCAATTAAATAAGTGAATAATACTAAAATAGCAATTATAGGCTTGGGTTATGTAGGCTTACCTTTAGCTGTTGAATTTTCAAAAATATATGCTGTCATAGGTTTTGATATCAACCAGACCCGCGTGAACAGTTTAAAAGAAGGTGACGATTGTACACTAGAAGTCACTAAAGAATCTTTAACTGCTGTAAATGTAGCCTCTTTAAATAATATAAACGGTAAAGGTCTTTGGCTAACAACTGATTTAGAAGATATTAAATCGGCTAATTTTTATATAATTACCGTACCTACACCCATAGATAAAAATAAAAAACCAGATTTAACACCGCTTTATAAAGCCAGTGAAACCGTAGGTAAAGTCTTGTTAAAAAATGATATAGTGGTTTATGAATCAACCGTTTACCCAGGCGCAACCGAAGAGGAATGCATCCCTGTTTTAGAAAAAGTATCTGGCTTAAAATTCAACAAAGATTTTTATGCGGGCTATTCGCCTGAGCGTATCAATCCGGGAGATAAAAAACATACGGTTTCTAAAATATTAAAAGTTACTTCGGGTTCTACACCCGAGATTGGTCAAAAAATTGATGCCATTTATAAAAGCATTATTACAGCAGGTACCCATTTAGCACCTTCAATTAAAGTAGCCGAAGCAGCAAAGGTTATAGAAAATTCACAACGTGATATCAATATAGCCTTTGTTAATGAGCTGTCAAAGATTTTTAGCTATATGAATATCGATACCACCGAAGTGTTAGCCGCTGCAGGTACAAAATGGAATTTTTTAAAATTCAGTCCTGGTTTGGTGGGCGGACACTGTATTGGTGTTGACCCTTATTATCTGGCAGAATGCGCTTTAAGTTTGGGTTATAATCCCGAAATTATACTTGCAGGACGTCGTTTAAACGATAGTATGGGGTCTTATGTAGCCCATGAAACTGTTAAATTAATGATTGAAAAAGATATTACTATGAAAGGAGCCAATGTGCTAGTTATGGGTATTACATTTAAAGAAAACTGTCCAGATATAAGGAATTCACGTGTTATAGATATCATTAGAGAGTTACAATCTTACAATTGTGATATTAGTGTTTACGACCCTTGGGCTACTACTAATTCGGTTAAAAAAGAATACAATTTAGATTTGATTTCTAATGATGTTGATTTACAAAATGATTATGATGCCGTTGTTTTAGCCGTTTCGCACAATGAATTTTTAAATTTGGATATCACAAAATTTGTCAATAAAAAACACGTTATATTTGACGTCAAAGGAATACTACCCAAAGAAAAATCAGATAAAAGATTGTAAAAATATGCCAAAAATTCTCATCACAGGCGCCGCTGGATTTATAGGATTTCATTTATCTAAACTCTTAATTAAAAATAATTATCAAGTAGTAGGGTTAGATATCATTAACGATTATTATGACCCTAATCTTAAGTTAGCACGCCTAGAAAACTTAAAAATTGACACGTCTAAAATTGAATATAATAAACTCATAGATGGAGATATCCGATTTATCAAACTCGATTTACAAGATTTAGAAAACCTTAAAGAATTATTCAAGAAAGAAAAATTCGATTATGTAATGAACTTAGCCGCTCAAGCGGGTGTTCGCTATTCGTTGGTTAACCCCCATGCTTATGTAGAGAGTAACATTACAGGTTTTTTAAATATCTTAGAATCTTGTCGGGCGTATCCTGTTAAACATTTGGTTTTTGCTTCGTCGAGTTCTGTTTATGGTTTAAGCGAAGAAATTCCGTTTTCTGTACACAGTCATACAGACCATCCGTTAGCGATGTATGCCGCTAGTAAAAAAGCTAACGAAATGATGGCACATTCTTATGCACATTTGTTTAAAATTCCGTCAACCGGATTGCGATTTTTTACCGTATATGGTCCGTGGGGTCGTCCCGATATGGCGCTGGCTATTTTTACAAAAGCCATTGTAGAAGACAAACCTTTTGAGGTGTTTAACCACGGAAATATGAGTCGTGATTTTACTTATGTAGATGATATTGTAGAAAGTATTAGATGCTTGTTACCATTAGATCCTAAGCCTAATAACCCTAAATTTGATGTAAAACATCCTGACCCGTCGATGAGTTCAGCGCCGTATCAGCTGTTTAATATTGGTAATAACAGTCCGGTGCAGTTGATGGATTATGTGTATGCCATAGAAAAAGCGATTGGTAAAAAAGGAAAAATTGTGTTTAAACCGATGCAACCGGGTGATGTGGCAGCGACTTATGCCGATGTGCAAAGTTTATATGATTATATTGATTTTAAACCCAGTACACCAATAGAGTTTGGGATAAAAGCCTTTGTAGATAAATATTTAGAGTTAAATAGTAAAAATTAGCATTATTTACCAATTAAAACTTATGAGTTTAAAAAAAGTAGCCATTTCACAATCAAATTATATTCCCTGGAAAGGCTATTTTAATAGTATAAAAACGGTTGATGAATTTGTATTGTATGACGATATGCAATATACTAAAAGAGATTGGCGTAATAGAAATAAAATTAAAACACCACATGGGCTTAAATGGCTCAGCATTCCTGTTGAAGTTAAAGGTAAATATTATCAAAAAATTAATGAAACCAAAATAAGTGATAAAAGCTGGAATACTAAACATTTAAATATTTTAAAAAACAATTATGCCAAAGCCAAGTGCTATAATGACGTTATCTATTTTATAGAAGAACTTTATTGCACTGCTACACAAAATTACCTTTCTGAAATTAATTATCATTTTTTATATAAAATATGTAATTTTCTAGAAATTGATACAAAAATCAGTTTTTCTGGTGATTATAAATTGCTAAAAGAGGGCAAGACAGAAAAACTAGTAGATTTATGTTTGCAGTTAAAAGCTTTTGAGTATTATACAGGTTCAGCTGCTAAAAATTATATGGATGAATCGCTTTTTGAAAGGGAAAATATTGAGGTCTTTTATTTTGATTATTCAAATTATCCCGAATATTCGCAACTTTATGGTAAATTTGAACATCAAGTTAGTATTTTAGATTTAATTTTTAATGAAGGAACAGATAGTCCCAAATATATTACCACTGTTTGATGAGTAATAAGATTTTAAATAAGGTTAACAATTATTATTCCACTAAAATAATAGAAAAAGGAATAAGTTCGGCAGGTGTAGATTGGAATTCTATTGACTCTCATTATTTAAGATTCAGTCAATTAACAAAAATTATCGATAAAGATGAGCCGAATAAAATTCTTGACTATGGTTGCGGATATGGTGCTTTAATAGATTATTTAAAATGTAATAATTTTAAAAATTTTGAGTACTTTGGCTTTGATATTTCCGAAGAGATGATAAAAAGAGCCCGTCAAAAATTTTCAGAAAAAAGAAACCATTTTGCCACCGATATAGATAAGTTAAATGAAAATACATTTGATTATTGTATTGCAAACGGCATATTTAATGTCAAATTAGAGTTTAGCAGCACAGAATGGCTTGATTATATTATTAAAACTTTAAATACTATTAACTCTTTGACAAGTAAGGGATTCTCTTTCAATATATTGACAAAATATTCTGATAAGGAATTTATGAAAGATTATTTGTATTATGCAGATCCATTATTCTTTTTTGATTATTGTAAAACCCATTTTTCAAAATATGTAACTTTGATACATGACTACCCTTTATATGAATTTTCTATTACCGTAAAAAAATAAAATTATGAAAAATCACGAATCATCTGTAATAACATTATCAGATAAATTGGCTCTAAATGCTCGAAATGAGATTTTTGAAATAATGAATAACTATCCTTCAACAGACGAAGAAAAGGAACGTTCGCTTGGGCTGTTTCTCAGAGGCTCATTAATGGCACGTATTTTTGGCACAAGAGAAGTCTATGAAAAAATTATCGATATACCAGGTTCTATAATCGACGTGGGTACTTGGCGTGGACAAACAGCTGTAATTTGTGAAAACTTAAGAGCTATTTTTGAACCTCTGCATCTCAATAGAAGAATAATTGCTTTCGATACTTTTACAGGATATAAAGGCTTTTCAGAATCAGATAATGCAACCAGTTTACATAAAGATGGCACTTATTCTACCGGAGAAAATTATGACGAATTGTTAAGTAAATTACTTGTTTTACATGAGCAAAGTAATGCTATGGGGCATAATTTTGGCAAGCATAAAGTCATAAAAGGCGATTGCTTAAAAACCATACCTCAATTTTTTAATGATTATAAAAATGAGTTTGTAGCTTTAGCTTTTTTCGATGTTAACTCTATTAAGCCAACTCTTGAATCATTTAAAACAATATACAATAGACTGGTGCCGGGAGGAGTGGTCGCTTTTTGGCAATTATCTAGAGAAGGAGTAGTTATTCAAGCAGAAGGTCAGGTCTATGTAGAAGAAATATTAAATAATTACAAACACACTTTGCACAGATCGAAATTTTATCCCGGATTGTGTTATATCGTTAAAGAATAGTAAAATGAAAACAGTTATTATAGGAAATGGTATAATTTCTTTAACTACAGCTCTTAGATTAGCGTTAAAAGCCAAAGATGGCGATAAAGTAGTTATTATTGGAAAAAAATCTAGACCAAATTCAGCTACAACAGCGGCAGGAGCTATGCTAAACTCTTTTTGTGAAATAGAAGAAGATAGTTTTAAGACTGAAGAAGATAATGTACGTTTTGAGATGAGTTATGACGCCGGTAAAATGTGGCCCCAATTTATTTTAGATCACCTTGAAATAGCCATGAGTCATGGCTGTATGATTCCTGAATGTGAAAATTGTCAAGGCTCTACTGGAGCCTGTTTTGAATTGGGAACGTACTTAATAAATAATTGTTCGGCAGATGAGCTTGATGATGCTAATTACAATGCAGTAGTAAAAGCTTTAAATGATTTTTACGAACCTTTTTCAGAAGTTGATCCCCAAGAAATACCCAATTACAATCCCCAGCCAAAACACAGAGCTAACAGAGCTATTTACATCCATAACGAAGGATGGTTAAATCCAAAATTGACTTTAGATTCTATTTTAGCCTCATTAAAAGGTTTTTCTTGTATTGAAATTGTCGATGATGAGGTAACGAAAATTAACGAAGAAGGAAAGCACATATTATCGGTAACCCTTAGTAATGGTGATGTTATTGAAGGTGACAGATTTTTATTAGCTGTAGGAGCGGCAGCCAGTACTTTAATTACTAAAAGTAATTTATCTATTACTATACCAAGAATTTTTAACGGAATAGGGGTTTCAATTCAGATAAAATCACCTCAGTATCCGCACAAAAAAGTTATCCGAACACCTAATAGAGGTCTAGCTTGTGGTTTATATACGGTGCCTTTTTATACAAGTCCAAAAGTACCTTATAACGAAATTTTGATAGGTGCAAGTAATTTTGTAACCCCTTTTGAATCTGAAGGAGCAAGGGTTGGATCCGTCCAAAACTTATTAAATGGTGCTATGGAGCAAATAAACACCAATTTTTACAAAGCAGAAATTACAGCTTTAAATGTAGGCTACAGACCGGTATGTGCCGATACTTATCCTGTTTTTGGTAAAACGTCCATCAGTAATTTTGTGGTATGTACAGGCACAAAAAGAGATGGGTTTCACTTATCACCTTTACTTTCAGAACTCTTACAGAAATCATTAGACGGAGAGGAAATTGATTCAAAATATGATTGCTTTAAACCCGAAAGAAATTTAATTAAGAATTACACACGTCAACAAGCCATAGAAACATCAGTAAAACATTTGATGAGTGCCTCTAATCAGCATGGGTATACACCATCTCACGATAAATTAAATGATAAAATAAAACAAATGCACCGTGAAGATTTAGAAAAACTTCACGACAAAGTAGGAGCTTTTGATTGGGGAATTCCACCCGAACTTTTAGATTTATACCGTTATGGTCATATTTCATAACTTAATAGTAAGATAATGATAAAATTAAGTGTTGTAACCACTTTGTATAATTCAGATAAATTCATTTTAGAGTTTGTCGATAGAATTACATCTTCTGTTAAAAAACTTAAATTAGATTTTGAAATTATTTTTGTCGATGATGGGTCTCTTGATAATAGTGCGAGTGTAGTTGAAAGTTTAGCAAAAAGTAAAACACATATTAAACTTATAAAATTTTCAAGAAATTATGGACATCATATAGCTATGGTGGCAGGTTTAGAAAAGGCTCAAGGAAACTATGTTTTTTTAATTGACGTTGATTTAGAGGAAGAACCGGAATTATTAGTAGATTTTTACAATAGAATAACAAAAACAAAAGACGATTTAATTTATGGTATTCAAACAAAGCGCAATAAAGACAGGATATTAGGTATTCTTTTTTGGAAAATTTTGAACCTCTTTACAGGGTTAGATTTGAGTACAAATCCTTGTACTGTTAGAATAATGTCTTATGATTTTGTGCAAAAATTGAAAGAATTTCCACAAAAAGATTTTTTTCTGGGAGAGTTGTCTAGTTATATCGGGCTTAAACAATCTACAATAAATGTAAAGAAACTTTATAAAGGACATTCTTCTTACAGCTTTTTAAAAAAATATACCCTTCTTTTTAATATGCTATTTACAAATGTAAATAACCTTTGGGTAAGGCTTTCGTTTTTTGCGGCACTCATGTCAATATTGTCGTTTCTTTTTGTTGTGGGATTGTTAATTAGTTATTTACTGGGTAAGACTTATTTAAGCGGATGGTTATCACTTATGGTAGTTATTACATTTTTTGCTTCAATTAACTTTTTCTTTTTTGGCGCAATTCTGCAATTTATGTCTAAAGTTTTAGAAGAAACAAGGTCAAAACCTAGATTTATAATAGAAAAAACTATCAATTTTGATAACTGAAATTCTTTATTGAAAAGATAAAATAGATATATGATTTTTTTGATAATTTTTATTGTTCTAACTATTATTTCACAGGTGATACTAAAGACGGAATCTATCAAAAAATCGAGTGCTACTACCAAAAATTATTTGAAATTCATGCTTTTGAATCCTAAAATAATGTTGGCTTATTGCATTAGTTTATTTAATATTTTTATTTGGATTTTTGCTCTGACAAAATTGTCATTATTAACAGCTTTTATGTTTACAAGCGTAATCTATGTTTTAATGTTACTTGTAGATTTTATATTTTTTAAAGAGCAAATAAATTATATCAGGTTGATAGGAGGCTTTTCTATTTCAATTGGGTTAATAATCTCAATAATTTAAAACACAATGAAAAAATCGTATATATATTTGATATTCTGCGTGTTGACAAATTTTTTTATTCAGATTTTATTCGATAAAGTGGCTAAAAGTATGACGGGTGTTGCGTTAAGTACTTCTAATACAACTGAAATTATAAATATTTTAGTTAGCAATCCATATTTTTGGTTGTCTATTGTTATTTTTGTATTATCGGCTATATTTTGGTTATTAGGTATAAAAAAAGTGCCATTGTCTAATGCTTATGCCATTACGAGTTTAAATTATATTTTTGTATCGATTTATGCAGTGTTGTTTTTAAAAGAAATACTATCATTTCAAAAAATAATAGCAGTCGTATTGGTAATTTTAGGTGTTTATCTTATGGCATTAGGTTCTAAGAAAACTTCTTTAAAAGTTAAAACATTTTAATTTGGGAATAATTGGCTTCAATAAGCCCTATTTAACAGGGAACGAAACAAAATATATAGAACAGGCTGTTGCCAGTGGTAAAATTTCGGGTAACGGTGTTTTTACTCAAAAATGTCAACAATTTTTTGAAGAGAAATACGGCATAAAAAAAGCTCTTTTAACAACAAGTTGTACAGATGCTTTAGAGATGTGTGCTATTTTGTTAGATATAAAAGAAGAAGACGAAATTATTATGCCTTCGTACACTTTTGTATCTACAGCTAATGCTTTTGTATTACGTGGAGCTAAAATTGTATTTGCAGATTCTTCTAATCAGCATCCAAATATTGACATCTCAAAAATTGAAGGACTTATTACACCTAAAACAAAGGCCATTGTAGTAGTGCACTATGCGGGGATAGCTTGTGATATGGATACGGTAATGGCTTTAGCCGATAAATACAAGCTTTTTGTTGTTGAAGATGCAGCCCAAGCCATTGATTCTTACTATAAAGACAGACCCTTAGGAAGCATCGGACATTTAGCAACATTCTCTTTTCACGAAACCAAAAATATTATCGCCGGAGAAGGTGGTTTATTGGCTGTTAACGATGAACAATTTATGAATAGAGCCGAAATAATTTGGGAAAAGGGTACCAACCGCTCTGCCTTTTTTAGAGGAGAGGTTGATAAATATGGATGGATAGATATAGGTTCATCATTCTTACCTTCAGATGTAACAGCTGCTTTTTTGTGGGCGCAATTAGAAAATATCAAAGATATTCAAACAAAACGGAAATCAATTTGGTATAACTATTTCAATGAACTGCAATCTTTAGAAAAAAAAGGTAAAATTAAATTACCTTTTATACCTGAATTCGCTACAAATAACGCTCATATTTTTTATATCATTTGTAATGATTTAAAAGAAAGAACTGCCTTAATAGCCCATCTTAAAAGCTATAAAGTAAGTGCTGTTTTTCATTATTTGCCGTTACATAAAAGTCCTTTTTACAACTCAAAGTACACGGGGAAACCACTTTTAGATTCTGAAAAATTTTCTGATAATCTATTGAGATTACCAATGTATTACGAGCTAACAGTAATAGATCAAAATAAGATAATACAATTAATATCAGCTTTTTATGAAAAAAATATATAAGCCGATAACAAAGATTAATTTTTATATAACAGGTTTGGTATTGTCTCTTTATGCCATTATCAGATTTCGTATAGTTTTTTTAAGGGTGACACCAAAAGGAGATGAAAGGAGTTTCTTATCGGTCTTCAATATAGTCATCAATAAAGGGTTTTACGAAGCTAATGTAGCTGGTAATTCTACACCCTTTAATTTTGTAGCATATTTGTTTTACAAAATAACGTCTAACGGTCTTATAAGTTTACGACTCACTAGTTTGTTTTTCGGAATATTATCTTTAGTTTTTTTATGGATATTTTATAAAAAGTATTTCAAAATACCACAAGATTACAGATTTACAGCTTTTCTTACAGCTGTAAATACTATGGTTATAATGAGTTGGGTTTTTACGGGTATTAACGATATTATTTTGGCCTTTTTAACAGTACTGCTTTTTATGATTATTTTTAGAATAAAGAATGACCAAAAAGAATCTCATTATTCCTATTTATATATCGGATTAATAATAGCTTTTATGTTATTAACACGAAAAATGAGTCTTTTATTTTTACCTTCTGTTTTTGTTGTTTTGATAAGTATTTTATATTTAAAAAATACTTTATTTAAGGCAGCATTGAAAAAGATAATATTGGTTTCCGCATCCTTTTTAA
The DNA here is from genome assembly GCA_045046885.1 of Flavobacteriaceae bacterium. Taxonomy (GTDB): domain Bacteria; phylum Bacteroidota; class Bacteroidia; order Flavobacteriales; family Flavobacteriaceae; genus CG1-02-35-72. The sequence continues at coordinate 15,425 of JASFYX010000004.1, forward strand.
TAATTGTAATAGCATTTAACATACCCTCTTTAATAGAAAAAGGACACCTTTCTTTTCATGAAAAGAAATTACCGTCAGAAAAAGTAAATTGGTCGCAATTACAGTACCTAACAGCAATAAGGGAAGAGCAGGGAAGTTTGTCTTACGGAAAACACGCTTCAATTGATGAAGTAATTCAATACTTAAATGAAAATGGAGAAAATTCTTTACCCAAAACTTTAACAGCTTCAATTTTTTTTGATTTTGCTAGGACAACTCGTGAATTTTTTAACGATTTATTTTATCAGATTAAACCTTTTACAAGATTACTTGGTTTTATCTTTTTAACTAATTTATTGTTATTGATACGCTACTTTTTTAAGCGAAAATTTATCGTGAAAAATATTTTAAATCAGCCTATTATATTATTTTCTATAATATACATGTCGATTGTTTGTTTTATAGTTATAACCTATGTTGAAACAAGGTGGTTTTCTAATATTTTATTATTGTTACCTATTGTATTAGCCGAGAGAACTTATAAATTTATAAAAGAAAACAACTTGGGTGAAAAATTTGATTTTATTATGATTAATTTGCAACTCTTAAGTTTGACTGTTATGAGTTTGCCTTATTTAATTAAAAATATAGGAATACTGTTTTAGCAATTAAAAAGATAAAATGAGTAGTAAGAATAATAACGAATGGCTTTTTGAAATCAAACCTAAAAGCAGTGTGCTTCAGCTTAACTTAAAAGAAGTTTGGCAGTACCGCGATTTACTCTTGTTGTTTGTTAAAAGAGATGTGGTTACGCTCTATAAACAAACAGTTTTAGGTCCACTTTGGTACCTTATTCAGCCTTTGATAACCTCGGTTATTTTTACCTTGATTTTTAACAATATAGCCAATATTTCTACGGGAACAATTCCGCCTTTTTTGTTTAATCTGGCTGGCGTTACTACGTGGAATTATTTTAAAGAGTGCTTAACGGCCACATCAGATACCTTTAAAAAGAATGAGGCTATTTTTGGTAAAGTATATTTCCCAAGAATTATCATGCCACTTTCTATTATTGTATCAAATCTTATTAAATTCGGAATACAATTACTCATTTTAATCATTTTTTATATTTATTTTGTTTTAACGGGATATCATTTAACACCAAATATATATATCGTTTTATTTCCTGTTTTGGTGTTGTTTATGGGGATGCTGGGTTTAGGTTTGGGTATGATAATATCGTCAATGGTTACAAAATACCGCGATTTGACTTTTTTAGTCAGTTTTGGGGTGCAGTTACTGATGTATGTATCGTTAGTGGTATTACCTTTGTCTTTATTTCAAGAAAAAGGCTATGAATGGGTTGTTAAGTACAATCCTATGGCATATATAATAGAATCTGCTAGGTTTATGTTATTAAGCGAGGGAAGGGTCTCTGTGTTTGGAATTGTTTATACCTGTGTAATAACATTAATTATATTATTAATGGGAATCATTATTTTTAACAAAACAGAAAAGAGTTTTATAGATACCATTTAATTTATGTCTGACATTATTTTAAAAGTAGAAAACATATCAAAACAATACCGATTAGGTGTTGTGGGGACAGGCACAATAAGTCATGATTTAAACAGATGGTGGTATAAAGTTAGAGGCAAAGAAGACCCCTTTTTAAAAATAGGCGAAAGTAATGATAGAAGTACTAAAGGCAATTCAGAATATGTTTGGGCTTTAAAAGATATTAATTTTGAGGTTAAACGCGGCGAGGTATTGGGAATTATAGGTAAGAATGGAGCGGGAAAATCAACACTCTTAAAAATCCTATCAAAGGTAACAAGTCCCACAACTGGTAGTATCAAATCTAAAGGACGTATAGCGTCATTACTTGAAGTTGGTACTGGATTTCACCCCGAAATGACAGGTAAAGAAAATATTTTTTTAAACGGTGCCATTTTAGGAATGACCAAAAAAGAAATCAAAGCCAAACTTGATGAAATTGTATCCTTTTCGGGTTGTGAGCGTTATATAGATACACCTGTAAAACGCTATTCAAGTGGTATGAAAGTCCGCTTGGCTTTTGCAGTAGCGGCGCATTTAGAACCAGATATTTTGGTGGTTGATGAAGTATTAGCCGTGGGAGATGCCGAATTTCAAAAGAAGGCTATTGGCAAAATGCAAGATATTTCTAATAAAGATGGCAGAACTGTACTTTTTGTAAGCCATGATATGGCCGCAGTAAGTAGCTTATGTAAAAAATGTATTCTTATTAAAAGTGGTGTAATTGAGAAAATAGGGGAAGTAAACGAGGTTATAGAATATTACTTATCTACCAATAATTTGGTGAAAAATGTAAAAGATACAAACATTATAAATATTGACGATTTTGTTTTAAAGTTTGATAAAAAACGAAATGTATTAAATATCAAGATAAAACTATCTATCAACACTAATATTTCTAATGATGACAATAAATTTTATCTTGATTTTGCTATTTTAAATAACAAAGAACAGTACATAGTTCATTATATATCTGATCAAAAAGATGAAATTAAGTTCAAAAATCAAAGTTCAGAAATAAATATATCTATTAATCAACCAAACTTTAAACCCGGTAAATATAGTTTTACCATTTATATTCATGATTTAAACGAAAAAGTTCATCTGTGGGTTGAAAGATTTAATGAATTCGTTTTTGCCAATTTTTGTAAAGAAATAGACAATGGATTGATAAATAAGATTAGGTCACATACAATACCTGTTATAATTGTTAAATTTTTATAATGAAAAAAATATTAAAAAATTTGTTTAGTGCTTTTGGTTTTTCTGTTTCTAATATTAAGAAGAGTAAAAGTAATATTGTTGATGTAATAAGAGAATATGGTTTACAGTATAAACATAATATCAATTTATTATGTGACTCATTTAATTACATTAAAAGATTTGAAATGTATGGTTTACACTTCACTATTGAAAAAGAAAATAGTGATAATTTAATAATAGGGTTAAATAATTTTAGATTTCAGGTAGAAAGTGTAGAGGATATTTTTATAATATCCGAAGTATTTATTAATAAAGATTATAATTTTTTAAATCCAGATGATGTTGTTCTGATTGATGTTGGACTCAATATTGGAATTTCTTCTGTCTTTTTTTCAAAAAAAAATAACGTAAAGCATATTTATGCCTACGAGCCTGTGCCTTATACTTTCAAAATAGCCTCTAAAAATATTGAGATGAACAAAGTTGATAATATTACAACTTTTAATTTTGGTCTAGGATCATCAAACAGAAAAGATTATTTTTATTTTAATCCTGATTATAAAGGTAATGTTGGTATAAGAAAAAATAATAGTTATAGTATTAACAAGTTAGCAGAGAATGCCAAGAAAAAAATTGAGGTAGAGATTAAAGACATAGGAGAAGTAATTGATTTGGTCAGAAAACAACATCCCAATCTAGATATTATAATGAAGATAGATTGCGAAGGGGGAGAATATGAAATTATAAATAGATTAGATACATTAAATTTGTTAACAAAGGTAAAATTATTCATGATAGAATGGCATGACTTAGGGGCCCACCCTATAGAAACAATCCTTCTCAAGGAAGGTTTTGAACTTATTTCTAAAAATTCAGAAACTAATTCTGGTATGATTTACGCTATAAAAAATATTTAATTTGGATACCTTAGTAACGGTTATAATACCAGTATATAATAGAGAAAAAGTGCTTTCAGAAACATTAGAAAGCGTCCTTAATCAAAGTCATACTAATTGGGAATGTCTCATTATTGATGATGGTTCAACAGATGATACTATTAAGGTTGTTAATCAATTTATAAAAAAAGATAAACGTTTTAACCTTTATAAACGAGATAGTAATCATCTCAAAGGACCAGCAGCTTGTAGAAATTTAGGCCTTTTTCAAGCCAAAGGAGACTATGTTATTTTTTTGGACTCTGACGATATTCTGCATGAAAATTGTTTAGAAAATAGATTGAAATATGTATTTAAAAATCCAGAATATGACGTATGGGTTTTTAATATGGCATTTCTAGATGGAAAAAATAAAGGTAAAATATGTAATTATTATCCTACAGACGTTAGCAGTAAAAAAGAGTTTTTAAAAATGACGTTAAGGTATCAATTGCCTTTTTCAGTTACTTGTCCATTGTGGCGGATAGAAGCTCTAAAAGATTTAAAGGGGTTTGATGAAAGTTTTTTAAGGCTTGAGGATCCTGATTTACATTGTAGAGCTTTGTCTAAACAATACAGGTTTTTATTTAATAAAACTTCAGCCCCTGATTGTTATTATAGGGTAGGAACCAATAACACAAATAGAGATGAAGATGTAAAATTTAAAGATATATTTATAAAAAGTTTTTATCAATTTATTGATAAGTATGCAGGGTTTAAATCTGAAATTATTGACAATAATGAAGTAAAAAAACAATTAAATATTTTATTATTACGAGTCTTTAAAGATTATATTTTAAATGATAAATACTTCTTTAAACAGTTTGAAATTTTTTATAGTTTAGGAAAAAATAAAAAAATACTAAATTTCTATGAATTAGTTATTTTGTTTATTACTAAAAGATATAAAAAAAATGAATGGGATAAAATTTCAGGAACGGGATTCTATAAAATTAGGAAAATAATATTTAAAAAAATAGATAAAGTAGATTCATTAAATGAATAATTTAATCCTTCATTCAAAAAATATTATCATCATTCTAAAATCATTTGTTTTAGGCGGTGCCGAAAAACAAGCTCTTTTTTTAGCGCAACATTTGCAAAATAATAGAAATTGTAATGTTTATATTTACGCTTATATAAAATCACCAAATACAACACTTTTTTATAAGGAATGTGAGAAGTATAAGCTCAAAAATCTTTATATTGTCCAAAATCCATTAAGTGCTGCTGGAAGGTTTAAATATTTAAAACGTCGTATTAAAATTACCTTGTTTGGATTAAAACTGCGTAAACACAAACCCGATATTATTATTCCATATTTAAACCCACCTTCAATTATTGCCTCATTGTGTTATAAAATAGCTGGAGCTCAAATAACTTTTTGGCATCATCGAGGTCCGGATTATTACAGAAATGATAAACTTGAAAGTATTGCAGTTAAAAAATGCCCGTTATTTATAGCCAATTCACCTGACGGTAAAAATGAATTACTGGCGGTCTTAAACCCATCTCAAAAATCAACTTGTTTTACACCTAATTTTTCAACGGTAAATAAAATTAATCATAAAAAAAATATCGCTGAATTAGATAAAATACAAGAAAAGATAATCATTGGAATGATTGGACACTTTAGAGTACAAAAGCTTCAGCTTTTGTTAACCAGGGCTTTCCAAAATATATTAAATAATAATATTCATTTGGTTTTAGTAGGAAATATTTATGAATCTAAAGATGAACCTTCTAACTATAAAACTGTATTAAGTTTTATAAAGTCTAAAAAAATTGAAGATAAAGTTACAATTTTACATAACAAGAATGCCCAAGATATTTTACCCTATTTAGATATTGGCGTTTTACTGTCAAAAAAAGAAGGCATGCCCAATGTTATAATGGAATATATGGCTTATGGTTTGCCAGTTTTAAGCACAAAACATCTAGGCTGTGTCGCCTTATTGGGGAACGATTATCCTTTTTATGTAGAAAACAATAATGATGTAAAAGATATTACCTTTAAATTAGAACTTCTTGTAAAAGATAAGGACTTGAGAAATAAATTAGGTTCACAAAATAAACAGAAACTTCAAAAAGATTTTTTAATAGAAGCTTATTTAGATAAATTAGCCACTTTAATCAACAATCATCTATAAATGTGTGGTATAAGCGGTATTATAAATTCCGATAGTTCTAAAATTTGTGATAAAAATATTTTAGAGAAAGTAACCCATGCCGTTGCCCACCGTGGTCCTGACGGATATGGATTTTGGATGCATAAGAATATAGGTTTCGGACATCGCCGCTTGTCTATTATCGATTTAAAAGCGGGTAATCAACCAATGCAAGACTTTGATAACAAGCTATCTATCACTTTTAATGGCGAGATTTATAATTTTTTAGAACTAAAAAAAGAATTACAAAAGAAGGGTTATGCTTTTAAGACCCATAGCGATACAGAAGTCCTTTTAGTAGGCTATAAACATTGGGGTAAAGATATTGTAAACCAATTACGTGGGATGTTTGCCTTTGCCATTGCCGATGTTAATAATCAAGAAATTTTTATCGCCAGAGACCATTTTGGTATCAAACCTTTGTTGTATTATCAAGGTACCGATTTTTTTATGTTTGGTTCAGAAATTCAGCAATTTCATAAATATCCGCAGTTTAAAAAGGAAGTCAATGTATCGGCTTTAGCCGAATATCTTAAATACGGATACATTCCCGCACCGTTGACCATTTTCAACAATTTACATAAACTTGAACCGGGTCATTACTTACGACTCAATTTTAGAGGTAAAGTAATAGAGAAAACAGAATATTACGATGTTAAATTCAACCCAAATAATAAAGTTTCTTATGACGAGTGGGTAGAAAGGGTAGAACAAACCATAAATAAATCGGTTAATTACCATAAGATAGCCGATGTATCTTATGGCTCTTTTTTGTCGGGTGGTATAGATTCTAGTTTAATAGCATCGTCCTTGGCAGAAAAAGGGCAAAAAGTGGATGCCTTTACAATGGGCTTTGCCAATAAAGATTTTGATGAAGTCTCTTATGCCAAACAGGTGGCTCGAAAGTACAATTTAAATCATCATATTGAGTATGTCAATATGGATGATATGGAAAGTATTTTTCCCAAATTGATACAACATTACGGCGAACCGTTTGCCGACAGTTCGGCCATACCAACTTATTACATCACAAAAAAAATTAGAGAATATTTGCCGGTAGTTTTATCGGGAGATGGCGGAGATGAGGCTTTTGGTGGTTATTACAGTTATCAGAACTTTTTAAAAATTCTCAATCCCAATCCACCCAAAGAACAGTATAAAAACACTTTAAAACGATTGCTTAAACATGTGGGTAAAACTTATGCTACAACACCTAAAATCCCCGATTTAAACGACTGGATTACTTTAGTGGGATACAATAATGACGCTCAGTTAAAGAGACTTTTAAAACCAGAAGTTTATAAAGAAATTAATCCTCAAGAAAATGTGTTTACCAAGTGGTATAAGAAAGCCAAAGCCCAAAAATTAGACACTTATAGTTTGGCGAGTTATATGGATTATAAGACTTATATTCACAGCGATATTCTAACCAAGGTTGATATTGCCGCTATGATGAACAGTCTGGAAGTGCGCACGCCTTTAATAGATATTGAAGTTATTAATTTGATGGCACAAATCCCTACAAAATATAAGATAAGTCGTAATTATGATGGGTCTTGGCAAAAGAAAAAAATATTAAATACTATTGCCGCTAAACGTTTTGGTAGTGAATTTACAAAAAGAAAAAAGCAAGGGTTTACAATACCTTTAGCAGATTGGTTTGGTACTAAAAGCGATTTCGGAAAACAATATCAAGAAATAATTCAAAATAAAAATTCACAGATTTATAAATATCTAAATCAGAAGGAAATTACTGAATTATTCTCAAATAAAAGTTCAATCAATTACAGCCGTCTTTATATGTTTTTTGTACTTGAAAAATGGTTACAAAATCTAAACAGCTAGCTAATATTCAATAAATGAAAATCCTCTTTGTTTGTCAACAATACATTCACGCCGCACGGTGGATTAACCAATTAAAAGAATCTGGTTACGATATTTATGTATTCGATTGTCTAGATGCACCCATTCACAAAGATTTAAAATGGGCCAACTACATAACAGATTGGAAAAAACGCAAAATAAGACGCCTCAAAGGTGAAGATTGGCTTAAAAAACACTTTCCAAAACTATTTTATTTAATCGAACCGTTTTTAAAGCTTACCGCCTCAGAAAAATTAACCCAAATAATTGCCGATATCAAACCTGATGTAGTGCATAGTTTTGAGATGCAATCACAGTCTTACCCGTTGTTAAAAGCTCTAAAAAAAGGAAAATCTTTTAAATGGATTTACTCTTGTTGGGGAAGTGATTTGTTCTTGTATCAAAACGATAATAATCATTTCCCAAAGATTAAAAAGGTTTTAAACAATTTAGATTATGCTTTTTTCGATTGCCAACGTGATAAAAAATTGGCCAAACAACTAGGTTTTAATGGTAAAAGTTTAGGCGTTTTTCCGGGTGGCGGTGGTTATAATTTAAAAGAATTACAGACTTTTTTAAAACCAATATCAGATAGAAATCTCATTATTATTAAAGGTTATCAAAACTGGGCAGGTTGTGCTTTAAATGCACTTGATGCTATCGAACAAATGGCTGTAGAACTCAAATCTTATAAATTTTATGTCTATTCAGCACATCCGGTAGTAGTCGAAAAAATTAAGTGCTTTAAAAAAGAAAACAGCTTGAAAATTGATTATTCAACCAGAGCCAATCAATTGTCGCACATAAACCTCATTAAAAAATTTGGGGAAGCCAAATTAGCCCTAGCCATTAGTAAAACCGACGGTATTCCAAATACTTTGTTAGAGAGTATGATGATGGGAGCCTTTCCCATTCAAACCAATCCCGGAAAGGTTACAGAAGAATATATTACCGATGGTAAAAATGGACTGCTTATCGATGATTATCAAGATATAGAGAGTATTAAAAAAGCCCTAAAAATAGCTTTGAACAATTCCCAATTATTAGAACAGGCCTTTGAAATAAACCTAGAATTGTCAAAACAATTAGAGACGACAAAAATTAAAACCGAAGTCATAAATGCATATAAAAGTGTAGCTTTGTAGGTTCTATGAAATCAGTTTTAGCCATTGTTAATACCGGAAAAATTACACAAAACCAAAACGGTGGAGCTTCCGTGTATTACAGCCATTTAGAACTTTTGTCAAAGGCTGGCTTTAAGATTGAATTGCTAACAGTTTCGTGGGATGACAATACCCCTTTTAATAAAGACGATTATAACGAAATAGGGTCGTTTATAAATGCATTACATCATTATATAATAAAATCGGTTAGACCAAAAAAAAATTTAAAAAGACTTTACGACGCTGTTTTTAATCCGGCGGCTTTTGAGTATTACTTTTTAAATAAAAGCAATAAAACTTTTTTAAAGAGTTTTGTAGCTAATAATAAAATAGATTTAGTTTGGGCAGAATGGCGTTGGGCGGCTATTTTGGCTAGATGGACGGATTTAAAAGTCCCTGTTATTTATGCCCACCACGATTGGGAGTATAAGCTAGCATTGTTACGTAACAAACCAAATTTTTTAAAACGTTTTCATACCTTCCAAAAAAAACGGATAGAAAAGCAGTTGGTTAAAGGGGTTACGGCTTGCGTGTCGGGCTCGTTTACAGAAGCATCCGAAATAGCACAGATATCAGCTAAACCGGCACTGTATTTATCCACAACTTATGATGAAATTAAGCCAAAATTAAAACCTAGAGGTACACCGGCTATTGTTCACCTTGGCGGGATGGGTACTACGGCTAACAGGTTGGGCTTAGAACGCTTTTTAGATGTTTGTTGGTCACAAATTAAGTTAGAAGCACCACGTGTAAAACTAATTGTTATTGGTGGATTAGAGGCAGCACAGCCCTCTTTAAAAGAAAAATTAAAAGATGATAATATCACCTGTTTTGGCTTTGTAGAACAATTGAATGACAACTTGTATCCAAATGATATTCACATTGTTCCGTGGGAATACAACACGGGAACACGCACCCGAATTCCGCTTGTTTTTAATTACGAACAAGTTTTGGTCGCCACTAAGGCATCGGTAGCGTGCTATCCTGAGTTAAAACACGATATAAATTGTATTTTATGTGCTGATTTGCCCGATATGACAAAACAAATTAGCGACTTATACAAAGACCAAAATAAAATTCATAAATTAGCCCATCAAGGCAAAAAAACCTTTAAAAATTATTTTACAGCCGAAAGTCAAGTCAATAATTTAAAACAATTTTTAGAAGATATTTTATAAAGTGAATCCTTTTATTCAAATAGTGCATCGTAAAATAGGAAGCGATTATAAACCCCTTGTTATAGCCGAGTTGGGTATTAATCACGAAGGAAGCTTAAAAACTGCTTTCGAAATGGTTGATGCGGCAGCAGAGGCCGGTGCCGAAATGATTAAGCACCAAACCCATATTGTTGAAGATGAAATGACGGCCGTTGCCAAACAGGTTATCCCGGGTAATGCCAAAGAATCTATTTACGAAATCATGGCGCGTTGCGCTTTAAATGAAGCCGACGAAACAGCTCTTAAAAATTATGTAGAAAGCAAAGGCATGCTATTTATATCAACACCCTTTTCGCGTGCCGCAGCCGACAGACTGATTAAAATGGACGTACCGGCTTTTAAAATTGGGTCGGGCGAGTGTAATAACTATCCGCTTTTAGAACACATTGCTAATTTTGGCAAGCCTGTTATTATGAGTACGGGTATGAATACCATAGAAAGTGTTAAAAAGGCAGTCGCTATTTTCGATAAAAAAAATGTGCCTGTCGCTTTATTGCATACCACAAATTTATATCCCACACCACCACATTTAGTGCGTTTAGGAGCACTAACCGAATTGGCGAACAGTTTCCCTGATAAGGTTTTTGGTTTGTCAGATCACACCACTTCAAATTATGCTTGTTTAGCAGCAGTGGCTTTAGGTGCTTCTGTTTTAGAACGTCATTTCACCGATACCATGCAACGCCCCGGTCCTGATATTGTCTGTTCTATGGATAAAAAAGCTTGTGCCGATTTGATTAAAGGCAGTGAACTCATCTGGCAGATGCGTGGCGGAAAAAAAGAACCGGCTAAAGAAGAAAAAGTGACGATAGATTTTGCTTTTGCAACGGTGTGTACCATTAAATCGGTTAAAAAAGGAGAGGTGTTTAGCAAAGAAAATATTTGGGTAAAACGTCCCGGCACCGGTGAGATTTTGGCCGAATATTTTAACGATATTTTAGGTAAAAAAGCCAAATATACAATTGCTATTGACGAACAATTAAAATGGAGCGATGTTAAATAACAAGAAAAAAATAGTTTTTTTAACGGGTACGCGCGCCGATTTTGGCAAACTCAAATCGCTTATAAAGATTACCCAAGAACATCTCGGCTTTGAAGTCCATATTTTTGCAACAGGTATGCATCTTGATGTTAAATACGGTGAAACCTATATAGAAATAGAAAAAAGTGGTTTTAAAAATATTCATTGTTTTAAAAATCACGAGGGCTCTGAGTTTATGGATCGTACGCTCGCTAAAACCATTCAGGGATTTTCTGAATTTGTAGCTAATTTTAAACCTGATTTAATTGTGGTGCATGGTGACAGGGTGGAACCTTTGGCCGGAGCCATTGTAGGGAGCTTAAACAATATTTTAGTGGCTCATGTTGAAGGAGGTGAAATATCGGGAACTATTGATGAATTGATTCGCCATGCCGTCAGTAAATTATCGCATATTCATTTGGTGTCAAATAAAAAAGCTAAAAAAAGATTGATTCAGATGGGCGAATTAGAATCGTCTGTTTTTGTTATCGGTTCACCCGATTTAGATTTGATGAATCCTAAAAAATTACCACCATTGCAGGAGGTAAAAAATTATTATAAAATACCTTTTAATAGTTTTGCCATTGTAATGTACCATCCGGTAACAACTGAACTGAATAAAGCTGAAGAACACGCCGTTATTTTGGTGGATGCCCTGGTTAAATCGACTAAAAATTACGTGGTTATTTATCCCAATAACGATATGGGCTCTCAGGCTATTTTTGATGCTTACAAACAATTTGAAGGAAAAGAAAATATTAAAATATTCCCTTCGTTGCGCTTTGAATATTTTTTAAGGCTTTTAAAAGAAGCAGACTTTATCATTGGCAATTCAAGTGCCGGTATTCGCGAAGCGCCTTATTATGGTACACCTACAATTGATGTGGGGACACGTCAAAATAATCGTGTCACATTTTCGAGCATTACAAATGTGGATTATGATGTAGAAGCTATTCTTAAAGTTATTAAAAGCGTTAAAAAAGAATCGCATACACAAAATTTTAATAATTTCGGAAATGGCGATAGCGCACAGCAATTTTTAGATTTATTAAAATCGGATAAATTATGGCAAATCGATTGTCAAAAACAATTTCAAGATTTATAAAATGGGCGATTTAAAAATATTGGCAATCATTCCGGCAAGAGGTGGCTCTAAGGGTATTCCAGATAAAAATATCAAAGACTTGGCGGGAAAACCTCTGATAGCTTGGACTATAGAAGCCGCTTTAAAATCGACCTACATCACTAAAACTATGGTGTCTTCGGATAGTGATACGATTTTAGAAATTTCAAAAAAATACGGTGCAGAGACTGTAAAGCGTCCTACTTATTTAGCCGATGACGCCACACGTTCTGAACCGGTTATCAGCCATGTTTTAGAACAGCTTAAAGAGGGAAGTTTTGAATATGTCATTTTATTGCAGCCTACGTCGCCATTGCGCACAGCAACAGATATAGATAAAGCTGTACAAACATTGTTGAATTCTGATGGAACGGCTCTTATTAGTGTTTATCAGCCTCAGCACCATCCGTTAAAGGCTTTTAAAACGAATGATAAAGGCTTTTTAAAAGGCTTGGTTAATGACGAATATCCGTTTACACCCAGACAAGAATTACCAAAAACCTTTTATCCTAATGGTGCCATTTATATGGTAGAAACAAAACTATTTTTAAAAACAGGTAAGTTGTTTACTGATAAAACAAGAGTCTTTGAAATGCCGATTGATAAAAGTTTTGATTTAGATACCGAAGCCGATTTTATCAATCTCGTAAACACATTGACTAAAAACAATAAATAGTATTTTCTATTTTTGCCGAATTGAATCTCTATGACCAAAAAGAAAATTTCACTCGTTTTTGTTACCAAACAAGCTGTAGAATATTACGACAATACAGGCTTTTTTGATGCTGTAATAAATCTTTTTGAAGTCAGTGTTTTAAAATTGCCGTCTTTTGCCTTAGGAGTGAAGGGTGTTGATGAAAACGATTTACCTCCTTTGGATTTTGGTAGTTTAACTGATATTTTAAAATACATAAAAGAAAAGGCATCGTTACGCCTCAACGACAAGTTGTTCGAAAATAAAAATCATCATTTATATGCGCCTTACCGTCATACAAAGGGTTTAAAACAAGGTCTCAAATTTTGGTTCATCAATGTGATGTCTTATTTTTTGGCTTCTAAAAAAGGGGTTGATTTTTTAGAACGACAAATGCATAAGCTGATTAGAAAATCGATTTTTTATAAAACGGTTTTACAGTGTTATAAAAATACCAAACCCGACTTAGTTTATATTACACATCAAACAACAAGTTATACTTTAGGCGTTTCATTAGTAGCTAAAGATTTAAACATATCTACTGTTTGTTTTATTTATTCTTGGGACAATATTGTAAAAGGCAATAAATTGGTCAAAGCCGATTACTATTACGTTTGGAGCGATTATATGAAGCAAGAATTATTACAATATTATGCCGATGAAGTGATGGCTGATAAGATTTTTGTTGTGGGGACACCCCAATTCCACCATTACAGCAATCACGATACCCTTATTGCTAAAAAAGTATTTTTTAAGGCTTATAAAATTCCCAAAAAAGATTTTTACCTGTGTTTTTCGGGTAACTTTACAGCTATTGGTCAAGACGATCCAGCTTATTTAAAAGATTTAGCTTTGGCTGTAAAACATCATAATAAAAGATATAAAAAGCAATTCCATATTTTATTAAGAGCTAATCCGGCCGATTATAATAAAGGTTTTACGCCAATTATCAAAGAGTTTAACGATGTCATTACCGATGTCAATTCCGATTGGACCACAACAAAACAAAAAGCACCGGTAGATTCTCATAAGTTAGCTTTAGCAGTTTTATATGCCACCATTCATTACAGTGATGCTATGGTTAATGTAGGCTCTACTATGGCTTTAGATGCTACACTACTCTGTAAATTAGCCTATTATATAGATTATAAAATTAACGGAGGTTCTAAAAAATTTAAAATAAATGAGATTTATAAATTTATCCATTTTAAAAGTCTAAAACAAACAGGTAATCCGGTAAGGCATATCACAAAAAACACACAATATTCGCTTATATTTGAAGAAATTCAGAAAGGAGATAAAGATAGGTTAGTAGCCCAAAACAAGTGGGCTCAAAAGATTGTTTTACATCCTATAGAAAAGGTGTCTTTAAGAATGTTAAACGGCTTTAAAATAATTTTGGAAAAAGAATGCACATAGGTTTTATACTTACCGAATATCCGCATCCTAAAGTAACATCGCACTGCGGTGGTATAGGTACAGCTACCCATAATATTGTTTTAGGCTTGCTTAAAAAAAATCACAATGTGAGTGTTTTTATCTATGGTCAAGATAATACAGAAACCATAACAGAAGGTCGTTTTACTTTGTATAAAATAATACGGAATAAATATAAATTTGGGGGTTGGTATCTTTATAGAAAACAACTTAACAAATATATTAACCGCATTGTTGCAAGTAAAAAAATAAATATTTTAGAAGCCCCTGATTGGGGTGGTATTACTGCTTTTATGAGTTTTAAAGTCCCCATTGTGCTAAGGTTACATGGTTCGGATACTTATTTTTGTCATTTAGAAAAGCGAAAACAAAAGCGCAAAAATTATTTTTTCGAAAAAACAGCTTATAAAAAAGCAGATGTTATTATTTCGGTTTCACAATATACTTTAGAGCTTACAGAACAACTTTTTGGTGTCAAAAAAACAGCAATCGTTATACAAAATGGTTTGTTTTTAGACAACTTTGTGACAAGTAAGCAATTTAAAACAGCTAAAAATATAGTTTTGTATTTTGGGTCTTTGGTAAGAAAAAAAGGTGTTTTAGAGTTGCCTTATATTTTTAACGAACTGATTAAATTAAATACCGAAGCCCAATTAATAGTTATAGGAAGAGATGTTGTAGATAATGTTAGAAATCAATCGACATTAAAACTCTTAAAAGGCAAACTTTCTGACACAGCCCAAGAAAATTTTATGTATAAAGGAGTGTTACCCTACGATAAAATGAGAGATGAGATAGCAAAAGCCTCGGTCTGTGTATTTCCGTCTTTGGCAGAATCATTTGGTATGGTAACTATTGAAGCCATGGCTTTGGAAAAAGCAATTGTTAATACTAATTACTCTTGGGCAAAAGAAATTATGATTGATGGTAAAACGGGTTTTTTAGAAGATCCGAAACATCATACGCCCTATGCTCAAAAAATAAATAGGCTTTTAACCGATGATACATTGCGAATTACCTTAGGAGAAAAAGCCCATAACCACGTACTTACTAACTTTTCTATGGTTAAGTTAGTTGAGAAGAATATTACTTTCTATAAAAAAATTATAGATCATGAAGTATAGTCTTATTATTTGCACCTATCTGCGCCCCGAGGTGCTTTTAAAGCTCTTAAAAAGTGTCAAAAGTCAATCGTTATATCCTGACGAAATTCTTATAATTGACGGTTCTACAGATGATAGGACAACAAAAACATTAGACAAAAATAGCTTTAAAAACTTAAAATATTTTAAAGTTACCGAAAGTGAAAGAGGACTTGTTAAACAGCGCAATATTGGTATTGCCAAAGTTTGTAAAAATATTGATATAGTGTGTTTTTTGGATGATGATATTGTTTTGTCACCTAACTATTTTAAAAATTTAATTGCCACATATAAAGCACACCCTGAGGCTATTGGCGTAGGAGGTTATATTACAAATGAGGTTATTTGGCAAAAAATACCTAAAGGTTATAAGAAGTCAAATAACGACTTTGAAATGGATGGCTATGTACGTAAAATGGGGCAACGCTTTTTGCTGAGAAAATATTTAGGATTATTGCCACAATCAAAACCCTGTTTTAAATCGGATTTTTCAAATGGATTTTCGGTTAGTTTTTTGCCCCCATCGGGTAAAATTTATGAAGCTGAGTTTTTTATGGGAGGTGTCTCGTCTTTTAAAAAAAGAATTTTTGATGAGATAAAATTCTCATCCTATTTTGAGGGCTATGGCTTATATGAAGATGCCGATTTTTGCCTACGGGCTTCTCTATTAGGTAAGATGTATGTCAACACAGCAGCACGATTAGAACATTTTCACGAAGAAAGCGGCCGTCCTAACAGGTATAAATACGGTAAAATGGTTATTCGTAACGGTTGGTATGTATGGCGCGTGGGTAATCCAAATCCAACATTAGAAGCACGGATTAAATGGAATTTAACCGCGTTGTTATTAACACTTATTAAATTTAGTAATATATTTACAACCTCAAACAAAAAATCAGCCTTTACCGAAGCTTTAGGACGTACCATTGCCTGGTGGAAGTTGTTGTTTAATAAACCAAAATAATGGAAATTAAGAATAAAGTCATATTAGCTATAGCTCCTCATTTAGATGATATTGAGTTGGGCGTTGGGGGTACAATTTATAAATTAGGAAAAGAAAATACTGTACATTATTTAGGTTTGTCACTACCACCACTTGTACCACACGACTCATTTATGAATGAGTTTTGGGACAGTGCCTTTCATTTAGGTCTTTCAAAAGAGAGAATGATTCTAAAAAAATACGATCCTCGCGATTTGTTTAAAGACCGGATGGAAATTTTACAATTATTTTATGATACCAATAAAGCCTTAAAACCAGATATTGTTTTTGTGCCAAATAGTAATGATATCCACCAATCACACCAAGTGGTGTATCAAGAAGCGCGCAGAGCATTTAAATATTCGACTATTTTAGGGTATGAATTGCCTTGGAATAGCCTATCGTTTAATATGGACGTTTTTATAGAACTTACTGCCGAAGATGTAAAAGTAAAACAAGAATCTATAAACTCCTTTGCATCGCAAAAAGAACGTATGTTTTTTAGTAATGACATTATTACTGATTTAGCAAAATTAAGGGGCAAGCAAATAGGTAAAGAATATGCCGAATGTTTTGAACTAACCCGCCTAATTATGTAATTAAATGCGTATTGTTTCTATTCATCAACCTCATTTTTTACCATGGTTAAACTATTTTAATAAAGTGGCTAAAGCCGATGTATTTATTTGGTTAGACGATGTACAGTACCGCCGTCGTTATTTTCAAAATCGTGCTAAAATTAAAACACAGAATGCTGATATTTGGTTAACTGTTCCTATTAAAAAAGCCGATTATTTAGCAGAAATAAAAGCTATTGAAATCCAAAAAACAGCACTGCCAAAGCTATTGATAACCATAGAATCCCTTTACAAAAAAGCACCTTTTTTTACTAATTTCTTTGACGATATTAAAAATATATTTTTAAAAAAGCATACTTTTTTAAGCGATTTAAATTACGATTTGTTTCTGTACATAAACGATGTACTCAATATTAAAACAAAAATTGTAAAATCTTCAGATATTGACTTGGGGGTTGTTGGCAATCCAAATGAAAGATTATTAAAATTGTGTCAACATTTTGAGGCTACACAGTATATAGCTGGTAAAGGTGGTAAAAACTATATGGATTTAGCTTTGTTTAAACAAAATAATATTGAAATTTTATGGCAAGAATTTCCCAATCAAAAAATTGTTTATCCACAAATTAATGGCCAATTTATTCAGGGATTGTCAATTGTAGATATCTTATTTAATATAGGAGCAAGTCAAACAAAAAAGCTAATAGAAACGCCATGGCTATCTTAGGTAAAAAATTAATGGTTTTGTCATTGGCAGACCATGCTTTTGATACTGATGGAAATCCGGTTGCGTACGAACCTTATGTGCGCGAAATAAACCTTTGGTGTGAACTTTTTGAAGAAGTAGAAATTTACACCAATATTTTAGATTTTGATTTTAAAAAACATAAATATGCGAGTTTCAAACACAGTAATGTTAAGCTGATTAATCTTTATTCAAAGCCAATAGATGGGTCGTTTGTATCAAAATTTATTTTTGTTTGTCTTTTACCTTTTGTTTCTATTCAGTTACTTTTTGCTATCAGAAAATATGATTTAGTTCATATTAGGAATTCAGCTTTACTCAGTGCCATTTTAGGTATTTATGTCCGAATTTTTAGCAAACCGTCGATAACAAAATGGGCGGGGAGTTATATGCCTTATGAAGGAGAGCCCTTGGTTGCCAAAATAGACCGTAAAGTAGTCGATATTTATAACTTAAAACACAAGGTTTTGGTTTATGATAATATCCAAAAAAAGCATTTTGTAAAATTTATACCGGCTTTGATGTCTGATGATGAGATTTGTCAAGCCGAAAAATTAGCTGAATCGAAACAAAGTATTGCAAATAGACTAGAAATAGTGGCTATAGGACGTTTGCAATACACCAAAAATTTTGAATTAATTCCACCCGCTCTGGCCTTGCTTAAAAAGAAAAATCCTAAACTAAACTGGCATTTTCATTTAATAGGCGATGGCCATTTACGTAAAGAAATTGAAAATTTAATAGTTCAAAATAAAATCGAAGACTATGTAACAATGTATGGTGCAAAACCGTTTAAAGAAGCGCAACCTATTTTAGCGCAATCGCACTTGCTTATAATGCCGGGCGCAAAAGAAGGCTGGCCCAAGCCTGTAGCCGAAGCATGGGCACACAACGTGTATCCTTTGGCGGCCAACAGAGGTAACTTACCTGATATAGTTGATTCGGATAAAAAAGGATTGTTATTCGAACCGACGGCAGAAGATTTGGCTTTAAAATTGTCTGAAGCTTATGAAATTTTGTCAGCTAAAGAAAATTCAATAGATTTAACAAGATTTGCTAAAGAGATGTCTCTTGAAAATTTTAAGTGTAAATTAGCAGATGCAATTGAAACTGTATTATGATTAAAGGGAGACACGTTTATTTAAAGCCGCTTAACAAAGAAGATATCGACTTTATGCTTGAGTTGGTAAACGACCAAGAAATAAATTTTTGGGAAGCTAAAAATGAATTTCCTATTGCGAAAGCAAAACAAATAGAGTGGTTTAAAAATAACTTAGCCAAAGGGTATCGCTATATTATTTATGACAATACAACTGATGAAAAAGTAGGCTATTTTTCCTTTAAAATAACCAATAAGGCATCACAAACTGGTAAGATAGCGTTAAAATTCATAAAAGAGGCTAGGGGTAAAAATTACGGCACAGATAGTTTAAAACTTATGATGTCTTATTTGTTTAACAAGATGAATATGCACCGTTTGTTTACAACTATAGTAGCTTATAATAAGGGGTCGCTTAAATTGTTTGAAAAATGTGGTTGGATTGTTGAAGGGAATGAACGTCAAAGTATCTATATGAATAAAAAATATCACGATAATTATTCGGTTTCAATATTAAAAGAAGAATACGAACTTCTAGAAACTGACTTTTATAAAGACTTATTTAACTTTTCTTGATTCTAAGTGTAACGGTTTGAAAGTATTACATATAATAGATTCTTTAAGTGTTGGTGGTTCAGAAAATGTGGCTGTAAATTTGACAAATGCTTTAGCAAATTATAACATAGAAACTTTTTTATGTGTGACAAGAAAAGAAGGTGTCTTAAAACAAAGTGTTGATAAAAAGGTTAATTATTTTTTTTTAGATAGAACAAAAATAATTGACATTAAGGCTTTTGAAAAATTGAGAAAATATATTATTGAGAATAATATTACTGTAATCCATGCACATACAACATCATCTTTTATAGGTTTTATCATAAAACTAACAACAAAAAAAACAGTCTTAATTTGGCATAACCACACAGGAGCCTATGTTAAATTAAAGGGGTTTAAATTGTTAATACTTAAACTGATTTCTTTTTATTTTGACGCCATTGTAAATGTGAGTAAAACTTTAAATGAGTGGACTTTAAAGAATTTAAATTCAAAGAATAACTTTTACGTACCAAACTTCGCCTATTTTTCTAATGATAGCCAAAAAACTAAATTAAAAGGAATTACAGGTAAGCGTATTGTTTGTGTTGCGGGTTTAAGACCCGAAAAAGATCATATTACTTTGTTTAAATCATTTAATTTGTTTTTGAAAGATAATCAAGATTGGACACTTCACATTATAGGAAAGGATTATAAAGACACGTATTCTGAAGAACTTTACAAGTTTATAACCGAAAATAACTTAGAAAAAGTAGTATTTTTTTATGGAGAATGTCGTGATATTAAAAATGTTTTGAGTCAGGCCACTATTGCCGTATTGTCATCAATTTCAGAAGGGTTACCCATATCATTATTAGAATACGGATTGTTAAAATTACCTGTTATATGTACCGATGTGGGTGAGTGTGGACAGGTAATTAAACACAATGAGTCGGGATATTTAACAAAACCAAAAAACGAAATAGAATTTGCCTCTTATTTGAGTAAATTAGCCAATTCTAAGGATAGTAGGATTAAATTTGGAGATATCTTAAATAGAGATATAAATTTGTGTTATTCAAAAGAAACCGTTATTCGAGATTTAATAAATATTTATAATATTGTTTACAAACGCTAAATACGTAAGACTTTTTGCTATTATAGTACACCTTGTTTTGGGATTTTTAATTGTATTCCAAGTGGTAGCCATGGCCTATAGTTATATAATTTTAATTATAGGTTTTGTTATGATTGTTAGCAGTTCAAATAAAAATGAAGAGGTGGCTATGTGGACAGCTTATTTGGTAGGGAGTGAAGTCTTTTTGCGTATGACCAAAGGATTATTCTTTTACGAAATGAATAAATACGCTGTTATAGTTTTTATGTTAATTGGGCTATTTGTAGAAAAAAGAAGGCATAGCGTACCACCCATTTATTTTTTATATCTCTTGTTATTGCTTTTGGGTATTGTTTTTACAAATGTGCCGTTTGGCGTTTCGTTAAGACGCGTAATAGCCTTTAATCTAAGTGGTCCATTTTTATTAGGCATAGCTGCTTTATATTTTTACAAGAG
Organism: Flavobacteriaceae bacterium; assembly: GCA_045046885.1. Lineage (GTDB taxonomy): Bacteria > Bacteroidota > Bacteroidia > Flavobacteriales > Flavobacteriaceae > CG1-02-35-72. Next base: position 36,438 of record JASFYX010000004.1, read on the forward strand.
AACAATTACAAGAGAACAATTGTTTAGGTTACTATATTATTTGTTACTTCCTATTTTTTCTATGGTTGCTTTTATGTATTTTAAAACACCCGATTTTAAAGAAATTAATTTTGGAGGAGTTGCCATTGCCGAAACATCAGGAGGTTTTGGTCCTAATCAAGTAGCCACAATTATAGGTTTTGCCATTTTTGCTATTGCTGCTTTTTTATTTCTTAAAGAACGTTTAACAGGATTTAGGTTCATAGATATTTTTATTTTAATTTATTTTACTTATAGGGGGTTTTTAACCTTTTCTAGAGGAGGTATGATTGCGGGTGGTGTAGCAATTGTTATATTTTCTGTCCTTTTAATTTTGGGAGGAAGAAATAAATTGGTTAATCTATTTAAATATACTGTAATAATGTCATTTATGGTGTTGGGGATATGGCTCTATACTTCTGATGTTACAGGAGGAATGATAGAAAACCGCTATGCCGGTAAAAATGCAAGAGGTGTTAAAAAGAAAGATATATCTGCCGGAAGAATAAATATTTTTCAAGCACAATTGGCTGCCTTTTACAGTAATCCATTAGTAGGAGTAGGAGTTGGAGGAAGTAAATACTTTCATGAAAACGGTATAAAAAGCGATACTGCCCATGATGAAATAGGTAGGTTGATTGCCGAACATGGATTGGTAGGAATTTTTCTCCTTATAATACTTTTAACAGCACCATTACCGCATATTCTAAGCCAAGAGTATATTACTAGAGCCTTTTTGGTTGCATTTTATCTTTTTTGGTTTTTAACAATAAATCATTCAGCTATGCGCGTTGCCTTTCCAGGATGGATATACGGACTGAGTTTAATTCAATTAATTGACACCGAAGAAGAAGACTATGAGGAAACAGATTAATATTTTATACGTTGGTAACGACTTAACCTTAAAAACAGGTTATAATTCTACTATTGCTGTTTTAAGTAAATTGTTAATGGAAAACTTTCAAGTAAAAGTTGTTTCTAATAAGCAAAATAAATTCCAACGTTTGTTAGATATGTGTCTTACTGTTATTAAACGTAGAAATAAAACAGATTATATATTAATAGATACTTTTAGTACTTCAAATTTTTACTTTGCTTTAATTGTGTCACAATTGGCACGTTTATTTAATATTAAATACATCCCTATTCTACACGGAGGTAATTTACCTTATAGGCTAGAACGTTCTAAGTGGTTGTCAAATAAAATATTTTTATATTCTTATGCCAATGTAGCACCTTCACACTATTTAAAAAATGCTTTTCAAAATAAAGGATTTGGGGTGATTTTTATTCCAAATATTTTAACCATTTCAGATTATTCATTTAAATCAAGAAAAAGCATAAAACCAAATTTACTATGGGTGCGTGCTTTCAATAAAACTTACAACCCTGTAATGGCAATAGAGGTGCTGAATCTGTTACGAGAACATTATCCTGAAGCTAAATTGTGTATGATAGGCCCTTTTAAAGACGCCTCTTATCAAGATGTTTTAGATAGAATAAAAAAGTATAATTTAGAAAACGGTATCGAAATCACAGGTGTTTTACCTAGACGTAAATGGCTCAAAAAATCTGCGGCTTATGACGTTTTTATAAATACAACCGATTTTGACAATACACCTGTAAGTGTAATGGAAGCTATGGCTTTAGGTTTACCTATTGTGAGTACGAATGCTGGCGGACTCCCTTTTTTAATTGATGATAAGAACGACGGTATTTTAGTCGATAAAAATGATGCCAAACAAATGGTAAAAGAGATAGTAAAGCTACTCAAAAACCCATTGATTGCATATAAATTAGCTGCTGAAGCAAGAAAAAAAGCAGAGTCTTTTGATTGGGAAAATGTAAAGCAAAAATGGTATAGAGTAATAAAGTAACTTGATATTTAAGCATAATTAATTTCTATAATGTCGTATTCAAAATTTATAAAAAAAATAGTTATCCCATTAAGCGATATTATTTTTAATACACATTACTCAAAAAAAAATAAGTATTGGTGCAAGCTAGATTATTTATCAACCAAAGAATTACAACTTATTCAAGAGCGAAATTTAAAGGAATTATTGTTACATGCCAAAAACAAAACAAAATTCTATAAAAATATTTCCCTTAAGGGAGATAATCCGTATAAATGGCTCAAAAAATTCCCAGTTTTAACAAAAGATGTTGTTAGAAATGAAGAAGATAGCTTGTTGACACAGCCAATGACTAAATTAATTAAATTTTGCAGTAGCGGATCTTCAGGCGTGCAGACTTGTGTATATGTGTCTAAATCTGAATTAGTGAGTAATAGAGCCATACTTATGCATTTATGGGAATGGAGCGGCTATAGAATAGGTCAACCTATTATTCAAACGGGGATTACACCTAGCAGAGGATTTTTAAAAACTTTAAAAGATATTTTTCTGAAGACTATTTATATCGATGCTTTTGCCCATTCGGAGGTACAAATTTTGAAAGTTTTAAAAAAAATACAAGGGAAAAGTTATACAATAGCAGGTTATGCATCATCATTAAATTTTATAGCACAAGTAGCTATAAATAATGACTTGACAACAGATTTAAAAGCCGTTATCAGTTTGGGAGATAAACTTTTTAGCCATTATAAAACAAATATTATAAAAGCCTTTAACTGTAAAGTTTATGATACTTATGGCTCTAATGAAGGCTTTATGATTGGAGCCCAAAAAGATTTAGATTATTATTATATTTTTTCGCCACATGTATATGTAGAAATAGTAGATGATGCTTTTAATCCTGTACCCGATGGTACTATGGGTAATATTTTAGTCACCAGACTAGATGGGTACGCTATGCCTATGATTCGTTACCGATTAGGCGATTTGGGTATTATGTTACCAAAAGAAAAGTATCCCAAGGATAGGGAGTTTAACTATCCGTTGCTACAGCAAATAGTAGGACGTGAAACCGATGTTGTGAAAACGCAAAACGGAAAAACATTAGTAGTGCATTCTTTTACGGGGATTTTTGAACATATTCCCGGAATTAAGCAGTTTAAAGTAATTCAGAAGAATTTAAAAGGAATAGATATAGAAATAGTAAAAGGCAGTACTTTTACCGAAGCCGATATAGAAAAAGCTACACAAATGCTCCAAAAGTATATTGAAGATACAAAGTTTAAGATTAATTATAAATATGTTGAGAATATTGCACCTTCAAAATCGGGAAAACCACAGATGATAGAATCAAAATTGTAAGATGAGCAAAATTATTTGGGTTATAAATCAAACGGCAGGAACCTTAGAGTCGGGTTGGGGTGAACGTCATTTTATGTTGGCTAAACGTTGGGTTGCAGAAGGCTATGATGTCAAAATAATATCGGGTTCATACAATCATCTGTTTAAAAATCAACCTAAAGTATCAAATAAGACATTTACATTTGAAGAGGTTGAAAAAGGCATCACTTTTTGTTGGATAAAAACACCAGTATATCATGATGGTGGCTATCGCAAGTTTTGGAGCAATTTTATTTTTATGCTTAAACTTTTTTTTGTTCCTGTAAAGAAAATAGGAAAACCCGAAGTTATAATTGTCTCTTCAATGCCCATATTTCCTGTAATAAACGGTTACATATTTAAAAAGAGGTTTAAAGTAAAAAAGCTCATTTTTGAGATTAGAGATTTATGGCCACTAACGCCTATTCATCTTAAAGGTTATTCTAAAAAACATCCCTTAATACTTATTTTGACTTTTTTAGAAAAGTTTGCTTATAAGAAATCCGATTATATAGTTTCCCTATTACCCAATGCAGCACCCTACATAAATGCCCTTTCGCAAAAACCTGAAAAATTTAAATGGATTCCAAATGGAATTGATGAGAATTACTTAATCTCAGAACCCTTAGATAAGGAAACTTCAGCTCAAATACCTAAAAATAAATTCATTATTGGTTATACAGGTACTATGGGTATGGCCAATGCCTTAGAATATTTTATAGAAGCCTCATCGCTTATGCAAGATAAGAAAGACATTCATTTTGTATTGGTAGGTGATGGCTATTTAAAAGCAACACTGCAAAAGCAAACAGCACAACAGCACAATATAACATTTATAAACAAAATTTCTAAAGCACAGGTACAAACTGCTTTGACTTTTTTTGATATTTGTTTTATCGGACGTAATGATGTACCATTGTTTGACTACGGCGTGTCTTCTAATAAATACTTTGACTATATGCTGGCTAAAAAACCTGTTTTAGTGTCTTCAAACAAAATAAAAGATCCGGTAGAACTGTCGGGTTGTGGTATTATAGTTAAACCCGAAAATGGCAAGGCTATAGCCAATGGTATAACTGAGTTTTTTAAAATGGATTTTCAAAGTAGGGTAAATATAGGGCTAAAAGGTTATAAGTATGTCAAAAAATACCATAATTTTACAGCGTTAAGTAATAAATACTTACCTTTATTTAAATAAATGACCAAAAAGAAAAAACATATTAATATATCAGAGCGTTTACTTTTATTACGCTTGTTTGATGTTGTTTCTGCACTTTTAGGATTATTTGTTATATCGCATTACTTTGATTTTAATTATATAAATAGTTATAATGAAAACTTTATGTCTTGGGCTATCACCCTTTCTGTTTATATTTTGTTTTTCGGACAGATATTTGAAATGTATAGACTTAAAATAGCGAGTGATAGTTTTCTGGTTTTTCGCAGTATTTTTGCAACCACATTGGTTACTACTGTAATTTTTATTTTTACGCCCTATGTTGCACCAGAACTACCAACAAAACGTATCCATATATTATATTTATACTTAGGTATTTTTATACCTATAATGCTTTGGCGTTTTGCTTATATATTGCTCATTTTTACACCTAAATACTTTAAAGATATACTCATTTTAGGAGAAAGTAAAAGTGTTGGTAGAGTCATTGATTTATTACTAGAAAACGCTCCTGAAAATTATATTGTTGGCTATTTTTCTGATAAAGAAATAAAAAAACAAAATGAAATAGCATTTTTTGATAAAAATAAAATAGAATTATTAGAAATAGTAGAAAAACATCATGTTACTGAAATTATAGTAACAGATAGATTAAATTTCGAAAAATCGAATAAAATTAATAATGAACTAATCCAGTTATTTGAACAAGGTGTCGCTATAAAAAATATTGAAAATTATTACGAGGAAATCATGTCTTGTGTCCCAAGACGTCATTTAACCGAAGATTTTTATAAAAATATTTCATTCAGTAAAACCCATGAAAACAGATTTTATTTAGGTTTGTCACGAATTGGCGATATTGTTTTTTCAATTCTTGGACTTCTATTTACACTTTTATTGATTCCCTTAATTTTGTTGGGAAACCTTATTGCAAACAGAGGGGCATTGTTTTATACACAAGATAGGGTAGGGTTGAAAGGGAAAGTATTTAAAATCATAAAGTTTAGAAGTATGGTTAAAGATGCTGAGAAAAATGGTGCTGTGTGGGCTGAAACGAATGATGTCAGGGCAACACCTTTTGGGAAAGTTTTAAGGCGCATGCGATTTGATGAATTGCCCCAGTTTTATAATGTTTTAAGAGGCCAAATGGCCTTAATAGGGCCACGACCCGAGAGACCCGAATTTGTGAAAAAACTATCTAAAAAAATACCCCTTTTTGAAATACGTCACGTTATAAAACCCGGTTTAACAGGATGGGCACAGGTAATGTACCCCTATGCCTCCTCTATAGAAGAACAACATAAAAAATTGCGATTCGATTTATTTTATATTAAAAACCGCAGTTTTTATCTCGATTTTAAGATAATAATAAAGACAATTAGTACGGTTTTATTTTTTAGAGGTCATTAATATTTGTTCTCTTTCTTAAAAAAATTGTTAAGAATAAAAGAATACTTAAAAATTGAGCTAATCTGGCTATATAATCGCCGTAGGAGTTGTAAAAAGTTTTCTCGTTATTTAAAGGTACAGTAGCTTTTATAAGACCCTTAACACCGTAATCTAAATGTTTGATAATATCCCCTTTTTGATTGATAACTGCAGAAACACCCGTATTAGCGGCACGTACCAAACTACGTCTGTTTTCTATAGCTCTGAGTTTTGAAAGCATTAAATGTTGTTTATGACCCTGTGAGTTTTGCCACCAGCCATCGTTTGTAATGACAGCCAAGAAATTGGCTCCGTTTCTTACAAAACCATTAATATACTCGCCATAAATAGATTCATAACATATAATTGGCGCCACATTTTGGTTATTAGTTTTAAAAACAGTTCTAATATTCTGTGTACCCAAAGAAGCTATAGTGCCGCCTAAATTAAGGAGCGCATCCCCTAAAATGGGTTGTAAAATATTTTTATAAGGAAACAATTCTACACCAACAACTAATTTAGATTTATAATAAATCTGAGGTTTATTCTCAGCATTAATAAAAGCAGCACTATTATACATGTCGTACCAGCTATTTTGTGCATTTCTAAATTTATTAGCAGTAGGTGTGGGCTGATTAAAACTTTTGTATTGTTTATAAAAAGTATAACCGGCAATAAAATTTATATTGGGGTGTTTTTTTGTAAAACTTTTTAAAAGTTTGTAGGATTGCGCTTTAGCATAGTTACCCTGCAAAACGGGATTGGCAAACGTGGTTTCGGGCGCAATTATAAAATTTGTAGTGCTGTCTATAACTTCTTCGGCTTGTGCAATCAGATTTTTAGCTGTTTTTAAGTTTGAAATATTATATTTCTCTGTGTAAGGATCAACATTGGGTTGTAATAGGACTACATTTGTATATCCCTGAGAATTAATCTTGTAACTATGATAAATGTATAATGATGTATAAATACCGATAATGACTATTAAGACATTAATAAGTAAACCTCTAATAAGTTGTTTGGTATCGCTATTGTTTGAATATTTTTTTAGCGCCAAGAAAATGCCAATATTAACGAGCCATATCCACAAAGTTCCTCCAAAAATACCTGTGTATTCATACCATTGTATCCATTTGTGATTTAAAGAGAAACCATTTCCTAAATTAAGCCAAGGCCAAGAAAAATCCCAGTTTAAATGAAATTTTTCAAAACTTATCCAAAAGACTATTAAAAAGAAGAGTGCCTTTTTTTGAGTAGTTTTTAAAGCGACTTTATGATAAATAAAGAAAACTAGTGTCATCAATAAAGAATTAACACCGATGGCGAAAAACATGCCGAATTTAGAAGCGTACCACAACCACCAAGTACTGATGCTGTTAAATAGTAAAAAAGTTAAGTAAGTCAGACCAAATAATTTAGTGCCACTTCTTTTAACAGGATGTTTTCTAAAAGAATTTTCGACAAACAATAACGGTACAAATCCTATAAAGAGTAAAATTGCAAATCCGTAGGTAGGCCAAGAAAAGCCTAACAATAAACCCGATAAAATTGCTAATAGAAGATTTCTTTTCACAGATTATCTGTTTAAATTAAATTTTAACGAAAACACATTGCTAAACAAAGTACCACTGGAGCCACCTATATTACTTAAAGCGTAATCTATTTGAACACCTTTAAAAACAAAACCTAAACCAATATTAGGCTCTAGAATAGTAGATTTAGAACCGTCAAAATTTTTCTGACGCTGGAAATTATTTACACCAGCTCTTAGGTAGGCAATTTCTTGAAATTCCAGTTCAAATCCCAAAGCTGGACTCAAGCTCAAGAAAGGCAATGCTAACAAATCATTTGTCCTCTTAAAGCGCATATTTAAATCGGCTTCTGCCAATAAATTAAAATCATAATTAATACGGAACTGACGTGCAAATCCAAACTGAATTTTAGGAATTGATATTTCAACAGTTTTTGGCAATTCTTGATTTTGACCAGGAATGGCGTTCTTAATTTTATCAAACTCAGTTTGATTTATTGTCCAAGCATTAAATGTTGTGGTGATATCACGAGCCATAAGCCCGAATTGCCAATTGTCTGACTGATATTGTAATCCAAAATCTAAACCAAAGCCCCAAGCATTGGCAAAATCGCCAATAATACGCCGAACAACCTTTGCATTGAAACCAATACTCAAACCTTTTTTAGAAAGCCTTTTAGCATAAGCAATATTAAAAGCATAATCTGAAGCCGAGAACAAACTTATGCGGTTAAAATCTATATTCCCTTGATTGTCTATAAGCTCGGTGGTGTTCAGAATGTCATCTACACCGAATCGCAACGCATAAAAGGCAATTGTGCTGTTTCTGTCGAGTGGTATGGCATAAGCTGCATAATCATAATTGGCAATGCCTTGAAAATAAGCAGCGTGCATAAGACTTAATTCGTTGTCTTTTATATTGACTAATCCGGCTGGATTCCAATAACCCGCATCCACGCCTTTGGTGCTAGCCACAACAGCTTTTCCCATACCAAAAGCATTGGCGCCCACACCTAAATTAAGAAATTCATTTGAATACTTTCTAAAAACCTGACTTTGGGCATTTAGGACGCCTAAAAGAATTAAAAAGGGGAGAAATAGTTTTTTCAAAAACATCTAATTTTTACAAATATCTTATTTTATTATTAATTAACTGGTATTTAAAAGACTTATTGTGGCGGCTTAATATGTTCTTTAATATAGCTTACAATAAACTTTTCAGACCACATGTTTTTAATATTTTTAAAACTACTGTTAAAACCCACATGACCACCGTATTTTGTGGCTAATAAATCAAAATAAGTATGATTTTCAGCTTCTTTAAACGGATAGCAATCGTCGTCCAAAAACGGATCGTCTAAGGCGGTTAAAAGGACGCTAGGTTTTGTTATAGATTTTAAAAAAGGTTTACAGCTATTTGAATTCCAGTAATCTTTAGCCGATTTATAACCAAAAACAGGAGCTGTAAAATAATTGTCAAAGTCGGCAAAGTTTTTAGAAGCCAATATGCGTTTTTTATCGAGCGTATGATTTGGAAAATTCTTAAATTTTAATTGGGCTTTTAGTTTAAGCGATTTTAAAAAGGCCTTCATATAAATAAAATTAGACTTTTTGGCTAAGGCATAAGAAGAATCTTCTAAATTACAAGGTGCAGACACCGCTACACAACATTTTATTATTTCGGGAATATTGCGTTTTTCTCCTATATATTTTAAAACAAAGTTACCGCCTAAACTGTAGCCTACTAGAGAGATAGACTGATAGTCATAGGTTTGTAATACATATTTTATAACAGATTCTAAATCTTGTGTAAACCCACTGTGATAGGCGTATAAATTATTATTGTCTTCACCACTACAGCCTCTTAAATTAACAGCAATAACGTCAATATTTTGACGATTTAAGTATTTTACTAATGACAAAATATACAGAGAATGTGCACTACCTTCAAGTCCGTGAATAGCAATGACGGCATGTTTTGAATTGACAGAAGAAATATCTAAATCTATAAAATCGTTGTCCGGCGTATTAATTCTTTGGCGTTTATAATCAACTTTATATCCTTCAATCTTTGTAACAAGCGTCCTGTAAACAGTATTAAAATGATTATTTTTAAACAGAAGTCTTGGTTTAAACGTATTGTCTTTTAAAATAGCCATAAATCAGTTTAAAAAGTTTTTTAAAATACCCAGAGCATATATGCTGGCAACTTTTTCGGCAAACAGCTGAAAATCTATATGAGCATTGTCTTTTGCCTTGTCTGAAATTGTTCTCATAATAGCAAAAGGTACGGCATAATCATAACAGACTTGTGCTACGGCAGCACCTTCCATTTCGACACATAAAACATCAGGTAAATTAGTGTTGAGCACCTTTATTTTATCATAAGATGATATAAATTGATCACCGCTTGCTATGCCTCCTTTATGTACTTGTGAATTTAGAATATTAAAATCTTTTTGTAATAAAGTGTTGTTTAAGTTTGATAAGAAGGTAGTAGTAGCTTTAAATAATTTTTGAGATAATATTTTATCTGTGTAAAACTTAGTTTTATTTATAATAGGTATTTCAAATTGTTTAAACAGCGGCCGTGCATCCATATCGTGTTGATAGAGATGGGTACCGATGATAACATCGCCAATATTAAGGTGTGTTTGTAGCGCCCCGGCTACGCCTGTAAAAATAAGCTTATCGACTTTAAAAGTATTTATAAGTTGTGTTGCCGTTGTGGCGGCTGCTACTTTTCCCCAATTAGAAAAAGCCAGAACTACAGGCTTATCAAATAAAATACCTTTATAAAATGTACGTTTTCCAAAAGTTGATAATTCAACCTGAGTCATAGCATTTAGAACGCTGTTAATTTCTTGGGGCATGGCACTTAGAATTCCTAAACTCATCTTCACAAAATATAACCGTCCTTCATTTTTAGTGTTCTGTCGGCCATTTTAGCCAATTCTAAGTTGTGCGTAACAATTACAAAAGTATGTCCAAATTTGTTGCGTAAGTCAAAAAACAATTGGTGTAAACTGTCGGCGGTAGCAGAATCGAGATTGCCGGTAGGTTCATCGGCAAAAATAATATCGGGTTTATTTATAAGAGCACGTGCTACGGCAACACGCTGTTGTTCACCGCCTGACAATTCGTTTGGATGGTGGTTTAACCGATGTGATAATTGTAAATAATCTAAAATTTCTTTGGCATTTTTTATAACGTCACTTTTGGGTTTATTGGCTATAAACCCGGGGATACACACATTTTCAAGAGCTGTAAACTCGGGTAATAATTGATGAAACTGAAAGATAAATCCGATATGCGTATTTCTAAAGTGTGCTAATTTTTTGTCTTTTAATTTTAAAATTTCTTGTCCGTTAATTTTTATATCGGCACCAGAATTCGGTTTATCAAGTGTTCCTAAAATTTGAAGCAAAGTCGTTTTACCGGCTCCAGATGGCCCTACAATTGCCACAATTTCTTTCTTTTTAATATGTAAATCTATTCCTTTTAAAACCTGTAAGTTGCCAAAGGATTTATGAATATTTTCTGCTTTAATCATTTTAAATATAAAGCCGTGAAGTTACGGATAAATTTAAAAAAGTTACAACCAAGATTTTATTTTGTTATAATCTAAATAATACACAAATCGAATAGATAGATTTTGTTGTAGAGGTTGTTTAAATAAGTTATTTAAATTATCAGAAAATGATAAATTAGATTGGTCGTCTGAATTAAATATAGCATTACGATATAAAACAGAGAACTCACTACCCCGTGCAAATTGCCAAACATAGCGTAAATCAAGATTCCACGAATTAAAATTAACGTCGTTATTACCTGTATAAGTGCTTGGAATTAACAAACCTTTTTCGTCTAATTTGGTATAATTATTTTTATAGGCTACAGGTGTCCAATTGTACCTAAAAGCAATGGTAACAGAGGCTAAATCGCTAAAACTGTATTTGCCACTAAGCGAATTTAAAACTGATTTTATGTTTCTAAATCCGAAAATTATATCGCCATTATCTAAGGTTGTGATATAACCGCGTTCGTCAAAAGTGGAGTCATAATTAAATGAATAGCTCAGAAAAAACTTATCATTCGCTCTGTAAATAGGGGTAAAGCCTAAAGAATAGCCATTGTCTTTTTCGCCGTAATGACGGTTGTAACTAAAAGAGGCATTATAGGCGAATTTTTTCCTAAAATCTGACGATACAAATGTTGAAAAACCTATCCTAGCTGTAGTGACTATAAAATCGACGTCATTTCTAGGTTCGTTAAAGTCTTTTCCTGTACCTATTCTGGCACTGATATTTCCGCCAAAAGTAAATTGTTTGAGCGTTGTAGCAAAAAAGTTGAGATTCAAAAAATTACCTGTATAAACACTAGGTTTGTAACGCCTAAACATACCGGCTCTAAAATTTAAGCTGTACGAATTAAAATGTTTAGTGGGTTTAAAAATACGATAGGATAAATTACCAAAAAAGGCATTAAAATTGTTACGTCGTTGGAACCCTAAATCGTTAATATCGTATTTGTCATCGGCTAAACTATTGCTGATGCCGTAACGAAATTTACCTTTTGTTTTGCTAAAGGATAAATTACTTGAAAAACCGTTTATTGTACCGTTATCGGGATCTTTTACTGTACTTAATTTAGCCGATCCTCTTAATTTTTTTGAATTGGCTTTATTGGCCAAATTAAAAAGAAAGGCTGAGGCGTTGGCGCGTCTAAAATCGCTACTGCGTGATACGTGTGTATTGATAAATGAAACAGACGAATTCTTATTAAATTCTTGATCTAAAATCAAAACGTTGTAATTGGCTAGAGGTTCTGTTGTAACTTTTCTAACAGCCCCCGTTACATCATCTTTAATTACAGCTTCTGTTTTATCTGTAATGGCATCTAATACGGCAATACCCAAACCTTTTTTTGTGCGTCCCGATACTTTAATGGCTGTTAATAATTTGGCTATATCAGGATTATCTATGATACTTTCGTTTGAAGAAAGATTGTCAAAAGCCTTAAAAAAATTTATAGGACGTTTACCAATCCGTCTCGAAAAAAACAAGCCGCCTTTGTTAAGTAAGTCAGCTCCCTCAATAAAAAATTGACGCTGCTCATCAAAACGTGTTTCAAAAGGTCCTAAGTTTAAAACCAAATCGTCAAAACCAGCCTGACTAAAGTCGGGGTTAATAGCCGCATCGAGTGTAAAATTGTCACTCAGGCCGTATTTTATATTGAGGCCAATTTTTTCTCTAGCAATAGTTGTTCCCTCAAAATTTGAAACATTTACCGTTGAAATAGGCAAAAAGCTAAGGCGAATAGGTGTTTTAATATCTTCTAAATCTGTAAGTAAACCCGAATATTGAGAAATGTTACCAACTGATTTGTCTATATAATTCCACGAATACTGTTCACGTTTACTTTGAATTAATCTATGAAAATTTAACCCCCAAGTTTGAACTTTTTGATTTGAGAAACGCAATGCAGAGAAAGGAATTTTCATTTCTACATACCAACCTTTGTCATCAAAGCTAATTTTACTGTACCATACATCGCTCCAACTAAAATCTTCACCTCGCCCACTTGACACTTTAGCGTCACCTTGTGTACCACCAGCAGTAACAAAAAATTCAGTATCATTTTGTTGGTCGTTTAAGGGGTTTAAAACAACCCCAAAAAAATCGGCTTGCGCAAAATTATCCCTATCGCTAAATTGTTTCATAATAGTTTCGGGATGTGCGTCATACATATAAGCTGCAAAATAGATAGCTTCGTCATCATAAGCCACCTTTACTTCTGTTTTTTGGTCTTTAGGCTCAGCATCACCATTTCCCGGTTTTAGCATTATAAAATTTTTAGCAACAGGCAAATTCTGCCAAATTACATCATTTAAAACACCATCAATTTTAGGAGGCGTAGAAATACGTGTGGCTACTAAAGATTTTCGTTTTATGTTTTGAGAAAAGCCAGTTAAAAAACTGAATAAAAATAAGGTTATTAAAAATTTACGCATCAATTAATTTGAATAAAAATTAAGCAAAAATATTTAATCAAATTTTACCAAACTATTAATAATTGTTAAACTCATGTTAAAGGCGTAAATTCTTATAATTAGTTATAAACTTTATTTGAAAAAATCGGTCTATTTTAATTAAGAAATGTAATTTTGTAACTTCTTATAAAATAAAATACAAATGAATCTACACGAATATCAAGGTAAAGACATTTTAAATAGTTTTGGCGTACGCATACAACGTGGTATTGTAGCCAGTAACCCTGTAAAAGCAGTTGAAGCTGCTAAACAATTAACTACTGAGACTGGTACAAGTTGGTGGGTAGTAAAAGCACAAGTTCACGCTGGTGGCCGCGGAAAAGGTGGTGGTGTTAAATTGGCAAAATCGCTTCAAGAAGTCGAAACTATTTCAAACAATATAATCGGGATGATGTTAAAAACACCTCAAACATCCGCCGAAGGTAAAAAAGTAAATCAGGTTTTAGTGGCCGAGGATGTTTATTATCCTGGTGAAAGTGAAACAAGCGAATTTTATATGTCTGTTTTATTAAACAGGGGCGTAGGACGTAATATGATTATGTATTCTACAGAAGGCGGTATGAATATTGAAGAAGTAGCCGATAAAACACCGCATTTAATTTTTACCGAAGATATAAATCCCGCTACAGGTTTATTACCATTTCAAGCGCGTAAAATTGCTTTTAACTTGGGCCTATCCGGTACAGCTTTTAAAGAAATGACAAAATTTGTCAGTGCGCTTTATACTGCTTATACAAAATCTGACGCGTCATTGTTTGAAATAAATCCGGTTTTAAAAACGTCTGATAATAAAATTTTAGCTGTTGATGCCAAAGTGGTTTTAGACGATAATGCTTTATTCAGACATAAAGATTACGCCCAATTACGCGATATCCGCGAAGAAAATCCTATTGAAGTAGAAGCCAAAGCCGCCGGCTTAAATTATGTTGACCTTGACGGAAACGTAGGTTGTATGGTAAACGGTGCAGGCTTAGCAATGAGTACAATGGATTTAATTAAACAATCTGGTGGCGAACCTGCTAACTTTTTAGATGTTGGCGGTACTGCCGATGCAGAACGTGTTGAAAAAGCTTTTCGTATTATCTTAAAAGACCCCAATGTAAAAGCCATTTTAGTGAATATTTTTGGCGGTATTGTACGTTGCGATCGTGTAGCTCAAGGTATTGTAGATGCTTATAAAAATATGGGAGACGCCATTAAAGTGCCTATAATTGTAAGATTAGAAGGGACTAATGCTGTTGAAGCCAAACAATTAATAGACGATAGTGGTTTAGATGTTATCTCAGCTATTGAATTTCAAGAAGCTGCCGATAGGGTTAGTGAGGTTTTAGCTTAAGCTGAATTTAAATATATAAAAGCACTCTTTTTAGGGTGCTTTTTTTTTACTAACACATAAAAATAAAATTAAAAATGGATGTAAAAGATAGTAATGGTAACATTTTAAACGATGGCGATTCTGTTCACGTTACCAAAGATTTAAAGATTAAAGGGATGTCTAAAACGCTTAAACGCGGTGTAGCCATAAGAAATATTAGATTGACAAATAGTCCCGACCAAGTTGAGTGTCGCATTGGTAAAAGCCAGATTGTATTAAAAACGTGTTTTTTGAAGAAGGCTTAAGCTTTAGGATAGTTATCTTTTTTTTATAGAACGTGCGTCTTAACGAATCTTCAGTATAGCTAAGGCATTGTTATCCTATGAACATTGTGATAATATTCTAAATTTCTATATATAATAAAAAGTAGGGCTATATTTTAAATTTTTTATACTTAATTTAGCGAAGCTTTTTATTAAATTAATGAAAAATATTATTAACATACTATTATTGTTTTCCCCCTCTTTTATTCATATAAGAATAAGAAGATTGATGGGGCAAAAGATAGGTTCTGGTGTTAAATTAAAATTAGGGACTTTAATAATAACAAATGTTTTAGAAATTGGAGACAATTCCAAATTAGGACCATTTACATTTATAAAGTCAAATGAGTTGAGAATAGGGGAGTCCACAATAATAAAACCATTTGCAATTATAAAAACTTTTAAAGTAGATATTTTTAATTACGTTCATATTGCACCTCTATGTGTTATAAATAGTGAGTTTACAGAGAATTCAAGAATTGAAATAGGAGACCATAGTCGAATTTTCCCATTTTGTTGGTTGGATACTGGCGAAGGTATAAAAATTGGTAAGCAGGTAGGTGTTGGCGGACACACACTTATGTTTACTCATGGTGTTTGGTCTAATTTTGTAGAAGGAGGCCCCGTTGATTCTGGACCTATAGAAATAAAAGATAATGTATGGTTGCCATGGCGTGTATTTATTTTGCCAAATGTTACTATAGGTAAAAACACCATTGTAGGTGCTAATTCATTAATTAATAAAGATGTAAAGGATAATATGTTAGTCGCGGGAAGTCCTGCTAAAGATATAAAAAAGCTAAAATTTGATAATTCACAAAGGAGTGAAAGATTAAATACTATTCTTAGAAAATATTCAGATTATATTAATTTTAAATTAAAAATTCAGTCCCAGTATAAAAAAAATAAATTATTATTTAAATCTAATAAGATTGTTATTGATGATTTTGATAATCTATGTAATGGTGATTTGTTGATTATACTAGATAAGAATTATGATAATATTAAACATTTTAAAAAAAAGAAAATATCAGTTATAGATTATAAAGCAATGACATTCTATTTAAACGGTAATAAAAACATTAAAATACTGCAGTTTAATAATTTTTTAAGAAGGTTTGGAGTAAGATTAAATGTTAAATAGGATTTGGTAAAATGAGTTTAATATTAAGAGTTGATGTTGATAAGCCGTATGGTAAAAAATCTATTTCAGATAGAATTAAAAGTAAATTAAGAGAAGATTACTACCTGCCTGCATATAAAGTACTCGGTTACTTAATTGCCACAGAGAAATTCATAGTGTTTTGTAACGATAATAAAATTAAAGGAACTTTTTATTTTAGAAATTCAACTATTCCAGATAAAAAAATTATAAAACTTTTAAAAGAAGGCGGTCATGAAGTGGGTTTTCATGCAGAGAACACTTTAAATATAACTACTTTTAAAAATGAGATATTAAAATTTAAAAATAAACTTCCTGAATTTGAAATAAAAAGTTTCACTAAACACGGCTCAGGGAAATATAAATTAGGAAGGAATCATTATCCACCTTATGAACCTTTGAGGTATCAAAAATGGGCTAAAGATCTTGGTTTAAAGTATATTTTTGGAAATGAGATTTGTAAATCAAAAATAGATTTTGATACTATAGACGGATTTTTTTCAAAAATGTTTTGGATTCACAGGGATTATAGGGATTTCAATTTTTCTAAATTAGAAGATTTAATTGAAGAGGTTAAAAATAAAAATATCCCAATTATTATTCACCCATCTAACTTTTTTGCTAATAAAAATGTTAATCAAGATTTTAAAAGGCTAGTTTCTTTAACCAAAAAAAATAATATTTCTTGGGATTTGCCTAATTATTAATAAATCAGATACTTTATTGTAGTCAACCAACTAACATATAAAAATAAAATTTAAATGGAAGTAAAAGACAGCAATGGTAATATTTTAAACGATGGTGATTCTGTTTACGTTATCAAAGATTTAAAGATTAAAGGGATGTCTAAAACGCTTAAACGCGGTGTCGCTATAAGAAATATTAGATTGACAAATAGTCCCGACCAAGTTGAGTGCCGTATTGGTAAAAGCCAGATTGTATTAAAAACGTGTTTTTTGAAGAAGGCTTAAGCTAGATTGCTTACAGCTTGTTTGCTATTCGTGCAATAGTTTTCCAATTTCTTGTAGTGATATTTTTTCCATAAAGCTTTTCTAAGTTATTCATAGCTTTTGGGGTTTTAGAAAAAGAAAGGTCTAAAATACTCAATATTGTTTTATCGCTTTTTGCAATAATTCTAAAGGCATTATCAGCGCTTTTCCAAGGTAAATCTAATTTGGTTTGTGTGTCCTTTTTTAAAAAGGAAACATACAATCTTATGTCTTTATGAATAGTGATGTCTTTAAAAGGCGTCCCCTTATATAATTGCTGAATTGTTTTAGCATTTCTAATAATAGTTGGAATAGGGAATCCAAAAGTTTTTTCCAAATGTTTTGAAACCAATTCTTCAAGACTTTCTATATTGCTATTTTTAGCATCGAAAATAACATTGCCAGAATTTAAAAGTGTCGTTATATTTTCAAAACCTAATTGCTCTAAAACTTTTTTTAAGTCAGCCATAGGTGCTTTATGATGACCACCTACGTTTATACCGCGTAAAAAGGCTATATGTTTTAAAGTAACTTTATTGGAATTCATTTAGTTGGTTTTGAATACATTCTAATTTGTACAATTAAGTAATTATACAGATTGTTAGCAACTGTATTTTTCTTATTTTAATCCACTTAAGAAGTTAAGGCATTCAATGCTTATCTTTTTATCCTCATTATTGTCATTGAAGAGCTCTGTCATAAAATATTCTAATTTAATTCCAATCTTTCCAGTACTATTTTTATCATATTCCTTTATACATACAGTGAAGAGTAATGACGCTCTTTTATTTTTATTAGCCCAATAGTTTGAGTAAGTAACCATATCAGGTGTTCCAATGTAGTTATTAATTAATTTTTCAAATTTGTATCCGTAGTCCATAGGTTTTATTTTGTTGTTAGTAAATTGTTTTAAATTTCAGAAAAATATTTTTTCAAACAAGTTTAATTCTTTCATTTCATTATTGCTTTAATAGAATCAGTTTATCTCATTCTAGGTTTTTGTGCTTCTACCTTTCATTTTGTTTCAATAAAAAAATGCTTCTATCATTTTCTTTGTAAAGTAAAACACACACAAATATTAGCTAGTCTTATATTATTAGATTATCTTCGCAAGAGGATTGCAAATTTTTTGATTTTAATCATTCACTATCTATTTTGTTGATGAGTTTTTAAACTGACAATCTTCACATTAGCAGACTTCATAATTTAGTTAAATTATCAGTAAACTAGTCCAAACATCAGAGTACTAATAATTAGTACGCTAGATACTTCAATGAGCGTTTAGTCTTTTTTGATGTTATCAAAATATTTCTATATGAATAGTGATTCAGATAATGACTGTGGTAAAAAACGCATAACTACAGCATTACTTCTTGCGGCTGGTACTGGCAGACGCCTTTTTCCTTTAACACAAAACTCACCCAAATGCCTTACGCTAGTAAATGATAAATCGATTCTTGAAAGACTTATCAATAATTTAAAGAAACAAGGGTTTAAAAGGCTTGTAATTGTAACAGGTCACAAAAAAGAATGTATCATGGATTATCTTGGTGAAAAGTCAGGAGACATCTGCATTGAATACATTTACAGCCCATTGTATAAAACTACAAATAACATTTATTCGCTTTGGATGGCTCGTAATATTATAAATGAGCCTTTTGTACTTTTTGAAAGTGATTTGGTGTTAAACTCCACTTTACTTGATGATATGGTTTATCCTGACAGGATGGCTGTAGCTCTTATGCAACCTTGGCTAAATGGCACAACGGTTTCAATCAATAAGGCCAATAGGATTACTAAATTTCAAAAAGGAACAACCGATTCCTATTCTGATATCCGATACAAAACAGTTAATATTTACAGTTTTTCTCTGTTATCGTGGCAAACCATTGTTAAAAATCTGAATCAACATATTGCTGATGGTGATGTTAATAGCTACTACGAGACTGTTTTTGCTGAACTAACCGATATTAAAACCTTATCTTTTAAATCGGTTTCGTTTGACTATAAACCATGGTACGAAATTGATACTATTGAAGATTTAGCGCAAGCTGAATTACTATTCCCATGGAAATTTAAAAAGTTCGCTAAATTAGAAAATGCAATGGTATCATAATATTAGGATAAACACCATGGAAAGTAAATATAAAACACAAGAAGAAAAATACGAATACATTTCAAAACAACATGGTGGTTACTATCGACACAATTTTACCGACCATGCTTACTTGTATAATTTATATTTTCCGCCAAAGGATGTATTTACACATCTAAAAGATAATATTCATAATTTGGTTTTGAACTATCCAATGGCTCAAAATGAATTAGCTGAACTTATTGGTGATGTAATAAAGCAACCTGCAGAAAGAATTATTGTAGGAAATGGCGCTTCAGAGATTATAAAAATATTATCGAGAAGTTTAGCAAAAAAAATAATTGTGCCAGTACCTTCCTTTAATGAATATGCTAATGCAGCACCAGAAGGGCATGTTGTGGAATTTCCACTTGAATTTCCTTCTTTTCAGCTTGATGTAGATAAATTTGCAGACGAAGCTATAAAAGTTGGTGCTGATATGGCTGTTGTGATTACACCTAATAATCCTACGTCAATGTTAGTGCCCAAAGCCGATTTAATTCGATTGGCAGAAAAACTCAAGTCCAATAATTGCATGCTTATTATCGATGAATCATTTCTTGATTTTGCCGATAATAAAGCACAAATAAGTTTGGAACAAGATATTGACAAATATCCAAATATGGCTATTCTTAAAAGCATGAGCAAAGCCTATGGAATATGTGGACTTAGAATTGGATATATATTAACGGCTAACGCAGATTTTGCCAAGGCGGTTCGCAATGGTATTCACATTTGGAACATTAATGGATTTGCTGAAGAATTTCTTAGAATATTACCTCAGTACAAACAAGAATTTGAAGATAGCTGTGAAAAAGTTAAAATAGATAGAGATGCATTTTATAATAAGCTGTGTGCCATTAATGGGATGATTGTTTTTAAGCCCGATGCCAACTTTATTTATTGTCGTTTACCTGATGCAGCTTTAAGTGGCCAAGAAGTAACTAAGCACCTTTTTATTGAACACAATATTTATATAAAAGATAGTGTAGGTAAAACCCAACCCGATGCTGACCGATACATTCGGCTTGCTAGTCGAACCCAAAAGGAAAACAACATGCTAATCGATGCCTTAACGGATATTATGTACTTAAAAAGTGAATAAAATGAATGATAATAAACAAGTAAGCGTATTCCATTTTATAAAAGATTTACCAAATATTTGCTCTCTTTTGGGCTTAATGAGTGCCATAGCAGGGATTTATTTTGCAATCCAAGGCAATTTTCAAGCGGCAATAATCGGTATTTTATGGGCGGTATTGTTCGATTGGTACGACGGTATTATTGCGCGAAAAATGAAAGGTAGAACAAAAGTACAAGGTGATTTTGGAGCTCAACTTGATTCTATGATTGATATTGTGAGCTTTGGGGTTTTTCCTGCTATTGTACTTTTAAGCTATGGAAATTACAATATATGGTTCTTCCCAGGAGCATTTGTAATTATTGCTGCCAGTGCGATTCGATTAAGCTATTTTAATATATATGGTCTTGTTGATAGTAAAACATATAAAGGTCTTGCTCTTGATAACAATGTTCTCATTCTTGCTTTTGTTTTTTTATTAGAAAGTTTCTTCCAACATTCAACTTTTTCAATAGTTATCTATGCACTCCTTATAATTCTGTCGGGATTTAACTTATCCTCAATCCCTACACCAAAATTTGGAGGAAAATGGATTTATGCCTTGGTTACCTATGTGTTAGGTATGACAAGTATTTTTGGATGGCTATTATTGCGTTAATTATAGACTAATAACCTGAGTTCGCTGTAAGAAAACAAGTTGGGTACAGAAAATCAACAAGCTAAATTAATGGCTAATAGTAATTTGTAAATTAGATGAGAGTACAACTAAAAACTCAAAATTCAGAACTCAAAAAGCTTTAGCATTTTTCAAGCCAATATTTTGGCAATACAGCTTTAGAAATTAGAGCACTTAAATCAGAAATTTTAACACGCTCTTGTTGCATAGAATCGCGGTGTCTAATAGTAACAGTATTGTCATTTAATGTGTCGTGGTCAACAGTAATACAGAAAGGCGTGCCAATGGTATCTTGTCTGCGATAACGACGGCCAATAGCATCTTTTTCGTCGTAAGTAACATTAAAATCTAATTTTAAATCGGCCACAATTTTTTTAGCCACTTCGGGTAGTCCATCTTTTTTAACTAAGGGCAAAACAGCGGCTTTAAAAGGTGCTAAAACGGCAGGTAATTTAAGAACAACACGGCTAGAGCCATCTTTTAAAGTTTCTTCTTGTAAAGCCGTAGCGTAAACGGCTAAAAACATACGGTCTAAACCAATGGAGGTCTCTACTACGTAAGGCACATAATTTTTATTGAGCTCCGGATCAAAATATTGTAATTTTTTACCAGAGTGTTTTTGGTGACTGCTTAAATCGAAATCAGTCCTAGAATGGATGCCTTCTAATTCTTTAAAGCCAAAGGGGAATTTAAATTCAATATCGGCTGCGGCATTGGCGTAATGTGCCAATTTATCGTGATCGTGGAAACGGTAATTATCTTCACCTAAACCAAGTGATAAATGCCATTTTAAACGTCTTTCTTTCCAGTATTCGTACCATTTGAGTTCGTCGCCGGGGCGGACAAAAAATTGCATTTCCATTTGTTCAAATTCGCGCATTCTAAAAATAAACTGACGGGCTACAATCTCGTTTCTAAAAGCTTTACCCGTTTGGGCAATACCAAAAGGCACTTTCATACGACTCGATTTTTGAACATTTAAAAAGTTGACAAAAATACCTTGTGCCGTTTCGGGACGTAGGTATAAATCCATAGTATTTTCGGCAGAAGCACCTAATTTTGTGCCAAACATCAAATTGAATTGCTTAACATCTGTCCAATTACGAGAACCCGACATAGGACAGGCAATTTCTAATTCTTCAATTAAAGCTTTAACATCGGCTAAGTCTTCTTTTTCAAGAGATTGCCCCATGCGTTTTAAAATGGCATCTCCTTTTTCTTTGTAACCTTTTACACGCGCATTAGTTGCCATAAATTCGGCTTTATTAAAAGCGTCACCAAAGCGTTTGGCAGCTTTTTTGACTTCCTTTTCAATTTTATTATCGAGTTTGGCTACGTAATCTTCTATTAAAACATCCGCACGGTAGCGTTTTTTAGAGTCTTTATTATCGATTAATGGGTCGTTAAAAGCATCTATATGGCCTGATGCTTTCCAAGTAGTGGGGTGCATAAAAATAGCAGCGTCTAATCCTACAATATTGTCGTTCATTTGCACCATAGCTTGCCACCAATAATTGCGAATATTGCGTTTGAGCTCTACACCATTTTGTCCGTAATCGTAAACGGCACTTAAACCGTCGTAAATTTCACTCGATTGAAAAACATACCCATATTCTTTAGCGTGGGCTATTACTTTTTTGAATTTATCTTGTTCTGCCATTTTATTAGTGCTGATTTTTATGCCGCTAAAATACAAATTTTAACTGTGAGACCTTATATAAAATAAGCCTTTTAAGTGTCGTAATAATTTATTAATTTTACCCTATTCCCCTCAGCAATTATAGACGTATAATTTGTATGAGGCTATTTAAAGATTTATTCTACGTTTTCTTTCCAGAACGATGTGTGTCTTGTGATGAAACATTACTCAATTCAGAAAAACTAATTTGCACCTACTGTTTACACGATTTCCCTTTTGCTAAATTTACGGATGAAGTTGGAAACAGTGTAGAAAAGTCATTTTATGGACGCGTTCCTATTCAATCGGCTACAGCTTTATTACTTTTTTACAAAAAAGGACGTGTGCAATGGCTCATCCACCAGTTAAAATATAACGGCATTCAAGAAGTTGGCGCTTATTTTGGCGATTGGTTGGGAAGTGAATTACAAAATTCTAAAAGGTTTAATGACATAGATTTTGTGGTGCCTATTCCTTTGCATCCTACAAAGTTAAAGAAAAGAGGTTATAATCAGGTAGCTAAATTTGGTAAAGCTATAGCTCAAGCTATTAATGCGCAATATATTGATGATAAATTGATTAAAGTGACTTCAACGGTTTCGCAAACACATAAACACCGCACAGAGCGTGTTAAAAATGTGGATGAAATTTTTACTTTAACAGATGTAAAATACTTTGAAAACAAGCACATTTTATTGGTAGATGACGTTATTACAACAGGAGCAACTCTTGAAGTATGTTGTAACGAATTGTTAAAGACAAAATCTATAAAAATAAGTATTGCCACACTGTCTTTTACAGCTTAATAAAGTGCAAAATTTAAGTTTTTATAAAGTAAAATAAATCGTTTCTTTGTATCAAATTTAATATATGAGGCGCTTTTTAGTTTTAATTGGTATTATTTTATTGAGCTCACCGCTTTGGCAATGCGCCAGACGAGGACGCCCTACAGGAGGTGCTAAAGACAGTATTCCACCAATAATGATTACAGCTGAACCGCCTTTTAGAACGATTAATTTTAAAGCAAAAAAGATAAAAATTTATTTTGATGAATACATCAAACTTAAAAATGTAGGGAAACAATTAATTGTTTCGCCACCCTTAAAATACAATCCTATAATTACACCATTGGGTTCAGCCAGTAAAGAAATTGATATTGAAATACTTGATACGCTAAAACCCAAAACGACCTATATTTTTAATTTTGGAACGAGTGTTCGCGATAACAATGAAGGCAATGTTTTATACAATTTTAAATATGTTTTTTCTACGGGCAGTTATATAGATTCTTTGTCTTTAAAAGGGACAATACAAGATGCTTTTAATTACAAACCAGATAAAGAAGTCGCTATTTTACTTTACAGAATAGACTCAACTTTTAACGATTCTATTATTTATAAGGGTTTGCCAAATTATATAAGCAATTCTCTAGATACAGTTGTTTGGGAAGCAACAAATATTAAAGAAGGTAGATATTTGTTAGCAGCTATAAAGCAGAAAAATTACGATTATAAATTTAAGCCAAAAGCCAACAAAATTGCTTTCTATCCAGAACTTATAAATATTCCTGTCGATTCAACAGCCAGTTTTAATTTGTCCTTATTTAAAGAAAATTTAGATTATAAATTGGCACGTCCTTCAGAAATGTCGAAGCAGCGTATTCTTTTTGGATATGAAGGAAATGCTAAAAGTTTACAAGTCGAATTGTTGTCAGAAGTACCTGAAGATTTTGAGTCGGTTGAGGCCTTTGAGGCCGATAGAGACACTTTAAATTATTGGTTTAAAACTAAAACTGAGTTAGATTCGCTTCAATTTAAAATTACAAATAAATCTTATAAAGACACGACTTATATAGATACCGTCACTGTAAAATTGCGTGCTAAAAAATTTGATTCTTTAATTGTAGGGAGTAACACTTCAAGAAGTATTACCCTAGATGAAAATATTAAAATGATTGCCAATCAGCCTTTTAAGAGTTTTGATGTTTCTAAAATTAAAATAATTGATAAGGATTCTGTAGAAGTACCTTTTAAAACAGAAATAACCAATTTTAAAAAGGAAGTCATTTTTAAGTTTGATAAAAAGCCATCAAATATATATAGGTTAAAGATGTTGCCAAAAGCCATAACAACTTTTTATCAGCAATCTAAAGATACCATTAATTTTAAAGTAGCTACCAAAAAAATAACGGATTATGGCAGTATAATATTAAAGCTTGAAAATGTAAAATCATATCCAGTTATAATAGAAATTGTAAATAGTAGAGCTAAGGTAATTGCTAGTAAATATATTGAAAAACAGCAAGAGGTAAATTTTTTAAACTTAAACCCTGCTAAGTATTTTATTCGTGCTATTTACGATACCAACAAAAATAAAAAATGGGATACAGGCAGTTTCTTAAAAAAACTACAACCCGAAAAAGTTATTTATTTTCCTAAAGTAATCGAACTAAGAGCCAATTGGATAGACCAAGAAGTTTTTAATATTTCATACTAGTTTTTGTAACTATACTTACACAAAGCATTTAAAGTTTTTTACTCTTGTTTATAGTTTCTATCTTTGTAATTTAGAATGAAAATAAATAAGAACTTATGCAAATTAAAAAAAAGGACATTTTAAAAGCCCTTGAAAATATTACAGAACCAGGCAGTGGCAAGAGCTTAATAGAGAGTGACGCCGTTAAAAATATTGTCATTTTCGACAAAGAAGTTGTGGTAGATGTTACCATAACCAACCCTTCTTTACAAGCCAAAAAGAAGACTGAAGTCGAAATAATGAAAATTATACACGATAAAGTGTATCAAAAAGCCGATGTGAAAGTCAACGTAAAAGCCGAAGTACCTGTAAAACCTTTAGAGCTTGAAAAAGAAAATCCTTTACCAAATATTAAAAATATTATAGCTGTAGCTTCTGGTAAAGGCGGTGTTGGTAAATCTACAATTACAGCTAATTTGGCTGTCTCTTTGTCAAAAATGGGTTTTAAAGTCGGTATTTTAGATGCCGATGTTTATGGACCTTCGATGCCTATTATGTTTGATGTACCAGAAGCAAGACCCTTATCTGTTATGGAAGGCGATCGCTCTAAAATGAAACCTATTGAGAGCTATGGTGTTAAGTTATTGTCTTTAGGATTTTTTACAAATGCAGACCAAGCCGTTATTTGGCGTGGCGCTATGGCTACAAAAGCCCTCAATCAGTTATTGTTTGATTCTGCTTGGGGCGATTTAGATTTTTTACTAATAGACCTACCTCCAGGAACTGGCGATATTCACTTATCAATTGTACAAGCTATTCCGGTAACGGGAGCCGTTATTGTGAGCACGCCACAAAACATTGCTTTGGCCGATGCCAAACGCGGTGTCGCGATGTTTAAACAAGAAAATATTAATGTGCCGGTTTTGGGAATTGTAGAGAATATGAGCTATTTTACACCAGCTGAATTACCCGATAATAAATATTATATCTTTGGTCAGGATGGTGCTAAAAATTTAGCAGAAGATTTAAAAACCAGATTCCTTGGTGAGATTCCACTCGTGCAAAGTATCCGCGAAAGCGGCGATGTAGGACATCCTGTAAGCTTACAAGAAAATACACCTATAGAAAAGGCGTTTAAAGATATAGCGAAAAACGTTGTTGACGAATTGGTAAAGCGCAATAAAAATCTGCCACCAACAGAAATTGTACGTTTTACAACCATGTCTGGTTGTGCCACCAAATAATGACAACAGAACAAATACATATTAAAGTAGAACAAGCCCTCTCAGAAATTAGACCTTTTTTAATTTCTGATGGGGGTAATATTAAACTTATTGCTATTGAAGGCACAACCGTAAAAGTACAACTTGAAGGCGCTTGTATAAGCTGTTCTGTCAACCAAATGACGCTTAAAAATGGTGTAAAAGCCACCATAAAAAAACACTTACCCTTTATAGAAAAAGTAGTCGAAGTACGATAAAATACCGTTGTTTTCTGATTAAAATTTTAATCAAAAAAATAACAAATTCTTTTTAAATCTTTACAAAGGATTGTCATTTCGACATCAGGAGAAATCTCTATTATCTTGTAGAAAGAGATTCTTTAAATTAAACCTTAGATTGAACTCAGATTTATAAGTAACTGTAATTAAATCTATTGTCTTTAATCTTAAAACAAAGCGGTCTTATGTCTTTTATCAGATAGCAATGATAAGATATATTTATTTATATTTGTCTCCAATGAATTCGACTCAAAATATAGATTCCCAATTTTTAGGATTACTTATCCTCCTAAAATTCTATATTAAACGCAATCCTGAATAAGCGTAGGATATACTTTTGCTATTTTTTTACTAACTTTTAAAATTAAATGAATGCCTAGATATCACACACTTGGTAAAATACCTCATAAAAGACATACCACATTTAAAAAAGACGACGGCAGTTTGTATCAAGAAGAACTTTTTGGTACAGCAGGATTTGCAGGGATGTCATCTTTAATTTACCATCTTTATCCGCCAACTGTTGTTAGCGAAATTAAGAGAATTAAAGATGTAACACCAAAAATTGCCATAGATAAAAATATGAAAGCTTTGAGTTTTAAAGGCTTTTCTTTAAAAGCTGAAGATGATTATATAGAAAGTAGAAAAGTACTTTTTGTAAATAAGGATTTAAAAATAGGTTTAGCCGCACCCAAATCGTTTTCTAAAGATTATTTTTATCGCAATAGCGATTCAGACGAAATGCTGTTTATCCATATTGGTTCAGGGAAGTTGAGAACTATGTATGGTAGTCTCGATTTTAAATACGGCGATTACCTTATTATCCCAAAAGGGACAACTTATCAAATAGATTTTGACACAGAAGCCAATCGGATTTTGTTTATAGAATCGGCTAGTGCTATAACTACACCAAGTCGTTATAGAAATAATTTCGGACAATTTTTAGAACATGCGCCATTTTGTGAACGCGATTTTAGAGCGCCACAAAATTTAAAAACACACGACGAAAAAGGGCAGTTTAAAGTTTTGTCAAAAAAGCAAGATATCCTTTGGGAATATACCCATACAAATCATCCGTTTGATGTTGTAGGATGGGATGGCTTTAATTATCCGTATGCTTTTTCTATACACGATTTCGAACCAATTACAGGGCGTATTCATTTGCCACCACCAATCCATCAACAATGGGAAGCTAGTGGATTTGTAGCATGCTCTTTTGTGCCACGTCTTTTTGATTACCATCCTGAAGCTATTCCTGCACCTTATCATCATAGTAATATTGATTCTGAGGAATTACTTTATTATGTAGATGGCGATTTTATGAGTCGTAACAATATAGAAAAAGGGCAAATAACCTTGCATCCAGGTGGTATTCCTCATGGGCCACACCCCGGAGCCATCGAGCGCAGTATAGGTAAAGAAAGAACAGAAGAATTAGCTGTTATGATAGATCCTTTTAGCCCTGTTATGATTACAGAAGAGGCTATGAACTTACAAGTTGAAGGATACTATAAAGCTTGGAATGAATAACTTAATATCAAATGTCACCTTGCCTGTCCGTCTTTGACAGAAGCGCAGTCGAAGGGTCTCTTAAAACATAAAATTATGTCAGATTTAAAAAACATAGAAAATTTTAATTACGGCTTAGAAAAAATATTTCCCGAGGCTGCTGATTTTTTGCCTTTATTAGGAACAGATTACGTCGAATTATACGTGGGTAATGCCAAACAAGCGGCACACTTTTATAAAACAGCTTTTGGCTTTCAATCTTTGGCTTATGCCGGATTAGAAACAGGTATGACAGACCGAACCAGCTACGTCTTGGCTCAAGATAAAATCCGCTTGGTTTTAACAACACCTATGCCCAATACACACGAAGAAATATTTAACCATTTAACAAAGCATGGCGATGGTGTTAAAGTTATTGCTCTTTGGGTTGAAGATGCTACCAAAGCGTGGGAAGAAACCACCAAACGCGGCGCTAAATCGTATTTTGAGCCTACAAAAGAAACCGATAAAGACGGAGAAGTTGTACGTGCGGGTATCCATACTTATGGCGATACGGTACATGTTTTTGTAGAACGCAAAAATTACAAAGGTGTCTTTTTACCTAAATACGAAAAATGGGAATCGCATTACAATCCTACAAGTTGTAAATTGAAATATATTGACCATATGGTGGGTAATGTAGATTGGGGACAAATGGATGTCTGGGGCACATTCTACCGAGACGTTATGGGCTTTGCCCAACTGGTATCGTTTGACGATAAAGATATTTCAACAGAATACACCGCCCTTATGAGTAAGGTAATGACCAATGGTAATGGCCGTATAAAATTCCCCATTAACGAACCTGCCAAAGGTAAAAAGAAGTCGCAAATAGAAGAGTATATCGATTTTTATAAGGGAGCCGGTTGTCAACATATAGCTGTAGCGACAGACGACATTGTTTTTACGGTGAGTGAAATGAAAAAACGCGGTGTAGAATTCCTTTACGTGCCAGGCACTTATTACGATACTGTAGGCGAAAGGGTAGGTGAAATAGCCGAAGATATGGCTGTTTTAAAACAACATGGTATTATGGTTGACAGAGATGATGAAGGATATTTGCTTCAGATTTTTACCAAACCTGTTAGTGACAGACCGACCTTGTTTTTTGAAATTATTCAGCGTAAAGGCGCCCAATCTTTTGGCAAAGGTAATTTTAAAGCCTTATTCGAAAGCATTGAAGCCGAGCAAGAACGTCGTGGGACATTGTAATTAAATGATACTCTTGTCTGTCCGCTTCTAGCGGGAGCGAAGTCGAAGGGTCTTATTCATAAAAAAAATGCCAAACAATATTTTGGAGTTTTTTTTATCAATTATTTTATTTCCAATCCCTTAAACAATATTTTTTTTCATACTTTTATACAAAGCTTAAAAGTATGCTCACAAAAGTTTATGGTGGCGCCGTTTTTGGCGTCGAAGCTACTACAATTACAGTCGAGGTAAATATAGATAAAGGCATTGGTTATCACTTAGTGGGTTTACCCGATAATGCCATAAAAGAAAGCAGTTACCGTATTTCTGCGGCTTTAAAAAATAATGGTTATGTATTGCCCGGTAAAAAAATCACCATCAATATGGCGCCAGCCGATTTACGTAAAGAAGGGGCGGCTTACGATTTAACCTTAGCTATTGGTATCTTAACTGCTTCAAGTCAAATTAAGGCAGAAAATCTCGATAAATATATTATTATGGGAGAGTTGTCCCTTGACGGCAGTCTATTGCCATTTAGAGGCGCACTACCCATTGCCATAAAAGCACGTGAAGAAGGTTTTAAAGGTTTTATTTTACCCAAACAAAATGCTATGGAAGCGGCCGTTGTAGATAATTTAGAAATCTATGCTGTAGAAAATATAAATCAGGTAATTTCTTTTTTTAAAGATGTCACAACTTTAGAACGTTTAGTAGTAGATACGCGTAAACAGTTTTATGAAAATTTAGAGCATCCCGAATTCGATTTCTCGGATGTGAAAGGACAGGAATCTATTAAACGTTGTATGGAAATAGCGGCAGCAGGCGGTCATAATGTTATTTTAATTGGGCCACCCGGTAGTGGAAAAACTATGTTAGCTAAGCGCCTACCCACTATTTTACCGCCAATGACGCTGCAAGAAGCTTTAGAAACCACAAAAATTCATTCTGTTGTAGGACGCGTTAAAGAAAATGTAGGCTTGATGAGCCAGAGGCCTTTCAGATCGCCGCATCATACTATTAGCGATGTGGCTTTGGTAGGCGGTGGCGCTTATCCGCAACCTGGCGAAATATCATTATCGCACAATGGCGTTTTATTTTTAGATGAATTACCAGAATTTAAACGCACCGTTTTGGAAGTGATGCGGCAACCTTTGGAGGATAGAGAAGTCACCATTTCGCGGGCTAAATTCACGGTGACGTATCCTTGTAGTTTTATGTTGGTAGCCAGTATGAATCCGAGCCCGAGTGGTTATTTTGCCGATGACGAAAAAGGTTTATCATCATCTCCACAAGAAATGCAACGTTATTTGAGTAAAATATCAGGTCCCCTTTTAGATAGGATTGATATTCATATAGAAGTGCAACCAGTTCCTTTTGAGAAATTAGCTGAAGAACGCAAAGGCGAATCGAGTAAAGTTATTAGAGAGCGCGTTATTAAAGCCAGAGAAGCTCAGACAGAACGCTTTAAAAACAATAAGAAAGTCCATTATAATGCCCAAATGACGGTGAAACAAATAAGCAAATATTGTGCTTTAAATTCAGAGAGTATGGATTTAATCAAAATTGCTATGGATAAATTAGGTTTATCGGCAAGAGCCTACGACCGTATTTTAAAAGTGGCCCGTACAATAGCCGATTTAGAAGGAATAGAAAATATAAAACCCAACTATATTTCAGAAGCTATTCAATATAGAAGTTTGGATAGAGAAGGGTGGTTGGGTTAAATTTTAAATCTATTTAAATGAAAAAAACACTATTATTAATTTTGTTTTTAGGAACTTTTTCAGGTTGGGCTTGTCTTTGCCCGCCGCCAGGTCGTTTAGATGATGCTAGGCAAAGAGAAATCCAAAGTTCAGATATTATTGTTATTGCAGATGTCTTTGAAATAAATAAATCAGATCATACTTTTAAAGTAAGAATAATCGAAGTATTTAAAGGTAAAACTAAGAAAGGAAAAATTATGATGATTAAAAATTGGCGTTTTTGTGAACCTAACGTTGATAAAAATGGAAAATGGCTTATATATAGTAGTATAATAGACGGAAGTTTATATGTAAACGATTGTGGTTTGACCAGAAGTTTTAGGCATCCTGAAAATAATTCGCATTTTTTTATTCCGAGAATACCTCCTTTTAACATATCAAAATCTAGATTAATTAGATTTGATAAAAGAGAAATTAGAAGAATAAAAAGGATTGCACCAAGAATGTTAAAGAAAGAAGTAGCACTTTTAAGAAGAATAGCGTCTTCCTAAGCTTCAGCCTGACAAATATAACTAATGTCACCCTGAGCGAAGTCGAAGGGAATGTCACCCTGTCAGTCCGCCTCTGGAGGAAACGAAGTTGAAGCGTAGAGAATTATATAAAAATAAACAAATATGGCATTTATAGATTATTATAAAATACTGGGTATTAGTAAAAATGCAACAGAGAAAGAGATTAAAAAAGCCTATCGTAAGTTGGCTAGAAAGCACCATCCCGATTTAAATCCTAATGATAAAGAAGCCGAGAAAAAATTTAAAGAAATCAACGAGGCAAATGAGGTTTTGAGTAATCCAGAAAACCGAAAGAAATATGATAAATACGGTAAAGATTGGCAACATGCCGATGCTTTTGAAAAAGCCGAAAAACAGCAAAGGCAATATAGTGGGGCTAAGCAAAATCAAAGTACCGGTGGTTTTTCTGACAGTGATTATTCAGATTTTTTTGAATCTATGTTCGGTGGAGCAGGATCAAGAGCGGGAGGAAGACAAGTAAAATTTAGAGGACAAGACTATGGCGCTGAGTTACATTTAGATATTAGAGATGTTTTTACCAGTCATAAGCGCACCTTAACGGTTGACGGAAAGAAAATTAGATTGACTATCCCAGCAGGCGTTAAAGATAGTCAGATAATAAAAATTAAAGGTTATGGTGGCGAAGGTATTAACGGTGGTCCAAAAGGCGATTTGCACATTAAATTTGTCATTAATAATCACACCACTTTTAAATTAGACAAAAACGACCTTTACACGACTGTCAATTTAGATTTATATACGGCTGTTTTGGGAGGTGAAGTAACCATAAATACTTTTAACGGCAAAGTAAAATTAAAAGTAAAACCCGAAACCCAAAACGCTACTAAAGTAAAATTACGTGGTAAAGGTTTTCCTATCTATAAAAAAGAAGGCACTTTTGGTGATTTGTACGTGACTTATCAAATACAAATTCCGACAAAACTGACCGAAAAAGAAAAAAAATTATTTAAAGAACTCGCTAATCTCAGAAAATCATGAACAAAAAAGACTATATATCCGTAGACGAATTGTGTAATCATTACCACATAGAAATTTCTTTTTTTACAAGGTTAAATGATATGGGCTTGATTAAAATGAGTACTATACAAAAAACTGAATGTATAAATAGAGATGTGCTGAGTGATGTAGAGAAAATGTTAAGGCTACACCAAGAACTCGATGTTAATTTTGAAGGCATTGATGTGGCTTTTAATCTGCTTAAAAAGATTGAACTTTTACAAGAAGAACTACAGTCTGTTAAAAATAGGTTACACTTATTCGAAAACTAAGTTTATAGAGGATAAAGAACAATAATGAACGCTATAATAGAAACTGAAAGAACTTTTATGCGTCCTTTTACAGAGGACGATACGCAAGCTGTATTCGATTTTGGCTCTAACAAAGAAGTCCAAAAACATACTGGTGATAAATTATTAGAATCAATTGATCAAGCTAAAAACACCATCCGGAATGTATGGTTTGCCGATTATAAAAAGTATGGTTATGGTCGTTGGGCTGTTGTACATAAAAAAGACAATAAAGTAATAGGTTTTGCCGGCCTAAAATACTTGCCCGAATTCAGAAAAACCGATATAGGTTATAGATTTTTACCTCAATATTGGGGGCAAGGTATTGCCACAGAAGTATCGCTCCCTATTATAAAATATGGTTTTGAAAAGTTAGGCTTAAAAGAAATAATAGGCATTGCAGACCCTGTAAATAAAGGTTCTATAAAAGTTCTTCAAAAAATTGGTCTTAAATATTATAAAAAAGCTATTTATGACGAAGGAACTACCAAAAAATATCTTTGGTATAAAATCAAAAAAGAAGATTATTAAAGAGCTGTTTAAAACAATAGGTATTTTCTTAACATATTAAGATAAAATTAACAGCAATTGACTATCAAAGCCCTAAATTATTGATTAGATTTGAAGTATTAAAAATTAACCAAACATGAAAATTTCCAAATTAACCGTAAGTGCACTTTTAGTTGTACTAAGTCTCACTTTTACTGCTTGTAACAGAAATAAAAATAACAAACAAGATAAAAAAGAGGTAAAGCAAATGCATAATCACAATCAAATGATGATGCACAATATGAAAATGACACCCGATACGCGGATATCGCTAAACGTGTCACCTCAAAAAGCCCAACACCAATTGATGAATATGCGGAATCATGTTAAAGCTGTTCAAGAAATTATTGGTTATTTGTCTAATGACGAATATGACAAAGCTTCTGAGGTAGCTGCTACTAAGCTAGGCCTAACCGATGAGATGAAAATGATGTGTTCGTCTTTTGGGAATGAAGAATTTGAAAAAATGGGAATGACTTTTCACAATAATGCCGATAAAATGAGTGAAATTTTTAAGACAAAAGACAAAAATAAATCGCTCGAAGCTTTAGCACTAACTATGAATTCTTGTGTTAATTGTCATGCGACTTTTAAGCAGTAGTCAAGAAACCTTTTGAGATGTTTCTATTTATTTTAGCAATACTATAAAAGTTAGAAAATGAGAAAATCATTTTTAACTATATCATTTTTAATATTATCTAATCATTTTTTATTTGCACAGCATGCCGAGCCAAGTGTCATGCACGTCCTTAAAATTAGTGATAAAATTATTTTTGACGGAAATTTAAACGAAGCTTTTTGGCAGCAGGCTCCGCACATCAGTAACTTTACACAACGCGAATTAAACTTCGGTCAGCCGGCTACAGAGCGCACAGAAGTAGCGGTAGTTTACAATAATAATACTTTGTACATTGGTGTGTGGTGCTATCAAAAAGATATGACCAAGTTGGTGGCTAAAAGTATGAATACCGATTTTGATTATGAAGCCGACGATAATTTTCAGATAATGATAAGTCCGTTTAACGATAACCGCAACGGCTACCTTTTTGTGACAAACCCTAATGGTGCGCGTGCCGATATTCAAATATATAGTGGCGAAGATGGCAACGAAGATTGGAATGGCGTTTGGGATGTTAAAACAAGCTTAACCGATAAAGGTTGGTTTGCCGAAGTAGAGATACCATTCAGTACATTACAATTTAAAAAAGGACAAGAACTTACGTGGGCCTTGAATTTTGAACGCGATATTGTGTCAGAAAACGAGCAAGCTTTATGGCAGGGTTGGTCTAGAGATAACTCAATTTATGCCGTAGTAAATGCAGGCAGACTAGAAGGTATAAAGGATATTTCGTATGCGCAAAAATTTGAGTTTAAACCCTATGGTTTGTCGGCCAGACAAAGCAGTACAAATGCTAAAATAGGCTATTCAATAAGAGCAGGGGCAGACCTCAATGTCAATCTCTCTCCAACGCTTAAATTAAATCTAACCACGTCAACTGATTTTGCCCAAGTGGAATCAGATAGAATACCCGTTAACTTAACGCGATTCAATATATTTTTTCCCGAAAAAAGACAGTTCTTCTTAGAAGGTTTCGATTTGTTTAACTTTTATTTGGGCGACAGAAATAATGCTTTTTATTCGCGAAGGATAGGTATTAAAGACGGCAAGCAAGTCCCCATTGTTGTGGGCGCACGTGTGTTTGGTAAGGTGGGTAAAAACAACATTGGATTTCTTAATATTCAAGAAGGGGCATCTGCTAATTCACCCGCTACAAATAATACGGTATTGCGTTATAAAAGAGATATTGGCGCACAATCTTATATAGGTGGTTTTTTTACGAACGTTGTTAATAATGGTTTTTCTAATCAGGTTTTAGGTTTTGATGCTTTATATCAAACTTCTAAATTTTTTAAAAATAAAAACCTGGCCGTAGCGGGTAAAATCACAACCAACTTAGATCATTTTTCTTTTCAAGACAATGCACTTACCTATAGAATTTCAATAGATTATCCCAACGATCTTATCGATAATTTTATGGCTGTTGCAAGTATGCAAAAGGATTTTAATCCAGCTTTGGGCTACATCCGTCGTAGTAATTACAATTCTTATACTTGGTCTTTAAGGGTTACACCACGGTGGTTTTCTAAATGGGGCGTTAAGCGCATGTTGTTTAAACCTTGGGGATTTACGGTTTACAACACCAATACAACAGGCGAATTAGAAAGTGTTTCTAATGAGACAAGGCCTTTGGGAGCCGTTTTTAAATCGGGGGAACGCTTTGAAATTAATTTTATTCAGAATTTTGACCGTCTTGATAGGCATTTTGACGTGACTGATAACATCAGTATTCCCACAGGGAAATATTGGATGCACAAATACGAAGTGCAATTCGAGACCTACAAATCGCGTAAGGTATGGGCCTTTTTACTGTATAATTTTGGTGATTTTTACACAGGACGTATCAAGACTTTTGAAAGCGAATTGGGGATTAATTTTAGCAAGCATTTAAACCTTTCGGGATCTTATACGTGGAATACAGTTAACTTACCCGAAGGGAATTTTACAACCAATGAAATTGCTACTTACCTTAATTATGCCTTTACTACTAGGTTAAACCTGTCTTTATTTGGGCAATACAACAGTTTAGACGAAGTGATGATTTATAATATCAGGCTACATTTAATCCCTAAAATTGGGTCTGATTTCTACTTTGTTTACAATCTTGAATATGATGATCCTATAAAACAAATAAATGTACTCAAGCCTAATCTAACAAATGCTGTTGCTAAATTTATTTATAGAATAACATTTTAATAGCTTCAATTAGCTATGGTACTTCTATTGTTGTAATATTTTTGTTCAATACCCTTCTTTTGAATTTGCATCAAAAATTTTAATTAACAATCACCTTTTTAACAGCCGTTTTATTATCGGTAGTTACTTTTAGCATATAAAACCCTGTTGGTAGATTGGGGATTGTTTGTTTTTTAGTGGTCATTCTGTGTTTGTACAATAATTGTCCGCTTATATTGTAAAGTGTAATATCTGCTTGATTTTGTTTGTTTAAAACAATATTGATACTGTGTGTGTTAGATGGATTTGGGTACACCTCAAAACTTTTTAGTTCATAATTAGCCACAGCCAAAGTACCCCACGTATCTTGGGCTTGTGTGCCGCCCCAAATACGGGTGGCCAAAGCGGGATTATCTATAAACGGATTGCGGTTACCTTGCAACGATTCAGAAACAGGATTGCGTTGCAATTCAACAGCCGAAACAGGGTCGGCAGCATTCCAATCTAAAAACAAATTAATCATATTACTGTCAATGCTATTGGTTGTACCAATACCCACGTTTACGGGCAAACATTGGGTTTCGGCCACAGATTTGCCATCGCCGTCGTAGCGGATATACATATACATAATAATACGTGCTACATCGCCTTTCCACTCATCACCGGGGTACCAACCACCTCCTGTAGCATGCGAAGTGCCACTACCGCTTATAAATTTTAAACTGCTGCGGTTGCTATTTCTAGAAACATCGGCCGGACGCAGATTTTGCATATCGGTGCCTGGTCCTGGGTTATTTGTTGTTAATGACGGATTGGCTAAAGACTTGGCAAAAACGTGCTCCCTATTCCAATCGCCTGTATTACCACCATGCTGATTTATTCCTCGCTCGTGGTCGTTGGTAATATCGCCGTCAGAACCGTTTTCCCATCCGTAAATTAAAAGGACTTCGGAACTGTTTGACGGATTAACATCGGCGGCTTGCAAGGCTGTCCAACCATAAGGAATAAGCGTTGTGTGTGTATTTTTGACTTTAGTCGATAATTCTGTTTTTAAAGCCATCCCCGTTAAGGTGAGATTCACATCGTTGTAATACGACGGAATTTGTGCTATAAGTAGCTGAGATACAAATATAAAAAGGAGAAGTAAAGTTTTTTTCATATAAAGGTTATTTTATGCGTTCAATCAAAGCCATATAAAAACCGTCGAAACCTGTTTTATGCGGACATAAATGCTCTTCATTTAAAAGTCTAAAGTTATCATTATTTTTTAAAAAAATAGCAACCTGTTGTTTATTTTCTGATGGTAATACAGAGCAAGTAGCATAAACCATTTGTCCGTTTACTTTAATTATTTTAGAATAGTTTTCTAAAATTTCTTGCTGTGTGGCGCGTATTTTATCTAAAAATTCGGGTTGTAATTTCCACTTAGCATCGGGATTGCGTTTTAAAACCCCCAAGCCACTGCAAGGCGAATCAAGTAACAATCTGTCGGCAGAATTATGCAATTTTTTTATGACTTTATTAGAATCAATAAGGCGCGGTTCTATGTTAAAAGCACCGTCGCGTTTGGCACGACGTTTAAGCTCGCTGAGTTTATTTTTGTAAATATCTAGGGCAATAAGTTGTCCTTTATTTTCCAGAATACTGGCCAAGTGCAAAGTTTTACCACCCGCTCCTGCACAAG
The DNA here is from genome assembly GCA_045046885.1 of Flavobacteriaceae bacterium. Taxonomy (GTDB): domain Bacteria; phylum Bacteroidota; class Bacteroidia; order Flavobacteriales; family Flavobacteriaceae; genus CG1-02-35-72. The sequence continues at coordinate 74,562 of JASFYX010000004.1, forward strand.
CATCAACAACACGCATACCCGGTTTGGCATTTAAAAAAGCCGCTACTTTTTGCGAATTGGCATCTTGTACTTCGAAAAAGCCATTTTTAAAAGCGTCACTTATAAAAACATTCTGACGTTCTTTTAAAACCAAAGCATCAGGATAATTGGATAACAATTTAGTTTCAATACCTTCTGAAGAGAGTTGTTTTTTAAGGGCTAGTTTAGAAATTTTAAGTGTGTTGACACGTAAAACAACTTGCGCGGGTTGGTTAAGCGCCTTGAGTTCTGCATCCCATTTAGCACCCAATTCTTTGACGCCCAAATCGTCTAACCAATCTGGAATTGATTCGCGTATTTTACGTGTGTTTTGAGCTTCTGCAAATCCCCCTTTTATACGACGCTCTGGCACGCCAACAAACTGTTTCCAATCGGGGAGTTTATAGCCTTTTAAAACGGCCCAAACCGTAAATATTTTCCATAAGTTTTCTTTGGTAAAATGCTCTTTTGTTCCGGCTATTTCACTGTATAAACGGCGCCATCTTACTATTTCGTAAATAGTTTCAGCTAAAAATTTACGGTCGTGAGAACCCCAACGCTTGTCGCGTTTTAAGGTGGTTTCAACCACCTTGCTAGCCAATAAACCATCGTTAAATATATAATTTAAGGCGTCTATTACGGCCAATACTAAATTTCTGTGCAAGCGCATACTGTTATTTTTTTGAGTGGGCAAAGATACTTAAAGTTTAGGCATTTACAGGCTTATTTAGTTTGTAAAATAGCTTTACAAAAGCCAAAATATAACCTGATAACTAAAAACGGAAAAAGCAATACGGTTCTCTGTGGGCGAAAAGACTGGATGTGCTTTGTCTGTGGCGTCAAAAGTAAGTTGTTTCACCGTTTTACCGTTAACAGAAACTTTATAAACCTGATAGTTATTAGACTTATCGGGTGCTATAAAAGCCACCCATTGTTGGTCTTTAGAAAACCCTATACCCGAGTACATTTGGTTACTCTTAAATGTGTAAATCTGCGTGCCTTTATCACCGTTTAAAGGTATTTTATAAAGCGCTTTGGTATTTTGGTCAATTACGTATTCTATTATCAGATGTTGGCTGTCGGCCGTCCATTGTGCATCGGTTACACTGCCTTTTTTAAGTCCTTTTGGGATAAGAAATTGCTGAGGTTTTGTAATCTTACCTGTTTTTTGACTGATGCCTATTAATACGAGTTTGCCATTCCGGTTACCGTGTGTAGCCGTGTTGTTAATTATCCATTTACCGTTGGGCGACCAACGTGGCCAGCCCGATTCGTAACCACCTGTTGTAATAGGACGTCCTTTTGAGGTGTCGTTGGCGGGTTGTAACCACGTATCATCTGTACCGTCTGCATGGGTATGAAAAGTGATCCATTTTTCGTTAGGCGACCAGCTCATGCCTTGGTCTTCTGAGTAAGAGGCACGGATTATCTTATCTGGTTTGTCGGCCAAGCGACTTTCTTTAAAATAAACCATACCCAAATCTTGCGAAATATGCGGATAATGCGCATCGTCAACTTTACGACGCCAAGTGCCAAATGTAAAAGACACCCGTGTGCCATCGGGACTCCAATACGGAATTTCTGATTGGAAAGTTGTTAGTGGAATGGTGCTACCACCGTCGCCGGAAGCTGTGGCTATAAAAGTACGGTAATCTTGTAATTTAAAAAGGACTTTGCCGTTATCAGACACGCTTGGTGCATAACTATCGCGAGAAAACGATGTTAGTTTTTGTTCTTTTTGAGTGGTTAAGTTGCGTTGCCACAAATCTAAAACTCCTTTGGCATTAGCCTTGGAATAGTAGAGTAGGGTACCGTTGGGCGAAAATGCCATACGACCATAAGCATTGATGTCTAGTGACGTATCGTTTTGATTTTTAAGGTCTAAATCTATTTTTCGAATACCATTTTTGGTAATAATTCCCGCAAAATTATAGTGTTTGGAGTTATAAGTAAGGCTTTCAAGGTTATCGAAATGAGTATAGGCAGTCCCTTTAGTGCCATCAGCATTAAAAACGACAAAATATTTTTGGTGATTGTAATTGAGAATTCCAGCTACCTGTTGACCGTCTTTAGACCAGGTTAAATCTCTAACAGATGATTTGGGTATTTTGATGTTTTGAAAATAAGTTCCTATAAAATATTTTAGTTTTAAAAATTGCTTATCAGGCCAAAGTTCTTTCATTTCTTGTGTTTCTATATTGTACACATACCAAAAGTGGCTATTTGTCCCAATTTGATAAGTGGCTAAGTGTTTACTGTCTGGTAACCATGTAACCGATAAAATAAAAGCACTTTGTTTTTTTAAATTGGTTTTAGCACCACCACCAATAGGTTGCACAGCCAGAGTATTGTTGTTGGTTGTAGCCAATAATTTACCATCTGGAGAAATTAAACCAATAGGGTCTCGGTAGGCCACGGGGCCATTTTGTTTAACAGCGGTAACAAAGGTTAAAGCACCTGTGTTATTTTGAGAAAAAGACACTGTCGATAGTAGGATAAATATAAGTAACAGACTGTATTTTAAATATTTCATAAGTTTATTGTTTAACAGAGATGTCTTCAAAAAGCAAATCGGTTTTTGGGTCTAAAATAATTTTCCAAGGGGCTTTGTCTGACGTAAAACTAAAAGTATTCTCTTTTTTACTAATGTTAAATGTTTTTAAAAGAAATGTGTTGTCTTTAAATACAAATTTGACGGCAAGCGGAAATTTAAAAAAAGTTGTATTTTTCTGAATTTGAGATAGATTTATACTTATTTTTTTATGATTATACCCCCAAACAACAGCTAACTTAGGTTGCCCTATACGGTACAGCCACTGGTTAAAAAAAAGTGTCAGATTTTTACCAGAAACCTGCTCTACTACGCGTTGAAAATCACGTGTATCGGCATTTTTAAATTTATAAGTTTTGTAGTAAGTTCTGATACTTTTAAAAAATAATTTATCGCCAATTTTACGACGCAACATATGTAAAAACCAGCCTCCTTTTTGATAAGAATTGGCATTGAGTAAGCGCATAAGATTTTTTGTCTGCATATCTACAACAGGTTTCTGCCATTTTTTAGAAAAGGCAATTATTTTTTGACGTTGTTGTTGCAAAATATTGTCTAATTTGGATTTACCGAATTTATGTTCTAAGTACACATTTGTAAAATAGGTTGCAAAACCTTCGCTCAGCCATAAATGAGGCCAATCTTTTTCGGTAGCTGAATCGCCAAACCATTGATGGACTATTTCGTGCGCTAAGAGACTTTCTTGGTCGCGTTTGCCTGTAACCGATTTCTCTGAATAGAAAATATTACTCGCATTTTCCATCCCGCCAAAACGCGTTTTAGATTGTACGTTGGCCAATTTTTTATAAGGATAAGGCCCAAATAAATGGATATAATATTTTAATATGTCACGGGCTTGCGCATAATCGTAAAAACCTTCTTTTTTATTTTGCGGATACACCCAACTTGAGATAGGAATTCCATTTACTTTTTTTAAATTTTGAACAGCGAATTGCGCCACGCCAATAACCATGACATCGGTAGGGAGGGGGACACTGCTTTGCCAATGGTGAATAGTAAAACCTTTTGTTAGATGATAATTTTTCTTAAGACTTCCGTTAGCCACAACATTGTATTTTGAAGGGGCAGAGACAAAGAATTCTACATAAGCCTTATCGGCCAGATAATCTATACAAGGCAGCCAATTCCGTGCACGATTGGGCCAATTATCGCCAAAAAAAGTGCGGTCACCATATTTGTTTTTAGAAATTATCAAACCGTCTTTCGGAATCCCTTTATAAAAGATGTTTACAGAATGGTTTCTTGTCAAATCTTTATTTAAAACATTGATGTTTAAAAAATTAGAATCTTGTTTAAAAGCTGTATTTTTTGTGTCGTACAAAACTTTAAAAACCTGCATGCCTTTATCCGAAATGTCTTTATTAACCAAGTTTAAGGAAATAGTATCAGGTTGTTTTAACAATTTAAAATCAATTATAGCTTGTGCGGCAATAACATTGGTTGTATCATTTACATTGATGTAAAAAGTGTATTTTAAAACGTCAATTTTATCGAGCGGTTTTACAATGTTTTGTGAAAATAAAAAGCTTCCATAAAGGCAAAAAAAGATAAATAAAATGTGTTTTTTCATACTGAATAGGTAAACTCAAATATAAATAAAATTATTGAAAACTATAAAGCCATTCTGGCTTGCGCCACACTGTTAGCCGAAGCGTAATTTTTTTCTAAATAAGTGTAATAACCCGCAATACCAATCATAGCGGCATTATCGGTTGTATATGAAAATTTAGGGATAAAACACTGCCATCCTTTTTCTTTTTCAGCTTGCATAAGAGCTTTACGGATACCCGAATTGGCCGAAACACCGCCCGCAATAGCCACTTGTTTAATGCCAGTTTGTACCACAGCTAAAGCTAGTTTTGTCATAAGAATACTAACGATGGTCTGCTGAATAGAAGCACAGAGGTCATTGCGGTTTTCTGTGATAAAATCGGAATTTATTTTTACCTGTTTTTGGATAAAATATAGAATGGCTGTTTTTAAGCCACTAAAACTAAAATCGAGTGGGTTTTTTGTCTTGGGATTTGGGAATTTAAAAGCCAAGGGATTCCCTAACCGCGCATATTTATCAATAAAAGGTCCACCGGGATAATCGAGTCCCAATATTTTAGCCGATTTGTCAAAAGCTTCACCAACAGCATCATCTATAGTTTGTCCTAAAACTTCAAAATCAAAATAATTTTTTACTTTCACAATTTGAGTATGGCCGCCGCTAATGGTAAGGCATAAAAAAGGAAACTTAGGTGTTTTATGAGAACTGTCTTTTATAAAATGCGCTAACACATGGGCTTGCATATGGTTTATTGCCAATAACGGAATGTTTAATCCCATAGCCAAACTTTTGGCAAAAGAGACCCCTACCAAAAGAGAACCCATTAAACCAGGCCCTTGTGTAAATGCAATGGCACTGAGTTGTTCTTTTTTAATATTGGCGTCCTTTAAAGCTTGCGCTACAACGGGTACAATATTTTGTTGATGGGCACGTGAAGCCAACTCAGGTACAACACCGCCGTATTGCGTGTGAATTTCTTGATTGGCAATAACATTAGACAGAACTTTGTTATTACAAAGCACAGCGGCACCTGTATCATCGCAAGAAGATTCTATGGCTAAAATGTAAACAGGTTTTGTATTCATAAATTATTTTAAAGAGTCCTTTTTTCGATTGCAATTCTTTTTGAGAATGTGGCACGAAAAATGTACTTTTACACTTGCAAATTTAAAAGATTTAAACGTATTAACCGTATAAAAAAAATACTGCTCAGATTGGTCTTAGGATTGATGCTTCTTGCTGTTATAATCAGCTTGGCATTGGCAATTCCGGCTGTACAAACATATTTAGCATCGATTGTTACAAAAGACATCAACAAAAGTTACGGTACAGATATACTGATAGATCGTGTAGATTTATCTTATCTAGGAAAAATTCAGCTTAAAGGCATTCATATAAAAGACCATCATCAAAAAAATATGATTGATGTGGTAAATATGAATACATCAATTTTTAGCTATAAAAAGGCTTATAATAACAAAATAATTTTAGATGATGTTATGGTTAATGGGGTCTCTATAACTATGAAGACTTATAAAGGAGAAAGCAATGACAATATTTCTATTTTTGCTGATAAGTTTGATGAGGATACGCCGTCAAAAGGGCCTTCCTCTTTTTTATTGACGGCAAAAAATGTCCATTTAAATTTTGGTAAATTTTACCTCTACGATTTTAATTTACAAATTGAGCCACAGGTTTTTTATACGCAATTGCAGGGCGATTTAAATAAATTTAAAATTCAAGGGCCTAATGTTTCTGCAAAAATTCGGAATTTAAAATTTGTTGATGATCATAAATTATCAATAAAAAAATTAGATACCGATTTTGAGTACACTTTAAAAAGTATGCGTTTTAAAAATACCCAAATTAAGACTGAAAATTCAACAATTTCAGGTACTATTGATTTTGATTACAAACGCGAAAATTTTAAATATTTCTTAGACAGTGTTCAGATAAAAGCCCAATTTAAGAATACGTCACTCTCATTTATAGACTTAAAAAAGTTTTATGCCGCGTTTGATGGTGACGCTAAAATTAATTTCACATCTAATTTAGAAGGGACCTTAAATAATTTTAAATTCACAAATTTAGATTTAAAAACAAGCACAAATGCAGTTTTAAAAGGCGAATTTAGATTTATAAATTCTTTTAAAGAAGTTAAAGATTTTGTTTTAGAATCTCAGATAAAAGAGTTGACTTCTAATTATTCGCAACTCAAAAAACTTTTGCCAAATTTGTTGGGTAAAAATTTACCTTCTTCAACAGGTGTTTTGGGTAATTTTTCTGTGAAAGGAAATACGAAAATTACGGATACAAATATTTTTGCTAAGAACGAAATTAATTCAGAAATAGGTGTTATCAACTTCGATCTAGATATAGGAAATATAAGCTCAATAGATTATGCAAGCTACAAGGGGCGTGTGCGTTTTAAAGAACTGGCCTTAGGTAAAATTATTAAAGATTCTTTGGTAGGTAAATTAAATATGAATGTTTATGTTAATGGTAGGGGTTTTTCTTTAAACACACTTAATACCTTTGTTAAAGGTAAAATTACCAAGCATCAATACAAAGGCTATATTTATAGAAATATTGACATTGAGGGCGCTTTTAAGCATAAAAAATTTACAGGTAAGTTATTGGCTTATGATCCTAATTTAAAATTGACTATTGAGGGATTTGCAGATTTTTCTAAAAAGAAACATGAATACGGTGTAAAAACAAATGTTACGTATGCTAATTTTAATGCCTTAAATCTTTATTTAAAAGACAGTATTTCTTTGCTAAATGGCGGTATTGTGTTCGATTTAAAAGGAAATTATCTGGATGAATTAGAAGGACAGATTATTTTTAAGAATGCTTCTTACACAAACTTATCGGGGGTATATTTCTTTAAAGATTTTAAAATAAATTCAAGTTTTGAAGAGCGGGTAAGAATACTTACAATTAACTCAGCCGATATTATTAATGGTAAATTAAAAGGCGATTTTAGATTGGGAGAATTACCAGACTTAGTTAAAAATGGCCTAGGGAGTTTGTTGTCTAAATACAATTATAAGAAGCTTTCACCCAATCAAGATTTGAGTTTTAATTTTAAGATTTACAACAAAATTGTAGAGATTTTTTATCCTGATGTAAAATTAGCCCCAAATACTTTTATAAAAGGACGTTTAAAAACACAAGACAATAGCTTTAGCCTCAATTTTAAGTCACCTGAGCTCGAAATGTATAAAAATAAAATTGAGGATATAAATTTACAAATTGATAATAAAAACCCGCTTTTCAATACGCTTTTAACTATTTCTAAAATTAATTCAAATTACTACAATATTTCAAAATTAAACTTGGTAAATGTAAAATTAAAAGACACTTTATTTTTAAGAACCAATTTTTATGGCGGTGATTCTTTAACTGAAAAATACAGTTTAAGTATGTACAATACCAAAATGGCAAATAATCAATCGGTTTTTGGTGTTAAAAAATCTAATATTAATATTAAGGATATAAATTGGGTTTTAAACCCAACTAATAATAAGGCTAATAAAATAATTTTCGATAACAAGTTCAAATCTTTTAAAATAGAAAAAATTGATTTACAATCTGGTGCACAAAAGGCGGATATGGAAGGCCTTATTACAGATGCTAATAATAAAGATATTCAGATAAATCTAGAGAATGTGGCCTTAGAAAATATAACGCCAAAAATAGATAGCCTTTCTTTAAAAGGCGTTATAAATGGCAATTTAAATTACAAACAAATAAATGGCCAACTGATGCCCATTACAGATATGACAATTGATAATTTTATGATAAATAAATCATATCAAGGAGATGTTATTTTTAATGCGCAAGGGTTTAATACCTTTAAAAAATATGAATTAAACCTGCTTATAAATAGAAATGGCATCAGAAGTTTATACGCCAAAGGTGCTATAGATCTTACTGATAAAAAACCACGCTTAGATATAGATTTATTGTTTAATAAATTCAAATTGAATGCTTTTAGTCCTTTAGGAGAGAATGTATTGTCAAATATTCGTGGTTTTGCAAGTGGTGAAGCTAAGGTTTTAGGACTCCTAGAAAATCCATTTATTGAGGGGGAATTAACCCTTACAGATGCAGGATTAAAGTTTCCATACATAAATGTGGATTATCATTTTAAAGGAGAACCAAAAATTAAGTTGTACAAACATACTTTTGAATTTTTACCTACTGTATTGGTGGACGAAAATTATAAAACGGAAGCCAATTTAACAGGTACTATTAAACATGAGCACTTTAGGAATTGGTTTTTAGATTTACAATTAAAAACAGATAATTTGCTTGTTCTCAATACGAAGGAGGACGAAGAGACCCTTTATTACGGTACAGGATTTATCAATGGTCAAGCTTCTATTACTGGTCGGACAGATAATTTGTTGATTGAAGTAAATGGTAAAACAAACGCGGGGACAAAATTTATTATTCCGCTTAGTGATGTCAGGTCTATAGACGATTCTAACTTGATACATTTTATAAATAAAGCAGAAAACATCAATAAAGACCGCGCCAAAGAAGACGTTATTGTAAACGATTTACAAGGCTTAAATATTAAATTTAATTTGGATGTTACAAAAGATGCTATAGCTCAGATTGTAATCGATAAAAAAACAGGCAGTATTCTAAAGGGTAGTGGTGATGGCAATTTACAAATTAGTATTAACACCAATGGTAATTTTACCATGTTTGGCAACTTTGTGGTAGATAATGGAATTTATCAATTTAAAAATATCATTAATAAATCTTTTGAGGTAAAAAAAGGTGGTACAATTACTTGGACTGGAAATCCTTATAATGCCGATTTAGATATAGAAGCTGTTTATCATACCAAGGCAAATCCGGCTGTACTTTTAGAAAATGTAAAAGGAACTCGAAATATCAATGTAGATTTAGTTACTCAAATTCAGGGTAAATTATACGAATCTAATATAGGTTTTGATGTCAAAATACCCAACGCTAGTTCTACAGTAAATGCTGAATTGCAGTTTAAATTGAATGATAACGACAAAAAAATGATTCAGTTTTTTGCCTTGCTAACTACAGGAATGTTTATCAATCAAGATAATTCAAATTTCGACAGTAATGCAGCCATAACAGGAACCATTTCAGAACGTATTTCTAGTGTGTTATCAGATATATTAAATAAGGATGGCGGTGACTTGCAAATTGGTATTAATTATGATGTGGGTAATACAGATAGATTTAAAAACTTTAAAACAGACGACCAACTCGAAATTTCGGCATCGGCACGTATTAGTAAAAAATTTATAATTAATGGTAAAGTAGGGGTGCCTATGGGGTCTAAAACGCAATCTAATGTTGTGGGTGAAGTAGAAATAGCCATACCACTAAACAAATCAGAGAGTTTAAAAGGACGTATTTTTAACCGTCAAAATCAGATACAGTTTGCCGTTGCAGATCAAGAAGGTTATACACAAGGGGTGGGGTTGTCTTACAGAATAGAATTCGACAATCTAAAAGACCTCTTTAAAAAACTGAACAAAAAAAATAAAAAAAATAAGAAAGATAGTATTCTCCAAACTAAAAAACTTTTAAATTTTAAATCTAAAGATTCAACATCTATAAAGCTTGAGAATTAACACCAATCATTTTAGCTTTCAAGTAAATAAAGTAAGTTAAATACGACTTTTAATATTATAAATAAAGTTGTTTGTTGTTTTATTGAAGCGAAAACGTTTTCGTATTAAACACACTTATAGTAATTAATATAGTGAGATTATTTGTAATTTTGACATTCGATTTTTTTAAATGAAAAAGATAAAAAAAATAGCAGTTTTAACTTCAGGTGGCGACGCCCCTGGAATGAATGCGGCTATTCGTTCTGTTGTTAGAACTTGTGCACATTACAGAATTGATTGTATTGGTGTTTATAGAGGTTATCAAGGATTAATCGAAGGAGACTTTACGTCATTAAGTGCACGTAGCGTAAGTAGTATCATTAACAAAGGGGGTACTATATTAAAATCGGCACGTTGTGATGCGTTTAGAACAAAAGCTGGACGTAAAAAAGCTTATGAACAATTGAAAGCAGCCGATATTGATGGTTTTATACTCATTGGTGGGGATGGTTCTTTTACAGGTGGATTAAAATTTAATGAAGAATTCGACTTTCCAGTAATTGGCATTCCAGGCACAATAGACAATGATATTTTTGGAACAGATTATACAATTGGTTACGATACAGCTTTAAATACAGTTGTTGATGTTATAGATAAAATTAGGGATACAGCAAGCTCGCATAACCGCTTATTTTTTGTTGAAGTTATGGGACGCGATGCTGGTTTTATAGCACTGAATGCTGGAATAGGAGCCGGCGCAGAAGAAATTTTAATACCCGAAGAAGATTTAGGATTAGGCAGATTAACAGAATCATTAAAACGCAGTAAACGTTCAGGTAAATCATCTAGTATTGTGGTTGTTGCCGAAGGCGATAAAATGGGTAAGAATGTTTTCGAATTACGCGATTATATAGAAGAAAATATGCCAGAATACGAAGTGCGTGTTTCTGTTTTAGGTCATATGCAACGCGGCGGATCACCATCGTGTTTCGACCGTGTTTTAGCTTGCAGGTTAGGTGTTAAAGCGGTTGAACTTATTTTAGACGGTAAGTCTAATTTGATGGTAGGCATAGTAAACACAAAAATTGAAAGTTGCCCTATTAAAGAAGCACTTAGTGGGCATCATGATATAAATAAAGAATTGATAAGAGTATCGGACATAATGTCCATTTAAATTTAAACTAAAAAATGATAAAAATTGGAATAAACGGATTTGGCCGTATTGGTAGATTGGCTTTTAGAGCTGCAGCAGAAAGAAGTAATGTGCAAGTTGTAGCTATAAACGATTTATTAGATGTAGATTATTTAGCTTATATGTTAAAATTTGATTCCGTTCACGGAAAATTTAAAGGAGATATTTCTGTAAAGGATGATAAGTTAGTTGTCAACGGTAATGAAATTAGAATTACTGCAGAGCGCAATCCAGAAGATTTAAAATGGGATGAAGTTGACGTTGATTATGTAATTGAATCTACAGGTTTTTTTACAGCTAGAGACAAAGCGGCACTACACATAAAAGGAGGTGCTAAAAAAGTGGTCATTTCTGCACCATCACCAGATGCCCCTATGTTTGTTATGGGTGTTAATCACACAGAATTAAAAGCGACAGATACTATTTTCTCTAACGCTTCTTGTACAACCAATTGTTTGGCACCAATTGCTAAAGTTTTAAACGATAATTTTGGTATTAAAGATGGTTTAATGACAACAATTCACGCGGCTACAGCTACTCAAAAAACAGTTGACGGCCCTTCTTTAAAAGATTGGCGAGGTGGTCGCGCTGCTATTCACAATATCATCCCTTCTTCTACAGGGGCTGCAAAAGCAGTTGGTAAAGTTATTCCTGCATTGGATGGTAAACTTACAGGTATGTCATTCAGAATTCCAACTATGGATGTTTCTGTAGTAGATTTAACAGTGAATTTAGAAAAAAGCACCACTTATGATGAGGTTTGTAAAGTAATGAAAGACGCCTCAGAAAATGAACTCAAAGGCATTTTAGCCTATACCGAAGAAATGGTTGTTTCGCAAGATTTTGTAGGCGAAACTTGTACTTCAAATTTCGATGCCAAAGCAGGTATCGCTTTAACAGGAAACTTTATGAAAATTGTTTCTTGGTACGATAATGAGTGTGGTTACTCAAATAAAATAGTCGATTTGGTTGAATATGCCGCATCGATAAGTTAATATTGGTTAGTTAAATTAGAAAAATCCTGCTTTTTGCAGGATTTTTTTTTGACTTAAATAAGCCAGCTTATTTGTATATTTGAAGTGCCTTTATGGAAAACACTGTCAAATTAATAGAATGCCCTCGTGATGCTATGCAAGGCATAAAGCCATTTATAGAAACACAGGTAAAAGCAGATTATATAAACAGCCTTTTAAAAATAGGATTTGATACGATTGATTTTGGCAGTTTTGTATCGCCTAAAGCTATTCCGCAAATGCGTGACACAGCTGTAGTACTGTCAAAATTAAATTTATCAACTTCAAAAAGTAAACTTTTGGCCATAGTAGCCAATGTGCGTGGGGCACAAGAGGCTTCTCAATTCGAAGAGATTAATTATTTAGGCTATCCATTTTCTATTTCAGAAAATTTTCAAATGCGTAATACGAGTAGGACGCGAACGGAATCCTTAAAAATTTTAGAAGAAATTCTTTCTATTGCTTTTAAAAAAAATAAAGAAGTTGTAGCGTATTTGTCTATGGGTTTTGGCAATCCGTATGGCGATCCTTGGGATGTAGATATTGTAGCAAAATGGACAGAAACACTTGTAAATATGGGTGTAAAAATTCTGTCTTTATCAGATACAATTGGTGCTTCTGAGGCGAAAACGATTTCTTATTTGTTTTCAAATTTAATTCCGATGTATCCAAAAATAGAGTTTGGGGCGCATTTGCATACAACTCTTATGTCTTGGTTTGATAAAGTTGACGCTGCTTATACAGCAGGTTGCAGACGTTTTGATGGTGCTATGTTAGGGTATGGTGGTTGCCCAATGGCAAAAGACGAATTAACAGGTAATATGCCAACAGAGATGCTGGTAAAATATTTTGAAGATAAAAAAATAAAGACATTTTTATCTAAAGCTGATTTTTTAAAATCTTACAATAAATCACAAAAAGTATTCCTTAATCTCTAAATTTTCTTCTCCTACCTCTTGAATTCCCTCTATCATTATTTCCCCAAGATTTTCCTTTGTCTTTTCCTTTACGATGACTAAAGGAGTCTGATTTAAAAGAACCCCCAGATTTTTTAAATCTAGAATCTCTACTTTCACTTCTCCTTTTTGGCTTGGTTGTTTTTTCTACATTTATAGTTTTATCATTAAACTCGTGGTTGTTAAGAGCTTCTATTAAAGTAGATTCTTCAATACTGTTTTCAATTTCAAAAAATGAAAAACTTTTTAAAATTTCAATTTGACCTATAGCAAAATCATGTTTTTTAAGATTTGTATTTACCAAACCTATTAATGATGCGGGTGTTAATTGATCTAATTTTCCAAGATTTATAAAATAGCGTGTAAAATTATCACTTGAACGGTTTCTAGAAGATTTGCCAGCATCGCCATTTATATCTTTAGCGTTTTCGTAATAAGCTAAAAACTGGTTAAATTCAACACTTACAAAACGTTTTATCAATTCTTCGCGACTTAAATATTCTAATTCTGAATAAATATCTTTCACAAAAGAGTTAATTTCTTCTTCGTTTACTTCAACATTTTTAACCTTGTTTATAAGGCTAAAAAGCTGATTTGTACAAATATCTTTGCTACTAGGAATAGATTTTATTTCAAATTTCTTTGAAATAACTTTTTCAACAGATCTTAATTTATGATTTTCTCTGCCATTAATTATAGCTATAGAAATGCCTAATTTACCTGCACGGCCTGTTCTGCCGCTTCTATGCGTATAAGCTTCGTATTGATCTGGTAATTTGTAATTTATAACATGTGTTAAATCATTTACATCTAAACCTCTTGCAGCGACATCTGTAGCGACTAAAAGTTGTAAATGTTTAGATCTGAATTTTTGCATCACAAGATCACGTTGCCCCTGCGATAAATCGCCGTGAAGGGCATCAGCGCTATAACCGTCAGCAATTAATTTATCGGCTATATTTTTAGTTTCAGAACGTGTTCTACAAAAAACAATCCCGTAAATATCCGGATTAAAATCCGTTATTCTTTTTAGGGCTAAATAGCGGTTTTTTTCTTCTGTAATATAGGCCTCATGTTTAACATTTGTAGCACCGACATTTTTTTTACCAGCCGAAATTTCAAACGAATTATGCATATAATTTCTGGCAATAGCATCTACTTCCTTGGGGAAAGTGGCCGAAAATAAAAGCGTTTGTTTTTCTTCTGGGGTAACATCTAAAATACTATCTAGTTCATCTTTAAAGCCCATATTGAGCATCTCATCTGCTTCATCTAAAACAACCCACTTTATAGTGTTGAGATTTAGTGCTTTCCTTCTTATTAAATCAACAGTACGTCCTGGTGTACCTACAACTATTTGTGCTCCTTTTCTTAAACCTCTAATTTGAGTATCAATAGCGGCGCCACCATAAACGGCAACAGTTTTTATTTTTGGTAAATATTTTGTAAATTCTTTTATGTTTTCGGCTATCTGAATAGCCAATTCGCGTGTAGGCGATAAAATAATGGCTTGTGTTTTACCTTGACTAGCATCTACTTGATTTATAATTGGCAAACTAAAGGCGGCTGTTTTGCCAGTACCAGTTTGAGCAAAAGCTTTTAAATCGTCTTTCGAATTTAACAAATGCGGAATGGCTTTTTCTTGGATAGGAGTGGGCTTAGAAAATCCTATATCGGTTATTGCTTTTAGTAGGTTTGGCTGTAAACCAAAATCAGAAAATGTAGACATGTAATAAGTTTATAATTACCCCTTTTTTAGGGCGTGCAAATGTAAGACTAATTTTTAGTTAAAATTGTAGGAATCAGTTTTTTTCTAAATTATCTAATTCAGCACTAAAATTTTCTGCCCAAAAAACAGTAAATCCGTTTTTAACTATAGCATTGTTGTTTAATAAAATTATGCGAGGCGTACGAGCTGTTACAAAATTGCGCATGACACATTTTTGCGCTAACTGAAATTGATTTTTAGCATTCAAAGTGTTGAAAATAGGTGATTTTAACCAAGTGGTTTTAGAATTATCTATGTTAATACCTATAAAATTTAAATGAGGATATCTTTTTTTAAGATACATCACTCTTCTTGATAAATTATTGGCATTGATTAAATTTTTAGACCAAAAATACAGTACAGTTTTTTTGTTTTTAAATATAGGAGCCGTATCTAATTTATCGCCATTAGTATTAATGACTTTAAAGTTGAACAGTTTAGCTCCTTTTTTAATGTTATTATAATCAAAAGCCAATTGTTTAATTTCTTTTAGCATTTCAGGATTATCACAATTGTCATTAAAAATTTGTAACGCACGTTTTCTTTGGCTGTCGGAAAGATTATAAGTTATATTATAACGGAAGTAGCTTTCATAAATAAATTTATACAGAAATATATTTTTAAGTTTTTTTTGTTGAATAGAGTTAACAATGTTTTCTAAAAAATTTAAAGCAACATTGCTGTTGGAGTTTTTATATTTTTCTTCGTAAGCTTTATGATATAAATAACTTGTAACGTAATTTCTATAGGGAAAAAAATATACCAAGCTACTGTCATTTAAGCTTATATTGTCTCTAAATACATAGAACTGTTTATTTATTTTGGGATAGTCATTAGTACGCAATTGACGTTTATGGTACAGCGGATAATTTTCTTTCTTTCTATATAGTGGATATGTTATGGCTACCTGTGCTAGCTTGTTAAAAAAAATTGATTCTTCTTTTGTACTGGCTTTAAATTGTTTGAATAAAGTGTTTTTAACTTGTAAGGCAGAATCAATTTTAGCATCAAAATCTTTAGAAGGTAAACGGTAAAGCGTTCTAAACAATTTGTCTTCTTTTTCGCTGTTTAAAAATAAATTCATTAAAAAGTTATTACGTTCTGCTCCTTTACCACTAAAAACCAACGATTCGTCAAAATCCCATGTGTTTAATCTAATGATTATACTGTCATTTTTTTCGAAAAAAATATATTGATATTCATTACCATGGCTGAAGGTGTAAAGCCCTGGTTCTAAGTTTTTAAGTTTAAATAAAAAATTGTTGTTCTTTTTTAAAATAGTTGAATCTAAAATTTTATCATTTTTTAAAAAATAAACTTTTGTAGATTTAGGATTTACTATTTGACCACCAAAATAAGAAAAAGAATCACTTTTGTTATCAGAACAGCTTATTAAAAATAAAACTATTGTACTTATTATAAGTGCTATTTTAATGTAAAATTTCATTGATGCAATGCCTCTTTTCAGTCAGTTTATAGTAAAAACAAAAATAAGTCAATACCCAATGACATTTTGTTAATGTGTTGTTAAATTATAAAGATTAAAAATAATGACTAAATAGTCTCATTTTTATTACTTTTGCCAAAATTTTTACAAAAGAAATAAATAATGTTAACAGTATCAAATCTTTCTGTGCAATTTGGTAAACGTGTTTTGTTTGATGAAGTAAATACGTCATTTACACAAGGCAATTGTTATGGAATAATAGGGGCTAATGGTTCCGGAAAATCAACTTTATTAAAAATAATTGCAGGCGATAGAGACCCAACATCCGGTCACGTAAGTCTTGAAAAAGGCAAACGCATGTCTGTTTTACAACAAGATCACTTTGCTTTTGACAACCATCCTGTTTTAGAAACTGTATTAATGGGTAACAAACCCTTATTCGAATTAAAAACAAGCCTTGATGCCATTTATGCCAAGCCAGATTTCTCTGAAGAAGATGGTGTAAAAGCAGGAGATTTGGGGGCAACATTCGAAGAAATGGGCGGTTGGAATGCAGAAAGTGATGCCGCTACTTTGTTGTCTTCTTTAGGCATTAAAGAAGATAAACATTACAGTTTGATGAAAGATTTAGACGGTAAAGCAAAAGTACGTGTGTTATTAGCACAAGCCTTATTTGGTAATCCTGATGTTTTGATAATGGATGAGCCTACAAACGATTTGGATTTTGAAGCGATTGGTTGGTTAGAAAACTTTTTAGCTAATTATGACAATTGTGTTATTGTTGTTTCTCACGATAGGCACTTTTTAGATGCCGTTTGTACCCATGTTTCTGATATTGATTTTGGTAAAATAACCCACTATTCAGGTAACTATTCTTTTTGGTATGAGTCTAGCCAATTGGCTGCAAGACAGCGTTCTCAACAAAATAAAAAAGCTGAAGAAAAGAAAAAAGAACTCGAAGAATTTATCCGTCGTTTTTCTGCAAACGTAGCCAAGTCTAAGCAAGCTACTAGTAGAAAAAAGATGATTGATAAACTCAACATTGGCGATATTAAACCTTCTAGTCGTCGTTATCCTGCTATTATTTTTGAGCAAGAGCGTCAAGCAGGAGATCAGATTTTGAACGTTGAGCATTTAGAAACTTCAATAGAAGATGTAGCCTTGTTTAAAGACATCCATATAAATCTTAATAAAGGCGATAAAGTAGCTGTAATTTCAAAAGATTCACGTGCTGTAACGGCTTTTTACGAAATTGTAAACGGTAATGCCAAAGCAGACAAAGGTAAATATCATTGGGGCGTTACAACAACGCAAGCGTATTTACCTTTAGAAAATTCACAATTTTTTAAAAGTGGAGAATCTTTAGTCGATTGGTTACGTCAATGGTCAAAAACCGAAGAAGAGCGTGAAGAAGTTTTTGTACGTGGTTTTTTAGGTAAAATGCTTTTTAGTGGTGATGAAGCTTTAAAATCTTGTAATGTTTTATCGGGTGGCGAAAAAGTGCGTTGTATGCTCTCGCGTATGATGATGATTCGTGGCAATGTTTTATTGTTAGATGAGCCAACCAACCATCTGGATTTAGAATCTATTCAGGCTTTTAACAATGCACTGAAAAATTTTAAAGGAACGGTATTGTTCTCAACTCATGACCACGAATTTGCACAAACAGTTGCCAACCGTATTATTGAATTAACGCCAAAAGGCGTTATTGATAGATATACTACTTTTGATGAGTATTTAGCCGATGCTAAGATTAAGGAATTACGTCAAAAAATGTACGCTTAATAAGTTGTAAAACTCATCGTATCACTCAAAGTGATACGATGAATAAATACAGTTTAATTTTTACCATTTTGTGGGATATCTCTATTCATTTCTAAAATATCCACATTATTTGGTCTGTCTACACCTAGCAAATGTTTGCTAAAATAATCGGCTTTAAGCCAAAAGAAATACTCCGTCATACTGCCGTAACCATGCCTTTGTCCGGGCATCATAAAGAAATCAAAACGCTTATTGGCTTTTATCAAGGCATTGGCCATACGTATGGTTATCCCCGGATTGACATTATTATCAATATCGCCTGTAGTGAGCATTAAATGTCCTTTTAAATTTTTAGCTAAAGTTTGATTGACATCAATTTTGTATTCATAAGTTACTTTTCCGTCTTTATCTTTCACTTCTTTTACGCCGTGATGGGTTTCAGACCACCAATTGTTGTAAATGGTATTATCGTGGTTACCCGATGACGATACGGCTACTTTAAACACATCAGGATAAACCAACATAGCAGCTGTTGACATAAAGCCACCACCCGAATGTCCAAAAATACCCACTTTATCGACATCAATAAAACTATAACGATTTGCCAATTGTTCTACGGTTACTTTTTTATCGGCTAGACCGTAATCGCGCAAATTGCCATAACCAAAATTGTGATACCATTTTGAGCGATTGGGATTTCCACCTCTATTACCAACTGTTACCACAATAAAACCAACTTGTGCCATGCGGTCTGTGCGGTTCATTCTGGTTGAAAAAGCCTTGGCAACAGCTTCGGTTTGTGGCCCCGGATAGACATATTCTATAATGGGATACACCTTAGTCGAATCGAAGTCATAAGGTTTATAAAGCACGCCGTATAAATCGGTTATACCATCGGCTGCTTTGACTTTAAAAGTCTCGGGAAATTTATAACCTGTGGCAAAAAGCTGACTCAAATCGCTTGTTTCTAAATTCAATAATTTTTGGCCTAAATTATTTCTTAAAACTGATTTTGGAGCTGTATTAACACGTGAATAAGTATCTACAAAATATTTGGTATTGTCGTTCATATTGGCACTAT
The DNA here is from genome assembly GCA_045046885.1 of Flavobacteriaceae bacterium. Classification (GTDB taxonomy): domain Bacteria; phylum Bacteroidota; class Bacteroidia; order Flavobacteriales; family Flavobacteriaceae; genus CG1-02-35-72. The sequence continues at coordinate 93,540 of JASFYX010000004.1, forward strand.
GGGTGAAATTACCTGAGTTTAAAAGTTTTAAACCGCTACCATTAAAGTTGACTTTATAAAGATGATAATAATAAGGATCTTCGTTAGATTCTTTAGCATTGGCTTGGAAATATAAAACCCTATTTTTTTCATCAATTCCCGCAATACGGTCACTGTGATAGGCGCCGTGTGTTATTTGATTTTTAAGATTTCCGTTGGCGTCATATAAATAAAAATGTGCCCAACCGTCTCGTTCAGACCAATGAATAAATTCTTTACCATTATTGATAAGCTCTAACGGACGTGTTTCTAAATAGGTATTTGAACGTTCTTTAATCAGAATTTTAGATTCTCCGGTATTGGCATCAATAACGCCGATGTTTACGCGTTTGCGATCCCTACTTTGGGTACTGTAATAAATTTTATCATTTGTTTTGGCTAACCATAAACTAGGATTGTGTTCGTCGTCATAAGATGATTTTTTGCGTTTGGCACTATAAATGTTTACATATAATTGTTGCGTAGTATCTATCTTAGCTTTGATATGTTTTTTTGTTTGAACATCAAAAATTAGAATTTCTGTTTTAGTAAAATCAGGTTCACCCGGCATCGTGTATTTAAAAGACTCTAAAGTGGGACGTTTTTTGGTGACAGAATGAATAACCCATAAATTTTTGAGCTTTTTAGTATTATCTCGGCTATAAACAAACTTTTTAGAATTTGGAGACCAATTTACGTAAATAGGTTTTCGTTTGTCTTTGTCTTTTTCAATATCTTCATTAGTCTTGCCCCAGTTACCACCGCCGTAGCTGTAATAAACTTCACCATCTTTTGTCCATTGGTGTTCAACTATGGTCGAATCTTTTTCATCTTTTATAGCTTTTTTGTAGTTTTTCATATCCATCCAATACAAATTGTAATGTTTAGAGAATATGACAATACTGCTGTCGGGTGCTACGGTTCCCCATTTTAATTTTTTATCTTTTTTGGTGACGTTTTTGCGTTCAGTTAAATAATTAGCCCCAATTTGGTATTCAAAATAATAAACTTTTTTCTCTGTTTTAATTTTTTTAGATTTTGACTTTTTAGCTTTTGCAGTGTCTTTTTTTACAGGAATATCTTCTGTAGAAGTGACTTTAAACTGAATTGCTGTTTCGTTTTTTACAAATTTGAATTTAAATTTTGGTAGGTGTTTGGCATCATAAGGGTCTTTGGTTATTTTACTGAGCCATTCTGCCATTTTGGTATTGTTAAATAAAAGCCTCTTTGTTTTTTTTACGGGATTAACAATGTAAAAGTTTGTTCCATCGCTGGTTTTGTATTCATACCAAAATCGGTTACCGCGTTTTAACCAATGTGGATTGACACGCGTAGAGTAGATAACTTTTTTAAGATTCTTTGGTGAATATTTAGAAGCCAGTCTGTAATTGGGTTTTGGTGTGTTTTGTGCAAAAGAAGCAAGACTTAAGCTAAAAATTAAAAGACATAAAAGGATATGTTTCATAACAAAATAAATTAGGTTGGTTAATTCTGTTTAAAGATAATGAAATACTTAAATACCTCAATTTTTATTAAATAGGAGGCCTAGTTTTTAACAAATATTTAAGAAAAAACCCACTTTTATTCAAAGTGGGCTGTAATTTTAAAAACGTTTTTTAGGCCGCTTATTTTGTTGATGTCTGTTGCGTAACCTGTCTAATAGGCGCCTGTTAAAATCGTCTTCGGCTTTGTAGAGCTTTAATATTTTTTTAGCTGATATTACTTTGAGTAGCTGTGTGTTTAATTTACTTTTGGCATCTAAAATATCTCTTTCAATTTTTAAAAAACCATCTAAAAGATTTTTAGCCTCTTTATCTTTAAGTGCATTAAAATCTTCTCTTGTTTTAATTTTACTGCGTAATTCGTGCATTTTTTCAAAGCGAAATGTGGCTACCTTTTTATCATAAGCATTGTAAATAGGCCAAAATTTTTCGGCTTCTTTAGAAGTTAAGTCAAGGGCATTTGTAATATAAGCGGTTTTAAGCGCGCGTATTTTTTCGCGGTTTTTAAATTGTGGTGGTCTGTTTTGAGCGCCTATATTTACAGAAAGAAATAATAAAAGAAAGCTTAAAAGTAAAATTTGTTTCATGACTAGTTGTTTAATATAAGGTTGTCAATATTGGTATTGTCTAAATAATCTAGAAGTTGTGCGTCGTCAAGCGTACTTTCGTTAGAAGCCGTTAAACTACTAATATCATCAGCGTCTAGCAATTCTCCTAAAACATAGCTGTCAGAAGCATCATAATTAATATCTTCTAACCAACTGCTAACGGTTGTTGTGTCTAAAGAATCGAAAGAAATTGTGTTTGAGTTGTTGTAAAAATTCAGCCCTATAAATAAAACTACCGAAGCTGCTGCTAGCAATGGGGCATAACGTCTTATAATTTTTTGTCTAAGCGAAATAACTTTAACAGGATGTTTAACTTCTTCTTCAATGCGTTTGAACACCTTGTCTTCTAATCTGTCAAAGTAATCAGTGGGGATATCATGACTGACTTTACTCAGAACTTTAGATTCAAGACTGTCAAAATAACCATCAGGCACACAAAAACCCGTGCCTTTGGCTTTTATAAGATTTAAATCTATATATTTTTTATTGTGTTTCATTCGTTTTTAAGACACTTATTCAGTTAAAAGGTTTAAGATTTGGTTAAATAATTTTCAATTTTTTTAACAGCATGATGATACGATGCTTTTAAAGCCCCGACAGACGTGCCTAAAACAACCGAAATGTCGTTGTATTTCATAGCTTCAAAGTACTTCATATTAAAGACTAATTGCTGCTTTTGAGGTAACTTAGCCAAAGCCAATTGCAGTTTAGCTTGAATCTCATCGCCACTAAAATAAGAATCGGCATGCAAACTGTCTGCCAACTGATATTGAATATCTTCTACGCTTATTTGTTGGCGTTTGGCTATTTTGTTTATATGTGTAATCGATTCGTTTGTGGCTATCCTGTACAACCAAGAATACAACTTACTATCGCCTTTAAAATTACTGATATTTCTATAAACTTTTACAAAGGTATTTTGTAAAACATCGTCGGTATCATCGTGGGTTTTTACAATGTTGCGGATATGCCAATACAGCCGTTCTTTATACAGCGTCATCAATTCTCTAAAGGCTTTGTCTTGCGTTTTAGGATTTTGTAAGGCCGTTATTAAGCGTTTTTCACTCTCCACTTAATCGATTTTAGTTTTGTTTTAGACAACTAAAATACAAAAAGGTTTAAAACGACACATTCATTTTTATGTTAAAAACACGTCCTGTTAATCTATTGGGAACAGCAAATGATAATTTTGAAGAAGCGTCTCTTACCCAAGTATTTGAAATGGTGTTTTGTACGTCGAATAAATTAAAGATTTCAAATCCGACCGACATTTGCTTGGTACGGCTGTTTCTAAAGTATCGTGAAGGTCTTTTACCTTCTAATAATTCGTAAGAAATGCCAATATCTGCCCGTTTGTAATCGGGTAACCGTCCTTTAAAAAGATAAGGGTCGGCAAACGATGGCGAACCTCCGGGGACGCCTGTGTTGTAAACCAAATTCATATACATTTTTAAATTGGGATAGTTGGGCACATAATCCTGAAAAAGGATGGCAAATTTTAAGCGTTGGTCTGTAGGTCTTGCAATATAACCGCGATTGTCTAAATTTTCTTTTGTGTTGAGATAGCCAAAACTAATCCACGATTCAGTTCCGGGTACAAATTCGCCATTTAAACGCACATCTAAACCTGTTGCATAAGCTGTTGCATTGTTATTAGCGCGGTAGCGAATACGAACGTTTTCTACCGTAAACGGATTGACTTGCGTCATTTTTTTGTAGTAAAGTTCTGTTACTAACTTAAAAGGACGTCCAAACATCTTAAAACTATAATCGTTTCCTAAGACAAAATGAAATGATTTTTGTGCTTTAACTTCTGGCCTGACAGCGCCTAAAGAATCACGTAATTCACGGTAAAAAGGGGGCTGTTGGTAAATACCTGTAGCCACTCTAAACAACATGTCTTTATCCCAATCTGGTTTAATGGCAAATTGGGCACGCGGACTCACAATTGTATGACTTTCTGAATTAATACCATTCCCTTTTACTTGCCATTGTTGTGCTCTTACACCAAAGTTATACCAAATCTTATTGTCGTTTATATAATCTACTTTACTGTATTGTGCATAGCCCATAATACGGTCAATCTGTATAGCGTTTGTAGCGCTTACACTTATAAAGGGCACAATGGGACCATTATATGCTTCGTAAGGTTGGTCGTTTTTTGGTACAAAATGAGGAGGTCTTATTGAAAATCCTGCCGAGTCTATCACCTCCCATTCTATAAGGCGGTCTTTTATATCTTCGTGTTGGTATTTAATACCTGCTTCAATTTGTGTATTGTTTTTGAGATAGCTTCCTTTTAATTCGATATTAGAAATTAAAGCATCTAAATCGTTACGCGCATGATTGAGTTGAGAACCAATTGCTACGGTATTTTCTACATTTCCAAAATTATCTGAACCAAAATCGGCATTGACATCGCCCAAGCTATAAAAAGCAAAAGTATCAAAGTGTTCTTCTTCTTGTGTGTTATAAGCCGATGTTATAAGGTTAAAAGTCAGATTGTCATTATATTTATAAGTTGCTTTTAAAGCCCCGAAAACGGTGAGGTATTGGTCTTTTTCTTTACCTTCATAATTAACTACCAATGCTACAGGATTGGCAATAGTGCCGAAGTTTGAAATACGTGCTACAGGTTCGTCTATGTAATTATTCAGACTTAAATTTCCCAGAAAATCTACTACCAATTTATCGTTGGCAATGAAGCTAAAATACGATTGTACATCAGTAAAATTGGGTTTAAAATTGCCGTTACTATCGCCGCCATTTACCAGTAGGCTATTGTTGCGATAACGCACGCCTACCAAAGCACTTAATCTATTGTTGTACAATAAGTTTTCGTATGTTAGGTTGGCGCCTAAAAAACTGGCATTGACATTTAAAGCAAATTGCTGAGGTCTTTTATAAGTAATGTCTAAAACAGACGACATTTTGTCGCCGTACTTGGCTTGAAAACCACCCGCTGAAAAATTGACATTACGCGTTAAAAAAGGATTGACAAAACTCAAGCCTTCTTGTTTACCAGAGCGAATTAAAAATGGGCGATAGACTTCAACACCATTTACATAAACTAAATTTTCATCAAAATTACCGCCTCGCACATTGTATTGTGTGCTTAGTTCATTGTTAGAATTAACGCCAGGAAGTGTCTTTAAAACATTTTCAACGCCGGCATTAGCACCCGGTATTCTACGAATGTTTTTCGCTTTTATTTTTGTGATTCCTTGAGCGGCTTTCTTTTTATTTTTTAAGATTACAGCGTCAATCTGTTCGGTTTTAAGTTGCATTTTAGGCGAAAATATAACCGTACGATTACGAAGTACACTTACACGTTTTGTAATAGTTACATAAGCAACATGAGTATAAGTTAGTGTAATACGCGTGTACTCTGGGACTCTTAAACTGTAAAAACCAGTTTTATCTGTAGTGGTACCTTTTTTACCAAAAGTAATGGCAACTCCTTCAATGGGTTTGTTGTTTTTATCTGTAACACGTCCTTTAACAGAAGCATTTTGTGCAAAACCAATAACAGTGGTTAAAATAAAAAGGAGTGTTAAAAAAAGCTTTTTCAAATTATAGTATTATTTCTTTCTAAAAAACGATGCAATATACACTTTAGTATTATTAACGTTATCTGTTACGCTTATTTTTAGTTCGTGTTTTGCTTTTGTAAATTTTTTATCGCTAAAATGATAAGTGAGTAAGTCTTTTTTAGCATCGAACTCTATTAAAATCCAACGGCCATCTATGGTAGCAGAATAGCTTTTAATACCAGAGTCAGAATCTTTTATTTTTATTTTTAGATAATGATATTTTGTAAGCCATTGTTTGTCTTTAAAATTTACCAGTTCAACGCTAGGTAAAATAGTATCAGTCTTTAATATATAAAGACCTAGAGTGTTAGTCGAAGTGTATAATTTATGTTCTTTATATTTAGTAGCTACATAATTGACGTATTTGTTTCTAACCAATTTGGCAATGTATAGTTTAGAAATATCTTTGTGTTTTAAAGAGTCTGGATAAAAAGCAAGGGTATATTTTTTATCGAGTGGTCTTGTGTTTTTGCCAACAATAGCCGTGTCGTTTTTGACGTTAAAGTCTAAATAAAAGTTTTTGTAAAACGTATTTTTAGGAAAAGCAATAGTTACATTTTCTAAATCGAATTTATTAAAAACTTTATTGTCTATAAAATAATTGGTTTTTTTGATATTCTTTTTTACTAGGATACTGTCCTTTTCTCCTTTTATAGGGATGAGAATTTGTGTTTTATTCTTTTTAAAATCACTAGCGTAAATGGCGATGTTATAGCTTAAACTATCGGCTATTTTGAGATTTCCATTTCCTAATGACTTATCGTAAATATTTAATTTATTTTTTGCTTCAATAAAGCACTTTTGAATAGCTTGATATTCTTGAAAGTACATTTTATAATCCATAAATAGATTGATATACTTTGAATTGGCAAAAGAAAATTTTTCTAAAGTATGATGATATTTTAAGGCGCCATTACTCGTCATTTTAAGATCGTAAATACCGTTTCTGTTAAAAGCTGCATCTTGTCTGTCAAATGATTTAACGCCTAAGCCAATTTGTCCATAAGCTGTAAACTTATCAGCAATATAATTACCATTTGGCAAACGCCTGAACTGTATTTCAACAGGAAGATTAGATTGGTTAACTTGTGACGTGTCATTTAGCGGATAAGCTATTAATTTAGAAATAACAGGCTTTTTATGATCGGCAATATCATAACCAAATAGCATAGGATTTATAGGTTCTTCTGTTTTGGTATTTCTAATTTCAAAATGAAGGTGAGGGCCTGTCGAACCTCCGGTATTGCCCGAATAAGCAATGAGTTGTCCTTTTTTAATTTTAAGTGCTTCTTTTTTTGGGAATATTTGGATTTCGAAAGTCTTTTTCTTGTATTGTTTTTCTTTTACGAAAGCTTCAATAGTAGGCTCAAACTTTTTTAAATGGGCATAAACACTTGTATAACCATTAGGATGTGTAATATAAATAGCTTTTCCGTAACCCCACAAAGAAATTTTAACACGTGATACATACCCATCTGCAATAGCTTTAACAGGAATGCCTTCTTGGTTTTTGGTTTTAATGTCTAAAGCCGAATGAAAATGATTACTGCGTAATTCACCAAAAGTCCCCGCCAAAATGAAAGGTATATCCATAGGTTTACCAAAATAATTTTGAGGGTATTTTTTTTGTGAAAACAGATTAAATGTCAGAGTCAACAGAAGTAAAGCAAGATAATTTTTATTCATCAATAAGATTTTATAAAACCATTTTTTAAGAATAGTAAAAATAAAAATAAATGCAAGGTTTGAAAGTAAATAATGTAAAAATTAACAATTTAAAAAAATAGACAGCAAAAGAGTTGTTAAATTGCAAAACACTTGCTAGATTTGTAAGTGTAGTTTACAGTCTTTAAATTGATGGAAGGATTTTTGAAAACGATTGATTTATTGGAGAGTAAGTTGTTAATTTTATTAGAAAAAAAACAAGAGCAACAAGAGCATACTCTAAAAATTAGCCAAGAAAATGAGCGTTTGCGCGAAGAGTTATCTAAGCTAAAGCAATTAAATTCTGATTTAGAAGCTAATTTTAAGGCTTCAAAAATTGCTAACACAATAGTAGGCAGTGGAGACAATAAACTAGAGACCAAACAAAAAATTAACTCGCTTATACGCGATATCGATAAATGTATAGCGCTAATAAACGAGTAATAAATGAAAGAAACACTCAAAATAAAAGTTAGTATTGCAGATAGAGTTTACCCATTAACAGTAAAGACAGAAGAAGAAGAAGGGATTAGAAAAGCGGTAAAAAAGATTAATGAACTGATTAAAAAATTTGAGCGTAACTATGCAGTAAGAGATAAGCAAGATGTTTTAGCGATGAGTGCTTTACAATTTGCATCAAAACTTGAGGTTAAAAACCTTTATAATGAAAATGAAAAAAAGGAAGCCGAAATCAAACTAGAAAAATTAAATAGTTTGTTAGAGGCGCACTTAGAATAAACGTTCTTTAAAATAAATTTACAATACTGCCTACATTAGTAAATTGTTTGATAAACTCAACACTATTCATTTAAAAAGAATGAGTCTAAGTTGTAAAAGCGCGCTGGCTAGATCAGATACTTGAGCAACTTGTTAGTTCTAAACCTGTTTAACAGGAGTTTATAAACCAAACTAATGTAGGCTTTTTATATATATCAACTATGAACCAAATGATACTACCCATTATAATTGGGATCGCAATAGGTTTAGCAATAGGTTATGTTATTGCTAAAATAATGGAAAAAAGAGCCGCTACAAAATTTGTAAAACAAGCCAAAAAACAAGCTTCAACAGTTTTAAGAGAAGCTAAATTAGATGCAGACGCTCTTAAAAAAGATAAAATTCTTCAGGCAAAAGAAAGATTTTTAGAGCTTAAATCAGAACACGAACAAGTAATATTGTCGCGTGATAGAAAAATGGTTGAAGCCGAAAAACGCATTAGAGATAAAGAATCTCAAGTGTCTCAGCAATTAGATAAACAGAAAAAATTAAATGACAGTTTGTCTGAAAAAATTGAAAATTATAATCACAAAATAGAATATTTAGATCGTAAGAATGCCGATTTAGAAAAGTTGCATAGGAAACAAGTCGAACAACTTGAAGTTATTTCTGGTCTCTCTGCAGACGACGCCAAAGCACAACTTAATGAGTCTTTAAAAGAAGAAGCCAAAGCAGATGCTATGGTATATATTCAAGAAACTTTAGAAGAAGCCAAGTTTACTGCACAACAAGAAGCTAAAAAAATCATTCTCAATACAATTCAGCGCGTAGGCGTAGAGCAATCTATAGAAAATTGCGTGAGTGTCTTTAATTTAGAATCAGATGACGTTAAAGGACGTATTATTGGCCGTGAAGGGCGTAATATCCGCGCTATTGAAGCCGCTACAGGTGTCGAAATTATTGTTGACGATACGCCAGAAGCTATTATTTTATCTTGTTTCGATCCAATTCGACGTGAAATTACACGCCTGTCTTTACACAAGTTGGTGACAGATGGTCGTATCCATCCAGCGCGAATTGAAGAGGTTGTTAAAAAGACTGAAAAAGAAATTACCAACGAAATTGTAGAAGTAGGAAAACGTACCGTTATTGATTTGGGTATTCACGGTTTACATCCAGAATTGGTTAAAGTTGTAGGACGTATGAAATACCGCTCGTCTTACGGACAAAATTTATTACAACACTCTCGTGAAGTAGCGAATCTTTGTGCTTTAATGGCGGCCGAATTAGGTTTAAATCCTAAGGTAGCCAAACGCGCCGGATTGTTACACGATATTGGTAAAGTGCCTGATACCGAAAGCGAATTACCACACGCTATTTTAGGGATGCAATGGGCCGAAAAATACGGCGAAAAACCCGATGTATGTAATGCCATTGGTGCTCACCATGATGAATTAGAAATGAAATCGCTTTACGCGCCAATTGTACAAGTTTGTGATGCTATTTCTGGCGCCAGACCGGGTGCTAGACGTCAAGTACTCGATTCTTATATTCAGCGTTTAAAAGACCTTGAAGAAGTGGCTTTTAGTTTTGGCGGTGTACAGAAAGCTTATGCTATTCAGGCGGGCCGTGAATTACGTGTTATTGTAGAAAGCGAAAAAGTAGATGACAATAAAGCTGCCGAATTATCATTCAATATTTCTCAAAAAATACAGAATGATATGACCTATCCAGGACAAGTGCGCGTAACGGTTATTCGCGAAACAAGGGTGGTTAATATTGCAAAATAAGAATTTATTAAATATACATGTAGACCTAACAGATTTTAAAAACCTGTTAGGTCTTATTTTTCCTAGGATGAAACTGTTGCACTACCTTCTTTAAATGACTCTTATCTACATGCATATAAATCTCTGTTGTAGTAATACTTTCGTGCCCCAACATTTGCTGAATTGCTCTTAAATCCGCACCATTTTCTAGCAAATGTGTGGCAAAAGAATGTCTAAAAGTATGCGGACTGATACGTTTTTTAATACCCGCTTTCGTGGTTAAATCTTTAAGAATCATAAAGATCATATTACGCGTTAATTGCCGTCCCCGGCGGTTGAGAAAAACAGTATCTTCAAAGCCTTTCTGTACATCAATATGACGTCTTATATCTTTAATATAAGTGTTAATATACTTTTGATTAAGTGTGTTTATAGGAACAAAACGTTGTTTGTTGCCTTTTCCTAAAACGCGGATAAAACCTTCGTCAAAAAATAAATCGGATATTTTAAGAGTAATGAGTTCGGTCACGCGCAAGCCACAACTGTACAGTGTTTCAAGCATAGCCTTATTGCGTTCGCCTTGCTTTGTGCTTAAATCAATCTGACTGATGATTAAATCGATTTCTTTTAGTGCTAAAGTGTCGGGCAGTTTACGCCCTATTTTGGGCGATTCTAAAAGTTGTGTGGGATTTCTATCGCGGTAATCTTCAAAGACCAAATAATCAAAAAAATTGCGTAAACCCGAAATAAGCCGTGCTTGCGAACGGGCATTTATCAGTTTAGCACAGTGATATATAAATTCTTGAATATGTGTTTCGTTAATTTTTAGGGGTGATATAGACATGTCATTATCTTCTAAAAAACCGATTAATTTTTTAACATCTCTGCTATAACTAGCGATAGTATTTTGCGATAAGCCCCGCTCTATTTTGAGGTATAATCTGTAATCGTGTAAAGCATTTTGCCATTTCATTTGGTAAAAATAAAGTAATATCTTTACAAAATGAAACTGATAGTGATAAACGGCCCCAATTTAAATTTACTCGGCACAAGAGAACCCGAAATATATGGCAAAGCAAGCTTTGAAGATTATTTTAAAACCCTTCAAGAAAAATTTCCACAACACGAATTACAGTATTTTCAGTCGAATATTGAGGGTGAATTGATAGATAAACTACACGAAGTCGGTTTTTCTTACGATGGTATTATCTTTAATGCAGCGGCTTATACGCATACTTCTGTGGGTTTGGGCGATGCCGTTAAAGCTATTACTACACCCGTTGTAGAAGTCCATATTTCTAATGTTCACGCCCGCGAAGATTTTAGACATAAATCGTTTATAGCTCCCAATGCCAAAGGTATTATTGCCGGTTTTGGTTTACAGAGTTACGATTTGGCGATAGCGTCGTTTGAATAGATGTTCTGTGTTCTGCGTTTTGTGTCATTCTGAATGAAGCCACGAAGCAAGGCGTAATGAAGAATCTCACTTTTAACGTCTCTTATATCCTTTAAAGTTTAACCGCAAGGGGCGCTAAGAATTACACCAAGAGCACTATGTTTGTTATTTTGTGCTTGTATTTTACTCCCTTTTATACAGATGTATCTGCCAACTTAAAAAAGTAGAACCTTTATAAATTTCTGTAAAACCAGCCGAAGCAATAAGACGGTCAATCACTTTTTGATCGTGAATAAAAGTTCTAAACGGGTTACCGCGTATTTTTAATGTCATATTTAAAAACCAAACAGTTGTTCGAGAAAGAAAATTGGCTTGCGGATACACCAAAGCATAATAGGTTTTGGCTTTAGATAAAGAAGTCTTTAACAAATTTTCTACAAAAGGATAACAGCAAATGACCTTGTCTAAAGTAACAATATCGTGTGCCTCAATTTGAGAATGCACATCTGTAAAATCACCTGTCAAATAGTTTATTTTTTCTTTGTAATCTCTCTTTTTGGCTTCAGATTTAGCTACATTTATATATCCCTCTGAAGCATCTACATCGGTAACTTTGCTCAGGCCTTGAGGAATTAATTCAAGTGGAATAGGTCCCACGCCACCACCAATATCTAATAACGATAAATTATTGATGTCTAATTTTTTAAATGCTTCTGTCAGCCTTTTGGTAGGCTTACGCGGGCCGCGTTTTAAATAACGTTTTAAATCTTTTTTGGCACTCTTGGTATCGAATTGTTGGTTGGCACCACAGCAATGTTGGCAGCTCATAGGTTAAAGTTTTGTAGTGATATGCTTTATGGTATCAATCTCAATTTTTAACGCTTCATTGTAAATAGCTTCAGCTTTAGCAATAATATCTTTGGCAAAAGCACGGTCTTTTATGTCTTTGGCATTTATGCGCACATTAAAATAAGCCCCTGTAACAGCTGTCTTGGCACATAATACACCTACACCTGCGTCAGATAATGAGCTTTTAAGACCCTCTTTTAGCATAGCTTGCATCACTTCCATAGAATTATAAGCCGTTTCCATAACCTTAAACGGAATTTCTGTGGCGTATTTGGTTGCCGTTTCTACTGCTTCTACGCGTATTTTCTTTTCCTTATCTGTTGTTTTTGGCAATCTAAAAGCCTCAATTATTTTGTTAAAGGCATTGGTATCTTCATCTACCAAAGCCAGTAAGATTTCTTTATAAGATTGTCCTTTTACAGCCCAGTCAGAAAAAGATTCCCATTTGTCATCCCACCCGCGTTTATGAGCAGATATATTGGCAACCATAGTACCTAATGACACCCCCAAAGCACCTACATAAGCTGCAATAGAGCCGCCTCCAGGTGCCATAGATTCGCCTGCTGTTTCATCGGCAAATGCGCTAAGTGTTAAATCAATAAGCTGATTAGAATCGTCTTTAAGGACATATTCAATAATTTTCTCTTGAGGATTAAAAGGTTTTAAATCGTCTAGTCCCAGCGATTTAACCGCAATTTTTATTTTCTCACTTTCGGCTATACCTAAAGAACGGTTTTGCTTTTTTAAGTAATAATCGGCTGCGTCCAGCATCGCTTTAAGCGGAATAAGCCCAATGAGTTCTGAACCTGTTACCCGCATACCGCGTTCCGCGGCAGCTTTACAACTTTCGTCAAAAGCTTTGTGCATAGAAGTGATACTAATATTGGTAAGGTTGTACGAAATCTGGGCAATGCCGTACTCTTCTATATACCAACCAATGCCTTTTACAGCTTTTAATTTTCCTGGTATTCTTATCGGATTACCTTTATTGTCAAGTATTTTTTTAAATTTCTTATCGGATTTTATACGACCCGCTTCGCGAATATCAAAAGCCACAGCGTTGGCACGACGTACAGAAGTTGTATTTAAATTGACATTATAAGCTACTAAAAAATCGCGTGCAGAAATGGCAGTCGCCCCAGTTTTAGCCACTGAACTATTGAATTCTGTAGTACCAAAATCGGGTTGCCATTCTGGGTTTGATAGTTTTTCTTTAAGCCCTTCGTATTCGCCCGAACGGCAATTAGCTAAATTTTGACGTTTGTCTTCTTGTGCCACTTTTTCGTATAAGTAAACAGGAATACCGAGTTCTTTACCCACACGTTCACCCAATTTTTGGGCATATTTTACAGTCTCTTCTAAGCTAATACCGGCAATGGGAACTAAGGGACACACATCGGTAGCGCCAAAACGCGGATGGGCTCCTGTATGTTTACGCATGTCAATGAGTTCTGAGGCTTTTTTAATCAAAATAAAAGCAGCATCAATAACTTTATCGGGGCTTCCTACAAAAGTTATTACGGTACGGTTGGTGGCTTTACCGGGGTCAATATCCAAGAGTTTAACGCCTTCAATTTGGTCTATGCTGTGAGCAATGGTATTTATTTTATCGAGGTCGCGTCCTTCGCTAATATTGGGGACGCACTCTATGAGTTGTTTTTTCATGGGAAAAAATTTGCAGTCAAATTTAAAGGTTAAAATTCACTTAATTATCAATTAAATTAAAATATTTTGAAAGTTTTAGAGGACTACATACGACTATAGACCTGTATTAAAAATTGTAGTCTCAATGAAATCTTTAAAAATTTTAGCCCTTATAATTACACTTTTTACAATTCAATTAAGTACAGCACAAAAAAATAAAGAAATAGAAGCTCCTAAACTTATGGTTGTAAAATTCCATGCCGATTGGTGTAGGATTTGTCGCGCCATGGGACCTATTTTTGAAGACCTTCAAAATAAAATGGATGGTAAAAATATTTTATTTATCAGATTAGATTTTACCAATAACCAAACAAAACACCAAGCCCATATGTTGGGACAGGTTTTAGGTATAGCTCCTGTTTTAAAAGCTAATTATCGCCGTACAGGCTTTATTTTAATAATCGATCCAAAAACCAAAAAAGTATTACAAAAATTGACCAAAGATGATGATGTTTATGCTATGGAAGCTAAAATTAAATCTCACCTTTAAATTTTTATGATATGGATGCAAAGCGCACAACTGTTAAGTTAACCAGCGCTATTATTAACGGATTTTACGATTTGTTTATTGATGGCAAAAATCGACCAGTCTTTTTTAATATTTCTAAAACCTTTCCCGATTTATTGCGGTTAGAACAAAATTATGATGTTATAAAATCAGAATTGCAATTACTCAAAAAACGCAATTTAAATATTCCACGTTACCATGATATAGATGCTTTTCAAACAGCTATATCGGCAAAAGAAAATCCCAATAAAAATTGGCGCACTTTTATGATAAATTTGATGGGTGACTTTACAGAAGATGCCTATAATTTTCTTCCAAATACCTGCGATTTATTATCAGAAATCCCTAATTTATTTCAGGCATTTTTTTCAATTTTAGATCCTCAAAAGTCAATTCCGGCTCATAAGGGGATGTATCGTGGTTATATCCGTTATCATTTAGGATTACAAGTACCCACAAAAAATCCGCCACAAATAAGGGTTAAGAATTCTGTTTATACGTGGAAAAACAAAGAAAGTATCCTTTTTGATGATAGTTGGGATCACGAAGTTATAAATAATTGTAACGAAGAGCGCATTGTTTTAATAGTAGATGTTTTGCGACCTATGCCAAACATTGCACATAAAGTCAACAGCTTTATTTCAGAATATTTGGTTAAAAAATACTATGCCAAAAATGTATTTGAAAAGCTTAAAACTATTTGAAGTCTCACCAGACTGAAGTAAAAAAATAGAACGCTGATGACACAGATTTAATAAGGTTAACGCTGATAGCTGCGAAAATCATGACAATCAGGCGTCATCAGCGTTCTATAGATGTTTCCCATTTATAATAACACTATCAATTAAATTACTGCCAAAGGCATAAGGGATATAATTTAACGAGGGAATTACTTTGGTAATAATAAGATTGGCTTTTTTACCTTTGGTTATACTGCCCAATTGCTCTGATAAACCCATAGCGTAAGCCCCGTTTAAAGTAGCTGCGTTAATGGCTTCTTCGGGGAGTATATTCATTTTAATACAGGCTGTAGCCACTACAAAATTCATATTCCCACTTGGGGTTGAACCCGGATTAAAATCGGAAGCTAAAGCGAGCGGTAAACCGCTGTCAATAATTTTTCGAGCAGGCGTATAGGGAATACTTAAAAAGAAAGAACATCCCGGCAAAGCAACAGGCATAACCCTAGAAGATTTTAAGGCGTCTAAATCGGCATCTGTCAAAATTTCGAGATGGTCGAGTGATAAAGCGTCATTTTTTATACCCATCTGCACACCACCGATACTGGTGAATTGGTTAACGTGAATTTTGGGTATGAGATTGTACTTTTTGCCCGCCTTTAAAATACGGTCGGTTTGAGCGACTGTAAAATAGCCTGTTTCGCAAAATACGTCAATGTAATCGGCCAAATTTTCTTGAGCAATTTTAGGCAACATCTCATTGATTATTTCGCCAACATAAGCATCTGAGTTCCCTTTATATTTTAAAGGAATGGCATGCGCTCCTAAAAACGTTGTTTTTATAGGAATACTTGATTCTTGTTTTAAACGTTTTATAACACGTAGCATTTTGAGTTCAGTTTCGGTATTTAAGCCGTACCCCGATTTAATTTCAACAGCTCCTGTCCCTTGGCTGATGATTTCATCAAGACGATGATGGGCATTTTTTAAAAGTGTCTCTTCATCGGTTGTGGCCAATTTTTTAGCAGAATTGAGAATGCCGCCACCTTTTTGGGCGATTTCTTCGTAAGAAAGCCCTTTAATGCGATCTACAAATTCATCTTCTCTGTTTTCGGCATAAACCAAATGGGTATGACTGTCGCACCAGGTAGGCAATACAAATTTACCGGAGGCGTCAATGGTTTTGTAATCTGATTTTTTAGGACAATCGGCCATGTAACCAAAATCGGCTATAAGCCCATTTTCTATGACTAAAAAAGCATTTTTAAGTCGTGGTAAAACTTGCATATCAGCACCAGATATTTTTGAAATATTGGCATCTCTAATTTGTAAGAGTTCTTTTATGTTATAGATTAGTGTCCCCATTATTGTAATTGTTTTGTAAAGATATTTAAATACATTTAATACGAAAACGATATCGTAAATAATCTTAAAAAAGGCTTTAAAACTTAGCGTAAAGACAGCGTTAAACTTTAGAATTGAGTACCTTTGCAGTAAAATTAAAACAGATGAAAAAAGCACTCTATATAGCCACAACAGAACCGGGTAGTGGTAAGTCTATCATAGCTTTAGGTTTGTTTCATATGCTTTTAGGAAAAGGCGCCAAAGTGGGCTATTTTCGACCTATTATTGGCAATGCAAATTCGGATAACACAGATAATCATATAGATACTATTCGTTCTTATTTTAATCTGGATTTCAATCCGGAAGAAGCTTTTGCTTTTACTAGAAATGAGGTAACAGTTAAACGCAATGAAGGTAAGATTGACGAAATTTTAGATGTCATCATCAATAAATACAAGGCAATTGAAGCTAAAAACGATTTTGTTATTGTTGAAGGAACCGATTTTTCTAACGAAAGTTACGCCTTTGAATTGGATGCCAATGTACTTATAGCTAAAAACTTAGGTATTCCGGCTTTAATTGTTGGTCATGCCGATGATAAAACTTTAGAAGAATGTATTGGCGCTTTACATATGGCTTACGATTCTTTTAAAGATAAAGAAGTTGAAGTTTTAGGGCTTGTGGCAAATAAAGCCGATAAAGATAAATTAGATGTTCTTAAAAAGGCCTTAAAAAGAAATCTTCATAAAAATATTTTAATAGATGCCATCCCCAAAATTGATTTATTAGCCAATCCTACAATCAAAGAAATTGTACAGAATCTCAATGCTGAAGTACTTTTCGGTAGTGATTTTTTACACAATCAGACAAGTACATTTGTAGCAGGTGCCATGCAATTGCGTAACTTTTTAACACATCTTAAAGACGATTGTTTTGTGGTAATGCCCGGCGATCGCGCCGATTTACTTTTAGCTACTTTACAAGCCAATATATCTTCTAATTATCCTAAAATTTCAGGTATTGTTTTAACGGGTGGGTTAACGCCGGAAAAATCAGTTTTAAAACTGATAAAAGGTTTGTCGGCTGTCGTTCCCATAGTATCTGTAGAAGAAGGGACTTTTGCAATAACCAACAAAGTAGGCGCTATTAAACCGCAAATTTATGCCGATAATGTGACTAAAATTCGGGCTTCTATACGTGCTTTTGAAAAATATGTCGATACAGAAGCTCTGAATAAAAGGCTTGTTGATTTTACACCCGAAGGTATCACTCCCAAAATGTTTCAGTACAATCTGCAACAACGCGCTAAAAAGCATCGTAAACACATTGTGCTACCCGAAAGTAATGACGAACGTATTTTAAGAGCTGTAGCCCGTTTACAAAATCTAGATATTGTAGATATTACGCTCCTTGGCGATAAAGTATTAATTAAAAATCTTTTGATGCGTAAAGGGATTAAGCTAAATCTCAAAAAACTCAATATTGTTAATCCGCTAACTTCTAAGTATTACGCCGATTATGTAGAAACTTTTTACAATTTACGAAAGCACAAAGGTATTAACCATGCAGTTGCGGAAGATTTAATGACAGATGTATCTTATTTTGGTACGATGATGGTTTATAAAGGTCACGCCGATGGGATGGTTTCTGGTGCGGCGCATACCACACAACACACTATTCGTCCGGCTTTACAATTTATCAAAACCCGCCCTGATGTAAGTGTGGTATCCTCCATATTTTTTATGTGTTTAGACGATAGGGTTTCTGTTTTTGGCGATTGTGCCATTAATCCCAATCCGAATGCTGAACAACTAGCCGAGATTGCTATTTCATCGGCCATTTCTTCAAAAGCTTTTGGTATTGATCCCAAAATTGCGATGTTATCTTATTCATCTGGTAAAAGCGGTAAAGGCGAAGACGTTGATAAAGTCCGCCAAGCGACAGAAATAGTCAAAAAATTACGTCCCGATTTAGAAATAGAAGGACCTATTCAATACGATGCGGCTGTTGACAAACGTGTAGGTCATAGTAAATTGCCCGATTCTAAAGTGGCGGGACAGGCCAATGTTTTAATCTTCCCCGATTTAAATACAGGTAACAACACTTACAAAGCCGTACAACGCGAAACAGGTGCTTTGGCTATTGGGCCGATGTTGCAAGGTCTTAATAAACCTATAAACGATTTGAGTCGTGGTTGTACCGTAGAAGATATTTTTAACACCGTAATTATTACCGCCATTCAGGCACAAGACCTTTAGAGAGATGTATATTTTAGTCATAAATTCGGGGAGTTCCTCTATTAAATACCAATTATTATCTATGCCTCAGCAAGCGGTTATTAGCAGTGGTATGGTGGAGCGCATAGGTTTAGAAAAGGCGCAGATTCACTATAAAACAGCTACGCAAAACATCAATTTAACTACAGACGTTCCCTCACATAAAGTAGGATTAGAAAAAATTGTCCATCTGTTGTTAGATGCCAAAACGGGTGTTATAAAAAACGCCCATGATATAGCGGCAGTAGGGCACAGAGTTGTTCACGGAGGCAGTACTTTTGCCAAGACAACTGTCATTACTGAAGCCGTCAAGAAAAAAATAAAAGATTTATTTGCCTTAGCCCCTTTACACAATCCGCCCAATTATGAAGGTATTGAAGTGGCCGAACAATTATTTCCACAAGCCACTCAAATAGCGGTTTTCGATACGGCTTTTCACCAAAGCATTCCGCAAAAAGCGTATCAGTATGCCATTCCGACAAAGTTTCTAGAAGAAAATCACATTCGTTTATACGGCTTTCACGGGACGAGTCACAGATATGTTTCTAAAAAAGCCATAGACTATTTAGGAACTGACAAATCTAAACTTATCAGTATTCATTTAGGTAATGGTTGTAGTATGACGGCTATAAATGACGGTAAAAGTGTGGATCATTCTTTGGGTTTTGGCCCGATGAATGGCTTGATTATGGGCACGCGTAGTGGCGATATAGACCCATCGGTTATCTTTTATTTGGTCGATAAATTGGGCT
This sequence comes from Flavobacteriaceae bacterium, assembly GCA_045046885.1. GTDB lineage: Bacteria > Bacteroidota > Bacteroidia > Flavobacteriales > Flavobacteriaceae > CG1-02-35-72. The sequence continues at coordinate 112,960 of JASFYX010000004.1, forward strand.
ATACTTTAGCCGATGTCAATACACTTTTACAAAAGCAAAGTGGTATGCTGGGCTTGACGGGTTACAGCGATTTACGTGATATTGAAGCCCAAGCCGAAAAAGGCAATAAAGCCTGCCAATTGGCCTTAGATATGAATGCTTATCGTATTAAAAAATACATAGGGTCTTATATGGCGGCGTTAAATGGGGTTGATGCTTTGATATTTACAGCCGGCATTGGCGAGCATTCACCCACCATGCGTCAATTAGTGTGTCAAGATTTAAACTATTTGGGTATTGAGCTTGATGATGCTAAAAATGCCGATTATAAGAGTGGTATTGCCGAGATTCAATCGGCTACTTCTAAGGTAAAGATATTGGTTATTCCCACCAATGAAGAAGCAGAAATTGCGCAACAGGCTTATAGTTTGATTAAAGATAATCATTAAGCGAATTTGATTTACCACGAAGTCTGAATACTTTGCGGGACGTGCGCTTTTAATCTTTAATTTTTCTTACTAAAAAAGATGTCATACTGAGCGTAGTCGAAGTATCTCAAAGGTAATTTATATTTGCAAGACCGATTTACCACGCGCATGGATGCGCGCGGGAGCGGGGGGTTTAATTGAAGGATAGATTTTTAAAAAGTAAGTTACGCTTATTGGTGAGTATATAAGGCATTGGGCGTTTTGAAACACCTAACTTTCAATTTACTATGCCGTTTGTTTATATTCATAATGTTCATTTTAACTATCAGTCGCCCAATGTCTTATATGAATTGTTATAGTCTTTTTTTTATTCTTCATCTGGATATTCTTTTTCTGTTACTTTAAATTCTTGATGATTTTTGAACCATCCTAATAATTCAACATCCTTCTTTATTTGTAACTCTTTCTCCTTTGCAAATGGCACTATATCTTTCAAAAGTCCCATTTTAAATTGTTTAAACTCGTTTGTAGTTGCAATCAAAATCATTGTTTTACTTTTGTAATTTGAGTAAACACAAAAACTGTCTAATGCAATTTCAAGAAGAGTATTAACCATTTCTTCTTGCATTTCTTGTGGATAAAAAGCAAACACAATTCCAGTTCCGTCAAAGTCAGCATATCTTCTTGCAAGAAAATCTCCTTTTGCATCCTTGTATGTGTCGAAGAATTGTAAGAAATTATTTGAAATGACCCTACGGTTAAATCTGTTAAATGACATAATCTCAGTTGCCAGTTCAATTGAATTTTCACTAATATTAGTCAAAATTTCTCTTTTTACAAGTTCGTCAAGGAAGTAACTATTTTTGTCTAACTCTCTTTTTGTTTTTACTTGCTTTTGTTGATTAAAGTCTACCCAATTTCCGTCTAATTGAACAAACATTCCGTTATATTCCTTTGATTTTATATATTCAGGAAAAGTTCTTTGATTTTTTAAATAATGAGCCAATAAATCGTGTTCAGTACCCGAAATTAATATACTCTGTTGCTCTGTTGGGTTAAATTTCTTTTGGGTAAATTCAAAAAACTGGTTTGCTGTTTCAACAGGAAAATCGTTTTCATCAGCGGGTAGAATTGTAACAGTCTTGTCAGAGAATAACTCTTCTCTTTTTCTTAAATATTCTAAAAAATCCGGAATTGTATCTAGCTCTTGAATTATTGTCTGAAATGCTTCTTTGTCAAGAAGAGTAATAAATTTTTCGTTTTTAGTTTCTTTATTAAATGGGTAAAATCTAACACCTTCACCAAGGTTAATAATTACTCTGTGTATGTTTTTAATTTTTTTCTTTGGAAACCGTTCAATTTCTCTTTTAGGATGCTTAATAAAAATATTTCTATCATTATTAAATAACTTTCTTTCTGCACCATAAATTTGTTTCACAGCTTTGTCAATTGTCCGTCTGAAATACCTTGAATAAAAGTCTTTAAATTCATAATTTTTAACTGAAATAATAATCAAATTGTCCGAAAATAAAATCAGTAAGTCACAAATTTCTTTTTTGTCTCCATTTTCATCTTTGGGACTTGGGTAACACCAATGCTCTATGAAAGAATTAAAAGCAATTCTATTCACAAAATCTTCACCGATATTTCCTTTTTCTACTGAGTTCATTATCTTAGTAATGAATTAAATCGTACGGTAAGCGAATTTAAACTTTTTACAGTTTAATAGCAATATTTTTGTAATATATTTATAATAAAGTTGTTATAGGATGTCTTTGCGAGGAGTCCCGATAGCTATTGGGTTGACGTGGCCTGCCCGTACCGAAAAGGTACGTTCGGGCGGGCAATCTTTTTATAATAGTAACAATGCTCAAGAGATAACCACGTCCACGCAAAAGCGTGGTCTCGTTAAGACGTTTCTTTTTTCCGTCTTTGCGAAGGACGACTAAAAGGAGGACTGTGGCAATCTCTTTATAATAGTAACAATGTTCAAGAGATAACCACGTCACTGCGTTCCTCGTTAAGACATTTGCTAGTAGAATAAATTAGTACTCAGTCTTATCCTCTAAACTTTCCCATTTATTAAAAGGCTTTAAAGCGGTAGTTAATTTTCATTTCTGTTAAATAAGTCAAAATATTCCTTAAAGATAAATTTTCTATTTCTTTTAAATCCTGTGTATTCTTGAATTATATTTAATTTTTCAAAGTCCACCAATAATCTATTTGCTGTTGAATGTGCAATACTTAATTCTTCTACTAATTTATTTGATGTGATAATTGGATTTTGGAACAGTACTTTAAGCACTTTCATTCCTTTTTCTGTTTTGCTTCCTAATTTTGGTAGTCTTTCGTTTTCAATATCTGATTTCAATGTTATGATATCTTTAAATACTTGTATTGATGATTTAGATGTTTCAATTACGCCAACTAAGAAAAATGTAATCCATTGTTCCAAATCATTGTTTAATCTCGCTTGCATTAAATTATCGTAGTAATAACTTCGATGTTTTTCAAAGAAATCTGACAAATACAATGCAGGCTTTTTCAAAATATCATTACTTACTAAATAAAGTGTTATTAATAACCTTCCTAGTCTTCCATTACCGTCAAGAAATGGGTGAATAGTTTCAAATTGATAATGTGCAATAGCAATTTTTATTAAATGCGGAACATAATTATCATTGTCGTTTAAAAACAGTTCTAAATCACTCATTAAATCTGCTAATTCATTGTGGTGTGGTGGAATAAATATGGCGTCTTTTAAAGCCGCACCAATCCAATTTTGACTTTTTCTAAATTCTCCCGGTAATTTATGTTTTCCCCTTACACCTTTTAATAATATTTTATGTGTGTTTTTTATCAATCTGTTTGATAAAGGCAGTTTTTCAAGTTCAGTAATTGAGTAGTTTATTGCGTTGATGTAATTCTGTACTTCAATCCAATCATTTCTCTTTTCGGGGTTAATTTCTTCTTCTTTCAAAAGGACTTCTTCCATATTGGTTTTTGTTCCTTCGATTTTACTTGAAGTCATTGCTTCTTTTGATATGTGCATTTTGATAAAAAAATCAACATCTGGGATTAGTTGAGAGAATGCATTTAATTCTCCTAATAATCTATTTGCTTCTGATAATAATAAGTTGATTTTTGGTGAAGAAATTATCCATTCCTTTGTTACTTTTTCAGGTGAAAAAGAGGAATATTCAATCTGTTTTACATATTTACCTGCAATGAAATCTTTAATATCCATTTATTATTATTTTTGCAAATATAGGAATTTATATTTTCATTTTTATTGATTTGTGAAAATATAACAATTCTTGTTTTCATTTGGGGTATTACCGCTAATGTTAAGATATGATATCGTTTTAATGAATTATATCGTTCGATACTTGTCTGCCTTAGGCGTGAAGCGAATTTAAACTTTTTTATAATTAAAAGCAATAAAAAGTTAAAGCATTTATTATAAATATATTAAATGGTTTGCGTCTTTGCGAGCGCAGCGTGGCAATCTCTCAGTAGTGTGTAACAAGACATCATGAGATAACCACGCCCACGCAAAAGCGTGGCCTCGTTAAGACGTTTCTTTTTTCCGTCTTTGCGAAGGACGACTAAAAGGAGGACTGTGGCAATCTCTTTATAATAGTAACAATGTTCAAGAGATAACTACGTCACTGCGCTCCTCGTTAAGACATTTATTAGTAGAATAAATCAGTACTCAGTCTTGTCCTCTAGGGCCTCCCATTTATTAAAAGGCTCTAAGGCGATATCTCTGGCACATTGCTCAAAGGGAATACTGCGTTTGTCGAAATCTAAAGCAATTTCTTTATAGATAAAGGCGTCGTCAAAACCAATTTTAGCGGCATCGGCTTTGGTACTGCCATAAAAAACCTTATCGGGTCTGGCCCAATAAATAGCACCGAGACACATAGGGCAGGGCTCACAAGAAGTATAAATTATACATCCTGTTAACTGAAAAGATTTTAAGTTTTTACACGCTTCGCGAATAGCAGTCACTTCGGCATGGGCAGTTGGGTCGTTGGTAGAGGTTACTTTATTATTACCGCTGCCAATTATTTTACCATCTTTGACTATGACGCAACCAAAAGGACCTCCTTCGTTGTTGTCCATGCCATTTAAGGCTGCCTTTACGGCAGCCTTAATAAATTTTTTATGTGTGTTTTCCATATATTATTTTAAGCTTCCAACCATATCTTCGGGTTTAACCCAAGCATCAAATTCAGAGGCTGTTAAAAAGCCCAAATTTACGGCTTCTTCTTTTAAAGTCGTGCCATTTTTATGCGCTGTTTTAGCAATTTTAGCGGCTTTTTCGTAACCAATTTTTGGATTAAGAGCTGTTACCAACATCAAAGAATTGTTGAGTAATTCTTTAATACGTTCGTAATTAGGCTCAATTCCTACCACACAATTTACATTAAATGATAGGCAAGCATCCCCAATAAGTTGGGCTGATTGTAAAATGTTTGCAGCCATAACAGGTTTAAATACATTCAGTTCAAAATGACCAGTAGCGCCTCCCATAGTAATAGCCACATCGTTACCCATAACTTGTGCCGCTACCATTGTAAGCGCTTCAGATTGTGTTGGATTGACTTTTCCTGGCATAATAGAAGAACCAGGTTCGTTGGCGGGAATCATAATTTCGCCAATACCTGAACGTGGGCCAGAAGCTAATAAACGAATATCGTTGGCAATTTTCATACAGCTAACAGCTAATTGTTTTAAAGCGCCATGAGTTTCTACTATCGCATCGTGAGCTGCTAAAGCTTCGTATTTATTTTCGGCAGTTTTAAAAGGCAAATTGGTGAAATCGGCAATGTATTTAGCAACGAGAACGTCATAACCTTTTGGGGTGTTGATACCTGTTCCTACGGCAGTTCCGCCTAAGGCAAGTTCTGATAAATGTTCTAAGGTATTTTCTAAAGCTTTTAAACCGTGCGTTAATTGCGAAGCGTAGCCACTAAATTCTTGTCCCAATGTTAAAGGTGTAGCGTCCATTAAATGGGTACGGCCAATTTTTACCACATTAGCAAATGCTTTACTCTTTGCTAATAAGCCATCGCGTAAAGCGGTGACACCCGGAATAGTAACATCAATAATTTTTTTATAGGCCGCAATGTGCATACCCGTTGGAAAAGTGTCATTTGAAGATTGTGATTTATTGACGTCATCGTTAGGATGGATAATTTTTTGAGTATCAGTCAATTTACCACCACTATTAAAATGCGCTTTGTTGGCAATAACTTCATTACAGTTCATATTGCTCTGCGTACCAGAACCGGTTTGCCAAATGACAAGCGGAAATTCGTCGAAAAGTTTACCTTCTAAAATTTCATCGCAAACTTGCGCAATAGCATCTCTTTTGTCTTCAGATAAAACGCCTAAGTTGCAATTTGCAAAAGCTGCGGCTTTTTTTAAGTAAGCAAAACCTACAATTATTTCTTTAGGCATAGAGGCCGGAGGTCCTATTTTAAAATTATTGCGTGAACGTTCTGTTTGGGCGCCCCAAAAACGGTTTTCGGGAACTTGTACTTCGCCAATCGTGTCATGTTCTATTCTGTATTTCATGGTAATATGATTTTATATAAATAACAGACAAAGTTACAAAATAGCCCAAATACAAAGATGAGAAATGTCAGTTTTATCTCTCAAACATATTTTAAATCTGAGTTCGATCCAAGGTTTAATTTTCAGAATCTCAAGAAAAGGTGAGATTTATTAAACAAAATTTTGTGTAAATCAAATTATAATTTACTTTTGGCAAAAGTTTTAATACAAAGCAAATACTATGGAATTTCAACAGTTTTTAGGTTTACTCATCTTTTTATTCATTTTTACAGCCGGATTTTGGTTGATGTTGTTTTTATTGTCGTTTGTTGTCCCTTATTGGCTCATGGGCAGTTGGGGAGAAAGATGGAAAGAACATCGTGAAGCTAAAAAAGCTAAAAAGTAAATTTCAGTTAAAATAAACGTTAATAGAAGAGGTTGCCACGGCAGCCTCTTTTTTATTTAAAATCGTCTGCATCTATATCGTAAAAACGGTTGTGCTTATCGCGACGTTTCTTTTGTTTGATTCTATAGGTAAACGACAGTAAAAATTGACGGTCGTTGTATTGTACTCTGCGCAAACTGTTGGTTAAAGCTTCTTCAGAAAATAATTTATCTATTCGTGTCTCAAATATGTCATTAACTCTAAAAGTGAGGGTTGCTTGTTTTTTGAGAATTTCTTTACTAAAGGCTATTGACGTGTATTGTATGGGTCTTAATTTGATAATTCCTACACCAAATGTTGATTGATAATTGTATTTAATTTGGAATTTAAGGCCGTTTTTAAAAGTAACCAAAGACGATACGTTGGTGTACCATCTAAACTCAACATCGTCATACAAGGCATCTATTGTTTTACTGATATCGACATTAAAAAATGAAGAATTGGCTCTTAAACGGATACGTTTAATAGGGTAGTAGGTCAGGTTTAAATCGCCTCCCAAAATAGAATAATTACCGTTATTTATGGGTTTGCGTTTGAAAATTGTAAAACCATCGCTTGTTGTTAAATTTGTTTTTTCTAGAATATACGTCAGTAAGTCTTTTGAATAAGAATAATAAAGTGAGGTGCCCAAACGCAACGACTTAAATTTTTTGTAATAACTTAACTCAACAAAATCTGTGTAATACGGATTCAAATCTAAGTTACCTACTGTTTGAAAACGCTCATTAGAAAAGCTTATAAACGGGTTAATATTGCGCAAACTAGGGCGGTCTATGCTTCGGCTATAACTAAGGCTTAAAGTACTTTTATCTTTAAATTTGTAGCTCAAACTGGCAGAAGGAAAAATATCGGTATAGTCTTTTTTGTTATTAGAATTAGCATTTAACAAACCAATATTTATATTTGTATTTTCTATGCGCAAACCAAAAGAATAAGACCATTTTTTATAATTAGAATATTGTAAATAAGCCGCATTAATGGTCTCGTCATATTTTACGGTATCGTCAAAACCGCCAATAGTATTAAAAGTGTTGGTTGTATTGTCTCGTTCGCTTACCTTATAATTGTTATTGTAATTTCTAGTGGCACTTTTAATTCCAGTTTCTATTTGGGCATTTTTACCTACAGGTAAAGTATAATCGGTTTGAAAAAGATAGGAGTCTAATTTTTGATCTTTGGTTACATTTTGTTCTTTATTTGGTGCAGAAGGGAAAGTGTTTTCTTCTAAAATAAGTCCCAAGGCATTGGCTTTGGCATGATTGTAACTAAAATCGACAGATATATTTTCGCCTTCTTTTTTTAAATCTCTTACCAGACTAAGCGTGTATTCGTAGCGATCTACATTGTTGTCGTTATCTTCTTTTCTATTTGATGTTTTTATTAAGGTATTTGACGCGTCAAAATCGTTTAAAAAACTGCGTGTGTTGTAGTTTTTATCGCGCGTTTTAAATAAAACAGAAGCGGTTAATATTGTTTTAGTATTTAAGTAAAAGTCGGCGCCAAAGTTTGTTAAAAAGGAATTGGCTTGTTTTGTTGTCTTATCATTTTCTTCAAAAAAGCCGGTTGTGGTCAGACTCTGATTTAAATATTCTTGTGTTACCAATTCTTTTTCGGGATTGCTACTGTGATTGTAGCCTGTTGTAGAAAAGAAATTAACAGTTTTAGATCTGTAATTTATATTAGCCGATAAACCGTCGTCATCAGGCATGCCTATATGGGTTTCTATAGAGGTATTTAAGCCCATCCCTTTGCCTTTTTTAAGAATGATATTTAGAATACCCCCGCTACTTTCAGCATCGTATTTAGCCGATTTATTGGTGATAATTACAACCTTTTCTATAGAATTGGCAGGGATAGCTGTTAAATTACTCATATCGCCATCTACAATTCCCGAAGGCTTGCCATTAATTAATATCTGAATATTACTGTTATTTCTTATGCTGACAGAATTATCGGCGCCCACGCTAACGTAAGGAGCATTGTCTAAAACCGTAAGCGCAGTACCGCCGGCATTGGCAATATCTTTAGAGACATTGTATATTTTTTTATCTAGCTTAAATTCAACGATGTCTTTTGTGTAATTCAGTTCAACAGCTTTTAGCTTATCTACATTATAATTTAAAATGATGACTCCTAAGTTTGTGTTTTTAGTAAGATTTTGGGTAACCGTATAATTTTTAAACGATAAAAAACTAACCGTTATTTTATATGTTCCGACAGGTACGTTTAAACTGAATTTTCCTTTTTTGTTTGTTGTTGTGCCTAAGCTGGTATTATGGATATTATTTTCTAGAAATACGCTGGCATATTCTAAAGGTTTTTTTGTAGAACTATCTAAAATTTTACCTGTTAGGATTATTTTATCTGATGCTTTTTTTTGGGCTTTTAAGACAGTAAAACTCAACAAAAAACACAGACTTAATATAAGATGCTTCATTCAATTTTTAGATTTGCGCAATCTAAAAAAAAAAACGACTTAAACAAATAGCGGAAATAGGTATTTTTTGACTTTTTTTACACCCAAAAAAGAGACATGAAAATTATAAAATTGTTTTAATTATTTGAGGAGGACGCCCCACAACAGCTTGTCCATTATTTATAACTATTGGACGTTCAATTAGTTTTGGGAAGTCGGCCATTGCCTTTAATACAGCGTCATCCGACAAGTCTTTTCCTTTAAAACTTTCTTTCCAAATAGCCTCATTTTTGCGGACTAAATCTATGGGTTTACATCCCAAAAGTTTTATAATTTCTTGAAGTTCTGTTAAAGTTGGTGGCGTTTTTAGGTAGTCAACTATTTCAAAATTCATGTGCGAGTCGTTTAATATTTGTAAGCCTTCGCGACTCTTGCTACAACGCGGATTGTGGTAAATTTTCATAAGATTTTAATTAAATTAATTAGCGTTTCAAAGTTATAGAATTCAACTCAATTTTGCCTAAAATTTAATAGTATATTTGTTGTAATGATTTTAACAGACACACATACACATTTATACAGCTCGCAATTTGATGCCGATAGGGCAACTGTTATTCAAAATGCTATTGATGCAAATGTCACCCGTTTTTTTATTCCGGCTATAGACAGAAGCTACCATGAAAGTATGTTTGCGCTTGAAGCGGATTTTAAGAATATGCACCTTATGATGGGTTTGCACCCCACGTCAGTTAAAGACAATTATAGAGAAGAATTAGCCTTGGTTAAAAGCTATCTCAATAAAAGACCTTTCTGTGCCGTAGGCGAAATAGGGATTGATTTATATTGGGATAAAACTTTTTTAAAACAGCAACAAGAGGCTTTTAGAACACAGATAACTTGGGCGAAAGAGTTTAAGCTTCCTATAGCCATCCATTGCCGAGAAGCTTTTGATGAAATATTCGCCATTTTAGAAGCAGAAAAAAGTCCCGATTTACACGGTATTTTTCATTGTTTTACAGGAAGCTTAAAACAAGCCCAAAAAGCTATTTCGTATAATATGAAATTAGGCATAGGAGGTGTGGTGACTTTTAAAAATGGAAAAATAGATACATTTCTCAATCAAATACCTTTAGAACACATTGTTTTAGAAACAGATGCGCCTTATTTAGCGCCCACACCTTACAGAGGTAAGCGCAATGAAAGCAGTTATATAAAGTTGGTGGCCGAAAAATTAGCCTTAATTTATGGGCTTCCTATTACAGAAATAGCAAAAGTAACCACTCAAAATTCAAAAGATGTCTTTAAAATCTAACAAAATTGCCTATTGTAAAACACCTATCGGTACAGCAGAATTGACAGCCAATTCAAAGGGATTGTTATCGGTTAAAATTACTGATGTAGATTTTGAATCCGTTTCTCATGAAATCCCTAGAGGTTTATCAAAACCAGTTAAACAATTAACCGCTTATTTTTATGGTGACTTAAAGAAATTCGATTTAAAATTAAATCTTCAAGGGACAAAATTTCAAAAAAAAGTATGGCAACTGCTCCAAAAAGTGCCTTATGGCAAAACGCTATCGTATTTAGAATTAGCCAGACAATTTGGTGATGAAAGTGCTATAAGAGCTGTGGCGCATGCCAATGCTGTTAATCCGCTTTGGATTGTCATTCCGTGTCACCGCGTCATAGGTAGCGACGGTAGTTTAACAGGTTATGCGGGCGGTTTATGGCGTAAAGAATGGTTGCTTAATCACGAACAAAATACACGCCAAACAAAACTATTTTAAACTAATTCAAGTTTTTATACGTTAGCATTTTGTATGAAAAAGCTTATTCTGATTTTTATTCTCTTTGTGGGCTTTGTATCCTACAGTCAAATAAGGCCTACGCATTCAAAAATTAAACAGCTTGCCCTCAAAAAGGACAGTATTTTTTTAGAGAAGTTTAGTATAAGTCCGTTTAATTTTAAGCTTTTAGACAGTGTTAAAAATGTCATAGCTAAAGCGGATTATAAAATAGATTTTGCAAAAGCGTTATTAGTGATTTCTTCTAAAAAGTATCCTAAAATTCAGATTTTTTATGACCTACTTCCTGAATTTTTAACCAAGACTTATAAGAAGTTTGACACCAAATTAATTGTCCCCAATGGATCAGGTTTAAGTAAAGCTTATAGATTAACCCAGCCGAAAAGAGTAGGCTTCTCTAAACCTTTCGATGGTTTGAATTCAAGTGGCAGTATTTCTAGAAGTATCAATTTAGGAAACAATCAAAATACAGGACTTAATTCTAATTTCGATTTACAAATATCGGGAAAACTCTCTAAGGATGTCAGTTTAAGAGCTTCTATAACCGATAATAATGTGGCTTTACAAAATGGAGGTTTTACGCAGCAGCTAAATGAGTTCGACCGTGTTTTTATAGAAATGTTTACCGATAGATGGCGTATTAGAGCCGGTGATGTTGATGTAGAAAACAACAGTACAAAATTCTTAAGGTTTAACAAAAAAGTATCGGGAGTTGCGGTAGCAGCGACCCTAAAACCTAAAAAAATGAAGGCTTCTGCTTCTGCGGCTGTCGTTAAAGGGCGCTATTTTAAATACACTTTTAACGGGCAGGAAGCCAATCAAGGGCCTTACCGTATTAAGGGGCCAAATGGGCAAGAATTTGTACTTATTGTGGCGGGTAGTGAGACGGTTTATATAAACGGTTCTCCTTTAAAACGCGGTGAGAATAACGATTATGTCCTCGATTATAACAATGCTCAAATAACCTTTAACAGTACTTTCCCTGTTACGGCCAATATGCGTATTGTGGTAGAATATCAGTTTACCGACCGTAATTTTACACGCTTTGTGTCGTACAATTCATTTAATTATCAATCCGATAAATTACAGGTAGGGGCTTATTTTTACAACGAAAATGATGCTAAAAATCAGCCCGTACAACTCAGTTTGACAGCTGAACAACAAGCCCTTTTAGCACAAAGTGGCGATACCGATACAAATACCTTAGTTTCTTCGGCGGTTTTGGTACCTTTTGACGCCAATAAAGTTTTGTATAAAAAAGTACGCCAAAACACTACCGTATATTTTGAAATTTCTAACAATCCTTTGGATTCTCTTTATGAAGTGACGTTTAGTTTTATGGGAAGTCAAAAAGGCGATTATATTTTAACACGCAGTACCACCAACGGCCGTATTTTTGAGTATGTAGTTCCTGTAAATAGTATTAAACAAGGCGATTACAGTCCGCTTATAAAGTTGGTGGCGCCCGATAAATTGCAAGTGGCTGTTATTAATTCTGTTTTTAAACCCAATAAAAAAAGTACTTTTAAGTCGGAAGTGGCTTTTAGTAATTTCGACAAAAACTTGTTTTCTAATTTACAAGATGCCGATAATAAAGGGGCTGCTGCTAAGTTTAGTTACAATCAGGTTTTAGCCGATAAAAAATGGCAGTGGACTTCACAAATTGATTACGAATATACTTCAGAAAATTTTAAAACCGTAGAACGTTACAGGACGGTAGAATTTAACCGTGATTGGAATTTAGACACTTCGCTTAAAGGTGCTCAAAATTTAGTCACGTTAAAAACGCTTTTAAAAAAGGACAATACGCAATTTGTTTATGCTTTCCGTCATTTTAATTTCGGTGCTAATTACAGCGCTAACAGTCATAAAATAAACACCACAATACACACAAAGAAGTTTTATGCTGTGCTTAATTCAAGTTATTTACAGAGCACGTCGGCCTTGCAAGATGGGACTTTCTTTAGACTGAATTCTAAAATAGACAAGCAATTTACTAAGACTTGGCTAGGAGCGTCGTTTGAAGCCGAATCGCATAAACAGAAAGATAAAAATACCCAATTATTGCTAGGACAGAGTCAGCAATTTAAAGATTTAAGCATGTATTGGGGTTTGGGAGATTCTACAAAAGTGTATGTGAAATTGGGGTATAGCATCCGTGAAAACGACAGTATTTACAATACTAAACTCCAAAAGGTAAGCCGTTCTAATACCTATTTTATCAAGTCGCGCATTCTGAAAAGCAAAGCGTCGCAATTAAATTTATATGCCAATTACAGAAAGGTTAACAATATTTTTTTAGCCAATGACGTCTCTTTAAATGCACGTGTGGTTTATACACAGAGCTTGTTTAAAAATAAGCTCAGATTTAACACGGTTTACGAAACAAATTCGGGTAGTTTGGCGCAACAAGAATTTACGTATTTGGCTGTAGATGACGGGCAGGGATTTTATACCTGGATAGATTACAATAATAACGGTGTGCAAGAACTGAACGAATTTGAAATAGCTGTTTTTAAAGATCAGGCCAATTTTATACGCCTCTTTTTACCCGATGTTACTTTCTTAAAAACACATTTAAACAGGTTTAGCCAATCTGTTGTGCTGAATCCGAGCGTGTGGCGTACCAAATCAGGCTTTAAAAAATGGATTTCACATTTTATAAATCAGACTTTTGTACTGATTGAAAATAACAAATTAAGAACGGGAAACAGCTTTAATTTAAATCCGTTTGATGTGAATAGTGCTTCTGTTGTGGGCTTGCAATACAGCTTGCGCAACAGCTTGTTTTACAACAGAGGGCGTCAGCATTTTTCTACAACTTATAATTACACCCGCTCAAAAAATGTTTCAAATTTAATAACAGGCAGTCAAGAAAACGACACCCGCAGTCACCAATTGCTTTTTACCCATAAACTGGGCAAATACTGGCTACTGGATGTTGCTAATTCGGCAGTGAGCAACAAGAGTTTAACAGAAAGTTTTATCAACAGAAATTACCGGTTAAATCAGTATAAATTTTCGCCAAAACTCACTTATTTGTACACCAAAAAAACCAGTATTGATTTTAACTATACTTTTGAAGATAGTCAAAATAAAGAGGCCGGTTTAGAAACGCTACAAACCCATAAAATAGGATTGCATTTGCAACACAACAGCACACAAAAATTAGCTTTGCAGAGCAGTATAGATGTGTTTGTCAATAATTTTAAAGGAAATAGCAACAGTCCTGTGGCGTTTCAGATGTTAAAGGGTTTACAACCCGGTACTAATTTTACGTGGAATTTTAGCCTTCAAAAACAAATATCGAATTACTTAGATTTTAACTTGGGTTATTTTGGACGTAAGTCGGCTAATTCTAAAGTGATTCATACCGGTACGGTACAGTTAAGAGCTAATTTTTAGGCTTCGGCTTTGCTCAGCCCGACTATAAGATTAAACCTAGTATTTTGTCAGGCTGAGCGGAGTCGAAGCCTACTCACTAATTTTTTCTGATTTAACACGAGCGTGATCCTCGTGCCAATGGAGTAATTTTATTTAGCTTTCTTTAAGCGCTTTGCTGCCCTTTTTTCTTTGGCTGTTTTAGCAGGCTCTTTTTTAACGTTTTTCTTTGCGTTGAGTCCTTTTCCCATGATGTTTTTTTTTAATTATTTAAATTTAGTTAAAGGTAGGTATAAATTGTATATATATTTCAGGACGGGTCATTAATGAACACAACTTGTTATAAAGAAACAAATATAACTGTTTATTGTTATTTTATTTGAGGATAAACTATAACGTTTTTTTTAATCACTTTATAATTTAGATTAATACCCCGCCGCACTATCATCACCACGGTAATCGGCGCCGCCTTCTAAAGTACCATTGGGTAAACTTAAAATAGCATCTACTTTCCCTATAATACGGGTACGCCCTTGGTTAATTTTATAACCTTTGTCTTGTAGTTGTTTTATTAATAAACTGTCAAAACCTTTGGGTTCAAATATGACCAAATCGGGCAACCATTGGTGGTGGAAGCGTGGCGCATTAACAGCTTCTTGCATACCCATTTTAAATTCAGAGACATTCAAAATAGTTTGCATAACCGAGGTAATAATGGTTGAGCCTCCCGGCGCGCCTAAAACCATAAATAGTTTACCGTTCCTCTCTACAACGGTAGGCGTCATAGAACTCAACATACGTTTTTGAGGTTTGATTGAATTGGCTTTAGCACCTATCAACCCAAACATATTGGGCGTTCCTGGTTTAGAACTGAAGTCGTCCATTTCATTGTTTAAAAAGAAACCGCCTTCAGATACAAAAACTTTCGAGCCAAAAGCCCCGTTTAAAGTAGTGGTAACCGCCACGGCATTACCCATTTTGTCAACAATAGAGTAGTGGGTAGTTTCATCGCTTTCGTAACCTATAATATTACCGTGGGCGACATCGGCAGAAGAAGTGGCTTTATCCCAAGAGAAATTAGCCATACGACGTTGCGCATATTGTGCTGATATCAAGGTGTCTATAGGAATTCTAACAAAGTCAGGGTCGCCCAAAAAGAAAGACCTGTCGGCAAAAGCACGACGTTCTGCTTCTGTAATTAACTGAATGGCTTTAACAGAATTATGTCCGTATGAGGCGATGTCATAAGGTTCTATGGCTTTAAAAATTTGCGCTTCACAAATACCCCCGCTTGAAGGTGGCGACATAGAGATGACTTTTAAATCTTTATAGGTAAATTCAATAGCTTTGCGCCATTGGGCTTTGTACAATTCCAAATCTTTTTTAGTGATAATACCGCCCAATTTTTTGACGTAATTGACCAACATATCGGCCGTTTTACCTTTGTAGAATTCGGCTTCACCGTTGTCACGGATGCGTTCTAAAGTTTTGGCCAGTTGGGCGTATTTAATGGTATCGCCTTCGTGCCACTCTTTATCCAAAAAGATGGTATGGTCATTCGCTTTTGCAAAGAGATTGCGATAATGTGCCATACTTTTCGCTTGTTTTTTGGTAACCACAACACCGCGTTTGGCCAAATCTATAGCTGGCTGAATAAGTTTTGTAAATGGCAATGAGCCAAATTTTTCGTGTACACGAAACAAGCCTGCAATACTACCGGGAACGCCTACAGCCATAGCGCCTAGAATACTTTTGCCTTTAATAACATTGCCCTTTTTATCGAGGTACATATCTTTTGTAGCGGCCAGTGGCGCTTTTTCACGAAAATCTAAAGCACCTGTTTTACCGTCTTTTGTACGATACACCATAAAACCGCCCCCGCCTAAATTTCCGGCAAACGGATACGATACGGCTAAAGCCAGATGCGTGGCAATCATCGCGTCAAAAGCATTACCGCCTTGTTTCATAATGTTAACACCAATAGCCGCCGATTCGGGGCGGGCGCAAACCACCATAGCGTTTTTAGCCATAAGGCCGCGTTTAATTTTATTGGATTTTAAAGGGGCTTGAGTACATTCTACAAAAAGAAAGATACTTAATAGGAGCAAAGCAATTTTTTTCATGTTTACTATTTATTGTTTGTAATTGTTTTTATTTTTTCGGCAGAAAAGGTACATAAATTTTCAAAAAAAGCGGTAAAATCTGATTCAAAATCGCTGTAATGCAAATTTAAATCAGCTATTGCCAAATGCATCTGCGATTTAAGTTGTGTCCGTTTGTTCATCCCGACAAGGGTTTTTTCTATGCCGTCAATTTCAGCGTAGTTAAGTAACCAATTGTCATTGATTAAATATGTGAGAAATTTTTTGACGGGTGTTGGTAAATAATTGGGGTTGTATTGCAGTAATTTATAAAACGATTGTGTATAATCGGCTAAGGGCGTTTTGTGATAAGTATGCCAATTTTTAGCCAAAAAATGATCGTAAAAAATATCTATAATAATACCATTGTAATGTCGGTATCTGTTGTGTAAGCGGCGTTTGCTTTGTTTGACGATAGGATGCGCATCTGTAAAAGCATCTATTTGACGGTGTAAAAAAATACCTTGTTGTATGGGTATAGGCAAGTGTGTAAAGCGATTGGCTTTGATAAAATCGGCTATAAAATTGCCAATTTGCAAATACGGATTGTCGTTTGACAAATAAATATGCGCTAAAAAATTCACTTAATAAAGGTATAAAAAAAGTCCGCTTTAAAAAAGCAGACTTTAAATTTTATATTTTGTTTTTCAAATGTTTACATTTCGACTGCGCTCAATGTAACATTAAAAAAATTATCAACTATTCAACATCACCGGCATAACGAGCATTGTAATGGTTTCGCCATCATCTAAATCGTCTAAAGGTGTTAAGATACCGGCACGATTGGGTAAAGACATTTCGAGCATAATATTTTCTGAGTTCAAGTTACTCAACATTTCTACTAAGAAACGAGAGTTAAACCCAATTTCCATATCATTACCGTCATAACTACACATTAAACGTTCGTTGGCTTTGTTAGAATAATCTAAATCTTCGGCAGAAATATTGAGTTCAGTACCTGCCATTTTTAAACGTATTTGATGTGTTGTTTTACTTGAAAAGATAGAAACACGTCTTACAGAATTTAAGAAAGCATTGCGATCTAAAGTCAGTTTATTCGGATTTTCTTTTGGGATAACGGCTTCGTAGTTGGGGTATTTTCCGTCAATCAGACGACATACCAAAACCATATTATTAAAAGTAAACTTGGCGTTGGCCTCGTTGTATTCAACCGTTACTTCATCTTCGTCAACATTCGATAAAATATTTTTTAAGATAGTCAAAGGTTTTTTAGGCATAATAAATTCAGCCGACTCAGAAGCCGTAATATCGGTACGTTCGTATTTCACTAATTTATGGGCATCTGTGGCGACAAAAATTAAACCTTCGGGACTAAACTGAAAAAAGACACCACTCATAACAGGACGTAAATCGTCGTTACCGGCAGCGAAAATTGTTTTGTTAATTGCTGTTGCTAAAATACCTCCGGCTAAATTAAGCGTGCTAGGCGCGTCTAAACTCACGGCTTTAGGAAACTCTTCGCCATCGGCAAAAGCCAAGGCGTATTTACCACTTTCTGAACTTATTTCAATTGTATTATTATCGCCTACAACAAAAGTTAAAGGTTGTTCAGGAAAAGTTTTTAAAGTATCTAATAACAATTTGGCCGGTACGGCAATGGCGCCACTTTCGTCTGTATCTACATCTAAGCTTGCACTCATAGTAGTTTCTAAATCAGACGCCGATATTTTTAAAGTATTTTCTGATAATTCAAACAAAAAATTATCTAAAATT
>JASFYX010000005.1:0-45784 GCA_045046885.1 Flavobacteriaceae bacterium
CACAACAGCTTTTTTGAAGGCCATATCAAACAACTAAACTTATTTGTTACGGGTGTTGGTAATGTGGGCAAAAACCTTTTAGAGCAAATCAATCATCAAAAGGAATACCTGTTAGAAAAACTGTATTTAAATGTACGTGTTATTGGGATTTCAAATTCACGTACTATGTATTTTAATGAAGAAGGTATCGATTTGAACAATTGGGAAACACTTTTGGCTAAGGGTACAAAAGCAAATTTAAACGATTTCTTTAACGGCGTTAAAAAGCTGAATTATAGAAATAGTATTTTTGTAGATAATACGGCATCCGAACTCGTTACTGATATGTATGTCCCTTATTTAAAAAATAGCATGTCGGTTGTTACCTGTAATAAAATTGCCTGTGCCAGTTCTACAGAAAACTATCTAATTCTTAAAAAATTATCTAGAGAATACAACGCCCCATTTTTATACGAAACAAATGTTGGTGCAGGTTTACCTGTAATTAATACCTTAAATAATTTAGTTGATTCAGGAGATAGTGTTAAAAAGATTCAAGCCGTATTATCAGGCAGTTTGAACTTTATTTTCAACACTTTTAATGCTGATAATAATTTTGTTGATGTGGTTAAACAAGCCGGTGCAGAAGGCTATACAGAGCCTGATCCTCGTATAGATTTAAGTGGTGTTGATGTAATGCGAAAAATTCTCATCTTAGCACGCGAAAGTGGTTACACTTTAGAGTTAGAAGATATTGAGAATGATTCCTTTTTACCTGAGTCTTGCCTAAAAGCAAATTCAATTGCCGATTTTTACAAGACTTTAGAAACAGAAAAAGAACACTTTAAACAACTGAATGCAAAATCTGTAGCCAATAATTGTCAGCTAAAATACGTAGCCGAATTTAATAATGGTAAAGCTAAAGTTTCTCTGCAAGAAATAAGTTCTAATCATCCTTTTTACAATTTAGAAGGGAAAGATAATTGTGTGTTATTTTTCACAGAGCGTTATGCAGAACAGCCTTTAATAATAAAAGGTGCTGGCGCTGGAGCTAGTGTTACTGCCTCTGGTATTTTTGCTGATATCATTAGAATTGGCCGTAAATAATATGCTTAATTTTACAAAATGAACTCAATAAAATTTTTTGCCCCAGCAACTGTAGCTAATGTATCCTGCGGTTTTGATGTCTTAGGCTTTGCCTTAGACACTGTGGGCGATTTAATGCATATCCGTAAAACGGATAAAAAGGGCATTACTATTACTAAAATTGAAGGCGCTAATTTGCCTTTAGATGCTAAAAAAAATGTAGTCGGTGCAGCAGGTTATGCATTACTTAATGCCTTAGATTCACAAGATGGATTCGAAGTAGAAATATATAAAAAAATAAAACCTGGCAGTGGTATTGGTAGCAGTGCAGCCAGTGGCGCAGGTATGGTTTTTGGCTTAAATAAATTGCTAGGAAATCCTTTTAGCAATAAAGAATTAATGCCATTTGCTATGGAAGGAGAGCGTTTGGCTTGTGGGTCTGCTATTGCCGATAATGTATCTGCGGTTTTATATGGCGGCTTTACTTTGGTTCGCAGTTATAATCCTTTAGATATTGTTAGTTTACCTACACCAAGTGAATTATATGCAACTGTTATCCATCCACAAATAGAAGTCAAAACAGAAACAGCACGTCAAATATTAAACGATATGGTACCATTAACAGACGCTGTTAAACAATGGGGTAATGTTGGCGGCCTTATTAGCGGATTGTATTCTGAAGATTATAATTTAATCAGTCGCTCATTACACGACTATATTGTTGAACCGCTTCGCGCGACACTCATTCCCCATTTTGACGCTGTTAAAAAAAATGCGCTAGAAGCAGGGGCTCTAGGTTGTGGCATTGCTGGCTCAGGACCTTCTATTTTTGCTTTGAGTAAAGGTATAGAAAAAGCAGAAGCTGTAGCCGATGCTATGCAAAATGTGTATCAAAGAACAGGTATAGATTTTAATATCTATGTTTCTAAAATAAACACCCAAGGTGTTAAAATAATCGCTTAAAAAATGTTGTATAAAAGTTTAAATAACAAATCGGCTAAAGTGAGCTTTAAAGAAGCTGTTATAAAAGGAATTGCTGCGGATAGAGGCTTATTTTTTCCCGAAAATATCAAGCCCCTACCCGATTCTTTTTTTAAAAATATTGCTCAATACTCAAATGAGGAAATTGCCTATGAATTAATAAAACAATTTGTAGGTGATGAAATCCCAACAGAGGCACTTAAAGATATAATTAAAGATACTTTGTCATTTGATTTTCCTTTGGTGAAAATTGAAAATCAAGTATCTGCTTTAGAATTATACCACGGTCCTACTATGGCTTTTAAAGATGTCGGCGCCCGATTTATGGCACGCTGTTTTGCCCATTTTAATAAAAACAGCACTAATGAAGTCACTGTTTTAGTAGCCACATCAGGCGATACTGGTGGTGCTGTTGCGAGTGGTTTTTTAGGGGTTAAAGGTATAAATGTGGTTATTTTATATCCTAAAGGAAAAGTGAGTGCTATCCAAGAAAAACAGCTCACAACTTTAGGGCAAAATATTACGGCGTTTGCTGTAGAAGGCACATTTGACGATTGCCAAGAAATGGTCAAGACGGCTTTTTTAGATACCGATATTACAGACAAAAAGCAATTAACATCGGCAAATTCTATAAATATAGCCCGTTGGTTACCACAAATGTTCTATTTTGTATTTGCTTATAAACAACTAAAAGACAAAACTAAAGCCCCTGTTTTTGCGGTACCAAGTGGTAATTTTGGTAATATCTGTGCGGGAATGATGGCTTATAAATTGGGACTTCCTGTAAAGAACTTTATTGCGGCTACTAACGTCAATGATGTGGTACCTAATTATTTAACAACGGGTAAATATCTTCCAAAAATATCTATCGCAACTATATCTAATGCTATGGATGTCGGTAATCCGAGTAATTTTATCCGCATTCAGCATATTTTTGACAACTCTTTAGAAAATCTTAAAGAGATTTTGTATTCTGAATCATTTACAGATGATGCTACAAGAGTTGCTCTTAAAAAACTTTATAAAGAAAATAATTACATAGCAGACCCTCACGGTGCTATTGGTTATTTAGCACTTAAATCGTATTTAGAAAAGGGGCCCGATTGTGAAGGTATTTTCTTAGAAACCGCCCACCCTGTCAAATTTTTAGACATAGTTGAACCTGTTATTGGTAAAAAAATTGCCATTCCAAAACAAATAGAAGCTGTTTTACATCAGACATCTAAAGCAGAAACTATCAGTTCTTACGGAGATTTAAAAGCATATTTAGTGTCGTAAATTAGTGTAAGTTTGTTTTTTAAAACCGACTAATATTTGCAATTAATCAAAATCAAAAAAATAACATGAAAAAAGTAGCCCTATTAACGCTTACACTCTTTTTAGGATTGATAGCCTGTAAAAACGATACTAAACCCGTAAAAGCAAAGACAGAAACTAAAATTGTAGCAAAAACAGACAATGCAAAATTTGGTATAGACGCCTCTAGTAATCCGCAAGGTTTGGCTGTGGGTAGTACAGCGCCTAACGTAACGCTTAATTTAGCTGATGGCACAACACAAAACCTCGCCGATTTATATAAAAATCAGACAGTTGTTTTGTTTTTCTACCGCGCTTATTGGTGTCCGGTTTGTAACAAACACCTCTCGGCTTTTGCCAAAGAAGCGGGTAAATTGAAGGCTGAAGGCGTTAAACTTATTGCCATTACACCAGAAACTAATGAAAATATTGGAAAAACACGAGAGCAAACAGGTATTAAATTTACGATTGTATCTGACGCAGACGACAGTATTTTAAAGGCTTTTAAAGTCGATTTTAAAGTCACTGATACATACCAGCAAATGATTCAAGACCGTTTAAACGCGTCCATTGCTAAAACCAATGCCAATGGCGAAGCTGTTTTACCGGTGCCCGCTACTTTTATAATTGATAAAGCAGGTACTATTGTGTACCGTCAATTCGACCCCAACTACAAAAATCGTGCAGGTGTTGATGAGATTTTGGCACATTTACCGAAGTAAAATAAAACCTCTTTGCGAACGCAGTAAAGCAATCTTTTGAATAATTGTAAGACTGTTTAAGAGATATCCACGTCGCTATACTCCTCGTTAAAACGTCTTGGTGAAGGAGGTTGAAAACCAACTGTGGCCATCTCATGAAAATTGTAACAAGGCTTCAAGAGCCATTGCCTGTGGCAGGCAGGATTGCCACGGCTAAAGCCTCGCGAAATCGTTTTTGCATTTGTCAGGGATTCACTCAAAGTAAAAACCGCAAACAACTGAACACTAGGTGTTAAGTCTTTTGTTTCTTCTTTTTAGCCGCCGGAAACAGTACATTGTTTAAAATAAGGCGGTAGCCGGGCGAATTGGGATGTAGTGATAATTCGGTTTTAGGATCACCTACTAAATGACGATAATCTTCGGGATCATGGCCACCGTAAAAAGTAAACATCCCCTTGCCTACGACACCGTGAATATATTTAGCCTCGTGGTTTATTTGATTTTCACCCATAACTAAAACACTTGGTTTTATAGTTTTACTATCAAAAGATGTCGTTTGTCCGTAAAAACCTTTTACCAATTGGGTGTGATTTTGACAGAGCATTGTAGGGACAGGATCCCACTTTGCCGAAAACTCTTTTAATGTAAAATAATCTTCTGTTCTTAAAACATGACGCTTTGAAGTCATATCAATACTAGAATATTCGTACACCAACGGATTGCGTTCTAAAA
This sequence comes from Flavobacteriaceae bacterium, assembly GCA_045046885.1. Lineage (GTDB taxonomy): Bacteria > Bacteroidota > Bacteroidia > Flavobacteriales > Flavobacteriaceae > CG1-02-35-72. The sequence continues at coordinate 4,776 of JASFYX010000005.1, forward strand.
CATAATTAGTAAAAGCAAAGGTTTTTGTGAAATCTATTTTTTCTTGATAATTTCTATCGCTTGGATCGCCGTCAAACATAGGTTCACAAATATCAACCCCTTCGGCAGAAAGGGCTATATCAAAACTATCGGCTGCAGAACACATGGCAAACATAAAACCACCGCCTAAAACAAAATCGCGTATGCGCTTTGCAACAGCTAATTTTTCTTGAGATACTTTACTAAACCCCAATTTTTTTGCCAAGGCTTCAGATGATAATTTTTCTTTTATATACCACGGCGCTGTTCTATAACGCCCATAAAATTTACCAAATTGTCCCGTAAAATCTTCGTGATGTAAATGCAACCATTCGTATTTTACCAAAGCGTCATTTAAGATATCTTCGTCGTAAACAATGTCATACGGAATCTCTGCATAAGTTAAAACCATCGTCACGGCATCATCCCAAGGTTTTTTTTCTTTAGGTGAATAGACGGCAATTTTTGGCGCTTTTTCTAGCAATACAGCATCCATATTTTGAGATGGACTTTTAATTGCTTGTAAAATGGCTGTTGCTTTTTGATTGCTTATTACTTCGTAAGACACCCCTCTTATTGTACACGCCTCTCTAAATTCTTTGACATCTTCTAATAAAAAAGACCCACCTCTGTAATTGAGTAACCATTGTACTTTATGGCCTTTTTTTAAAGATAAGTATGTTATGCCATAAGCTTTAATGTGGTTTTTTTGCGCCACATCATCCATAGGAATTAAAATAAATGAAGCCAAAGCACTTTTAAAAGCTAGGCAAAAAATAAGCATTAAAATTAAACGTGTTTTGAACATAAATGTGCCAAATGTTTTAGGTTAAAATGGCGTGTCTTGATTGTCAAAATCATCTTCTCCAAAGGCTTCCTCTGGCGAAGCACTGTGTTGAGAAGTGGTAAAATCATTCATCTTAGATTGAAATTCGGTTGCGAACTCTTCTTCTAAATCGGCAAATTGTGCCAAGTGGCCAATAAATTTCAAGCGGATATTGTCTAAACCACCGTTACGATGTTTGGCAATAATAAATTCGGCTTGACCTTCACAATTAGAACGCGCTTCGTCATCCCACTCAGTTTGTTTATAATATTCTGGTCGGTAGATAAACGATACTATATCGGCATCCTGCTCAATAGCACCCGATTCACGTAAATCTGAAAGCAGTGGTCTTTTTGAACCCCCTCTGGTTTCTACAGCACGCGATAATTGTGATAAAGCAATTACGGGTACTTCTAATTCTTTTGCCAGAGCTTTTAAATTTCTAGAAATCATAGAAATTTCTTGTTCACGGTTACCCGATTTACTATTGGTACCCGATGTCATTAATTGTAAATAGTCAATAATGACAATTTTAATATCGTGTTGCGATACCAATCGGCGTGCTTTGGCACGTAAATCAAATATCGATAAAGAAGGTGTATCGTCTATAAATATTGGCGCGTTAGATAAATCTTTAACTTTTACGTTGAGTTGCTCCCATTCGTGTGCTAATAAATTCCCTTTACGCAGTTTTTCTGATGTCAATCCTGTTTCACTAGAAATCATACGTGTAATAAGTTGTACCGATGACATTTCTAATGAAAAAATCGCGACACCTTGGTTAAATTTAATAGCAATATTTTTAGCCATAGACATTACAAAAGCCGTTTTACCCATACCAGGACGTGCCGCAATGATAATTAAATCTGAAGGTTGCCAACCAGAAGTAATTTCGTCAAGTTTATAAAATCCTGAGGCCACACCGCTCATCCCCTCTTTATTAGAGATTTCTTCAATTTTTTCGAGTGCTTGTTTTACCAAACTTTCCGATTTTTCTGAACTCTTTTTAAGATTGCCCTGCGTTACTTCAAACAATTTGCTTTCGGCGTCATCTAGCAAATCAAATACATCTCTTGTCTCGTCATAAGATTCCTGAATAATTTCGTTAGAAATGGTTATCAATCGGCGTTGGATGTATTTCTGAAGAATAACACGTGCGTGGAATTCGACGTGAGCAGAAGATGACACTTTTTGTGTCAATCCGATAAGGTAAAAATCGCCTCCCACAAAATCTAAATCGGCTTGTGTGCGCAACTGATTTGAAACCGTTAATAAATCTATAGGTTGAGAAGTTTCGAATAACTTAATAATAGCTTTATAAATGCGTTGATGCGATTCTTTGTAAAAAGCATCGGGATGTAAAATATCAATTACGTCGTCAATACCCTTTTTATCAATCATCATCGCTCCCAAAACGGCTTCTTCTAAATCTAGCGCTTGTGGTGGTAATTTACCCGATTCCAGATTTATAACAGACCCTTTATGGCTTTGTTGTGCTCTTATTGTTTTAAGTTTTTCCATCAAACAAATGTAACTTTTATAAAGTTGATTCGTTGCTCAATTTACAACATTATTGTACACACTTATTGTTAATAAACAGCAAAATTATGTTAACAACCAAAACTTTTTAATTTAGTATTTTTACCATTTATGAAAAAACATACTGTTTATAAGGCATTAAGCCTCTTTTTACCCATCCAAATTATGGGTGTGTATTTTATTCAAAGACAACTTAAGGTGTCTCAAAACGGTTTATATAATTCTTTTTATGTCTTTTTAGTTGGTATTTTAAGAAAGACCAATGCTATATTTCCTTTTTCTGTTGGCGATATTTTTTACACTTTTATATTTCTATTATCTCTTTATTATTTGATAAGTATTTTTAGAAAAAAATCTTGGTTTTTTGTGCTGAAAATAACTAGTCTTTTATCGGTTCTTTATTTCTGTTTTTATCTTTTTTGGGGTTTAAACTACAATAGGACACCTTTATACGAAACATTAAATCTGAATTTTAATAACTCTAAAGCCTTGTTACTAAATAAATTATGCACACAACTGATATACAAAGCCAATATCTTACAATTGCAACTAGCAAAATCGGATACCCTAAAAGTCACAGCGCCTTATGATAAAAAAAGCATCTTAATAAAAAGTGCCGCATCGTATAAAAATTTAGCAAAAGTTTTTCCTTTTTTAAGGTATAAAAATCCAAATATCAAATTCTCACTTTACAGCAAACCGCTGAGTTATATGGGGTATTCTGGCTATTACAATCCCTTTAGTGCCGAAGCACAAGTAAATTATGAGGTTCCCCAAACGCAATTACCTTTTACAAGTTGTCATGAAATTGCGCATCAAATAGGATTTGCACCCGAACAAGAAGCCAATTTTATTGGCTATTTGGCTTGCATTAATAGCGATGATGCATTTGTACAATATTCTGGTTATTTAGTGGCTTTGAGTTATGCTTTAAACAATTTAAAATATATTGACAATAAGGCATACAATAAAATTTTATACTCAATTAACAAGGGTATTTTTAAAAATTATAGAGAAAACAATAAATTTTGGCAAGCGCATAAAAACCCCACTACACCCCTATTTGAGTCTGTTTACGATAAATTTTTAAAAGCCAATAAACAAGCTTCTGGGATAAAAAGCTACTCCGGAATTGTAAAATTGTTATTGGCTTATCACAAAGACCATCCGTTAAAGAAAACTTAAAAAAATGTTAAACTTTTTAAGATTCAATTGGCAAGAATTAGTAACTACTATCTTTAACACTTAAATAAATTTAACTAATCTTTCTAACCTATGAAAAAGCTCTTTCTTTTTCTTGTGTTATTAGGCAGCCTTTCGAGTCTAAGAGCACAAGAATATTTCCCTACTAATTCAGAAATTAAAGCCACATCACACAATTATACGGCCTTTACACATGCTAAGATTTTTGTTACTGCAACCACTGTTTTAAACAATGCTACGCTGTTAATTAAAGACGGCAAAGTGGTGAATGCTGGTGCTAACATCAGTATCCCAAAAAATAGTATTGTGGTCAATTTAAAAGGAAAATCTATTTATCCTTCTTTTATTGATTTATACAGCGATTTTGGTATTAAAAAAGTCAAGAAAAGTGGTGGTAATTTCTTTTCTGCGCTTCAATACGACAGTAAAAAAAATGGCTATTATTGGGATGAGCACATCGTTACAGAAAACGATGCTATTGATCATTTTAAATATGACAGTAAATCTGCAAAAAAACTTTTAAATGCAGGATTTGGCGTTGTTTTAAGCAACCGCAAAGATGCCATTGCTCGTGGCAATTCTGTTTTGGTGGCCTTAAATAGTTTTGATAACAACCATGTTCGTGTCATTTCTAAAAAAGCAACACAAGATTTTGGTTTTACTAGAAACAGAAGTTCTAAACAATTCTACCCTACATCTTTAATGGGTATGATGGCACTTTTACGTCAAATGTTTTACGATGCTTCTTGGTACAAAACACATAAAGATATGAACGATTTATCTTTAGACGCCCTAATTGCCAACGAAAATTTACCCCGTATTTTTGATGCCGGCAAAAAGTTAAACGATTTGCGCGCTGCGAAAATTGCCAAAGAATTTGGTTATAATTTTATATTAAAAGGCGGCGGCGATGAATACGAAATGATTGACGCTATAAAAAACACAAATAGTAAATACATCATTCCACTTAATTTCCCAGACGCCATAGATGTTAGCAACCCATTAGCCGCTTCTAAAGTCAGTTTAAAAGCGATGCTTAAATGGAATCAGGCACCTATAAATCCGGGTGTTATGGCCAAAAATAACATTCCATTTGCTTTGACATTTAGCGGTTTAAAAAAAGCCAGTAGTTTTAAATCAAATTTATTAAAAGCCATCAAAAATGGCTTAGACAAAACAACAGCCTTAGAAGCTTTAACAAGTCAGCCAGCTGCTTTTATAGGCAAACAAAATGAGATAGGTTCTTTAAATAAAGGAGCTTGGGCTAATTTTTTAATCACTTCTGGCGATGTATTTGACAAAAATACTGTCTTGTACGAAAACTGGACACAAGGCCGTAAAAACGTCGTAAATAATAAGGATATCATTCCTATTAATGGCGATTATACTTTAAATATTGGTAATGTCAGTTATAAAATGATTTTATCAGGCGACAAAGTGAGCAGCCCTAAAATGAGCCTCAAACAAGACAGCACTAAAATAGCGGCCAAATTTAGTTATAAAAATGGCTGGATTTCAATCAATTTTAAACCTAAAGGTAAAAAAGGTTTTAACAGAATAAGTGCTATGGTTAACGCAAATGGTATCCAAAATGGTTTGGCAACTTTGTATGATGGGACAGAAACTTCAGCACGATTTATTAAAAAAAATACTGAAACTTTAGATAAGAAATCTAAAAAAATAATTAAAAATAGTATCCTTAAGGTATTACCTGTTAGCTATCCTAATGAAGCTTTTGGGTACGCCACACGTCCTAAACAACAAACTATTCTTATTAAAAATGCGACGGTTTGGACAAACGAAAAAGCAGGCATTTTAAAAAATACCGATGTCCTTTTAAAAGATGGTAAAATAGCCAAAATTGGTAAAAATTTAAAATCGAGAAAAGCCTTGGTTATAGACGGCACAGGTAAACACCTTACAACGGGAATTATTGATGAACATTCTCATATAGCCGGAGAAGGTATTAACGAAGCCGGGCATAACAGCAGTGCCGAAGTCCGTATTCAAGATGTTATAAACTCAGACGATATTAGTATTTATCGCACTTTAGCCGGCGGTGTTACGATGTCGCAAATTCTACACGGCTCTGCCAATCCTATTGGTGGTCAAAGTGCTATCATTAAATTAAAATGGAGTGGTTTACCCAAAGATATAATTCTTAAAAATCAGCCTAAATTTATAAAATTTGCCTTGGGCGAAAACGTCAAACAATCTAATTGGGGCGATAATGCCACCATTCGCTATCCACAAACAAGGATGGGTGTTGAACAAGTTTATATGGATTACTTTACGCGTGCTAAAGAATATGATGCTAAAAAGAAAAAAGGCATTCCTGTACGTTACGATATTGAGCTAGAGACATTGGCCGAAATCATCAATGGTGAACGTTTTATCACGTGCCATTCTTATGTACAATCTGAAATTAATATGTTGATGAAAGTGGCCGAAAAATTTGATTTTAAAATCAACACATTCACACATATTTTAGAAGGCTATAAAGTAGCCGATATTATGAAAAAACACGGTGTTTTAGGTGCTTCTACTTTTTCTGATTGGTGGGCTTATAAATACGAAGTTAATGATGCCATTCCTTACAATGCCTCCATTATGAACAGTGTAGGCTTAAACGTAGCCATTAATTCTGATGATGCTGAAATGTCTAGGCGCCTCAACCAAGAAGCCGCCAAATCTGTTAAATACGGTAATATGAGTGAAGAGGATGCTTGGAAAATGGTGACACTTAATCCAGCTAAAATGCTCCATCTAGACAATAAAATGGGGAGTATTAAAGTAGGCAAAGACGCCGATGTGGTTATATGGAGTGACAATCCCTTATCAATTTATGCTCATGCCGAAAAGACAATCATTGAAGGTACTATTTATTTTGATTATGATAAAGACAAACAAATGGTTAAAAACGATCAAGAACGTCGTAATACTTTAATTAACATGATGTTATCAGAAAAAAATAAAGGAATGAAAACACGTCCTCCTTTTAAAAAGAAAAAAATGTATTACACCTGTGAGAGTATTGATATATATAATGCCTTAAACGACTAATTATGAAACTAAAAAATATAAAATCAATTTTTGCAATACTGCTCTTCATTTCTGTAACAGTATTTTCGCAACAAACACCTGCCAATAAAGAAACTAAAAGTATCTTAATTGTAGGGGCAACAGCCCATATTGGTAATGGAAAAGTTATTAATAACAGTGCTATTGGTTTTACCAATGGCAAAATAAATTATGTGGGAACATCTATAGCTGCCAATAAAGCCAATTATAACACTGTAATAGACGCTACCGGTAAAGATGTTTACCCCGGTTTTATAGCTCCTAATACTACTTTGGGTTTGGTAGAAATTGCGGCTGTTCGTGCCACTCATGACGATGCGGAACGCGGTGATATAAATCCCAATGTTAGAAGTATAATAGCCTATAATGCGGAATCTAAAATTGTAGAGTCTATGCGTCCAAATGGCGTATTAATAGCCCAAGTAGCACCCAGAGGAGGCGCTATTTCGGGAACATCAACTATTGTACAATTAGATGCTTGGAATTGGGAAGATGCTATCTTAAAAGAAGATGATGGTGTTCACCTTAATTGGCCCAGAACTTTTAGACGTTCTTATAGAGGACCTAACGCCGGAAAAGTCATGCCCAATAAAAATTACAATAAACAAATTAGTAAACTCGGTACTTTTTTTAACAATGCACTGGCTTACAGTAGAGTGAAAAATTTAGAAAAAAACTTGAAATTTGAAGCTGTAAAAGGTCTATTTAATGGTAATAAACGCCTGTATGTACATGCTAATGATGTACAAGCTATTAGCGATGCTGTTAAATTTGTCAATTCGCATAACATTAAAAAAATGGTTATTGTTGGTGGCACAGAAGCTTATAAAGTCAGCGGTTTATTGAAACAAAATAATGTTCCTGTTCTTTTAAAACGCCTTCATTCTTTACCTAACAATGTCGATGAAGATATTGACTTACCTTTTAGATTGCCCAAAATCTTAACAGATGCCGGTATTTTAGTAGGCTTGCAAAGTGAAGGTCAAATGGAGCGTATGAATACGCGTAATTTGCCTTTTTATGCAGGTACTGCCGTAGCTTATGGCTTAACATACGAACAAGGTGTAGCTTTAATTACCCTTAATAATGCTAAAATTTTAGGAATGGACAAAAGTATTGGCAGTCTTGAAGTGGGTAAAGATGCTACTTTATTTATATCAACCGGCGATGCGCTTGATATGCGGACAAACAATGCCGAAAAAGCCTTTATTCAAGGACGTGATATCAGTTTAGATTCACATCAAAAAATATTGTACCGTCGTTATATGAAAAAATATCACGGTAAATAGTCTAGTACCTTTTTCATTTTAATAAAGAGCCGCCTTTTTAGGTGGCTTTTTTTAGTATTTTTGCTTTATGATAAAAGAGATAACGAGTCCACAAAACCCCTTTATAAAAGAGTTTATTTTACTTAAAGAGAAATCTAGAAATCGCAGAAAGGCAGGTTTATTTGTATTTGAAGGTTTGCGCGAATTACATTTGGCTTTAGAAAGTGCTTATATTATTGAAACAGTATTATTTCAAGAAGATTTAATTTCACAAGACTCACTAGAAACGCTTCTCTCCGCTCAAAATACCAATACCCAATTAATAAAAATTAGTGAAACTGTCTATCAGAAATTGGCATATCGCGATACAACCGAAGGTATTATTGCCGTAGCAAAATCGAAATCGCACAGCTTAAAAGACTTAAAGTTTAAGTCAAAAAATCCTTTAATTTTAGTAGCCGAAGCCTTAGAAAAACCTGGCAATATTGGGGCGCTTTTACGTACCGCAGACGCTGCCAATATTGATGCTGTTATAATTGCCAATCCCAAAACAGATATTTATAATCCCAACTGTATTCGTTCTAGTGTGGGATGTGTTTTCACTAATAATATTACGGTTGATTCTACTAAAAACTGTATTCAATTTTTAAAAGATAATAAATTTAATATCTATTGTGCTACTTTAAGTGACAGCTCAAAACAATATCATTTACAAGATTTTACAAAACAAACAGCTTTAGTTGTTGGTACAGAATCAACAGGGCTTTCAGAAGATTTTATCACAGCTGCCACACAAAATATCATCATCCCCATGCAAGGTAAAATAGACTCAATGAACGTATCTGTTTCTGCGAGTATTTTAATTTTTGAAGCCAAGCGCCAACGTCAATTTAAATAAGCTATGACACCACAATTTCTATTTATAACTTTTATAGCAATCATCGTTTTAAATTTCGCCTTAGAACAGATAGCAAAATATTTAAATGCCAAACATTTTAATGACGTTTTACCTGCCGAATTAGAATCTGTTTATTCTGTAGAAAAATACACTAAATCGCAAGAATACAATCAGGTTAATTATAAATTTGGGCTCTTACAATCTTTTTTATCTTTTGCGCTACTCCTACTTTTTATATTTTTAAATGGTTTTAAATGCTTAGATGTTTTTGTAAGACACTATACTCAAAATGACATATATGTGAGCTTGCTATATTTTGGTATTCTTTTTTTGGCAAGTACAATTCTCTCTCTGCCTTTTAGTTATTATCACACTTTTGTTATTGAAGAACGTTTTGGTTTTAATAAAATGACCAAAGCCTTGTTTATAAAAGATACTTTTAAAAGCTTATTATTAACCATTATTTTAGGAGGTTTAATTCTTGTGGCTGTCCTTTGGTTTTATAAAACATTCCCAAATACATTTTGGATTTATACTTGGGCTTTTATAGCTCTTTTCAGTCTTTTTATGAACCTTTTCTATACAAAATTGATTGTCCCTTTATTCAACAAGTTAACCCCTTTAGAAGAAGGAAGTCTTAAAAAAACGTTAGAATCTTTTGCTAAAAAAGTAAAGTTTAATTTGGAAGCCATCTTTTTAATTGACGGATCTAAACGCTCTACAAAAGCCAATGCTTATTTCTCTGGATTCGGAAAAACAAAAAAAGTAGTGCTTTACGATACTTTGTTAAACGATTTATCGGATGACGAAATTGCCGCCATTTTAGCACACGAAATTGGTCATTTTAAGAAGAAGCACGTCATTTATAATCTTATACTGTCAATATTACTAACTGGTTTTACTTTATATTTATTGTCCCTTTTTATCAATAATCCTATTTTAGCTCAAGCTGTGGGTATTGAAAAACCCAGCTTTCATATCGGTATGATTGTTTTTATGATTTTATACACGCCCATATCGGTTATAACTGGATTAATGATGAATATTTTATCACGAAAATTCGAGTATCAAGCCGATAATTTTGCAAAAAATCATGGCTATTCAACTGATTTAATTACAAGTCTTAAAAAATTATCGGTAAAGAGTTTAAGCAATTTAACACCTCATAAATTTTACGTCTTTTTAAATTATTCTCATCCTACATTGTTTCAGCGCATCCAAAATTTAAAAAAGTTATAAAACTTGCGTATTCTTTTTCTTTATCATACTTTTAAACTATGGCATACACCGCAACCATAGAAGAAGAAAAGACAGCTATTGCTTTGGCATACAAAAATATGCTTAAAAACTCTTATCAGACTTTATCTAAAGAAGATAAGCAGTTAATTCGCAAAGCTTTTGATTTGGCTGCCGATGCTCATAAAGATCAGCGGAGAAAAAGTGGTGAGCCTTATATTTTTCACCCAATTGCAGTCGCCAAAACTGTAGCAAACGATATTGGTTTAGGGGCTAAATCTATTGCTTCTGCCCTTTTACACGACGTTGTAGAAGACACGAGTTATACTTTAGCAGATATTGAGCAAATGTTTGGCGAAACTATTGCTAAAATTGTAAACGGACTTACCAAAATAGCCCATCTCAAAAAAGATCAAAATATTTCTGTTCAGTCAGAAAATTTTAGAAAAATGCTCTTGACTTTAAATGACGATGTAAGGGTTATTTTAATAAAAATTGCTGATAGGTTGCACAATATGAGCACCATGCAATATATGCCTACAGATAAACAGGTTAAAATTGCTTCGGAAACTTTATATATTTATGCCCCTTTAGCACATAGATTAGGACTCTATAATATTAAAACTGAGTTAGAAGATTTAGGTTTAAAATATACAGAACCAGAAGTTTATAATGATATATCTGATAAAATTGATGAGACTAAAGAAGCTCAAAAAGCCTATATAACCAAATTTGCAAATGTTGTTAGAGCCTCCTTAAATAAAGAAGGCTTTAAATACAAAATTTTAGGCCGGACAAAATCAATTTTCTCTATAAGACGAAAAATGCTCAACCAAGGCGTAAGTTTTGAAGAAGTATATGACAAGTTTGCCATTAGGATAATTTATAAGAGTTCAGATAATAATGAAAAATTTGACGCTTGGAAAATCTACTCTATTATTACTGATAATTTTAGACCAAATCCCACACGTTTACGCGATTGGATATCACAACCAAAATCAAATGGTTACGAATCGCTACATATTACTGTAATGGGTAAATCGGGTCGTTGGGTAGAAGTCCAAATACGATCTGAGCGTATGGACGAAATTGCCGAAAAGGGCTATGCAGCACATTATAAATACAAACATAAAAACGAACACGAAAGTGGCTTAGATAGTTGGCTTAACAAATTAAAAGAAAGCTTAGAAAATAAAGACATTAATGCTGTAGATTTTGTTGAACAGTTTAAATTAAATCTTTACTCTAAAGAAATTTATATCTTCACACCAAATGGCGATATAAAATCATTACCAAAAGGCGCTACAGGTCTCGATTTTGCTTTTTCTATCCATACCGAAGTCGGTATGAAATGCCGTGGCGTTAAGGTAAATGGTAAACTAGTCCCCATTAGCAGGGTTTTAAAAAGTGGCGATCAGGTAGAAATAATGACATCTGAACATCAAAAACCAAAACTAAGTTGGTTAGATTTTATAGTGACAGCACGTGCTAAGTCTAAAATTAAAAATGCACTAAAACAAGAACAAAAGAAAATCGCGGAAGAAGGTAAAGAGATATTAATTAGAAAGTTACGTCATTTAAAAATTAAATTAAATGAAAATATTGTAAACGAGTTGGTTAATTATTTTAAATTAAAAACCAGTTTAGATTTATTTTACCGTGTGGGTAATGGGGCTATTGAAAATAAAGAATTAAAAAGTTATGCCAGTCTTCATAATAATGCCTTTTATAATTTTTTCAAGAATAAGATTCGCAGAAAAAAAACCAATGTAGATCCTTTACTAAACCAAGATGAAGTTACCTCTAAATACGACTCACTTGTGTTTGGTATAGAAGAAGATCACTTAGATTATACAACTTCTAAATGTTGTAATCCTATTCCGGGCGATAAAGTATTTGGATTTGTAACTATAAACGATGGTATTAAAATTCACAAAAAAGATTGTCCAAATGCCATAAGTTTACAGGCCAGATTTGCCTATAGAATAATGCCTGCTCATTGGATAGATTCTACACAAGAAGGTTTTAAATGCACATTGCTCATTACAGGTGTAGACGATAAAGGGCTTGTTAATAAGGTTACAAAAGTAATATCAAACAATATGAATTTAGATATTCACAGTTTAAATATTTCTGGTGTACAAGGTCATTTTGAGGGGAAAATTGCTGTCAACGTTAAAAACATAGCACAACTCAATAAGTTGATTGATAAAATTAAAAAAATTGAAGGCGTAGAAAAGGTAAAGCGCATAGTAGAATAATACTGTTTACAAGTTGTTAATTTTTTTACTAATTGTATAATTTTTACCTCAATATTAAACGTATTTTTGTAATTCAGAATTCTTGTGAAATGAATAATTTATCAAAACAAGACATCGTTAAAAATGTTTTTACCACTTATTTGAACACAAATAAGCATAGAAAAACGCCCGAACGTTACGCAATATTGTATGAAATATACAATCTTAATGAGCATTTTGATATTGAGTCTCTATTTCTCTTAATGCGGGAAAAAAAATACCGTGTTAGTCGTGCAACGCTTTATAACACAGTAATTTTATTGTTAGAGTGTGGTCTTGTAAGGCGTCATCAGTTTGGTAAAAATCAGGCACATTACGAAAAATGTTATTTTGATAAACAGCACGATCATCTTATTGTAACAGATACAGGCGAAGTCATTGAATTTTGTGATCCAAGAATACAGAACATTAAAAAAAATATTGAAGAAGTATTTGACGTTACTATACACAAGCACGCGCTGTATTTCTATGCAACAAAAAAACAACCAACTAAAAAAGAAAAAAAATGAAAGTAGATTTACTGCTGGGTTTACAATGGGGAGATGAAGGCAAAGGTAAAATTGTTGACGTTCTCACTAAAAACTATGCTATAATAGCGCGTTTTCAGGGAGGACCAAATGCTGGACATACGCTTATTTTCGAAAATCAGAAACATGTTTTACATACAATTCCATCTGGTATTTTTCATAAAGGGGCTAAAAATGTAGTGGGAAATGGTGTGGTTATTGACCCTGTTATTTTAAAAAGAGAATTAGCAAATCTAGAAAATCACAATATAGATTATAGAAAAGCCCTCTATATTTCGCGCAAAGCACATCTTATTTTACCTACTCACAGACTGCTCGATGCTGCCTCAGAAGCTTTAAAAGGCAAGCTCAAAATTGGTTCTACTCTAAAAGGTATCGGTCCAACTTATATGGATAAAACAGGTAGAAATGGTTTGCGTATAGGCGATTTAGAATTAGACAATTGGAAAGATAAATTTAATGCACTTACCAATAAGCATTTAACCCTGCTAAACTTCTATAATATCGATTTACAATACGATTTAGAGGAACTTAAAAACGAGTTTTTTGAAGCTATTACATTGTTAAAATCGCTTACTTTTATAGATAGTGAAACTTATTTATACGAAGCCTTAAAGGGCAAACAAAGTATTTTAGCCGAAGGGGCGCAAGGCTCTATGTTAGATATCGATTTTGGTACTTATCCTTTTGTAACATCTTCTACTACAACTGCCGCAGGTGCTTGTACTGGTCTGGGTATTTCGCCACATGCCATTGGAGATGTCTATGGTATTTTTAAAGCCTATGTAACGCGTGTGGGTTCTGGTCCATTTCCTACAGAGCTCTTTGATAATGATGGTAAAACAATGGGAAAAGTGGGTTGTGAATTTGGGGCTACTACTGGTCGTCCCCGTCGTTGCGGATGGCTCGATTTAGTAGCCTTAAAATATGCTGTCAGAATTAATGGCGCAACACAATTAACAATGATGAAAGCCGATGTGCTATCTGGTTTTAAAACCATTAAAGCGTGTACTTCTTATATGTATAAAGGCAAAGAAATAAGCGATTTGCCCTATTCTATAAATGACGCAGATATTACACCTGTTTATACCGAATTTAAAGGTTGGCAAGCCGATTTAACTAAAATGACTTCTGCAAACGAATTGCCAGAAAACCTACTTTCTTATATCAAATTTATAGAGCATTTTGTAGAAGTACCTGTTAAAATAGTATCTGTAGGTCCAGATAGAAAGCAAACTATAGTTAGATAATCTGTAAATAAAACTAAATTAAGTAATTTTGTCGTTACTTTATGATGCAAAAAACCTATTTATTGGTATTCTTTTTAGCAATTACTTTCAATGTTTTTTCTCAAGAAAAACGCATTAAAATAGTACATGCCGATAATACTTTTGTAGATGAAGCTAAATATCCAGGAGCTACAATATTATCTGGAAATGTGCATATTATCCATCAAGGTATTTCGCTTAAATGCACAAAAGCCATCCAATACAAAAAATCTAATTTTTTAAAAGCTATTGGCAATGTTGTCATAAATCAGGGTGATAGCATTATACAAACGAGTCATTACAGTAATTATAACGGCAACACAAAGTTGGCTGTTTCTTGGGGAAACGTTAAGCTCAAAGATAATGCGGTAACACTTCTGACAGACACCTTAAACTTTGATAGAAAAAAACAGGTGCTTTACTATAATGACAGTGGCACAATAATAGACAGTATCAATACTTTAAAGAGTAAAGAAGGACATTATTATCTCGAAAATAAAAAATTTGTTGCCAAAACAAATGTAGTGCTGACAAACCCAGATTACATCCTCAAAAGTGAGCGGTTAGATTATTATACAAATTCTAAAATAGCCTATCTTTTTGGCCCTTCTAGAATTATAAGCCCCGAAAGTACTATTTATTGTGAAAAGGGATTTTACAACACCTCAAATGATATTGCTCATTTTCTAAAAAATGCCAAAATAATAAGTAAGAATCAAGTAATTGAAGGCGACAGTCTTTACTACAATAAAGTACTAGGATTTTCATCAGCAACTGGTAATGTTATAGTTACAGATATTAAAAATAATACAATTTCTAAAGGTGGTTATGCAGAATATTACAAATTTAAAGACTCTTCGTTTGTTGTAAAAAATGCGATGGCTATTATTATATCTGCGAGAGATTCTCTTTTTATTCACGGAGATACTTTACTCTTAACAGGAGAGCAAGACAACAGAAAAATACGGGCTTTTCATCACGTTAAGTTTTACAAGCCCGATTTGCAAGGTGCTTGCGATTCTATATTTTCGAACAGTGCAACTGGTGTTACAACTATGTATAAAAACCCCATTCTTTGGGCTAACGATAGTCAGATTACTGGCGACACCATTATCTTTACAAAAAATGTAGAAACCAATAAATTAGACAGTCTAAAAGTATTGCACAATGCCCTTATAATTCAGAAGGATTCATCTGGATTTAACCAAATAAAAGGGCGTTTTATAAAAGGTAAATTCACAGATAGCGATCTTAAAGATGTTGATGTTATAGGTAATAGCGAGTTACTTTATTACTTAAGAAATGATGCGGGTAAACTAATAGGTATAAATAAATCTGAGTGTAGTAAAATTCGGTTTGTCTTAAAAAAAGGCGATATACAATCTGTTAAATTTATAACAAAACCAGAGGGCATCACCTACCCTGAAAGTGAACTGCCTAAAAATGTGCGTAAACTCAGAGGTTTTATCTGGCGAGAAGCAGAACGTCCAAAAACAAAATTCCATATTTATAATTAATCTGAAAAATATTCTTTTGGAAGATGATTTTTTAAAATATCAAGCACAAACATCCCCTAACCCACTTAAACTAAAAATTTCAAGTGCCAAAGGCTCTTATATTTTTGATGTCAATGGCAACGCTTATTTAGATTTTGTAGCAGGTGTTTCGGCTAATAGTCTAGGACATAGACCCAAAAAGGTAGAAAAGGCAATTATAAAACAGCTTGCCAAATATACACACGTAATGGTTTATGGTGAGTTTATTCAAAAGCCTCAGATGGATTTGTGTAAATTATTAGCACAACACCTCCCCGCGCCTTTACAAATAACTTATTTAACCAATTCGGGGACAGAAGCTACCGAAGGTGCCTTAAAATTAGCCAAACGCGTTACAGGACGTAGTGAAGTTATTGCGGCTCGTAAAGGATACCATGGCAACACCCAAGGTGCCATGAGTGTTTGTGGCGTTGAAAAACAAAACCGTGCTTTTAGACCCTTGATTCCCAACACGCGGTTCATTGAATTTAATAATGACTCTGATTTAGATAAAATAACCTCCAAAACAGCAGCGGTTATTTTAGAAACTATTCAAGGTGGTGCCGGTTTTATTATCCCTGTAAATAATTATTTACAAAAGGTAAAAGCACGCTGTAAAGAAATGGGCGCTTTGTTTATTTTAGATGAAATTCAGACCGGATTTGGCAGAACTGGAAAAGTTTTTGGTTTTGAAAACTATAATGTTGTCCCCGATATTGTCGTTTTGGGTAAAGGTTTGGGGGGCGGTATGCCCATTGGAGCATTTAGTGCTTCAAAAGAATATATGGATTTGTTGAGCCATCATCCAAAATTAGGACATATTACCACATTTGGCGGACATCCTGTTATTGCCGCAGCGGCTCTTGCTACTTTAAAGCAGATTGTTAAACCTAAATTGTTAGCCGACGTTACAGAAAAAGGACAAATGATGTGCGATTTACTCATACATCCCAAAATTAAAGAAATACGTGGGACAGGTATGATGTTAGCCCTTATTATGCGTGATGCCGACTTTGCTTCAAATGTAATTCTAAAGTGCTTAGACCGTGGCCTGATTTTATTTTGGTTACTTTTTGAAGGACGAGCCATACGCGTTACGCCGCCGTTAAATATTTCTAAAACCGACTTAAAAAAGGGTTGTGAAATATTATTAGAAGTTATAGCAGAACTTTCTTAAAAATATTAAGTGCTTGCCCTAAAATAACGGACAAGCACTTAAAGACAACCTCTCACTTATTTAATTATCAATTTTTTTACAGCGATACCATCATCGGTATCTATTTTAATCAAATACATTCCTGCGGACAAATTAACAATTGAATATTGGTTTTGCTTGTGATAAATCTTAACCGGAATCCCTAAGAAATTATAGATTTCAATTTTATTTATTACTGTACTTGGTGCTATAATCTTGATATTATCCTTAGCCGGATTTGGATATATTGAAATTTTACTTGACAATATAATATCTTCAACACCTAGAGTACTATCTGTAGTAAATGTTGAAGCAGGATCTACATTTGGCCAATTGGCAGCCGCATAAGAAGCGTCATCTACAACTATATCGGTTAAATTACCATTGCCACTGGCATCAAAATTAGCAGCATCAATATTGTTATTATTGCCATTCTGAACATTTAAACTCGTTAAATTATTATCGTTAACTTTTATGGTTGTTAAGGCTGAATAACTAGATAAGTCTAATGATGTTAAAGCATTTCCGTGTAAATCTAAAGTGATTAAAGTATTGTTTGCTCCATTTGATTTATTGGCTGAGCCTTTTTTGCCAAAAGCCCCCGGTAATACAATTGATGATAAACGTGGATTGCCACTAACATATATATTTATCAAACTCCCAAGACCTCCTAAATCTAAATGAACAGGGTCGTTATTTCTACAATAAATAGTTTCGAGCATTAGAAAATCTTCTATACCAGTAAAATCTATTATGTTTCTATTTCCTAAATCTAAAGTAACAATGGTATTTATATGTGATGTTATGACAAAATCGTCTAAAGCGCCTGAATCATAACCTAAATCGATTAATAATTGTTCAAAGTTATCGTCTGGCACATAGGTCATTTGTGTAGAACCACAATCGGCTTCGCTGGCAACAAAGCTTGCAGTTGAATCGATACTACTAGCCCAGTTACTGTCGCTCCAAGCCGGATCGTCAACAAAAACACAAGTTAGATTTGGATTGTTTGTAGCGTCAAAATCAAAGCTATACAAAAATGTATTACCGCCATTTCTCATATCTAATGAGGTTAACTGATTATTGTTACAAAAAACATGACCGATATAGGTATTAGCACTCACATCTAAAGCTGTTAACAGATTATAACTACAATCTATACTAAACATTTGATTTGATAGAATAAGACTTGTTAATTGATTATGATTACAGTCTAATTCTGTTACATTCTGAGCATAAATTAAACTAGTTAATTGGTTATTATCACAATGTATATTCTGTAAACTTGTAAGAGCTGTTAGGTCTAAACTTGTTAAGCTATTGTTGCTGCAAACTAAACTTTGCAGATTTGTAAAGGCTTCTATGCCTGTTAAATCTGTTATCCCTTTATTAGAAACGTCTAAATTTGTTTGAAGTTTAATATAAGCTGTTGTTGCATAATTATCATTAGCTATACCGTTACCCATAGCATTGGCTTCTAAGTAAGCTTCAAAATTATCATCAGGGACATAGGTTAAAGTGTAACTATTGCAAGTGGCTTCGTCTGGTACAAAGTGAGTAGTTGCATCTATATGTGTCCAGTTTGTTGTACTGTAGGCAACATCATCGACAAAAATACACGAAAGGGCTGAACTATTACTTGTATCAAAATTAGTAATACTTGTATTATGACCATTTCGTAAATCTATGCTGTTTAATGATACACTACTATTGCAGTTTAATTTTGTTAAAGCGGTATTTGAACTTAAATCTAAGGTAGTAAAGCCATTGTTGCCACAGTTTAATTCGCTTAAAAGCACATCTCCACTTACATTTAAACTGGCTAATTCATTATTATCGCAAGATAAAGTTGTAAGTGAGGTTTTATTACTAATATCTAAACTCGTTAAAATATTACTACCGCAACTCACATACTCTAATAAAGGATTATGACTCAAATCTAAATTACCTGATAGATTATTGTTTGCAATAGTTAATGTTGTTAGTTTTGTATTAGCACTTAAATCAATTGAATTTAAATGTGTATCTCCTACAGAAAAAACTTCTAAATTGGTATTATTACTTACATCGATTGACGTTATACCTGACATAGAATTGGCATAGAGTTCTTTTAAAGCTGAATTCTGACTTACATTAATAGATGTTAGTGCGTTTCCGTTACAATTTAGAACTTCTAAAGCTGTAAAGTCTTCTATACCTGTTAAATCGGCTATATTTTTATTATAGATTAACAATGATGTAACACCCGATATATTGTCGGTATTCACATAATTATCATTGGCAACACCGTTACCCATACCATTGGCTTCAAGATAGGCTTCAAAATTGTCATCTGGTACGTATGTAGTTGCTACCCAAGCGGCACAAGCAGCTTCATCTAAAACAAAATGTGCACTCCCGTCAATATTAGGCCAAGTGGTATTACTGTAAGATACATCATCTACATAAATACAGTTTAAATCTGGATTATTTCTAGTATCAAAATCATAGTCATACTGAATAAGAGTATTGATGCCATTTCTTAAATCTAGCGCTGTCAATTGGTTATAACTACAATCTAAAATACTTAAATCTACTGTACTACTCAAGTCTAAAGATGTAAAAGTATTGTGACTACAATTTAAATTGGTGATACCTGTTGGTATATTAAGGCTTGATAATTGGTTATTACTGCAATCTACAACGCCAGCTTCTACATTTAAAATTAAAGTGGTTAATTGGTTGTTATCACAAGCAAATTCACCAATATGATTACTGCTAAGATCTAAATAAGTCAGGTTATTATTACTACAAACTAAGGTTGTTAACTCCATAAAATCTTGAATGCCCTCTAAACTGTTAATATTCTTACCTGAAACATCTAAAAAGCCAATGATAGAAATATCAATTGTTAGAACATAATTATCTAAAACGTCATCTAAACCTTGATCAATTAAGGCTTGTTCAAAATTATCATCAGGCACATAAGTGTGATCGGCATAATATTGACAACCTGCGGCATCTGCTACAAAATGTGCTGTATCATCAATTTGAGTCCAAGCTGTTGTACTCCAAGCAACATCATCAACATAAATACAGGTTAAAAGTGGATCATTTTGAGCAATAAATTGGTAAACATCGGCACTATTGTGACCGTTTTTTATATTGATTGAAGTTATCCTAGGATTGTTATTACAAGTCAAACCTTCAACATTTGTTGTGCTAAAATCTAAATCTGTCAACAAATTATTAGAACAATCCATTGCATTTATATAAGTTATATTATTAAAATTGATAAAGGCAAGGTTATTATAAGTACAATCAAAAGTAAGAAGGGTTGTATATGTTGTTGGAAAATCTAACCCTGTTAAATTATTATTTGAAATATTTAATGTGCCCAAACCAGCATTATTGGGCAAGCGTAATGCTGTTAATTGGTTTCCCGAAGCGTTGAGTGTTGTATTTAAATTTAGGTTTGAACTCAAATCTAATGAATCGAGTGCATTATTACTACAATCTAATGTACTTAAAGCTACAAAATCTTGAATACCTGTCAAATCGGCTATATTTTTATTGCTGACATCTAATGAAGTAATGCTGTCTATGCTTGCGGTAAGTACCCAATTATCATTAGGAATACCATTACCCACACCACTAGCCTCAAGATAGGCTTCAAAATTATCATCTGGCACATAAGTACCAGATTGAGCAAGCATACAACCAGCCGTATCTTCTACAAAATGTGTTACAGCGTGATTAATACCCCAGCTATTTAGATTTGCATCTGAAGCATTATCTACATAAATACAAGACAGGTTTGGATTGTTTGTGGCGTCAAATAGATACACTTGCGACATATCTTGTCCGTTTCTAAAATCGATACTTTCTAAAAGCGGATTACCTGTACATTCCAATCCTTCTACATCAATTGCACTTAAGTCTAGTGTTGTAAATAAATTATTGGGGCAGTAAAACCAATTAATATAAGTTATATTGTTAAAATTAATTGATGTTATTTGGTTGTCAGCACAAGAAAATTCTAATAAATATGTAGTGCTAGCAGGAAAGTCAATTGTTGTTAAATTATTTCCAGATAAAGTTAAAGTAGCGAAACCTGTGACATTTGGTAATGTAATGCTTGTGAGGTTATTTCTAGCACAACTAAAATCAGTTAAAGATGTGAAATCTTGAATACCTTCTAAGCTGTTTATATTCATATCAGATACACTTATATGAGTCACGCCAATAATATCTGCCGTAGCAACATGTCCGTTTAAAGTGCCATCTGTATCAATAGCATTGTCTATTAGATACTGTTCGAAAATGGGATCGGGAATTGAAGTGGTTTGCGAATAACCGACAAGTGACATTAACAGCACACTTGCCAATATTGTAATTTTTTTCATACTATTTGGTTTTGAGAGATTAAAATTTTTGACAAAATTACTTCTCTTGTCAAAAATTTAGTTCATCAAAAAGTATGATTCGCATCACCCTAAAGGGTGATTATTTTACGAAAAATGGGCAAAATTAAGAGATGTGTTAATACAAGCTGTTTTGTCTGCCTTTTTTAGATCTGTTTTTTGTTAAAATAACTGACCGAAATCTACAGTGCTTTTATTTTTTTGACTGCCTGAATTCTATTTTTAACATCCAATTTGGTGTAGATGTTTTTAATGTGGGTTTTTATGGTATTTTTAGAGACAAAAATTTTAGAAGCTATTTCGTCATTACTAAGGCCGTTTGAAATTAAATCAATAACTTCTTTTTCTCTCTTAGACAATTCAAAATAATCTAATTTTTCGGCTATATCTTGTGATGAATTAACTTCGTTATATTCAACTTTATCTTTGAGCTTGTTAATCTGTAATAAATACTTTTGTATTTCAGACTTTTTATTTTGAAGCTCTAAATCTAAATTTTTCCGGCGTAAATTAAAAACAACCACTAATATAAAAATGATAATAACACCCATTATTATAATAAATATCAAGCGTTTATAATTGGCTTGTTCATTTATCAATATCTTTCTTTTTTCAGTAGCCAACTCCTGAATTTGCGTATCTTTTTTGGCTGTTTCATATTCAATCTGAGTACTTATAATACTCTTTTGAGAGGCTTCATTAATTATACTGTCATGAAATTTTGTAGCATTTTCATAGGCACTTAAAGCCTTTTTATAATCTTTATGAAGCGTGTAATAATCTACAAGTGCCTTATAGCCAAGAATAATATTTTCTTTTGAATGAATACGCTTTGCTTTGTCTAAACCCAATAAAATATTACGATGAGCCTCTGTGTATTTTTTAAGTCGCAACATATTTATCCCCATATTAATAAGCGTATTGCTCAAATACCGCTGATTATTATAGTCTTTAAATAAAGGAATAGATTGCTTGTAATATTTTGAAGATTTTGAATAACTCCCTTTTTTCTGATATAATAACCCCAGTAAGTTTAATTTTATAGACTCACTGTCTTTATGCGGATGTTCTCTAGCAATAACTAACGATTTATTTAAATAATAATAAGCAGAATCGTAAGATTGTTCGTACAGTAGTACCTCGCCAATATTTGCTAATTCGTATTCTTGGCCTTTTATATTTTTATTTTTTGTCTCTAATTTTAAAGCTCTTTTAAAATATGGCAGCGCTTTGTTGTATTCTTCGGTATTAATAAATACGTTACCTATACCGTTCAAAGCAATGGCTATACTTCTGTCATTTTTAAATTTTTCTGATAATTTGAGGGCTTTAAAATAAGAATTAAAAGCGTCCTTTTCCAGATTCAACTTTCTATAAGTTACACCTAAACTGTTTAAACACTTTATTTTAGAGAGTGTATCTTTTGTTTCTGACAAAAAATTAAGCGCTCTTTTATGATACGTAACAGAGGCTCTGTAATTATTTGCATAGCGCGCAGAAATCCCCATTCTGTTATAGCATTTGGCAATACCGTCTATATAAAATATTTTTTTCGAAGTGTACAAGGCATATTCTATGATGTCTTTTCTTATTTTTCTTTGTCTAATTGATTTTTTATATAACGAAATTAACTTCTCAACCTTAAATTTGGTATCAGGTTTAATTTTAAGTTCAGCATAAGTACTGTCGATATTTATAGGACGTGTTTGCGCCAAACTTAAATTGGTAGAAAGAAGAAAGAACAAGATTAAGAGAGCAGAAAATATACCAATATTTTCAAATCTGTAGATACGTACAGTTAGTTTTTGCTTTTGCATTTTAGTGAGAGATTTAATGCGTATTTTACAGCACTAATTTACAAAATATTAACCCTTTACTCTTTTTATTAGCAACTTATTTTTAGTAACTTGAGTTACATAAGAAATCAAGTCTTCTAAGAAGACTTGGTAAGTGTCTAAAACTAAAAAATCCGCTTTAAGCGGATTTTTTTATCAATTAATAAAATTTATTCAGCTAAAAGATTATCTATGAGTCTCCTGACTTTTTTACTGTTCCAATTAGCAGCTCCTGTTGTTGAAACCACTACTTTGCCTTTTTTACTTACAATATAAGTGGCCGGAATACTGCGTGTTACAAATAAATCGGGTTCTTTGCTGTACATATTATAAGTTGGTAAATCTAAACCGTGTTCTTTGTAATAGGCCGTTACTTTTTGTGCATTGTCTGATGTGACAAATACAAAGTGGACTTTATCTTTATAATCATTATAAAGTTCTTGAATTAAAGGCATTTCGGCACGACAAGGCGGACACCAAGTGGCCCAAATATTTACAAAAATGACTTTACCTTTTAAAGATTCAAAGTTTATATCAGAAGTGTTTAAACCTTTTAATTGCCAGTTATAGTCTTTTAAAGTCGGGCTTTTGGCTTCGGATCTAACCGAAGGTGCAAAAGCAAGCTGCCGCAATATAAAAGCACGTGAGTTTGGATACAATAAAGCCGCAATTAAAACTACAAATAATATGTTATATAGCATTTTCTTGTTTAATTTCATTTTTTATTTTACTAAGTTTTAAAATTAGTGGTTTTTTTACCAATTTCTTACAATTGTAAATATAATAAAGCCTCCATAAAAAGGAGGCTTTATTATATTTTTATTTAACTAAGCGTTTTCCTTTTTAATTAAATTCAAAGCAGACCCTTCTTTATACCATTCAATCTGGTTTTTATTATAGGTATGATTTAATTTAATGACGTCTTTACTGCCATTAGCATGAACAATTTCTAAAGTCAATTGCTTGCCAGGTGCAAATTGATTCAAATCTAAAAAGTTAAAAGTATCGTCTTCTTGAATGAGGTCGTAATCGGCTTCATTGGCAAAAGTCAAGCCTAACATGCCTTGTTTTTTAAGGTTTGTTTCGTGAATTCTTGCAAACGACTTAACAATAACAGCCGCCACACCTAAATGACGTGGTTCCATAGCGGCGTGTTCACGTGAAGAACCTTCCCCGTAATTTTGATCGCCTACAACTACAGTATAAATACCTGCTTTTTTATAAGCGCGGGCGGTATCGGGTACAGTACCAAATTCGCCAGTCAACTGATTTTTAACTTTATTAGTCGCACCGCCAAAAGCATTAACAGCACCTATAAGCATATTATTAGAAATATTATCTAGGTGACCACGGTAACGCAACCAAGGCCCTGCCATTGATATGTGATCTGTTGTACATTTTCCCTGAGCTTTTATCAATAATTTAGCACCCGTTAAGGTATCGCCAATAGGTTTAAAAGGCGTCAATAATTGCAAGCGTTTTGAGTCGGGGTTTACAACAATTTCAATACCTGAACCATCAGCTATTGGGGCTATAAAACCTGGATCTTTTACATCAAACCCTTTAGGTGGTAATTCAAACCCTGTGGGTTCTTCTAACATGACTTCTTCACCATCTTTATTTATCAATTTATCGGTCATCGGATTAAAATCCAAACGCCCTGAAATAGCTACGGCAGCTACCATAGAAGGTGATGCTACAAAAGCGTGTGTATTGGGATTGCCATCGGCACGTTTAGAAAAGTTTCTATTAAATGAATGTACAATGGTATTCTTTTCGCCTTTATCGGCACCAGCCCTAGCCCACTGACCAATACAAGGACCACAAGCATTGGTAAATATTTTAGCGTCTAAATCTTTAAAAATATCTAATAAACCATCACGGTCTGCTGTGTAGCGCACTTGCTCTGAACCAGGATTGATACCAAATTCGGCTTGAGCAGTTAATTTTTTATCAACGGCTTGTTTGGCTATTGAAGCTGCACGCGATAAATCTTCGTAAGAAGAATTAGTACAAGAACCTATCAAGCCCCATTCTACTTTTAGAGGCCATCCATTTTTAGTCGCTTTTTCTGTCATAGTGCCTACTTCTGTAGCTAAATCGGGGGTAAAAGGCCCATTAAGATGGGGCTTTAAAGTCGATAAATCTATTTCAATTAGTTCGTCAAAGTATTGTTTTGGGTTGGCATATACCTCATCATCTCCTGTTAAATACGACGCTATTTTATTGGCTTCATCGGCAATATCGGCGCGATTAGTAGCACGCAAATAACGCTCCATAGAATCGTCATACCCAAAAGTTGACGTGGTAGCGCCTATTTCGGCACCCATATTACAAATAGTCCCTTTTCCTGTAGCTGAAATTGATTTAGCGCCTTCGCCAAAATATTCAACTATAGCACCCGTGCCTCCTTTTGCAGTAAGAATCCCCGCTACTTTTAAAATCACATCTTTTGGGGCAGTCCAACCTGAAAGTTTTCCTGTCAACTTGACACCAATTAGTTTAGGAAATTTCAATTCCCAAGCCATACCGGCCATAACATCAACGGCATCAGCACCGCCAACACCAATGGCCACCATGCCCAATCCTCCTGCATTTACAGTGTGTGAATCGGTACCAATCATCATCCCGCCTGGAAAAGCGTAATTTTCAAGTACAACCTGATGGATAATACCAGCTCCCGGTTTCCAAAAACCGACACCATATTTATTAGATACTGAAGCAAGAAAGTTGAAAACTTCACTACTTGTGTTTATTGCTTCTTGCAAATCTTTATCAGCCCCTAATCTGGCCTGAATTAAATGGTCACAATGAACCGTAGTAGGAACTGCCACTTTATCTTTTCCTGCTTGCATAAATTGCAATAAAGCCATTTGTGCGGTAGCATCCTGACAAGCAATGCGGTCGGGTGCAAAATCGACATAATCTTTACCTCTTGTAAAAGCTTTGGTGGCTTTACCATCCCAAAGATGGTTGTACAATATTTTTTCGGCTAGTGTAAGAGGACGTCCTACAACAGTTTTTGCAGCATCTACATGCTCTGTCATCCGCGCATAAACTGATTTAATCATTTCTATATCAAATGCCATAATATATAATTTTAGTGGTTATTTAAATCTTATTTCTAACGCGAAATTACAAATTTTAGTCGTAATTTTAAGTATATTTAAGCAATATCATCGTTAACTGCTTATATGATATTTTAATGATTCTTTTTTAAGAATATGTTAACTTTATATACTAAAAATAGATTGTTTTTAAGAAATTGTTAATAAAAAAGCAGGTCTATAAGCCGGATTCTGTCATCCGCCTTAAGCGGATGCCTTATCATTTATCTGCGTTAAACATTACTGCTTAACTTTAGCTGCTTACCCCTTGGAATCGGGCGCGTAACCCTTAAGCTCCAATATACGTAACATTGCACCGCGTAGAGTTTACCTGTTTTCACTACAGCCTAACTGTACTTGCTTTCTGTTGCACTTGTCCTCTCCGTCAGCTGACGAATGACGGGTGTTACCCGCTACGCTACGCTATGGTGTCCGGACTTTCCTTCCCGATAAATCGGGACGATAAGGCGACCTGCTATTTGCAAAAGTAGTTATTATTATGATTTTAATTTAAAGTTTATAAATTAAAACAGTTTAAAATTGATTTTAATTTTTTAGGATCTGGAATATTATAAGATCCCATCCTAAGTTCTACATCCTTTATAGACTTATGTGAAGTGAAATGGATATTTTTAATACCAATTTTTGAAAATTGCATTGCATTTTCATGATTGACACCACTACCTGCCATTATTTGAATCCTTTCGCCATATTTTTTTTGAAGTTTCGAAAGTAGGTCAATCCCATCAATAGCCTTTTCATGTAAACCAGAAGTCAGGATGCGATCAAATTTAAAATCTATCAACTTTTGTATGGCCATAAAAGGATCTAAAACTAAATCAAATGCTCTATGGAAAGTAACTTCTAACCCTAAAGATTTAGCTAGTAAAACTAATGATTCGTTTATATTATCAACTTCATTTTGAGCATTTAAAACACCAAAAACGACACCGCTAGCATTCAGATTTTTAGCTGATTCAATATCACTTTTCATAATATCAATTTCATCTGATATATATTGAAAATTGCCTCCTCTAGGCCGAATCATTACATGAACTTCAATGGACAGTTTTGTACATTTTTTAATAAGCCCATAACTTGGTGTTTGGCCACCTTCTGATAAAGCAGAACACAATTCAATGCGTTTAATAGCAAATTTTTCTGCCATTAAAGCCCCCTCGAAAGAGTCTGTACATAGTTCAAATATCATTGTTTTTATACTTATAATTGATAAAGAAGATATTAGGAATTTACATCACGAAAGAAGATAGTTTCTACCAATTTCTACTAAATTTAGCATCAATCATTTGATTTTGAGTTTTGGTATGCGCTGCATAATTAAATCCTTTATAAACACTATAGGCGCCATGCTCTCCTTGTTTATTTAAAGCTAAAAATCCCACTTGTAAATTAGTTAAATCTTTGTGTTTTCTTATTATTCTGTCAACTGCAGATTTACAAGCTTCAGTTGGACTCATACCTTGCCGCATCAATTCAACCACAATAGCACTACCAGCAATACGAATAACAGCTTCACCCATACCTGTAGCACAGGCAGCACCAACCTCATTATCAACAAATAACCCAGCGCCAATTATAGGCGAATCGCCAACGCGTCCATGCATTTTATAAGCCATACCGCTAGTAGTACAAGAACCTGATAAATTCCCTTCATTATCAAGAGCTAACATACCTATAGTATCATGATTTTCGACATTAATTATAGGCTGATATTTTGATTTAACTTTCCAAGCTTCCCAATCTTTTTTAGATTTTGCAGTCAATAAATTAACAGTTTTAAAGCCTTTTTCTTTAGCAAATTGCAAAGCGCCCTCTCCCACTAACATGACATGTGGCGACTCATCCATTACTTTTCTGGCAACCGCCACAGGATTTTCAATATCTTGCAAACAAGCAACAGATCCACAACGATTATTTTCATCCATGATACAGGCATCCAAAGTTACAATGCCATCTCTATCGGGTAAGCCGCCAATACCAACATATTGATTATCAGCATCAGACTCAATAAGCATCACCCCTTTTTGGACAGCATCTAAAGACCTTCCTCCTTTTTTCAAAGTTTTCCAAGCTTCTGCATTGGCTTCCATACCCGCCAACCAAGTTGAAATAACGACAGGTTTTTGAATAATGTTGCTAGATTTTGATTTTGAATCAAAAGGTCTTGCAAAACTTTTGTTGATAACAGCCAAGCTGCTTAAAGAAGCTAATTTTATAAAAGAGCGACGTGATTTCATAATAGAGAGTTTTAGATTTAAGCCTCTAAAAGTACTAAAACCCACTAAATAAAATAAAAATATTTATTTAAGATAAATTAACTTCTAAATTTTTGACGTGTTAGTTCTAAAATACCATGTATAAATGTAAGCGGATGAATAGGATCTCCTGGCACGTATAAATCGACATGGATTGTGTTCAAAAAATTACGATTTATAGCAGGACCGTCGGCAAAAAGACCGCCAGAAATAGCATCGGTACCCGCCAAAATAAAAAGTTTAGGATTAGGTACTGCTTCGTAAGCAATTTGTAATGCTTCGGCCATATTTTCTGTTATTGGCCCTGTAAGAACAATACCATCGGCATGACGTGGCGAAGCTGTAAATTCTATACCGTAACGGCCCATATCAAAATTAACATTCCCACAAGCCCCTAATTCAAGTTCGTTACAAGCATCTCCTCCTGCGGAAACTTGGCGTAGTTTTAAAGAGCGGTTAAAAATACTTTTAATCTCTTTACGGATAAGTTTAGGGTTAATTGTTAGTGGATTTTGAATCCCTTGTTTAAAAATTAATTGATTTATATTATTAGTAGCCATACGATAATCTGAAGTAAATTTAATTTGCTCTGGAAATTGATGTGCACAATCGCCACAAAAATTACATTTTCCTAAATTTAAATTTAATTTATCTTCAGTAATTTTGAGGGCTTTGCTTGGACAAAATTCTACAATCGGCTTTAAATCTTCAGAAGTTTCATTAATTAATGGTTTCCCTTTAAAATTATCGGGTAACATTACTTTAGAAAGGTCTTTTATATATTGTTGACCTTGTCCTTTTAATAATTTTAACTCTTCTATAAACATATGCTTTCTTTATAAATCGTGTCCACAATACGATAAGTTATAACTTTTATTATTGATAGGAAAATCAGAAATTTCAAGATTTCTTAAAGACAATTCAAGACCTTTCCAATTGTGTAATGAGGGGTCTTTTATTTTATAAAAACACAAGTTACCATCTGCATCCGTAAAAGCAGTATGACTAATTTCGCCACGGAATCCTTCTACTGCACCGTGTGCACATATGTTTTTTTGCAATGTAGCTTTATAAATTGGTGGCGTTGATTTAAAATCTTCAATTTTATTAAGCATCGTTTTTATAAGAGCTATAGATTGCAAAATCTCATTTTTACGCACCAAAGCACGCGACATAATATCACCAGTTTTTTCAATACAAGGGGCATGTTCTATCGTCTTATATATTTTATTGGGATGCGTATAACGGATATCTCTTTTAAGACCTGTTGTTCTAGCAATCATACCTACAGCACCTATTTTAATAGCTTGATTTTGGGTAATAGCACCAATACCATCAAAACGTTTTATGATACTTGGCAAATTTAAAGTGTGTCTTGCCATCAATTTAAAAGTCTTTTTATAGGTGTCTAATATTTCGATTAATTCATTTTTTAAAATGACATTTAAAGGATATTGTGAGCCACCAACTCTAATTAATCCGCGACCGAACCGACTCCCACACCATTTTTGAAGAAAATTTATAATAGGCGTTCTCAATGCTCCAAAAGTTGAACTTCCCAATTGATAAGCCACATCTGTACACATACCGCTTAAATCGCTTGTATGCATCGCAATACGCTCTAATTCTAAAGCAATATTACGTTCTAATTGAACTTGTTTTAAAGGCACATTCCCCATTAAAGATTCTATAACATTTACAAAGGTAAGCGTATGTGCAATAGTAGAATCGCCAGTTATACGCTCTGCCAATATATTTTGTGATAATAAATTGGGCTGTTTTAAAAATAAAGCTTCTACGCCTCTGTGTTGCCAACC
Organism: Flavobacteriaceae bacterium; assembly: GCA_045046885.1. GTDB lineage: Bacteria > Bacteroidota > Bacteroidia > Flavobacteriales > Flavobacteriaceae > CG1-02-35-72. Next base: position 35,108 of record JASFYX010000005.1, read on the forward strand.
CAACTGAATTTCTAAATGCTGCACCATCTCGCCATTACAGGTAAATCTAAAATGACCTGGTTCGATAATACCAGCGTGAATAGGGCCTACACTTACAATATGCGTTTCGTGACTATCGACTTTATAAAAAGGGTAATCTTTTATTATTTTAGCCGTATTAGCACGATTATGAGGATAACGCAAAGGCTTTAACCAAGGATGGTTGCTGAATTTAATATCAAAATTTTCATGCATTTCTCTTTCAAAGACATGCATGGCTGGGAAATTGGCAGTTAAAGATTCTAATGGTTTTTGATTGGATTTATATTGATGTGCCAAAATTATAAAATCGCCTTTAATATCGTTAGCAATAAGAACATAAATATTAAAAACATTTTCTTTTGGTACCGCAAAATAATTGACAATATGATAAGTAAATGGATTTTCTTTAACCTTAAATACCGCTTCTTTAACAACATTATAATCAACAAGCCCGATAGTGTTTAAATCAAAACTATCGTTGTTATTAAATCGCTTTCCGTTTATTATATCCGCCTTTTCCATACTATAAACTCGCTTGAATTAAATCGATTAAAAACTGATTTTGAAATAAGCCAAAATAAACACTTAATCCTAATAAGAAGAGCTGTAAAATATTTTCTAACCAATAAGTTTTTGGCTTTTCAATAGCTACTTCAGTTTTATTTGGATAAAATAATAGTTTGAAAACACGCGTCAACAAGGCATAAAATATGACACTCAATAAAGTTAAAATAAGTAAGATTACAAACCAATGCTGATGTAATAATAAGCTTTTAAAAATGAGTAATTCACTTATAAATAAACCCGATGGTGGCAAACCCATAATGGCTAAAGAACCAAATAATAAAATAAATCCACCAAGAGGATTTTGATAAAAGTAACCTGTAATACCCTCTTTTTTTCCTTCGTTTAATCTGATTACTTGACCAATTTGGAAGAACAATCCCGATTTTACAATTGAGTGGAAAGTTAAATGCAAAATGGCTGCTAAAATTCCTAGTTTTCCTAAGGTGATGGCAATAAGAATCAATCCAGAGTGTTCCATGCTTGAATAAGCAAATAAGCGTTTATAATTTTTGGCTTTTAATAAGTGTGCCGAAGCAAATAGTAATGTTAAGATACCAGCTATAAGCAGCACGTGATTCATCCACAAACCCATTTCTGTATTTTTAAAAATACTGTAAAACCTGTAAATGGCTAAAAACCCTGCATTCAATAAAACACTTGAAAATAAAGCGCCAATGGGAAAAGGGGATACATCTTTAGCATCAATATCTACATTAAACATAGGGCTTACCCCCATTTTTACACTAAATCCTACTAAAATAAAAATGAAAGCCGCTTTGAGCCAAACAGGATTCATAATTTGAGCATTTTGAGCTAGTAACTCAAACGACAACTCAGATAATTTAATTTCTTGAGCAGCAACGCTTAAAAGTAATATTCCTGTAAAGGCTAAAGTAATTGATACAGAGCAGGCAAAAACATACTTCCAAACAGCTTCTAAAACAATTTTTTTTCTATCGTGATATATAAGCGTTGCGCCTGTTAAGGTTGTGGCTTCTATAAAAGCCCAAAGTAAGCCATAATGACCACTTAAATAGACACCCACAAGGGCTGCGTTAAAGCCAATATAAACGGCATTGTGAATCTTTACACTGCGAATATCTTCTTTGTGTAATGTTTCATATTTTTGATAATGGACAGCTGCAACTAAACTCAATACCGCCAAAATGATGGTGAATAAAACGCCAATTGAATCTACACTAAAATATTCGTTTTGACAGCGTTCTGGATGTACATATAATTCGTAACAAAAATAAATTTGAAAAAATCCAAATAGATAGACAACCGTATGCGTCATCTTTTTATTGTTAAGAAATAAAATAATGATGATACAAACCAAAGAAATTATCAAATAACTATATATCATAAATCTATTCTTTAAGAGTATTTAATTTATCTGATGAATCATCGTGAAACTGATATGTTAATTTGTTAAAAAAGACACCCAATACCAATACACTGACAAATAAATCGAGTAATACAGCTGTATTGACCAACATGGGCATTTCATTTCCTATAGCTAATGCCATTAAAAAAACCCCATTTTCAATCACAATAAAGCTGATGATATGCACAGTAATATTTTTATTGATAATAATAAAAAGCAATCCCATTATTATAGCGGTTACTCCTGTTGAGAAATATTTGACATTTAAAAAATCATTTTTTAATGTATATCCTAAAAGTAAAGTGATTAAATAAACCAGAACTGTAGTTAGAATGAGGTAAAAACCCTTCATTTTACGTCTGAGTTTAAAATTTTTGATATTCGTTACTCTATTTTTTTTAGCAACATTTAGTAAAAATCTGGGTACAATTATACCTTTAAAAACCAAAGTTTCTATTGCTACAAAACTCAACTGAATAATATGAAATTCATTTAATCCGCTTAAAGCGATTAAAAACAGTAAAACACCTTGAACACCTAATAAATTTATATATGATCTTATATTAACCGATATTGAAAAATATAATATAGAAATAGCGAAGATTAAAATATACAATGTTATCATAGCTATAAATTATTTTCTAAGATTAAAAACATCAAAAATATGACAACTGAAATACTTGAAATTGTCAAAATAAACTGTGAATTATAAGTCAGTTTTAAACGTGCCTTAAAACTTTCGGCTACACCTATAGTTATGGCAAATACAAATGCCATAAATACATAAATAATTATAGCCAAATAAGTAGGTACATTTATCATACTCAATATAATATTTGTAATTATAGTAGAGAACAAAGCCATTTTAAGCTTATTTCCTATTTCTATAATAGCCAAATCAAACCCTGAATTATCAAGAATCATTACTTCGTGAACCATAGTTAATTCTAGATGTGTTTTAGGATCATCGATAGGCAATCTACTTCCCTCCACCATAGCAAATTGCAATAAAATATAAAAGGCTAAAACAGCAAATAAAATGGATGAAGTAGTATCTAAATTAAAATGCACAAAAATAGATTGAAATGAACTTTGACCTGTCAATAAAACCAAAGTTGCCATTATCATAAAAAAGGCTGGTTCTACTAACATCCCATAAAGAGCTTCCCTGTTTGCACCCATACCTTCAAAACCACTGCCGATATCAAGTGCAGAAATAATTAAGAAAAATTTACCTAAACCCATCAAATAGATGAATAAAAGAAAATCGCCTTTAAAGTGAATTAAAGCATCTGAGACGCTTGAAATTGGTAACATTAATAAAGCCACTAACAAAACGGCTATGCCAATAATTGGCGCTATTTGGAATATAAAAGTACTGCCTTCGGCAAAAATACTTCCCTTTTTAAGGAGTATAAAAATATCGAACCAAGGTTGTAAGATAGAAGCCCCTTTTCTACTGCTCAATAATGCCTTGGTTTTTGCAATTATACCAGGCATTAAAACCATACTTACTAATATTAAAAGAACACTTTGCATTTAAATGATATTTAATAAACTTAATACAACAATTAGAATGATAAACACCAAAGGATATAATAAATAATCTTGTATTTTTCCTGTGTGTAGAAATGCAAATTTCGCATTTAATTTTACCAAAGTATTTGCAAAAGGATTTATTACTTTTACTTCTACTTTGTCATCAGAATGTGTTTCAAATGTCTTTGCTGATGGAAATATTTCTTCTTCTTTGTACAAAACATGATTGCAATGGTCTACAAAAAGTGGATTGGCAATACGATTAAAATTGGCGGCAAAAGAAGTTGCCGTATATTGATTGGTTACAGGATCTGCAACGGTATTAGCACAACCCCAAGCGGAGCCTTTTTTAACTTCTCTTTTTGATAAAACCCATTTCCTAATAATTCCTAGAACAAATACCAATAAAATTAAACCCAAACTCAAATAACCAATAAGCGAAAGTGAATCTAATATTGAAAATTGCTGTATTTGAACGTCTGGAAATTTATCTTTTAAGATATAAGCGACTAATCTGAAAAAATATACAGGTACTATACCAATTGCAACAATAAATATCAGTGGTAAAAATTTTGCAAAAAGCATTGATTTTGGAACTTCCATAGCGTGTGCTGCTTCGGGTGTCCTTGCTGTTCCTAAAAACACAATACCAAAAGCTTTGGTAAAACAAAATAAAGCTAAACCCCCTATTAAAACGAGACCTAAAATACCTATCAGCATTAAAATACTAAAGGTTAGTCCTGCTGTTTTAATACCATCAAAAAAGCCGTTATACATTAAAAATTCAGAAATAAATCCGTTAAAAGGTGGAATCCCACTAATGGCAATACTGCCGATTAAAAAAGCATAAGCCGTATAAGGCATTACTTTTAATAAGCCACCGAGCTTATTTAGATCGCGCGTATGCGTTTTTAAATAAACAGAACCAGCAGCATAAAATAAAAGTGATTTAAACAATGAATGGTTAAAAATATGCAACAATGCCCCAGACCAACCTAAAAAGGCAACAGTAGGCTGATTATAAACTTGTCCTAAAACACCCAAACCAATGCCGATACCGATAATGCCAATATTTTCAATACTGTGATAAGCTAGTAATTGTTTTAAATCGTGTTGCACAATAGCAGACATTACGCCAAAAACACCAGTAAAAATGGCTACAAAAAATATTATTAGGCCCATAGAAAGACTCAATTCAGGCAAGTTGAAAAGTACACGAATGATACCATAAATACCCATTTTAATCATCACGCCAGACATCACACCAGAAACGTGTGAAGGTGCCGCCGGATGTGCATGGGGTAACCAAGTATGTAACGGAAAGAAACCTGCTTTGATACTGAAACCAATAAAGAAACATAAAAATATTACTAGTAAACCACTTATGTTTAATATTTTTAAATTAGGATCTAATAAACTTAAACCATCAAACCCTAAGACACCGCTATAATTATAGACCAGTATAAATCCGATTAGTAAAGCTAAAAACGCTATATGCATCTGTACCAAATAGCGAATACCCGTTTTTATAACATCAGGTTTTTTACTTTCAAAAATGACTAAGAAAAATGAACTCAAAGACATCAGTTCCCAAGCTAAAAGAAAGCCTAAACCACTTTTTATCATCACGACTAAAAGCATTGATAAACTCAGTAAAAAGAAATTAAAATAATGTAAAGAAAAATTTAAATTACTATATGTCTTTTTGTAGGGTTTTAAATATTTATTTGCATAAATATAGCCAGAAAAAGAAGTGAAGTTTACAATAATTATAAAATAAGCAGAAAGTTTATCAATATGGAGATTTAAACTACCTTCATAAAAGTTATCAATAAAACTAAAATCAAGGGGCTGATTTAATAAAAGAACATCAATTGCACTTTTAGAAGAAGCAAACCATAAAGTTCCTAACAGTAAAAAAATAAATTTGTAGGCTGTTTCTTTATGAAGTAGGAAAGTTAAAAAACTTAAAATAAATATTATAAGTAAAGTTACACCTAACATGTCAATAAGAAATTTGAGGGTGCAAAGTTATATTTATATTTAATATAACTAGATTTTTTGCTCTAAATTATTCTTTATGTAAAAATTCTTTTTTACTGAGTAATTCCTTTTCAGTCTCTACACAATCCTCATCAGGGATACAACAATCTACAGGACACACAGCTGCACATTGGGGTTCATCGTGAAAACCTTTACATTCTGTACATTTATCTGGAACAATAAAGTAATATTCATCTGAAATAGGTTCATTATCAGTTTCTGCATCAACTTCTTTACTATTGGGTAACACAACTTTACCTTTTAATGTTGTGCCATCTTTATAGCGCCAATCTTCAGCAGATTCGTAAATGGCATTATTAGGACATTCAGGCTCGCAAGCGCCACAGTTAATACATTCGTCTGTTATAATTATTGCCATGTTATTTTTGTTAAATTTGTGGCTGCAAATGTAAATATAATTTTAATTTATTCCTTTACGTATGACCTTAACGGATAGACTTTCTGCTTTTGAAAAATTAGGTTCTTTTTTAGCACAATTTTCGACTGGTAATTTTAAAAAAAATGACTGTCCAGATGACGATACTAAATATTTTGACGCTTTTAGCATGCAAGTAAAACGACAAAAAGAATTTAATTCTTGGTTTACTTTAGATCAAATAACTTATGCTTGTAAAAATTGGAGCGAATCTCTAACTATTAGCAATTTAAATAAGTGGACTAAAAGTTATACTTTAGATAAAAATATTACTAAAACAGTTGCTGTAATTATGGCTGGGAACATTCCGCTAGTTGGTTTTCACGATTTTTTGTCGGCGCTTATAGCAGGTCATAAAGTATTGGTAAAACAAAGTCATAATGATAAACATTTGCTCCCTCTTTTAGCCAAATATTTAGAGTTTTTAAACCCTAAATTTAAAGATTTAATACGCTTTACAGAGGGGAAATTAGACCATTTTGATGCCGTTATTGCTACTGGCAGTAACAATACGGCGCGTTACTTTGACTATTATTTTGGTAAATATCCACACATCATTCGTAAGAATCGGAATTCGGTAGCTGTTCTAACTGGTAATGAAACCGAAAAGGAATTATCATCATTAGGCGAAGATATTTTTCGCTTTTTTGGTTTGGGATGTCGCAGTGTTTCAAAATTGTTTATCCCAAAAGACTATGATTTTGACAATTTATTTAAAGCTATTTATCCTTATAAAGAACTCATTAGTTACACCAAATACCAAAACAATTACGATTATAATAAAGCGGTGTATTTGATGTCTGAATTTAAACTACTAGAAAACGGTTTTTTAATGCTCAAAGAAGACCCCAGCTATGCCTCGCCTATTGCTACTCTATTTTATGAGTATTATGACGATTTAGTAGCCCTAAATAAGACTCTTAGCTTTGATAAAGATAAAATTCAGTGTATTGTCTCTTCTGATGTATCAATAAAAAAAGCTGTTGCATTTGGTAAAACACAACAGCCTTATTTATGGGATTACGCCGATGATGTAGATACTTTGGCGTTTTTAGAATCTCTTTAGGTTTATTAATTGATACGATGACTTAGAGTCATCGTATCAATACTAATTTTTACGAATAAAAATAAAATCGCCACCTTCATCGCCTACGCCCTGAATAGTGCCGTATTGTGGTGTGTTGGGTGAATTGTTTCCTATCGGTATTTCAATTCTACTAAACAACTGACTAGCCGATAAATAAGCCTCTTTATTATTTTCTAATCTGTCTAGCAAATACTTCATAAAGACGCTTATGTTAGGGACTGTTTTTAGAGTACCACTGGTCATAGCTTTACGACTGGGTAATTCGTATTTTTTTTGAATACTTAAATTGGCATTTTTTATATTAAATGCTCTGGTTTTAAATATACTACCACTAAAACATGCATCAGAAATTAACAAAGTATGTTTAGATTTTATGCGCTTAATATTATCACGTACAAGCGTATTATTTATCCAATTATCTGTGTATTCGGCTTCAGCATCAGACGGTAGCCAATAACCTATATTATCTTCTTTTACAAAAGTACCATGTCCAGCATAAAAAATAAGCAAATTATCTTTAGGTGTCACCTTTTTCTTCAACCTGTCGAAAGCACGAATTATTTTAGAGCGTGTTGGATTTGACAGAATTTCAACGTTATTATCGTCAAAAGAATAATAACCAATGAGGGCATCTGCTAAGTTTTGAATATCTGTTGTAGGCATCCCGTCAAGGCTTACAATTTTAGAATCGTCATAATCGCTCACACCTATCAATAAGGCATAATAAGAACCGCCATTTGTTTTAATGACTTTCTTTTTAATATTATTGTTATTGTCATTTGGATCGACAATTACAACGGGTTTTACTTCTCGTTTGATGATAAATTTTGTGAGCGATGAATTGTACTTTAAATCGGTTGCTTTAACATTGAGATTATTATCGCCTACACGTAGCGGTACTTGTGCTACAAAAGTACCATCGGCTTGCAAAGCAGCCTCAACACCGTTTACAGTGACTTCGTAAACACCATCAGCATCTGTTGCTTTACCCCTTACTGTGATGCGTTTGGCTTTAACAATTTTAAACCCGCGCGTTACAGCAGGCTCTGTAATGACAATTGTAGGCGGATTGTTATCCACATTTGTTTTAAGGTATTTAATTCTGAGATAATTAATAGCAATTTTTTGTTTAGCCCAAAGAATAAAACCTAGGCGGTCTCCTAAAAAGGGCGTAAACTCTTTTGAGGCTACAAAATTATTATTGATGTAAAAATTAAGGGTATTGTTGTTTTTCCGTATGGTTAAGATATTGGTAGCACCATTACCCTTATTAATATAACTGCTAGAAGTCCAATCTTTTATAAGTTTTGTATTGTCATGTTCAACTTTTTTAATTTTATAATTACCATCACTCGAAATAAAGAAATTAAACTGATTTTTAGAATCTTTACGTCCCCAAACCAAACCAAAACCATAATTATCTACACCCGATATTTTCTTTATTTCGGTAGATATTTCAAAATTCTTAGTTTGATCTATTTTATTAAGTAATGTAGAAGACCAACCACCGGAGGTACGTTTATGTTCAAAATTATAATAGCCGTTGTAAAGGTTTAAGTTGTACTCATCTTTACTTCCTGTTGCCCATGCGTTGTTGTTATTAGAGAAATTCTCATCCATTGGGCCACTTAGCGTTGTTGTAACAACATTGGGTGCAACAACTTTCTTTTCTAAATAACGGACTTTAAGATAATCTATCGCAATTTTCTGATTGTCGTAAATTATAAAACCAATACGATTTCCTAAAAATGTTTTATTAGAAATTTGATTGACGTAATTACCATTTATATAAAACTTTATAACGCCGTCTTGCTTTCTTATTTTAAGTGTATTATAAGCATAATTACCTTGTTTAATGTAAGAACTAGATGTCCAATCAATTAACTTGGTACGATTCGAATTTTCAGACCTATCAACTGAATACAATCCATTAGAGGCAATGTCAAATTCTAAGGTATTACCCGAGCTTTTGCGTCCCCACATAATACCAAAACCATTGTTTTTAATACCACTTATTTTAAGAATTTTGGTTTCTATTTCGTAATCTTTTGTTTCGTCTATATATTTTTCTAAAGAAGTTGACCAACCACCTGTTTTACGTTTATGATTAAAATAATATTTACCAGATGAAACAGACATACTGTAATCTTTTGTAGAGCCTGTAGCCCAATCGTTGTTGTTATTGCTAAATTCATCGTAAAACAAATAATCTGAAGCGATTACCTGTTTAGATATATAACTTACATCAAGTGATTGTACAGCTACCTTTTGCTTGCCGTAAACAATAAACCCTATGCGGTCTCCAAAAAAAGATTTGGCATCGCTTTGTGTAACGTAATTACCATTGATATAAAATTTATATTTGCTACCTTCTTTTCTTATTTTCAACTTGTTTACGGCACCATTTCCAGTATTTATAGAACTACTTTTTGTCCAAGCCTTTATTATTTGAGCTTTATTGTCTTCATAATATTTTATTTGATAATAACCGTCAGCCGATATAAAATATTCAAATTCATTATCGCCGTCTTTACGTCCCCAAATAATACCATAACCGTTGTTTTGGATGCCACTAATCTTTTTGATTGAAGTTTCAATTTCAAAATCTTTTGCTTCATTAATTTTAACAACCTTTGTTGTAGTCCAACCAAATTTATCGCGTTTGTGGTTAAAATTATAAGCACCATTTCTTACACTTAACAACACATTTTCATTACTTTTTATAGCCCAATCATTACTGTTGTTATTAAACTTTTCTGTAAAAATAGCATCGTTTTGATAGTTATTATTATTGTTATTTACAATCACATTGGGCTTCGGCTTAACAGTTTTAGGATAATACATAGATAAATAATGGACATCTATTTGTTGTTTGTTAAAAACAAGATAGCCCACCTTATTGCCTAAAAATGATTCAAAAGGAATCGTTTTAACTAGTTTATCATTTATATAAAATTGATAGTTACTGCCAACGTGTTTAATACCTAGTAAATTGGTTTGAGATAAACCTTTTTTAATTTTAGAGCTTGCACCCCAGTTTTGAAAATAAGTTATCTTACCATCTACTTTTTTATAGATAGCATATTGACCGTTTGCCGATAACAAAAAAGTATAACGGTTCTTCATATCAGACGCCCCCCAATAGATACCGTAACCATAGCCCTCTACACCACTCTTTTTATAAAAGGACGTATTTATGACAAAATTTTTGTAATCTTTTAAATCGAAGGATTTATGAACTTCATCATAACCCGATGCCTTTTTGTGATTAAAATTCAGTTCCCCACTAGTGATATCTATTTTGGTTTCGCTTGTGTTTTTTAAGAGCCAATTGTATTTATTAGCGTTAAAACCATCAAAAAAGGGAATGGTTTCTTTGCCATAATTATTTACAACAGGTTTAGGACTTGACTTAGTTATATAACCAATTGAAATATAGTTAAACTGTATGTGCTGTTTACTATAAACTAAATAACCTACACGTTTACCAAAAAAAGGTTGCAAGGTTCAACTAATAAGTGCAACATTTTGGTTAAAAATAGTTAAAAATACTTCATTAGGAGTTTTGAACCCCAATAATTTTCTAGGTCTGTTATT
>JASFYX010000006.1:0-57929 GCA_045046885.1 Flavobacteriaceae bacterium
AGTTTTTAGTTTTCAGTTTTTAGTTTTTAGTTACTCAAAAAATAACTTAAAACTATAGACTGTCAACTTATTATACAGCTTCTGCTAACATTTTTTCGCCGGCGTCAATAGCATCTTGAATTGATCCTCTCAAGTTAAAGGCCGCTTCTGGGTATTTATCTAATTCGCCATCCATAATCATATTAAAGCCTTTAATAGTATCTTTAATATCAACTAAAACACCTGGAATACCTGTAAATTGTTCAGCTACGTGGAAAGGTTGCGATAAGAAACGTTGTACACGTCTTGCACGATGCACAATTAATTTATCTTCTTCACTTAACTCATCCATACCCAAAATAGCAATAATATCTTGGAGTTCTTTATATTTTTGAAGCGTTTCTTTTACACGTTGTGCTGTATCGTAATGCTCATCGCCTAAGATTTCACGTGTTAAGATTCTAGAAGTAGAATCTAAAGGGTCAACCGCAGGATAAATACCTAATTCAGCAATTTTTCTAGACAATACAGTTGTAGCATCTAAATGCGCAAAAGTAGTTGCAGGCGCTGGATCTGTTAAATCATCCGCAGGTACATATACGGCTTGAACCGATGTAATTGATCCTGTTTTTGTAGATGTGATACGTTCTTGCATAGTTCCCATTTCTGTTGCCAAGGTTGGTTGATACCCCACCGCTGATGGCATACGTCCTAATAAGGCAGATACTTCTGAACCTGCTTGTGTAAATCTAAAAATATTATCTATAAAGAATAAAATATCTTTTCCTTGACCGTCACCAGCACCATCTCTAAAATATTCGGCAATGGCTAAACCAGATAAGGCAACACGTGCTCTTGCTCCAGGAGGCTCATTCATTTGACCAAAAACAAAAGTCAATTTAGATTCTTTTAAAAGTTTCATATCTACTTTTTCAAGATCCCAACCGCCTTCTTCCATAGACTTGTCAAATTCTTCTCCGTATTTTATAATACCTGATTCTAACATTTCACGTAGCAAATCATTTCCTTCACGTGTACGTTCTCCTACACCTGCAAAAACAGATAAACCGCCGTGGCCTTTTGCTATATTGTTAATTAATTCTTGAATCAATACTGTTTTACCAACACCAGCGCCACCAAATAGTCCAATTTTACCACCTTTTGAATAAGGTTCAATTAAATCGATTACTTTAATACCTGTAAACAACACTTCAGTTGCCGTAGAAAGATCCTCAAATTTAGGCGCATCTCTATGGATAGGCAAACCATTTTCACCATCTTTAGGTAAGGCTTTTAAACCATCAATAGGATCACCTGTAACATTAAATAAACGGCCATAGATATCACCACCAATTGGCATTTTAATAGGATTACCAGTAGAGCGGGCTTCTTGTCCTCTCTGTAAACCATCGGTAGAGTCCATAGCTATACAGCGTACGGTGTCTTCACCAATGTGTTGTTCTACTTCTAATACCAAAATAGAGCCATCGGCTTTTGTTATTTCTAAAGAATCGTAAATTTTTGGTAATTCGGCTTCAGATGAAAATTCAACATCTAATACAGGGCCGATAATTTGGGCAACTTTTCCTGTAACTTTAGTCATTACTTTTGTTATTTTACTTAGCGTTATGCCTTTTGTTTGTACTTATTTTTAAAGTTGCAAAAATAGACCTTTTTTTTATAAATAAAAAAAGGTTTTTCCAATTAAATTATCTGATTGAAAGTAAAGAAGATATAAAAAAAAGCGCCCCGCAAATGCGGGGCGCTTTTAAGTGTTAATTTGGGTATAATTATGGATTAATTGTAAATGATAAATATATCATTTCACCAATCATACCTGTACCATAAGCTTGTGTATATTCTTTAGCTGTAATATTTGTAGCTCCTAATTTCCAAGCGGCATTAATTTTTGGTCGTTTATATGTCAACTGTCCGTCGAAAACTGTTGCAGATGGTACTGTACCATTTCCAAAAGAAGCTTGCCATAAGTAGCTGTCAAAATAACGCATACTGGCATTGAATCCTACATTTTTAATTATGTCAGTATTACCAAAAGAAATTTTAATTGAATTTTCTGGCGTATTAAAGCCCGCTTCAAAACCTGGATCAGAGGCTTGGTCAAAATTAAATTTAGAATATGAATAGTTTAAAGTAAAGTCATAATCCTTAAATAATTTTGCTGCAATACCTAAACCAATACCATAAGAAGTGATATTGGCACTTGAGTTTGTATAAGTTCTAAAAGCTACATAATCTCCTTGTGAAAGGGCAATAGCAGCCAATGGTGCAGGCAACGTGCCTGGAACAAAATCAGAAAAATCTGCTTGACCATATAATGGTGCTAAAACAGTTTTTTGAGCTATAAAGCCAGTATAATCGTTATAATAACCACTTAAATCTATAGAAACATTTCCTATAGTACCACGATAGCCTAACTCATAAGCTGTTACTTTTTCAGGTTGTACTAGAGGTGTATTAAATTTTTGAGGTGTTCCTGCTAAAACAGATTCTAAACTAAACGCGTTCTCATAACCTTGTCTTCCTGTAACTGTTAAAGCAGAAGGAAAACCTAAACTTTGTCCTACTGTACTTACATTAAATGGACGGGAAGTGAAACGATCTAAATTATCTGGGGCAGATCCTACCAAAATAGCATTACCCACATCTAAGCCAATATATTGTGCTTGTGTATCGGGATTTCTAAAACCTGTTTGAAAAGACGCTCTAAAATTGTGTTGTCTGTGGTCTCCTGCTGAATAAACCAATGACAATCGTGGCGAATAATTACCATCAAAGTTTTTAGATTTATCATAACGGATAGACCCTGTAAATTTTAATTTATCATCCATCAATTTTTTAGCTACTTGTAAATAAGCACCATATTCGCTAAATATAATTGGGCCATTGGTGTCGGTAAAAATGGTTCCAGCTGAATTCAATTGAAATTCTCTCCAAGAGCCCCCAACTTGAATTTCGGCAACGTCTGTTAAATCTTGGAAGTTATAATTACCTTCTACTTGATACATTTTTGTAGCATCAACAAATCTTGCACCTGTTAATAATGAAGGGTCATTTGTAACTTTATTAAAAGCGGTATTAAATGCAGCTGTACCAACTTCTGGAATACCCGTTTGAGCAACAATTCTTGCTGTAGCATGAGCTTGTGCATCTGTCATTGGAGAGCCTGTTATTGCCCCTAATCTACCGCCAATATAAGTTTGTGCATATTCTGTAAACCATTGTGTATCACTTTTAAAACTTCTATTCATATTAATGGCTGTAAACCTACTATCGTACGAATTACCAGCATCTTCGCTTACAACATAAGCTCTCACAAAAAAGTTGTCATTATGAACTTCTATTTTGTGTTGTTGCAATAAGAAGTTTTTTAAATTATAGCGATTGGCTCCCTGATAAATAGTATTACCAGTTCCTACTTTACCTTGATAAATTATTTCTAAATCGTCTGCATTGGGTCTAAATACCATTGTGAAATCGACTTTAGCACTTTCCGCTCTATAATCCATTAAGTCACGTTCTTTAAAACCAGTACGGCCAACTTTTGCTGAGCCCAAGAAACCAGGAGGCAAAGCAATCCCCGCACCTGCAGCAATAGCATCAAAATCTAATGTTGTAGCAACCTCGTCACCATAAACGTTTAATCCGTCATAATCTGGAGCGCTAGTTGATTTAGTAGGGTCGTTAACATCTCTGTAATCATTGGCTTCCCAGTCTGCACCAGTTAAGAAAGAAAACGATGCTTTGGCTGCAAATTTATCGCTAAAAGCATGGGCAAAACGCACGCCAGTATCGTAATAGTCATTTGTACCTTGCGCTCTTTGATGCGTTAAACCTGATTTGACATAAAAACTAACCCCTTGATAATCAAAAGGACTTTTACTGGTCATAAATAAGATACCATTAAAGGCATTGGCACCATACAATGCAGAAGATGCCCCTGGTAACAATTCAACACTTTTCACATCTAGTTCAGACATCCCAACCAAATTACCCATAACAAAGTTAAGAGCAGGAGCAGCATTATCCATACCATCTACCAATTGTACAAAACGCGTATTGGCAAATGTGGCAAAACCACGTGTGTTAACCGATTTAAATGTTAAACTATTGGTGTTCATTTGAATCCCTTTTAAGTTTTCTAAACCGTCATAAAAAGAAGCTGATGCTGTTCTTTTAATATCTCTAATATCAAAACGCTCTACTGTAACGGGAGATTCTCTTATACTTTCTGGAGTCCTTGAAGCTGATACAATAACTTCGTCTAATCTACTACTCTCTTCTTTAAGAGAAATGTCTAGATTAACCTTGTTACTGTTTACATCTAAAGTTTGAGTAGTGTAGCCAATATAAGAGGCTTCAACCTTAAATGGTGGATTTTGAGATACCGTAAGTGTAAACTTACCATCAAAGTCTGTAGTTGTCCCTAGAGATTTTCCTACAACTTTAATACTTACACCAGGTAACGTTTCGCCAGATTTGGCATCTTTTACTGTCCCTGTTACTGTTGTTTGCGCTGTTAAGGTTATCCCTAAAAATAGTGCAAAAACAATGCTTAATAACTGTTTCATAGTTGTTTTTTATTGATTATTTATGTTAAAATTTAATGCAAAGTACAATTTTTTTTTAATTTTTTTAAAAAAATTTAAAAATCTAATCTTTAAAATACCCTCAAAAAGTATTCTAAAACTTGTTTAATAAAGAATTATTTTTTTAATTGACACTTTATTACCCTTAATTACCCTAACAGAATAAACGCCTTTAGATAGATTATTTAAAGATAGTTTAGTATTAAATACAGTTGAGGTGTTTTTAAAATGAAACGCTTTAATGCGACGTCCCAAAACGTCTATAACTTGAATATTTACTTGTGCTAATTTTTGATTGAGCATACTTATATTTAGATCTCCTTTAGTAGGATTTGGCCACATATTTAAACTTGAAATACCAAAATTTTCTACTGCTAGTGGGACAGAAGCCACGCTACACACTTCTACGTTCCAACTTGTTAAAGAACCAATATCATCTTGACCTTGGTCTTCCATAAATAAAGTCCAGACACCTTGGGCGTTATCACCGTTATAATCTGATAAATTTCCAGAGGGTTTAATAACCCCCGAATAACCTGGGGCGGCACCATTACACAAAGCACTATTGCCATCGTCGTTAAAAATAACACTCATATTTGCTGGCGCGCAACTTGAGGAGGCTATTAATTGCACCGTTTTATTTGACGGACTAGTGATATTCAATTCAATATCACCTATCCATTGATGTGTAATATTTACACCAATATTTACATCAGAAATAGTAATATTATTAGGAACATTTATGGTTGAAGTTGCCCCAACTGTAGAATTATCGGGTATGGCAATAGGCGCATCAGCATAAGTTGTAGTGGTACAAGTTGTCTGCAAAGTAGCAAAAACATTTGTAGCAGAATAAGCGCCATTTATACACGGATTTACAGGACGTACACGCCAATAATAAGTTGTCGCTTCATTTAAACCCATTAAAGTATAACTGGTTTCAGTTGTATTGGCTGATTTTACAATAGTGTTAAAATTAATATCGACAGCCACCTGTACATCATAACTTTTAGCATTGCCTTGGCTATCCCAACTTAAAGTAGGTGATGTAGTTACACCTATACTTCCATCTGATGGCGACGTAATTGTTTGGGTTGTAAAAGTAGGACTGTAAACTTGTAAATTGGTAACAACTGTGCGGGTTAAAGAGGGGGCTGTTGCAATTACAGAAATATCATTAGCCCCCAAATTGCCATCAGCAATACCAGATAAAGTCAATTGAACGGTTGTGCCATCTGTAGAGACGGTTGTTGGATTAAAAACAGCAACAACACCTCTAGGTAAATTTGTTGTGCTTAAAACAGTTGTATCATTAAAACCATTAAAAGTATTATAGGTATAATTTAAAACGGCATTTGACCCCGAACACGCGTCGGTTGAATTCTTTTCGGGTAACAAAGCAAAACTATTTTGTTGAATAGAAAATTTAACCGGATTGATACTGAAAAATACATTATTAACACTCTTTACCATAATACGAGCTACCGTTGTAAGATTGTTAGGTATTACAACATCATAGCTACCCGTATTGGGTACTTTTGTGGCCAACGTTATAGGAAAAGTAAACCCACCATCTGTAGATAATAAAATATCGACCTGACTACAGTTTATCGGAGGCAAATCTGTGCCAGCCACAGTCCAATTTACGCTTTGTGTAGAGCCCACATCAACAGTTGTATTTATATCTTGAGATATGACTTTAAAAGGACCAGCTGTTCCTACAACTGTTACAACTTTAGAGTCTTTAGCTGTTTGACCACCTCCTATGACATTATCGCGCACTGTTACATCAAAATTTAATGTTCTAGAAACATCTGGTACAACTTCCCAAGTACTGGCCGTTTTGCCTGATAAAACAGTACTTAGCGCCGGAAAATAACGATACGTATCTGTTACCGGATTTAAAGATCTAAAAACAGACCCTCCCGTAGCTGTAGCCGAAGGAGGTACGGCTGTAATTTCTGTATCTGTTTGTTCCCAAGTGTAGGTTAAAGCATCATTATCGGCGTCAGAACCAACGGCTGTTAATTTAAAAGGTGTTGAACGCGGTATAGAAACATCGGCACCGGCATCTACAACAGGTACATTCTGATTGTTTGCTAGATTAGATATATCACCGCAAGTACTTGCCCCTGTTGTAATATTAGCAAACATTTGCTCTATACTTACTATATGGAAATAAGCATCGCTGTGTTGTTGGACGTTTTGCGGGCTACAAATGCCGGCATAAGCCATAATAGTACTCCCACTTCCCGGCTCTACAGCAGTAGAATTGGTTCGGTTGCCATTACAACTCCCGGTAGTGCCATTAAAGGTATGTGTTGCTCCGAATTGATGTCCCATTTCGTGGGCTACAAAATCTATATCAAAAGCATCACCTACAGGGCTAGATTGCCCGGTTACACCTTGTGCTTTAGAGACCGTACATGGCGCATTTAAATGAGCAATACCACCACCTCCTGTGCTAAAAACATGACCAATATCGTAATTAGCCGTACCTATTACGGCATCTATATTCGTTTGATTTTCATCCAACATTGTAGCGCCATTACCATTAGTATAGGGGTCTGGGTTTAATGTTGTATCTTCTAAATAAATTAGTTGGTCGTTATTGTCTACTAAAACCATGGTGAGTGCTACATCTTTTTCGTACACGCCATTTACCCGCGTCATTGTTGTTGTCATGGCCGCTAAAACAGCTGCTCTTTTTTGAGCATCCGTCCCAGTACTCACACCTGCTTGGCTAACTTGAAATTGAGAATATTCGGCTGTAGCCGCCAAAGCCAATCTAAAAGTGCGCAATTTAGTATCGTTAGCATTTAAGGCTTTTAATTGAACATTTGGCACATTAAAACCTTTGGTTTCTTTGGTTAAACATACAGAAGCCTGGTCGCGTTCGGGTAAACTAGAACGCTTATATACCATATAGTTTGTTCTATTTTTATCTATAGGGTCTATATATTCAACCTTGTTTCCAGCCTTAAAAATCATAGCATAAACACCTAATTGGTTTACGCTAAAGCGGATATTGATACTTTTATCTAAAAGACTTTGCCCTATATAAGACATATTATCGGGGTATTTTTTAGCCAATTCTGGCGCCATAACCGACGCTTTTAAAATAGCAAAATCAATCATCTTTCCAGAATCGTCTGGAAACGGAATAACAACTTTTGATCTGCCGAATTTACTATTGCGTTTAGGCGCTTTTGTCAATAATTGTTTTAATAAAGCCCTGTTTAAATGATAGCTTTTATAATACTCTGGATTAGAACTGCGTTGTAAAATTTCGACTTGATTTTGACGTGCATTAGTAACCGTCCATAATTTATTTGATTGTGAAAAACCTTTCTGAAAGATTAAAAGAAAAATTGAAATTAAGCTTAATTTTATAAAATACTTCATTATTTAATCTACTTTTGACAAATCTATCAAATTATAATTAAACGTGACAAAAAATTTATGTTTCGATCAAAAGTCTTAATAATATTAGCTTTTACACTTATAATTAGTGGCTGTACATCACAGAAAAAGGTATTATCGAATCCTGTTTTACAGCAAATTGTTCTGTCAGAAAACACCCTAATAAACTCTAAACTATCGCCAAATTCTAAAATTGAGACTTTTAAAGATTCACAAAAAAATACTTTTTTAAAGATAGTGACAGGTAATAATATTGTGGTGAAAATTGAAGCCGTTAAAAAATCTGCTAAAAATGTGGCTGATGACGGTTATCGAGAAGTCCTTTATTTTGAAATCCCTAACAAAATGCAAGACCTAAAAATTGATGATTTAAAAAATAGTGATGTGAATTTGTGGTTCGCACGTTTTTGTTTTTGTCGCGATTATATTGGGTTTTACAAAATAACTGACGGTAATCTCAACATTAAACTCGGCAAAAAGGCGCTCAAAATAAAAGCGACAATTAGGTTTAATAATCTGCCAAGAGTGCTTAATTTTATCGACCAAAATTTACCCCTAAAACAATAGCTTGAAAATATTTCATTCACATTCAGATTTCTCTTGTAAAGGCAAAGCTTCGGCTGTGAGTATTGGCACTTTTGATGGTTTGCATATCGGTCATAAAAAAATCTTACAACAGCTTATTGACAATGCCAAAAAAAACAATTTAAACGCTGTTGTTTTTACCTTGTTTCCACATCCGCGATTGGTTTTACAAAAAGACACATCACTAAAACTGTTAAATACAATTGATGAGCGCATAGCATTACTTAAAGATTTTGGTATAAATTGCTTGGTAATCGAGCCTTTTTCTAAAGAATTTTCAAGATTAACAGCTTTAGAATTTGTAAGAGATGTCTTGGTAAATAATCTACAAACAAAAGTTTTAGTTATTGGTTACGACCATCAATTTGGGCGCAATCGTGAAGGGAATTTTGAAAACCTAGTTGATTATAGCACCCTTTATAATTATACGATTGAACAAATTCCGCATCAAGATATTGCCAATGTTGCTGTGAGTTCTACAAAAATAAGAAAGGCTTTAAACGAGGGAGATGTAAAAACGGCTAATGCTTATCTAGGATATTCCTATATGCTCACAGGAACTGTTGTAAAAGGCAAAGGTTTGGGTAAAACACTCGATTTTCCAACAGTTAATTTACACATCAGCGAAAGCTATAAACTCATTCCAAAAACAGGTGTTTATATTGTTTATACAATTATTAATAATACTAAAGTTTATGGTATTATGAACATTGGCACAAGGCCAACGGTAAAAGGCACAGGTCAAACAATTGAGACATTTTTATTAGATTTTAATGGCGATTTATACGATGCTAAACTCAAAATACATCTTTTAAAACGCTTACGCGATGAACAAAAATTCAGTTCGCTCGCGCAACTCAAACAACAGATTCGGCTTGACGAAACTACTGCTAAAAAATATATCGCTTCAATAGCTAAAGATTAAATTTAGAATTGATTAAATTTGCCCTCTTAAATTAAACACAATGTTACAAGTAGCTTTTATAAGAGAAAATAAAGCTGTCGTTTTAGAAGGCTTAGCAAAACGCAACTTTAAAAATGCAGAGGTCGTCATAAATGACGTTATTGCTACCGATGCCGATAGACGTGCTTTGCAAGCCGAATTAGACAACACTTTAGCCGATACCAATAAATTATCTAAAGAAATTGGGTTGCTGTTTAAATCGGGCGAAACTCAGAAAGCCAACTTGCTAAAAGAAAAAACAATTCAGTTAAAAGCTACTTCAAAAAATTTATCTGATAAACTGAATGATACTGCTCAGCGTCTTCAAGATTTATTGTATCAAATACCTAATATTCCAAACAAATTAGTGCCTGCAGGTTCTTCTGATGAAGATAACGAGTGTGTTTTTGAAAAAGGTACTATCCCCGATTTAGGCAATAATGCCCTACCTCATTGGGATTTAGCCAAAAAATACGACATCATAGATTTTGATTTAGGCAATAAAATTACAGGAGCTGGATTTCCTGTTTACAAAGACAAAGGGGCGCGTTTGCAACGGGCTTTAATCAGTTATTTTTTAGATAAAAATACGGCGGCGGATTATACAGAATACCAACCCCCATATATGGTAAATGAAGCCAGTGGTATTGGCACAGGTCAGTTGCCCGATAAAGAAGGACAAATGTACCACGATGCTAAAGATAATTTATATCTCATTCCAACTGCAGAAGTGCCCATTACCAATATGTTTAGAGATGTTATTTTAAACGAAGCCGACTTTCCTGTAAAATGCACAGCTTATACGCCCTGTTTTAGACGCGAAGCGGGTTCTTATGGCGCACATGTACGTGGTTTAAATCGCTTACATCAATTTGATAAAGTAGAAATTGTGCGTTTAGAAAAACCAGAAAATTCTTATGACGCGCTTAACGAAATGTTAGAGCATGTAAAAGGTATTCTAGATGAACTTAAACTGCCTTATAGAATTTTACGATTATGCGGCGGCGATTTAGGATTTACATCGGCTATTACATACGATTTTGAGATTTATTCTACGGCTCAAAAACGTTGGCTGGAAATAAGTTCAGTTTCAAATTTTGAAACTTTTCAGGCCAATCGTTTAAAATTGCGTTTTAAAAATGCAGCAGGAAAAACCGAATTAGCGCATACACTTAACGGTAGCTCATTGGCTTTGCCACGTGTTTTGGCGGGTCTTTTAGAAAATTATCAGACAGAAAAAGGCATTGTAATTCCAGAAGTTTTACAATCTTACACAGGTTTTAAAATTATAGACTAAAATTAATTTGCTACAACCCATTTTAAAAGCTGTTTTTGCTTGTTCATTTTTAACAGAGCATTTATATAAGCTGTTATCTGACCGTTTTTCATAAAAAGTTGGGCATTTTGTTTGGTGGCTTCGTAGTCTAAAATAAGTTCGTTCATCAGGTCAAAATTTAAAGTTCTTTTATACTAAGACAAGAATAATGCCAAGATGTTACAAGTGATTTTTCTAAAAGTATCTTTTTACAAAAACTTTAACACTTGTTTTGTATCTTTGAAACAATATCATCTCTAATAATGAAACAACTCACAGTACTATTTACCCTATTTTTTAGTTTAAATATCTTTGCGCAAAGTCCTAGGTTGGCACGTAAATATTATCAGTCTGGTCAATATGAAAAAGCCGTAGAACTCTACAAATCATTACATAAAAAACATGCGTATCGCTCAGACTATTTTAAATTTTTAATAGGGTCTTATCAGCAATTAGAAAAATACATTGAAGCTCAAAAGATTATTTTAGAGCAGTTACAAAAATTCCCAAATCAATTACAATTTAATATAGAATTGGGTTACAATTACACTTTACAGAATCAGAATGACAAAGCCAAAATTTATTATGATATAGCATTAAAGGCAGTTGATATTAATCCTAATTTAGGGTACAATACAGGTAAAACATTTCAAGATAATAATCTGTTAGATTATGCTTTAAAAGCTTATAAATCGGCTATGAAAAGTAATCCGAAATTAAATTTTAATCTACAAGTGTCTTTAATTTATGGAGAACAAGGCGCCATAAATAAAATGTTCGACTCCTTTTTAAATATGGTTAACAAAGACCCATCGTACACTATGTCTATTTTAAGATATGTGGGCAATTTTATAACAGAAGACACGCAAAATGCCAATAATATTCTTTTAAAAAACTTGCTCATACAGCGTGTACAAAACAACCCAAATTCTTCTTGGAACATCCTTTTGAGTTGGCTTTTTATGCAAGAAAAAAAATACAATAAAGCTTTTATCCAAGAAAAAGCAATTTACAGACGGAATCCAACCAATTTAAACCGCTTAGTAGATTTAGGAAAAATCACTTTTAATGCAAAAGATTATACTACTTCTCAACATACTTTTGAATATATCCTTAAAAATGCACCACAAATAAATTTAAAAATATACACACAATTATATCTTTTAAAAATTAAAATAGCTCTAGGTTCTTCAGAAACTGCCTTATTGTCAATACAATCTGGTTTTAAAAATTTACTAACCGAATTTGGTTTTAAATTAGCAACATTGGGAGTTCAAAAAGAATACGCTTTATTTCTAACCTATAAATTAAATCAACCACAAGAAGCTATAAATCTACTCAAGAAATCACTTGGCTTAAATTTAAACATCAATCAGAGGGGAATTTTAAGACTACAATTAGCCGATGTCTATGTTTTTTCAAATCAATTAAATAAAGCGCTTATTAGCTATTCGCAAGTTAAAACAAGTAATAAAAATTCTGTTTTAGCCCAAAAAGCGACTTTTAAAATTGCGCAAACTTCTTATTTTAAAGGCGATTTTAAATGGGCGCAAACACAACTTAAAGTCTTAAAAAGTGAAACATCGCAACTCATTGCCAACGATGCGCTTAAACTGAGTTTACTTATTTCAAATAACGACAAAGAAGGTAAACCAGAAGCTTTAAAGCTTTTAGCCAAAGCTGAATTATTGACAATTCAAAATAAAGATTTAGAAGCTCTAGATAGTTTACAGGTTATAAGTACAAAATTCAATAAATATACAGTCGCTTTTTATGCACTTTTTAAGCAAGCTGAGATTTATGAAAAACAAAAATCTTTTGACAAAGCCGAACAAGATTATCTTAAAATTCTAGCGCTAGATAAAAACAATATTTTAGCAGATGACGCTTGTTTTAAACTGGCAAAACTCTATCAAAATAAGTTAAATGACACCAACAAAGCGGCCGCCTATTACGAAAAGATAATCTTCGACTATCCTGCCAGTATTTATTTGGTTGAAGCCCGTAAAATATACCGTACTTTAAAACCCGATTTAATAAATTAGACTATGTACATTTATAATGTTAGCATAAATATAGAAGAATCAGTTCACGACGATTGGCTTAAATGGATGCAAACCCAACACATTCCAGAAATGCTCGCTACCAAAAAATTTACAACTGCAAAATTGACAAAAGTATTGGTTGAAGAAGCTATGGGTGGTATTACTTATTCTGTACAATACACCACTAAAGATAAAGCGACCCTTCAAAAATATTACAACGAAGACGCCGAACGGCTAAGAAATAAAAGCAAAGCTTTTGAAGGTAAATTTGTGGCTTTTAGAACCGAATTGGAAGTTATTTCTGAACATTAACCTGAGGGAAGTTATTGCTAAAAACACAATTATATAACAAACGTTAGCCCTAAATAAGTCCCTTTTTTCACTCAAAATTACCAAGGCATAAAACGACTGTTTTTTTACTTTTGAAATTGTAAATCTGCGTTTAAAAAAATCTTTTATTTTGTATTTTAAAACCGCAGTTAAATTTACATTCATATTAGAAGCTGTCTTTCAGTACATTACCACCACCATTTTTATATTTCTAGCGATTCCGCTAGATTGAAAATTACCTATTTCCGCTATTTCTTTATATGAAATATTTTTATATTTTGATTGCATTAAATTAACACCCTGAAAACGAGTGTTTAAAAAACGGAGAAAAATCCCTCCGGTTAAAAGTAAAAAAATAAAAATTTGGAATAAGTCTCATTTAATACCCATTTGCCTATGAAATAAACAAACAAGATAACCGGAGGAAAGTGTTGCAAAGGTACTACTTCCTCGCTTTATTTACAAAATACGCAGTTAACCGTTCGGTTCTGGTATTTTAGACTCTAAAAGTAGCCTATCTAGAAAAATATATAGACAATATTATTTATTAACACTTAAAATTTAAAAAAAATGAAAAATCTATACATTATTTTGGTATTAGCTATTGGCTTAATGAGCTTTATTTCTTCAAGTGATAAGAAAAATAATTTAAATACAGGTAGTTTAACAACAAATTTAGAAAACATTAATGTTGTTACATGGAATTGCTGTACAGTTGGAGAATTAGGAGGAGCCACATATACTGTTTGTTGTAATTGCAGTACAGGAAGTGCTTGTAGGAAGGCTAGAAGATTAATGAAAAAGAATCAATAAAATACTAATTATAAATAGTAAACCTAAAAATTAAAACAAATGAATAATTATTTTAGCCCTTGTAAAATATTACTAATAATAATATTGCTTTTTACATTTTCAAACACCGTTTATTCCCAAAATAAAGACATAACATTAGTTTTTAAAGAACAAAGGAACGAACTTAACAGCCTATATCACCTAGTTATTAATTCCAACAAAAGTCATTGGAAAGAAATCACAACCCCAGATATTGATGAAAATAAATTACAAAACATAGAGTACATTTCAACAGAAAATTACACAAAAAAGGAGGTTTACAAAGATTTTAACACCAAGTTAGTTTATTCAAATTATGATATTTTACATCATAATTTTTATGTCAAAGATAAAATGGAACCCTTTAATTGGGTCCTTCTTGACTCTACAGAAACAATTTTGAATTATCAATGTCAAATAGCAAAAACTAAGTTTAGAGGAAGAACTTATTTAGTATCATTTACCAAAGATATTGCAATCTCCAATGGTCCATGGAAATTCCAAGGATTACCAGGCTTGATATTAAAAGTTGTTAATATTGATGACTCTTATGAAAATTTTAAAATGGAATGCATTGAAATACTACATAATTCTGAAAAGGTAAATATTGAACAACCATTCCAAATATTTTTAATTAAGCATAATAAAAAGCTCTTATCTTGGAATGATTTTGTTCACAAAATTGATGTTTTCCTAAAAAATCATATTAAAAACATAAAATCTTCAGATTCATCAAAAGGAGAAGGCCGTTATACCATTAAATTAAAACTTAGGCATTATAAAGAAATATTTAATAAAGAAGTACAAACCGAAGGCATAATAATTGAAATGTAACCTTTTAAATTTAAAGCTATTTTCAATGAAATTACCTTCTGTACTAAAATTAAAGTATTTTATTATTTCATTTTTAATCGTTACAAACATTTCAAATAGTCAAATTTTACAAATTAATATTTTAGACACCCATAACCAATATATTGCTAACGCAAATATCCTAGTTAAAGAGGGCGAAGATCCTAACCTAATAAAAGAGTTTGGTTTAGCAAGAAATGGGATTGCTAAAATTAATTTAAAAAATAACTATCAAAAAATATTAATTGAAGTCAATGCCTATAATTATTTTAAAAAAACTTATGTCATCGAAAATCCTCAAAAAAATAGAACCTACATTATAAACTTTATTTTAAAAAAAGATAAAATAACCAAACTTGACGAAGTAATAATACGGGCAAAAAAAAGACCCTTTTCCATAAAAAAAGACACGGTTATCTATAACGTTAATTCTTATAGAGATGGGTCTGAAAGAAAAATTCAAGACCTCATTAAAAAACTTCCGGGTATTGAGGTAAACACAAGTACAGGAGAAATAAGGTACAAAGGAAAATCGGTAGAAACAGTTTTGTTAGAAGGCGATAATTTATTTGGGTATAATTACTCGTTAGGGACAAAAAATATTAATGTTGATATGGTAGAACAGGTACAAGCCATTGAAAACTACTCAGAAAATCCCCTTTTAAAGGGGATTGAAAATGGCAACAAAGTAGCCTTAAACTTAACTTTAAAAAAAGGAAAAATTGATTTTTCGGGAAATTTAGACTTAGGGCTTGGTATTTTTAAGAAGAGAAAGAAAGCTTTAAATATTAACGCTAACATTCTTGGCATTACCAAAAACTACAAATCCTTTGCAACACTTGCCTATAATAATATTGGAATTAATAACTCATCTTTTGATTATTTCGGTCTCAATATGAGTTTAGAAACACAAAAGGAAAAAGATTATTATGCCCAAAAAATCATTCCCGAAACAAGTTTCTCTAATATACTAGATAATAACAGAGTAACAATTAACAATCAGTATTTTGGTAATTATAATGCCATTTTAAAAATAAATAAACGCCTTAAAATAAAAACCAATCTGTATTATTTAAACGATAAAATCACAAGTAAACAATTATTTGAAAATATGTATTTTATTAATGATGAATATTTTATAACTTCAGATAATACTTTTATAACTAAAAAACCCAGACAATATAGAGGTAATATAGAATTAAAATACAATTCCTCTAAAACGTCATTACTTGAATATAATGCTCGTGTGCGGCAAGAAAATATAAAAACACCTTCTACAGTAATTTCAAATAATGAAAACAGTTTTGAATCTTTTCTCATAACAAAAGATTTCTATTTAAAACAGAAATTACTTTTCACTAAAAAAATTTCTAATTTAAAAGCATTTCAGTTTTCAGTTTTTCAATCTACAAACACAATCCCTCAAACTTACCTAATAAATCCGTCTGCTATTAGCACCTATAATTTTGACAGAAATACACAAAAAACAGAAAACAGAAAAGACTATCTCAAAATTCAAGCTACTTTTTTGGGTTCGAGTCAAAAAGGCTCAAAATACACTTTTTTATTAGGCCGTGTTATAGACAACAACAAACTTAAATCCAACTTACTTAATAAAAATTTAATAACAGACACAACAACAGAAAAAAGTATTAATGATTCTCGTTACAACAGCAATTCAATATATCAATTAGGGGCTTATCATTACAAAGCTGGTAAATGGAATTTTTCTCCAACTTATGTGTTAAGCTATCTCAGTCGAAAAATTGAAAATAGAGTAAACGACGCAAAAAACAAACAATTTAACTTTATTTTTGAGCCCTCATTAAAAATAAGATACAGGCTTAACAGTATTTCATTTTTATCGGCAAAAGCTGGTTATAATAAAAATTCTGAAGCAGAAAAGTATCTCCTCTTTAACGATATTTTAATAGATAATCGTACAACTGTAAGCAACACTTCGAGTTTAAGATTACAGGAAATCACAAATTATGGCATCTATTATTTTAATAATAATTTATACAATCAATTTCTAATCAATTTAGGCGTGAATTACCAAAAAACAATCGGTAATTTTTTTACCAATTCATTGGTAAATAAAAATACCATACAAATTAACTATTTCTATTTACCTCAAGATAATAGCAACTTAAGTTTTAATTTTAAAGTATCTAAATACATTCCATTTTTAGAAACTACAATAAGATTAAATTCTAATTACAATCTTTCAAAATATAAAAATATTGTCAATAATTCAGAACTCCGCAATAGTAGAAGTCAGTTTTTTAACGCATCATTATTTGCTAAAACTGCTTTTGATGGCTTCATAAATCTTGAAAATTCTATAAATTACGCAAAGTCATTTTCGCAAAGTCAAGATAATCCTCAATTTTCAAACGAATCATTAAACAATAGCTTTAAAATTATATTAAAACCTTCAAAAAAATCTTTTGTTTTAATTTCGCTAGATTATTTCTTACCTAATAAAAATAAGAAATCAGAAAAATATATATTTCTTGATACTACTTTAAGATACAGACCTTTAAATAAAAATTTAGAATTTAACTTTGTTGCAAAAAATCTGTTAAACAATAATAATTTTAAGCAAATAGAAACTACAGATTTTTCAACAATTATATATAAAACCAATATTTTACCTAGATATTTTTTGATAAATGTTAGTTATAATCTTTAACTTTTACAAAAATGGGGAAGAAATTTTTTATCAATATTATATTATTTTCACTTGTTGGTCTCTTAATTGATTTACTTCTTGATGTTAATATATTTAAACCCTTAGGATTATTTTTAGGTGCTTACACTGGTTTTGAAAAAAATAAACACACTAACAAAAAATAAACCTTAAATTTGAAACAAATGAAAATTTTATTATTTTTTATATTTCTAAGTTATTTGGGTTACGGCCAAAATGAGCTTGTAAAAACGTCTCTTTTAGAAAAGACTAAAAGCCGTCACGTTAATCAGGCTGTAAATTTACAACCCAACACTTATCTGTTTAAATTTAACACATTAATTACGCGAATCAATAAAATCACACTCCCCTTTAATCAAAACCCCAATTTTTACAAAGCCTATTTTAAAGCAAAAAATACTACAAAAGAAAAAAAGATGGTGTTTAATTCTTTTCAGCCTCAATTTAATAGTAATGATTTTTCTATACCTCTTAAATATAAATACAAAAATGGCAGCACTTGTTTTTACCTGTTAAAGTCTTGTCAAAATTAGGTTTAAAAAAGCCTCTGTTATCCCCAAAAACTTTCTGTAAATTAGCCACAATTATTTACTATGACAGTTCGCGCAAAAAAACACCTTGGCCAACACTTTTTAACAGATACTAACATCGCACAAAAAATTGCCGATGCTTTATCTGAAAAAGACTACAATACTATTTTAGAAATTGGGCCAGGTATGGGTGTTCTAACTCAGTATTTAATCCCAAAAAAAAGTGAAACTTTTGTTATAGAAATTGATTCAGAATCTGTGACTTATCTCAAAGCCCATTTTTTAAATCTAGCTCCTCATATTATTGAAGCTGACTTTTTAAAATTCGATTTAAGCACTTATTTTAAACAAAAGCAAGTGGCCATTATTGGTAATTTTCCTTATAATATTTCAACACAAATCGTTTTTAAAACCCTTAAAAACAGACAATACATCCCCGAATTTTGTGGTATGTTTCAAAAAGAAGTCGCCCTACGTATTGCACATAAAGAAGGTTCGAAAGCCTACGGCATTCTCTCTGTTTTATGTCAAGCATTTTATGAGGTTACTTATTTATTTACCGTACCCCCAAGCGTTTTTAACCCACCACCAAAAGTAGAGTCGGGCGTTTTGCTTATGCGCCGTAAAGAAAATTATAAACTCACTATTGATGAAGCTTTACTTTTTCGCGTGGTCAAAACAGCCTTTAACCAGCGCCGCAAAACATTGCGCAACAGCTTAAAATCGTTTAATTTATCCGATAAGTTAAGAGAAGATGTTATATTTGCGCAACGTCCCGAGCAATTATCGGTCACGCAATTCATCGCATTAACAGATAAAATTCAAAACGATGGCATTTGAAATCAACACCAACTTTTTAAACAATCTTGAAGCTTTAATTGATGCCAATAAGAGCAAGGAAATTACATCATTACTTGAAGAATTACACTATGCCGATATTGCTGATATTGTTGATGAACTCGATTTTGACAGTGCTATTTACATCATTAAATTACTTGATGATGAACAAACTGCCGATATTTTAAAAGAACTTGACGATGACACCCGCGAACGGGTTTTAAAAGGATTATCCTCTAAAGAAATTGCGCAAAATATTGAAGAACTCGAAACAGATGACGCTGCCGATATTATTGGAGAACTCTCAGAAAAAAAGAAACAAGAGGTCATTAGCCACATTGAAGATGTAGAACACGCCAAAGATATTGTCGATTTGTTGCGTTACGAAGAAGATACAGCTGGTGGTTTAATGGCCAAAGAATTTATTGAAGTCAACGAAAATTGGACCAATCTAAAATGCGTTAAAGAAATGCGCCGTCAAGCGCAGGAAATGGAAAAAGTCCACACCATTTATGTTGTAGATGACGACAATAAATTAAAGGGAATTTTATCGCTTAAAAGTTTACTAACAACCTCTGCAAAAACGCCTGTAAAAGAGATTTTTGACCCAAAAGTTGTTTCTGTAAAAGTTGATGAAGAGGGTGAAGAAGTAGCACAAATCATGCAAAAATACGATTTGGTTGTATTACCCGTTGTGGATGATTTAGGCGTTCTTGTTGGGCAAATTTCCATAGATGATGTTGTAGATTTTATAACAGAAGAAGCCGAAAAAGATTATCAAATGGCGGCTGGTATTTCTGAAGATGTTGATGTTGATGACAGCGTTTTTAAAATGACCCGTGCCCGCTTACCTTGGTTACTTATTGGTATGGTAAGTGGAACCTTTGCAGCAACCATAATATTAGATTTTCAAAATATTATGAAGACCGCTCCTGCTTTAGTTATGTTTATTCCACTTATCAATTCATCTGCCGGAAATGTAGGTGTACAATCATCGGCAATAGTAGTGCAAAGTATTGCTAATAAATCTTTTAAAGGAAAAGTAATTACGCACATTATCAAGCAATTAATGATTGGTTTATTAAACGGATTGGTTATGGCCAGTATTGTTTTTGGATTGAGTCAGTTTTTCTTTCACACCAATTTAAATGTTTCTATTACTATTGCTATTTCATTAGTAACTGTTATTATTAATGCCGCTGTTATTGGAACTTTAGTACCTATTGTTCTCGAAAAATTTGATATTGACCCCGCCATTGCTACCGGCCCTTTTGTTACGACTAGTAATGATATCTTTGGTATTCTTATCTACTTTATGGTAGCCAAAATGATGTTGGGATTTTAAATTTATGTCATTCTGAGCGTAAGCAAAGAATCTCATTCCCAAACCAACTATTTTCATTAATTTTGCTCTTTTCAATAAAAACGATGGACGACAATAAAAAATCACTTAATTTTTTAGAGCAAATTATAGAAGAAGATTTGGCAAACGGACTCAATTCTAAAAAGTTACGTTTTCGATTCCCACCCGAACCCAATGGCTATTTACACATAGGTCACGCTGCGTCAATTTGCCTCAATTTTGGTCTCGGATTAAAATACAAGGCACCTGTTAATTTGCGTTTTGACGATACAAATCCCACCAAGGAAGAACAAGAATATGTAGATGCCATAAAACACGATATAAAATGGTTGGGCTTTAATTGGGATAAAGAATTGTACTCTTCAAATTATTTTCAACAACTCTACGAGTGGGCAGTTTTACTCATTAAAAATGGTAAAGCTTATGTTGACGACCAATCTTCTGAGATAATGGCGCAACAAAAAGGAACCCCTACAAAAGAAGGAACAAACAGTCCTTTTCGGGATAGAAGTATTGCCGAAAATTTAGCATTATTCGACAAAATGAAACAAGGCGCATTTGACGAAGGTACCCACGTTTTACGCGCCAAAATTGATATGACATCCCCAAATATGTTGATGCGCGACCCTATTATTTACCGTATTTTAAAACGGTCGCATCATCGTACAGGAGCCGATTGGAATATCTACCCTATGTACGATTGGACCCACGGCGAGTCCGATTACATCGAACAAGTGTCTCATTCTATTTGTACACTCGAATTTAAAAACCACCGCGAATTGTACGATTGGTTTTTAGACCAAGTTTACGACACCAAGTTGTTACGTCCTAAACAGCGTGAATTTGCCCGTCGTAATTTGAGTTATACTGTTATGAGTAAACGCAAACTCCTTCAATTGGTAGAAGAAAATTTGGTTAACGGTTGGGATGACCCACGTATGCCAACTATTTCTGGCTTACGCCGACGCGGTTATACCCCAGAAGCCATCAGAAAATTTAGCGATTTGGCTGGTATTGCCAAACGCGATAATGTGACCGATGTGGCCTTGTTAGAATTCTGTATTAAAGACCATTTAAACAAAATAGCCCCAAGAGTTATGGCCGTTTTAAATCCTGTAAAAGTACTTATTACCAATTATCCAGAGGGAAAAGAGGAATGGTTAGAAGCTGAAAATAATCAAGAGGACGAAAGTGCTGGTTTTAGAAAACTGCCTTTTTCAAGAGAAATATATATTGAACGTGAAGATTTTAGAGAACAAGCTAATAAAAAGTTTTTCCGCTTAAAATTAGATAAGGAAGTCCGTTTAAAAAATGCTTACATCATAAAAGCCAATAGTGTTGTTAAAGATGCTGAAGGTGACATAGCAGAAATTCATTGTACTTACGATACTTTGAGCAAAAGTGGTAGCGGCACTCCCGAAAGTCAACGTCGTGTTAAAGGGACTTTACATTGGGTTTCTATAAAGCATGCTGTAAACGCAGAAGTACGTATGTACGACAGATTATTTAGTAATGAAGCACCAGACAGTCAAAAAGAAGTCGATTTTAAAACATTTATAAATCCAGATTCTTTAGTCATAAATAAAAATGCTTTTGTAGAGCCTAGTTTAAAGGAAGCTTCAAATGGCGATCGGTTTCAATTCCAACGTCTTGGTTATTTTAACATTGATGATGACAGTACGCCAGAAAAATTGATCTTTAACAGAACTGTTCCATTAAGGGATAGTTGGGCAAAAACTGAAAAAAAGAAATAAATATTGAAATACTCCCACTATAATGACACTTAATAAGGATGGTCGAATGGTAATAACTGCTGATAAATTTAAAGATTTATTGGAAGGAAAATTATTTGACGAGCCTTATTTT
Source organism: Flavobacteriaceae bacterium (assembly GCA_045046885.1). Lineage (GTDB taxonomy): Bacteria > Bacteroidota > Bacteroidia > Flavobacteriales > Flavobacteriaceae > CG1-02-35-72. Next base: position 22,220 of record JASFYX010000006.1, read on the forward strand.
AAGAACTTCTATAATGCAGTAGATTTTCCAGAAACAAAATGGATTGACGCTTCAAATTTGGAAATTGAAGGAAATATCCTTATTGAATCCAATAAGTTTTTTTCTTTTGACATTACACTATCTAACTGTATTTTTTTAAACGATATAAAAGTTGAAAGAGGTAAGTTCAAAAAAATATGGTTTGTTGAATGTACTTTTAAAGAGCATTTTTTAATCAATAATATCGAGATTAAAAAAAGGCTTTGGTTTAATTCCTGCTCTTTTAAAAAAGGTTTGAGGATTTATCATGGGAATCTTAATGATTTTAGATGTATAAATTCTACTTTCTTATACCCCCTAAATGTATATGGAGGTAACTTTATACAGTTTCATTTAAGCTCAATAGAAAAAAAATCTAACATAAATATAACAGGATTATTTACTAAAATTGATTATTTAAGAATCAATAGTTCAATAAATATTAATATAACCAAATGTATAATTAATTCGATTGAATTTAATGGAGTATTTGATTCAAGTTCGATGGTTGTTATAAAAGACATCAAATTATATACTTTAATTTTTGAAAAAATTGTTAATTTAGGAAAGTTCTTTCTTTTAAATATTAGTCTTATAAATGAGTTATATGAAATTGAAGATATTGATATTGCAAATATCCCTAATATTTCAAGTTTATTTCAAGGCGATTTTGAGTTAGACGAATTTAAAAATTTCTTAAAGAAACATAGAATAAATACATTGTTAGAATATCTAAATAATTTTTATACACCTTCTTCTTTTATTGAAAAAAATAAAATCTATTTTACAGGCATCCTATATAAAAGTAAGGTTAAAAATTTTGATGATTTAAAAATTAATCAATCTACTTTTAAAATTCTCGAAACAACTTTAGGTGAAATTCAATTTACAAATTTTGAAATAGAAAAATTTGAGGAAATTGTAATTGACTCTTCTGACTTGTCTCTAGTAAAAACATTAAACTCTAGATTCCCTACTGAAAAAGGGTTAATAAAAACGGGGCAAAATAGATACAAGAATTTATATCATACATATAATGATTTATTCTCTATTGCAAGTAGGCAAAACAACCTTAAAGATAAAATCAACTATTATAAAGCCTCTCAAGAAAATCTATTATTAGCTACAAAGAAAGATACTTTTTCTTTTAATAAATTATCATCTTTAGCTAGTCTAAGTGTTTCAAAACACTTCAGTGATTATGGTCAAAATTGGATAAAAGCTTTGGGTTTAACAATTATTTTGTGTTTTTTGTTTTTTGGATTATTAATTTTAAGTTTAGAAAATATAAAATTTGATTTATCAACAGAAGGCTTCACTTATTATTTCAAAAATCTACTTCAATATTTTCCCCAATTTTTAAACCCTGTACATCAATTAAATTTTATTAATAGTTTTGGTATAGCCGGAAAATGGTCTCCAACGATTGATTTACTAAGTAGAATATTAACTGGTATAGGAATCTATGAAATTATAAGGTCTTTCCGAAAATATATCCGTAAATAAGATTTACATTTTAGTACATTTGATATATATATGAAAATCATTGCACAAATAAAGCAACCCATCCAGATAGAAATGGAAATCTTTGAACGGAAGTTCTTAGAATCTATGGTTTCTAAAGTACCCCTTTTAAATCGTATTACCCACTTTATCGTCCGCCGTAAAGGCAAGCAAATGCGTCCGATGTTTGTTTTTTTGGTCGCCAAAATGGTTTCTAAAGGTAATTTTACCGAACGTACCTATCGCGGAGCCAGTATCATAGAATTGATTCACACCGCTACTTTAGTCCACGATGACGTGGTTGACGACAGCAATCGCCGTCGCGGATTCTTCTCACTCAACGCTTTATGGAAGAATAAAATTGCGGTTTTGGTAGGCGATTTTCTCCTGTCAAAAGGACTCCTGCTCTCTATAGACCACGACGATTTTGATATTTTAAAACATATCTCTATAGCAGTACGCGAAATGAGCGAAGGTGAACTCTTACAAATTGAAAAAGCCCGCAGACTTGATATAACAGAGGACGTGTATTACGAAATCATCCGCCAAAAAACAGCAACCCTTATTGCCGCTTGTTGCGGTATCGGCGCGGCCAGCGTTAATGCCGATGAAAGTACCGTTAACACCATGCGTACTTTTGGCGAATTGATAGGCATGGCTTTTCAAATAAAAGATGATCTTTTTGATTATACGGATGATAAAATAGGCAAGCCTACAGGTATTGACATCAAAGAACAAAAAATGACTTTACCACTGATTTACACCTTAAATAATTGTTCTAAAAAAGAAAAAGGTTGGCTGATTAACTCGGTTAAAAATCACAACAAAGACAAAAAACGCGTTAAAGAAGTCATCACTTTTGTAAAAGACAACGGCGGTATAGAATACACCATTTCTAAGATGAAAGACTACCAAGCCAAAGCCTTAAAATTACTAAACAACTACCCCGATTCGCCTTATAAAACCAGTTTACAAACTATGGTGAATTACGTTATAGAGCGGAAGATATAATTAACTTAACTCTCCAAGGGTTCAAAACCCTTGGAGAGTTTTAAGTTCGTCTATAAGTTGACGTGTATTACACAGCCTTGGTACTTTGTGTTGTCCGCCCAATTTATTTTTAGATTTAAGCCAATCGTAAAACAGATTTTTGCGTGCCACATTAATTTGTGGTTTGGTTAAAGTAATATTTATATAACGTTTGGCCTCGTAATCTGAATTCAAAGACTTTAAAGCATTGTCTAAAAGCTCTGTAAAATAGCTTAAATCTTTGGGTGGTGTACTAAATTCTATCATCCATTCGTGGGCACCTTTGTTCTTATCTTTCATAAAAACAGGTGCTACGGTGTATTCTAAAACAGCGGCACCGGTTTGTTGGCAGGCGTGTTTAAGGCCTTCTTCGGCATTTTCTATAATCAACTCTTCACCAAATACATTAATAAAATGTTTGGTACGTCCTGTAATACGAATGCGGTAAGGTTTTAGACAGGTAAATTTAACCGTATCGCCAATTAGGTAACGCCACAAACCGCCATTGGTAGTAATTACCATGGCATAATTGACCCCTATTTTTACCGCTTTAAGCGGGATGGCTTTAGAGTTAGTGCCGTTATATTTATCCATCGGAATAAACTCATAAAAAATACCGTAATCTAACATCAGCAATAAATCATACGAATGATTGCGATCTTGTATGGCAAAAAAACCTTCTGATGCATTATACACCTCAAAATATTTAAATTCTTTTTTAGGAATGAGTTTATGGTATTGCTCTCTATATGGGTTAAAATTAACACCGCCGTGAAAATACACTTCTAAGTTGGGCCACACTTCTAGGATATTCTTTTTACCTGTAACTTCTAAAACTCTGTTAAGTAATACCAACATCCAAGAAGGAACACCCGATAAACTTGTTATATCTTCTGTAATGGTTTCGTTTACAATGGCGTCTAATTTGGTTTCCCAATCAGACATAAGTGCTGTTTCTTGACTTGGAGCACTACCATAATCGGCCCAAAAAGGCAAATTTTCCATAATAATAGCCGACAAATCTCCAAAATGAGAATCGGTATCATTATAAGCTTCGCTACTGCCACTTAAAATAAGTCCTTTACCAGTAAAAAGAGCCGCATTTTCGTTGCTATACATATACAAGCCCAACATATCTTTACCAGCATTAAAATGACAATCGTCTAAAGATTCTTGACTTACCGGAATAAATTTACTTTTAGCATTTGTGGTGCCACTAGATTTGGCAAACCAATTTATAGGTGTTGGCCAAAAAAGATTTTGTTCACCATTACGCGTTCTGGTTATAAGCGGTTCAATATCTTCATATTTTTTAATGGGAATACGCGTTGCAAAACTTTTATAATCTGTAATTTCATCAAAGTGATAAGTCTTTCCAATGAAGGTATCTTTAGCTGTATCGACCAAATTCAACAGCACTTCATCTTGTACTTCAATGGGATATTTTATAAATAAATCCATTTGATGATGGCGCTTTTTTAAAATCCAAGAGGCAAGTGTATTAAAAAAAGAAAAAGGCATGGTTTAGTTGATTTGGTTAAGGTTTTTCTTTGGCTTAATTGCGTATCTTTATAGCCATTAAATATAATAAAAATCTATATGCAATTTCAAGGTGTCTTAAAAAAAATGCTGACAGAAAATGGCACACCCATAAATTATTACCTCGATTTAGAAGATGATTTCATTAATTTAAATCAGCTTATCGATAAAAAAATCAGTATAAATTTTTTAAAATACCAATGTTTAAATTGTGGTAAAGACAAAAAAATATACCGCCAGGGTTATTGTTACGATTGCTTTTTTGATATGCCTCAAACGGGCGATTGGATTATGCATCCCGAATTGAGCACAGCCCATTTAGACAAAGAAGACCGCGATCTAGAGTACGAAAAAGAGGTGCAATTAAAACCGCATATTGTGTATTTGGCCAATTCTAGTAACGTCAAAGTGGGGGTTACTCGAAAAAGTCAAATCCCAACACGTTGGATAGATCAAGGCGCACACGAAGCACTGGTTTTTGTTGAAGTCCCCAACCGTTATTTGGCAGGGATAACCGAAGTGGCTTTAAAAGACCAAATTTCTGACAAAACAAATTGGCGTAAAATGTTGACAAATAATATTACTGATGTCGATTTAAAAGCACAAAAAGAGCAGTTGTCAAAATATATTCCTGAAGAAGTAAAACCTTATTTTGGACTTGAAACTAACGCAGTTCATTTAAATTTTCCTGTGATAAAATATCCCGTTAAGGTTAAAAGTTTAAGTCTAGATAAAACGTCCCTATTTACTGGTATTTTAAAAGGTATAAAAGGGCAATATCTTATTTTTGAAGACGGTACGGTTTTTAATGTGCGTAGTTATGAAGGTTATGTGGTAAAATTTGATTTAAATTAATACTAAAATTTTAAGTAGAATTTCTTATAATCAAATTTGTGGGTAAAACAATTCTTTTTAATTCGAAGGATTCTTTTTTGTCTTTACTTTGTATCTCGTCTAACAACACATTAACTGCAATTTGTCCCATTTCAAAATCGGGCTGCTTAACGGTAGACAGCGAGGGGGTTATAACAGAAGACATAAACCAATTACTAAAACCTATAACAGCTATCTGCTGCGGCACTTTTATATTTTGATCTTCAAAATACTTTAGGGCTCCAATAGCAATAGCATCAGTAATTGCAAATATGGCATCTACGTCATCGTGCTGTTCTAACATTTTTTTGGCATTATAAAAGCCGTCATTAAAATCGTCATTATTCGGGTTGACATAAACCAAATTAGAATCATACTCAATTTGGTGTGCTTTTAATGCCTTTTTATACCCCATTAATCTATCGATAGAATTTTGAGGTGTTAAAAGGCCCCCAAAATGTGCAATACGTTTATACCCATTATCTAGTAAATAACTTACGGCTTCGTAAGCAGCTAACTTATCATCTATTATAACCTTTGAACAATTAAAATTCTTTAACACTTTATCAAACATAACAACCGGAATTCCTATATCGATAGCATTTTGCAGGTGGGTTACCACATCTGTTTGATTAGAAACCGATATTAAGATACCATCTACCTGTTTTTGGATGAGTAAATTTATTTGTTTAACTTCTAGTTCAAAGCGTTCATCAGATTGTAATAAAATAATTAAAAATCCATGTTTTTCGGCTTCAATAATCATTCCTTCAATAACTTTCGAAAAAAAATGATGTACAATCGTAGGGATAATTACACCAAGAGTTTTTGTTTGATGAGTTCTTAAACTAGAAGCTATATTGTTAGGTGTATAATTGAGTTCTTTTGCTAATCTTAAAACTTTTTTACGTGTTTTCTCGCTAACATCATGATATCCCTTAAGTGCTTTTGAAATAGTACTTTTTGAAATTTTTAATTTTCTTGCCAAATCATTAATAGTGATTTTTTTCATACTTCAAAGTTTAAGAAAAAAATTAAGGATAAAGTTAGTTGATTAATTGACGCGTACCTCGGAAATTTTGTTAAAAAAATAAACTTTATTTAAATTTATATTTAAATCAATCTTATCATTCAACGCATAAACTTTATCTGTCGAAATTTTACAAATTACCGGATTATCTAAACCAACAACTGTTAAATATTGTTCGGCGCCCAACAATTCTAACCCATCTATTTTAGCTGAGAAATGTCCCATTTTAGAAAATTTTTCGATACCAACATCCTCCGGCCTAAACCCCAAAATAACTTCTTTATTGTTTTGATTTTCCACTTTAAAAGCCGTATTAAATTTTAATTTATTTTGTTCGTCAATAAATACCATATACTTTCCTTCTTTAACAAGCTTTCCGTTTACAAAATTCATAGGAGGTGTTCCTATAAATCCTGCTACAAACTTATTTTTAGGATGGTTATACAAATTCATAGGCGTATCAAATTGCTCTAATTTTCCTTTATTTAAAACAGCGATTCTGTCGCCTAAGGTCATCGCTTCTACTTGGTCATGTGTTACATAAATAATAGTTGTTTTAAGTGATTTATGCAATTTTGCAATTTCAGTGCGCATTTGGCCACGTAATTTGGCGTCAAGATTTGATAATGGTTCGTCAAATAAAAACACTTTTGGTTTGCGTACTATTGCCCGACCAATAGCTACTCTTTGCCGTTGCCCTCCAGACATTTCTCCAGGGCGCTTTTTGAGCAATTCTTCTAACTCTAAAATTTTTGCAGCAGCCATGACACGCTCTTTTATTTCTTCTTTTTTAACGTGCTTTACTTTTAAACCAAAGGCCATATTATCATACACTGTCATATGTGGATACAAGGCATAATTCTGAAAAACCATTGCAATTTTGCGATTTTTAGGATGTAATTGGCTGACTTCATTGTTATCAATGTATAATTTTCCCGAACTAATATCTTCCAATCCGGCAATCATCCGTAAAGTAGTAGATTTACCACAACCCGATGGCCCAACTAGAACAACAAATTCTTTATCTTTTACAGAAAGGCTAAGGTTTGTTACCGCCTTTACACCTTTTTCGTAGGTTTTTTCGATATTAATAAGTTTTACTTCGGCCATAATTAATCATTTTAAAAAGTTCCTTTTAGGTTTTCTCTAATACTATATTGTGCAATTCCTGTTAAAGGGTCTTGTGGATAACGATTGCACAGTGCTACCAAAATATCTTCGTGAGTAATTGCCACATTCATAACGGTATCATTACCTGCATAATAAATATAAATATCACCATTTTCTTTACGGATAGCGCCACAGGTAAAAACTACATTGGGCACATGAACATAATCAGTATCGGCTACTTTACAATCAGCCTTTGATGGCATTAAAATAGGGATATTTGATATCTTTACTTTAGAAATATCTGTTAAATCATGTAATGCCACTCCCAAACAGTACGGGTTTCCATCCATAGTTCCTCTAACTCCATGAAAAATATTAAGCCAACCATACTTTGTTTTTATAGGGGTAGCTCCCGGCCCAATTTTATCTGCAAAAACACTTGGACCTCCACTTTGTTTTATAATTGGATTTTTAAGGTTTACCTTCCAATTATTCAACCGATAATCGTCTGTGTTTCCTAAACAAATTTGTTTAAAAATACCACCTGTATGATCATCTGTAGTATCATTCGGTCTAAACAAAGCATAATATTTATTGTTTATTTTTTCTGGGAAAATAACCACATTTCGCATATCTGTTTCTAAAACCGATCCGTATCTTTTAAAGGTTTTAAAATCTTGGGTGATAGCCAACGACACACGAACACGATTCTGAATTTTATTGTGATACGCACTATAAGTTATGACGTAATCACTTCCTATTTTGGCAATACGTGCATCCTCTAATCCGCCCGATTCATTGTCAATAATTTCTTGTTTATGGACATTTTCTGCAAAGCTGTTATTTAAATCGCATGGCAACATGGCTACTTGTCTCTCAACTTGCCAATTGGTTAAACCGTTTTTACTTTTGGCTATACCCAAAATTGACATGCCATTTCTTAAATGCGAACGGAACAACATTAAAACTTCATCGTTAAAGATTGTAATACCAGCATTGTGAACTGTTATTACCTTTAAGTGAGGCGCTTTCCAAACTTTATTGACATCATGACAAGTTACTATCGGGTTTTTATCAAAACGATAGACCACATTTGATAAATTTAGAGCTATTTTTTTATTTTCTATAGTTATTGTTCTTTCCAATTTTAATTTGTTTTTGTTATTGAATTTATGGCTACAATACTCAGCAAAGCTTCAATAGTTGATTCGGCTCCCGAATTTTTATTGATTTGTGTATTTGATAAAATGCCATCGAAACAGCGGCCATTTTCTGAGTTATACATTTTTGTTGAGGCCCTGTTATTGCCATTAAACCAGGATAGCCATTTTAAAGCGTTAGTCTTATATTTAGTTTCTCCTGTTTGTTTATAAGCTTCAACATTGGCATAAATTATGGGTCTGATGCCATACGCTATTTGAGCAAATGCCTTCGAATTTATAACTTCAGTTTTGTTATTTCTCTTTCTGAATTTAATACTAGAAAACATTTTATTTTGTCCTAAATACTCATAAAAATGGTCAATTTCAAAAAGAGCTGCATCTGTGTATTTTTCTTCATTTAATAAATTACCAACTTTAAGCAAAGCATAACTTTGCAAGTTTCCGTAAGCGTGCCATTGGTTTTCCCAACTTAAAAAAGCGCCTTTGGCCTTACCATTAGTTATTTGCATTTTCAAAATACCATCTGCTAAAGGATGTATAAGTTTTAATATTTCTGGATTTTGTGTTCTTTGATAGTTCAGCGTTAAAGCTACTAACAAAATTGAGGTTTGGTCTGTAGCCGACTCAAAAGGTAAATTTGTAGGTACTTCTATACCTTGAACCGTTTTTAATCCAATCGGTAAATTTTTTAAATAGGGTTCTACATTTTGCACCAATCTATCAAGAGTAATTTCCACTTTTTTAGCTAAAACTGTATCACCCTTTTTCAATTTTGGCAAAGCAGCTTCTAAAGCCCAGAAAGCACGCCAAGACCACCAAGAAGGCTCGGCTACACTTGTTTTGTAAGTGGTATTAATGCTTAAATCGTCCCAAATAAAATTATTAAACCAGCCATTTTTATTTTGCATATACAATAAAAAAGAGGTCAATTTTTGAACTTTTTGTATTTGGTTTTTATCTTGTGAAACTAATATTAAAGCTCTAGCTGCATCATCAACACAAGCAAAACCTTCTTTGGGTTCTATATCAAAATTGTAATCTGGATAATTACTATAAATATGAATAAGCCCCCCTATTTCACCGTTTGGAAAAGTCACTTCTTTATACAAATAACCCAAATGAGCGTAATTAATTTTTGGAATAATTTGTAGCTCTTTTTGACATCCTGTAAAAGAAATCAGCACTAAAAAAAGGACAATATAAAGTCTTTTTACCTTCATTTTGTAGCAATCATTTCATCTAATAATTCGGTTAAAGAAAGATTGACAAAGCTCGAAGCCGAATCGGACATTGCATAAGGAATCACTAAACTATCATTTTGCAATAATACGCCACAACTGTAAACCACATTGGGTACATAACCTTCGCGTTCAGATTCGTTTGGTTCTAATAGCGGTTTATTTAAAGTGGCTGTTATTTTTTCAGGATTGTTCAAATCTAATAAAATGGCACTTATGACGTAGCGGCGCATGGGGCCAACAGCATGTGTTATGAGCAACCAACCTTTTGTTGTTTTGATAGGCGACCCACAATTCCCTTGTTGCAATAATCCCCAATCATATTTTGGCTTCATTATAACTTTATAAGTATCCCAATTAAACAAATCATCAGAATACATCATTGTTAAATCTTCGCCTCCCTGACGTGCTGTCATCACGTATTTTCCATTTACCTTTTCAGGGAAAAGTGCAAAACCTTTGTCACTAACCGCTTTGCCATACATAGTGCGCAATTTGAAATGGGTAAAATCTTTTGTGACAATTAATTGTGGACTTATTTTATGACCATTATAAGCGGTATAAGTGCCAATATATTCTGTACTACCATCATCATTTGTAAAAGCCACAAATCGCACATCTTCTATACCCATAGATTCACCTTTGGCATTTGGGAATATAACGCGTTCTGAAATGGGTGTGCTTTTATCAAAAACAACATCGTAATTGGTGTCAATTATTTCGAATAAAATATTTTGAGTGATTTTATCATATTTTTCGAACACCCCTTTTTGATTCAAATCGTCATAATCTTGTTGGACAAATGACTCAGGTAATTCATCAAAAATATCTTGATTAAATTTTTCGATTATTTGTGTGCGCTTTTTATAAACAGTTTTTAAGTATATTTTTTGACTAGCCTTTTCTGAATTTACAGCAAATTTTGGCGTGGCATCCGTTAAGGTTATCTGTCCATTTCTGTCTAAAACCCCACTCAAAAATGAAATAGAAGAAATATGACCTTCGCCCACAGATCGCAAACTAATAACAACTTGTGTTCCTTCTTTTTCTAACAGTTCATTAGGGTTAAAAGCTACCATAGAAGGATTGAATAATGCCGCGGCTTCTATGGCATATTCTTTTGTAAAATAGGCGCCAATCAATAGTTTTTGAGTTTCGGTAATTTTAATATCTTTTGGAATAAGTCGCTTAACTTTATCGAAATGATTTTGAAAAGTTTGATTTAAGTTGCGATGTCTTTTGTCGAAATTTTCAAGAACCTCTTTATACATTTTTTCAACTTGCTCATTCGATAATTCCAAAATACGATTCATCAAACCTTGAGTTCTATCGCTTGTGCTATACGTATCCATCCCTAAGCTATTGTATAATAAAATAACGCGCTTAGGGTTTGCCTTTAAAATGGTTTTAGATCTATTTATGTGTATCATTTATTATTATTTAATGCCAGAACTTGCCATACTCTGGATAAAGTATTTTTGAAAAAATATATAAGCTATTATTATAGGCAAAGCCAATAATACAGCCGAAGCTAATTTAACACCCAATTGATTATCGGCACGACCGCCCACCGAAAATAAAGTCACCAATTGCGGCATCGTCATAAGGTGTTCATCTCTTATCACTATTAAAGGCCAAAGTACCTCGTTCCACGTTGACATAAAAGTTAATATGCCTACTGTAACAATGGTTGGAATAATACTTGGAAACAGCACTTGGTAAATAATGCGCATATCGTTACAGCCATCAATGCGTGCGGCATCTATCAGGGCTTGTGGCATCGACATAAAAGCTTGACGGAATAATAAAATAGCAAAATTATTCACCACAAAAGGGATTATTAAGGCAGCATAATTATCTACCCAGCCCAAAGAAACCATTGTAATATAATTAGGAATCAATGTTATTTGAAAGGGCAATGTCATTGTAAAAATAATGAGATAAAAAATGAGATTCCGTCCTACAAATCTGGTTTTCGCCAAAGCATAACCCACCATCGCGCTAAAAAATATCACACAAAAAGTGATAATACTCGATACGAAAATGCTATTCAATAAAGCGCGACCAATTGGGATTTTACCAAACATACTTATATAATTATGCAAGGTAAAACGACTTGGTAAAAATGTTAAATTCCCAATTTCGGTTTCTGGGGAAATAGAGGCTACCAACATCCAGAAAAATGGATAAATAAACGCAATAGCAAAAACAATTAGAATGATATATATAAAAGCTTTTTTCATAATTTATTGTTTTTCTATAAATCGTTTTTGTAAAACCACTACCAACAAAATAAATACCGCAAAAGTGAAACCTAAAGTTGCTGCATAACCCATATGATAAAATTGAAAAGCCTGTTTATAGATATATAAAACCGACGACAACGAACTATTAAGAGGGCCACCTCCCGTCATAACGTAAGGCTCAATAAATAATGAAAAACCACCTATTGTCGAAAAAATAACCACCATGAAAATGGTTGGGTTTATGGCTGGCAAAGTGATGTATCTAAATTTTTGCCAATCGGTTGCACCTTCTAAATCGGCTACTTCGTAATAATATTTGGGTATGGTTTGCAATCCCACTAAAAATAACACAATATAAAGACCTACGTTTTTCCAAGTAGCCATAATGGCGATGGAAGGCATTGCCATTTTTTCGGTACTCAACCACCCAATTCTATCTAAACCAATATCGGTTAAAAGTCGGTTGATAAGCCCGCTATTAAAACCGTACAATTGTTGCCACATAATAGTTACTACAACTCCAGAAACAATTACTGGTAAGAAAAAAGAAGCGCGAAAAAAACTGCTGAATCTAATTTTTGAGTTTAATAAAACAGCAATTCCTAAAGAAAAAACAAGTTGTAACGGAATGTGAATCAGTAAAAAATAGAGCGTGTTGACCAATGATTTATAAAACATGCGGTCGTTGAGCATTTTTTCGTAATTGTATAAACCACTGTATTCCATTGGCGAAATAACATTCCATTTATGAAAAGTTAGATAAAACGAAAACAAAACAGGAAAAGCCACAAAAACCAAAAAGAATAGTACATATGGCGACACCAATAAATAAGATCCTATTTTAAATTTTCGTTTTGCCATCTTTTATTTTTTAAAATTGCCTAAAAGTATATTTACAGCCTTTTCTGCGGCATCTAATGCTGCTTTTGGTGTCTTTTTATTATATACCACACAGGCTTCATATTCATCTGAAATAATACTTAGAACTTCAATCATTAAATCACAATTATCGGTACCATAAACATATTTTGATTGATTGATAAAAGGGATAATTTGTGGATGCGTCTTAAAATAATCCTGAAATAAAAGAGATGATTCCATTTTTTGACGTCTTGGCAATTGCTCGGTTAAGGACAATAATTTTAAATCGCCTTCTTCACTTATTAAAGTCTTTATAAATGCCCACGCTTTAAGCGGATTTTTACACGTGTTAAAAATGACAATGTTTTTAGGATCGGCATAAGTGTAAACAGCGCCTTGATGGGAGTCTGAAACTGGAACAGGTGAAAATCCAAATTCAAAACCTTCTGGTTTAAATTTATTAGTATGGCTAATATCCCAAGGGCCTGTCCATTTTATGGCGTATTGACCTCCTAAAAATTTATCACTCCCTGTAGTATTATTTTCTTTTGCAAAATAGTTGTTTTTATACAATTTTTGTAAAAAGGTAAAAACTTCAAGGGCATACTTATTATTAAATACTGCCTTGTTATTTTCTACCAAATGACCGCCATCAGATGCCGCCAAATAAAGAGCGTAAAAGTTAAACAAACGCTCATACCAAATATTTTTAATTTGGGTTGTACCAATCCATTGGTTTATATAGCCATCACCATTTGTATCTTTAGAAAAACTTTTACCTGCTTTTAGAAATTCAGAATATGTTTTTGGTGCCGAAGTTAGACCCAAATCAGTCATGATTTTTTTATTATAAATAGACATTATGGGATTCATCTTCCAAGGGATTTGGTAAATATGCCCATCGGTAGAAGTAATTTCTTTAAGCACTTTTTCACCGCAACGGTTCTTAATAAAATCCACAAAACCACTAATCGTATCCAAGCGTACCAAAACACCAGATTTAGCGTACATTTCTACCAAACCTTGCCACATATTGGCATAAATATCGGGAGTTGTTTTGCCAACCACAGCCGCCATCAATACTTCTTCACTTGATTGTCCTTCAGGAATGGGTTGGAATTTAATTTTGTGTGTATGATTATCATTCCAACTCTTAACAAAATAACGCGTGAAATTTATTTCTTGCATGTTGTTGGAAGACCAATATGTTAGAGTATCATCAGCCTTTTTGTCGGTGCTACAAGCACTAAAAACGAGGAGAAATAATACTATTTTTAAAAGTCCTTTCGTCATAACAATAATAGCGTGTTTGTTAAGTTGCGATAAATTTACGTTTATTGATGTAAAAGTATCGTGTTTTAGTGAGATGTTTACGAAAAGTTTCGAAAAGCAGTTTATAATTTTACTTATTTAAAAACCAACAACTTCTATCAGTATAAGAATTACTTTAAATGAAAATATTCAATTTTTATAAAGATTGCTTTACGGTTATAAAAACAAAATACATTATTTTTACAACACTTGAATTTTAATAAGCTTAGATTTAATACAAAAATTTATGAAAACACTTTTAATCTCTTTGTTCGCTCTTTTTATGCTGAATACTTATGCGCAAGATAAAACCAATTTAGGTTGGGAAATTACGGCTAAAACACACGATCCTTATGTGGGCATTACCTTGGCCAACGGGAGGATTGGCTTATTGCCATCTGCTGCATTATTTAAGGTGAAATCTATTATTTTAAACAATGTTTTTGACAGAGAAAAACCTGGCGGTGTTAGCCGAATTTTGGAAGGAATTAATTTTGCTAATTTAGATCTTGAAATAGATGGCGATAAACTCGATTTAAGAAACGTTTCAAATTGGCAACAAACTTTAAATATGAAAGAAGCCAGTTTTACCACATCTTTCGATTATAAAAATAAAGCCCGTATAAGTTATACTATTTATGCTTTAAGACAATTGGCCTTTACAGGGATGACAACTGTTAATATAAAAGCCCTTAAACACATCTCTATAAAAGCAACAGGTTTAATTACCACACCCAAAGAATATCAAAACGTAAATCAAACTTATGCTATTTTACGCGATGCAGAAATTAAAATGCCTGTGATGCAAACCACTGCTAAAAGTAGGTTGGGCAGGCATGAAGTAGCCGCTTCTGCGAATTTTTTGTTTAAAGGAGATTCTCCAAAAGTGATTTATAATATTATTGATAACAACAACCAAAGTTTAAGTTTTAATATCTCATTAAAAGCAAAATCATCTTATCAATTTGCATGGTTTGGTGCCGAATGTACCACGCAAGATTTTGTGTATCCTGATAATGAATCTGAGCGCATGCTCATTTTAGCAGAACGCAGTGATTGGCAAGTTTTAATTAACCAACACAAAGCCGCTTGGGCAAATTTATGGCAAGGTGATATTGAAATTGAAGGCGATTTAGAATCTCAGTTAGATGTGCGTTTGGCTTTGTATCATTTGTATGCTTTTTCTAGAGCTGATTCTAATTTGAGCTTATCGCCTATGGGTTTGTCCTCACAAGGCTATAATGGTCACGTTTTTTGGGATACAGAAATTTGGATGTTTCCACCGCTTTTAATGTTCAATCAAGATATTGCAAAATCTGTTTTAAATTACCGTTCAGATCGTTTGAGTAAAGCACGTGAAAAAGCTAGAAATTTTGGTTATAAAGGTGCCATGTTTCCTTGGGAGTCTGATGATACAGGCGAAGAAGCCACACCAGTTTGGGCTTTAACAGGCACATTTGAACAACACATTACTGCCGATGTAGGTATTGCTTTTTACAATTATTATAAAGTTACTCAAGACAAAAATTGGTTGAAAAATACCGGTTACCCGATGCTTAAAGAAGTCGCCGATTTTTGGGTGAGTCGCAGTACAAAAAATAGCGATGGCTCTTTTAGTATAAATAATGTAGTGGGCGCCAATGAATTCGCTCAAAATATTGACGACAATGCTTTTACAAATGGCTCAGCCATAACCGTTTTAAATGACGCTTTAAAAGCCGCCAAAATATTAGGTTTAACACCACAAAAAGAATGGAAAACGGTTGCAGATAGATTGATTATCCATAAATTTAAAGATGGTGTTACAAGAGAAAACCGTACTTATGATGGTGTTGTTATTAAACAAGCAGATGTGAATTTATTAGCTTTTCCATTGCAAATTATTACAGATGAAAAACAAATTAAAAAGGACTTAAATTATTATGAACCTCGTTTTGCCAAAGAAGGCCCTGCTATGGCACACGCCATCTTAGCAATTTTATATGCCCAATTAGGCGATTCAGAAAAAGCCTTTGATTTATTTAAACGCACATACGAGCCCAATAAACGACCTCCTTTTGGGGCTTTATCAGAATCGGCTACAAGTAATAATCCTTATTTTGCAACGGGTGCAGGTGGTCTACTACAAATTGTATTATCTGGTTTTGGCGGATTACATATCAGCGAAAGCGGTATTATTCAGAAAAATCCTATTTTACCAAAACAATGGCAATCTTTGACTTTAAAAGGAATAGGCCCTGATAAAGAGACCTTTGTTATAACGCATTAAAAAAGTTATGTCCTTACAGGTTAAAAAAACCTGTAAGGACTTTTATTTTATTTATAGCTAAAATTGGTTTCTAGCTTGGCGTTAGAATCGCCTCCAACAAATAATTTAAAATCACCTGTTTCAGCTTCCCATTTGTTATGAGCTGTAAAATAAGTAATGGTTTTTTTATCAACCTTAAAACTTACCGTTTTGGTTTCATTTGGTTTAAGACTTATTTTGTTAAATCCTTTTAATTCTCTAACAGGTCTAACCAAACTGCCTACCAAATCATGAATATACCATTGTACGACTTCTTCGCCGGCTAACTTACCTGTATTAGTTACCTCAACAGTAAAAGTTACAGCGCCATTTTTATCAAAATCGGCACTACTTTGTTTTAAATTGGCGTAGTTAAAAGTGGTATAACTCAAACCATATCCAAAAGGATAAAGCGGTTTGTTACTCACATCGCTATAATGCGAATACCACACCTGATTATCGCCTGGATCGAGTGGCCTACCTGTGCTTAAATGGTTGTAATAAATGGGGATTTGACCTACATTTTTAGGAAAGGTTACTGGCAATTTACCACTTGGGTTATAATCGCCATAAACTACTTGAGCAATGGCATTACCCGTTTGAGTACCTAATTGCCAAGCTTCAACAATTGTAGGAATGTTTTCGGCCGCCCAATTAATAGCTAAAGGTCGGCCGTTCATTAAAATCAATACGGTATTTTTATTTACAGCATAAACTTTTTGTAATAATTCTT
Source organism: Flavobacteriaceae bacterium (assembly GCA_045046885.1). Taxonomy (GTDB): domain Bacteria; phylum Bacteroidota; class Bacteroidia; order Flavobacteriales; family Flavobacteriaceae; genus CG1-02-35-72. The sequence goes on from JASFYX010000006.1 coordinate 39,161, forward strand.
GTTGTAATTTAGATAAATTAATAGAAGATTTGCTACGGCCTTCGCCAGTTTCAAAACCATTTTCACCTAAAACAATTAATACAACATCGGCATTTTTTGCAGTATTTATGGCTTTTTTAAAGCCGCTTCTATCCGTTTTATTAATAGTAACCTCTCTAATAAACTCGGTTTTACCAACAGTTACATCAACCCCTTTAGCATATTTAAGCGTGTTGCCTATGTATTTTTTTAAGCCTTCTAAAACCGAAACCGCTGTATTATTATCGGCGCTTAAACGCCAAGAGCCCAAAGGGCTGTTTTTATCGTTAGCCAAAGCGCCAATAACCGCAATGGTTTGTCCTTTCTTTTTAAGCGGTAATAAATGACGGTCGTTTTTAAGTAATACGATACTTTTTTTAGCCATTTCTAAAACACCTCGATGCAATTCTGGACTGTTTACTATTTGTTTTTCACGATCTTCATCGCAATATTTATAAGGATTGTCAAACAATCCCAATTCAAATTTTAATTTTAAAATCCGTTTAACGGCGTCATCAATTAAATCGATTGAAACCTTTTTTTCTTTAACCAAATTTTCGAGTTCATTAACATAAGCCGAAGATTCCATATCCATATCTACACCTGCTTTTAAGGCTATTGATGTCGCACTTTTTAAATTCTTAGCATATCCATGAGCTATCATTTGATCTATAGATGCCCAATCTGAAACCACAAGACCTTTAAAAGCCCACTCGCCTTTTAAAATATCTCTTAACAAATACTCGTTTCCCGTTGCCGGAATACCATTTAAATCGTTAAAAGCATTCATAAAAGTTCTAGCGCCTGCCTCTTTAGCCGCTTTAAAAGGCGGTAAAACAGTATTGTGCAAACGACTTAAACTCATATCAACACGGTTGTATTCTCTACCAGCTTCAACAAATCCGTAGCCTGCAAAATGTTTAACACATGCCGCAAGTGTGTTTACTGCGCTTAAATCATCTCCCTGAAAACCTTTAACGCGTGCTGCAGCGATTAGACTCCCTAAATAAGGATCTTCGCCACCGCTTTCCATAATTCTGCCCCATCTTGGATCTCTAGTCACATCTACCATTGGTGCAAATGTCCAGTTAACTCCGGCAGCTGAGGCTTCTGTTGCAGCTATGCGAGCTGATTTTTTAATAGCTTCCATATCCCAACTAGCCGCTTCTGCAAGCGGAATGGGACTTAAAGTTTTATAGCCATGAATAACATCTAAACCAATAATTAAAGGAATGCCCAAACGCGTTTGTTCTACGGCTATTTTTTGGACAGCTCTGACATTTTTAACGCCAGCTACATTTAACATAGAGCCTATCATACCCGTCTTTAACTGACTGTATTTCATCTCGGCATTACCTTCTTTAGGCGCAGGACCTGTAACATCCCAAAACCCATTGTATTGGTTCATTTGACCGATTTTTTCTTTTAATGTCATTAGCGACAGTAAACTATCAACTTTTTGATCATAGTTAGTCATGACAGATTGTTTTTGATTAGGCGTATTGTTTTGACAGCTAGTAATAAGTGTCATAAATAATATAAATGTAAGGTATAGTGTTTTCTTTCTCATTATTTCGTGTTTTTGGTTAATCAATGTATTTTAATATGTACTTTAAAATTTTAAAATCTAGGCATCCTTTTTTTTATTTTTTATATATTCGTACATAGTCTATTTGCATTTCAGTTGGAAAAATTGAATTATCTATTTCACCACCCCAATTGCCGCCAATTGCAAGATTTAATATTAAATAAAATGGTTTGTCAAATGGCCAACCTTCGTCTGTGGTAACGCGTCCATCTTCTCCTTTTGTTGCTGTATAAAATAATTTATTATCTATAAAGAATTTGATACTTTTCGTTGACCATTCAATACCATACAAGTGGAAAGAATTTGTAACATCTAAAATTTTTTCAAAATGAGTAAGTTGGTTGTTCTTTAAAAAATTATATAATTTTGAGTGAAGTGACACGTGTACTACATTTTGGTCTTTACCTACATGTTCCATAATGTCTATTTCGCCACATAAAGGCCAGCCTACTTCTTGTATGTTTGCTCCAAGCATCCATATGGCTGGCCAAGTTCCATTTCCTTTAGGTAATTTTGCTCTGACTTCAATTTTCCCATATTTTACTGTGTATTTACCATTTGTTATTAATCGAGTTGACGTATAGTCATTATTTTGGTAGTTTTCTTTTAAGGCCACTATGTGAAGTATGCCATCTTTTACAAAAGAATTATCTAAGGATTCTTTTCTATAAAATTGTTTTTCATTGTTTCCCCAGCCACTGCCCCCAATGTCATAGCGCCACTTTGAAGTGTCTGGTAAGCCAGTATAATCAAACTCATCTGCCCAAACTAACTTATATTGCTCACTTTTTTTAAATGATGTCATCTTCTTATTAGAACAAGACGAAAGCGATAACATACTGAGAGCACTTATTAAAAAAAAATATTTGGTTAGCATAATTTATTATTAATGGAGGGTTATTTAAGAGAAATAATAATAAACGCCAATAACCATAACAAAAATGGTAACTGCTGCCGCTTTAGTATAACGCCAAGGTGTAATATCTACTTCATTTGTATATACTTGAGTAAAGGCTTCTTTGCGTGGCGAAAATTTACCAATCAACAACATAATTATCACATTTACAGCAAATAATATAGCCATAACGTGTAAGAAGTGTGGATAATTTTCTTCACCAAAAACAAAAGGCTTTAATATATATTGACTTATAACATACAAAACAGAGCCTAAAACAATAGAGATATTGGCGGCTTTTTCTGGCACCCATTTGGTTAAAAAGCCCACAACAATAATGGTTAAAATAGGAATACTGTACGCCCCATTTATTTCTTGCAAATAACCAAATAAGCCTTGTGGTGCATTGGCAATAAGTGGTGCAATAAGCATAGAAATAATGGCCAAAACAACACCAAATTGCTTGCCTTTTTTAACTACTAATTTTTCAGGTGCTTCTTTGTTGATATATTCTTTGTACAAATCGACACCAAATAAAGTCACAGAACTGTTTAAAGCAGAATTAAATGAACTCAAAATAGCACCAAAAAGAACAGCCGCAAAAAACCCTACTAAAGCCGTTGGCAATACTTTGCTCACTAACATTGGGTAGGCTTGATCTGGATTTGCCAATTCACCTTTAAACATATAAAAGGCTATTATACCTGGTAAAACCACTATAATAGGCCCCAATATTTTTATAAATGCTGCTAATAATAATCCTTTTTGACCTTCTTTTAAATTTTTCGCCCCTAAAGCACGTTGAATAATGGCTTGATTTGTGCCCCAATAAAACAATTGCACCAACATCATACCAGTAAAGATTGTTGCAAAAGGAATTGAAGAATCGGGTTTACCAATAGCAATAAATTTTTCGGGAGCACTTTGCATAAGCGTTTCAATACCTTGCATAATATGACCATCTCCAATAGCCATTAATCCAAAAATAGGAATCAATAAACCTCCTGTAAATAAGCCAATAGCATTAATTGAATCTGAAACTGCCACGGCTTTCAAGCCGCCAAATATAGCGTAAATAGAACCTATGATACCAATACCCCAAACTGTAATCCATAAAGCCACACTATCAGAAACCCCTAAAGATTCTGGGACATTAAACATAGTATTTATAGCTAAAGCACCTGAATATAAAACAATGGGTAAAAATATAATGGCATAACCAGATAAAAATAAAATAGAAGCAATGGTTTTAGTTGACTTTCCATATCTGTTTTCTAAAAATTGCGGAACAGTTGTAAGGCCTCCTTTTAAATAACGTGGCAATAAAAATAGTGCCGTAACAATCATAGCCACAGCAGCAAAAGTTTCCCATGCCATAACTAAAATACCTTCGGAATAAGCTTGTCCGTTAAGACCTACTATTTGTTCGGTTGATAAATTAGTCAGTAATAATGACCCTGCAATTACCGGAGCCGTTAAACTTCGTCCTCCTAAAAAATATCCAGATGAAGAGGTTTCGTCCGTTTTTCTGGTAGCTAACCAAGCAATAAGTCCTACTAAAGCGGTGAATCCTACAAATGATAAAATTTCCATATTTCTGATTTTATTTAATTAAAATTTGTTCTAAACTAATGTCAGCAGGCAAACCTCCTACGTGTTGTATTTTTATAGCCACTAAATTATTGGCTGTTTGTAAACATTTTTCTAAAGATAATTTTTTGAGATAGCCTGCCAAAAATCCAGACCAAAAGGCATCTCCTGCACCTGTTGCATCTGCTATTTTAGAAACTTTTGGTGCTGGCATAAAAACAATGTCTTTATTATTTTGAGCTATAAAAGCACCGTCTTTTCCCTTGGTTAAACAAATCATTTTGGCTCCTAAATTAATGAAATATTCAAATATTTCTTTATCGGATAAATGTTTGTTAAATATTCTAAAAGCATCATCGTCACTTAACTTTATAAGAGGTTGGTATTGACAATAGGTTTTTAAAATGGGTAAAACCTTAGTATCTCCCCAAATTTTTTGTGCATAATTTAAATCAATACTCAACTGACATCCATTTTCAAAAGCTTCTTTAGCTTTTTGTAATATAACGGTCTGCGCCGGATTTTTACTCAGTGCAAAACAAGTGGTGTGAAATAATTTAGAATTTTTAAGTAAAGTTGTAGATATCTGATTTTCTTCAATACAATAATCCGCTTGACGGTAAGGTATAAATTCTGGTGTACCAAACGTTCGTGATACTAAAATAAGGCTTGTAGATTGTCCTTTTTTAATACTGATATTTTGTAAATTGAGAGGCGTTGACCCTAATTTTTCAGAAATAAATTGACCCAATCCGTCATCTCCAATACTGGCAACTAAAGCCGCATTTAATCCCAATTGCGCCATGTTTTTGGCCACATTGGTAGTAGAACCTCCCACATATTTTGAAAATGATTTTGTTTGTGCTAAATTATTGGCTATCTCATCGCCAATCATATCGATTAAGATTTCGCCTACACACAAAATATCAATTTTTTTCTTTTCCATTTTAACCAATTAATAAGGATTTCCTTTCTAAATATTTTGATAATAATAGTGTCCCTGCAGCGCTCCAAGCACATTGCGGTATGCCAATAGGTTGTGTTGTTTTTGTATTAAAATTCTCGTAAAAACCCCAATCGCCTTCATTTTTTATTGAAGATTTATTAATGATATTTATATTTTCTAAAAATTTAGTAGCCATTTTTTGCTGATGAACTTGTACAAGTCCCATCCCAAAAAAGGCATTTACTACAGCCCATGTGCCACCATTGTGAAACTCGTAAGGATGATTTCTAAATTCGTAGGTATTGTTGGTTTCAAGATCAGTCCACTCTTTATCTGAAGGTGTAATAGAAGGCCAAAAAGCGGGCAATAAGCCCAATTTTAAATCGGCACAAAGATCTTGACCAAAATCTATCAAGTTTTTAGAGGTTGGCTCATTTTTTATACCGAGTAACAAAGCCAATGCATTTCCAAAGGCATCAAATTTTGTGTTGTACCCTTTAGGAGAAAATGAAGCCAAATAATAAGGTTTCTTTTCTGTTATATTTAAGGCTTTTGAATGGTATTTTTTAGCATTATTATCAGAATGGGTAAAATTGAGTTCTATACTGCGTCTTACTTTCTCTATTTTAGTTTCTAAATCTGAATTGGGTTTTAATTTTTGATAACATTGCAAAGCCCAAAGACGCAATAATTGATCGTATAAAGTATAGCCCTCAATGGGATATTCGTCTGCCCAATTACCGGAAGTAGGTACATAAATCAAATCTTTATTATTGAATTCCCAAGCTTCTAATAAATTTAATCCCTTATTAATAGGTGAAATTTGAGTCTCAAAAAAAGGTTGATCTTTTGTAAACCACACATAATTACAAACACCTATTACGTACCACGAAATGGTATCTACACGGCCACATAAGCCCCCAAAACTGACTTGAGGTTTATCTTCAATAAATTGCACATTCGAAGGGATGTTTCCTAATTTATGCTGATTTTCTGATAAAGTTTTTAGGGTGTATTTAAAAGTTTCTACTAATTTTTTATCGCCTTCAAGTAAGCCTGCTAAACCACAAATAACACCATCTCTAGCCCAAATACGTTTGTAGTTTGAAATATCAGATTTACTGGCTAAAAACCCTTTTTCTGTACAGACAGAAAGCAGGAGTTGTTTGGCATTTATGTTAGCTTCGGTATTCAATAAAATATAATTTATAAGACCAATTCAGTATTTTATGATTTATCAGGTGCAACATTTAATCGCATAGCTAAAACAGCAGAAATCGCAAAGAAAACACCTCCAAAAATAATAGCATTTACGGCACTATTGTCAAGTAAGCGCTTAATAATCGACCCAAAAGTAATTGTTTGTATAAACATTGGTATAACAATCATCATATTAACAATACCCATATAAACGCCTCTTTTTCCATCTGGTACAATTTTAGACACCATAGCATATGGAATACCCATCATAGCGGCCCAACCAATTCCTAGAAAAAGCATTGGTAAAAATATTAAAATTTGATTTTTTATAAATGGCATACTAATCATGGCTATCGCCGAAAGGAACAGACTGATGACATATACTTTTTTATTACTGAATTTTGTAGCAAGTGGCACTAATGCCAATGCTACAAGCATAGTTACTAAATTATAAGAGCCATTCATTAAAGCTGCTTTGCCTAAAGCAGCGCCTTCATCTAAGTTCAAACTTTCTCTTAACATGGGGGCTATAAACTGCCAATAACAAAACAGCGCGTACCATTGAAAAAGATAGACTGCTGACAAACGCCACATAAACTTTGGCATGCCACCAATAGAAACAAATATCTCTTTAATAGGTTCAAAAATTCTATCCAAAAAGGGGTCTTTTTTACTCAATTCAATAGCTGTTAATTCCTTTGCTGTAGGTGGTGTTTCTGGCGTTTTTAAAACTGACCAAAGTATGGTGGTTATAGAAGCAATAGCGCCTATAAAAAAGGAATAATACAACCAAGTTGGAATTGAAGTTACGGCTTCACCTGTACTTTCAGAACTTCCAAACCAATCTTGAAAAAGAAATATTGAAAAATTTGCCAATACTATTCCGGCACCTACAAACAAACTTTGCATCTGAAATCCAAAAGTTAACTGATTTTCTGGTAATTTATCGCCTATAAAAGCTCTGTAAGGCTCCATAGCTGTATTATTACCAACGTCTAAAATCCACAATAAACCTACAGCAAACCATAAGCTTGGACTAAAGGGAAAAGCAAATAAACACAAACTGCCAATTATAGCACCAATTAGAAAAAAAGGTTTTCTTCTACCCCATCTAGGCGACCATGTTTTATCTGATATGGCACCAATAAGCGGTTGTATTAATAAACCTGTTATGGGACCCGCTAAGTTTAATAATGGTAATTGATCATTGGTAGCGCCTAAAAATGAAAAAATAGGATTTACAGCAGTTTGTTGTAACCCAAAACTAAATTGGATGCCAAGAAAGCCAATATTCATATTCCATATTTGCCAAAAGGAGAGTCTGGGTTTAAAAGTCATATCTTTTATTTTTTAATTATACTTATTGCCAGGCCACCACTAGCAGCCAAATGAAATGTTTCTTTTGAAGTTTTATTAATTTCTATTTTTCTAATATTTATAGCTGTTGGGTTTTTCATATAATCAACATCTTTCCCATCTTCGTAGATTGTAGCTGTATAGGTAGTATTGGCTTCTAAAAAGTCGAAATTAATAGTGATGTCTCTTTTGTTTTCGTCGGTAATACTGCCTAAAAACCAATTACCTGTTTTACGTTCCTGACGCGCAATAGTTACAAAATCGCCTATTTCGCCATCTAAAATTTTTGTTTGTTGCCAATCTACTCCTACATCTCTTATAAATTGAAAAGCAGGGTTCCCTTCATAATTTTGAGGTAAATCGGCTGCCATCTGAATGGGACTGTAAATAACAACATACAAAGCCAATTGTTTAGCTAAAGTTGTTTGCACCTGATTATTAGGTTTATATGGATTAAGTTTCAGGTTAAAAATACCCGGGGTAAAATCAATCGGCCCAGCTAACATCCGTGTAAACGGAATAATAGTAGTGTGTTCCGGTCCATTACCTCCTTCAATAGACCAAGCGTTAAATTCTTGTCCACGTAATCCCTCTCTAGAAACCCAATTTGGATACGTTCTTCTAAGACCTGTTGCTTTAATAGGTTCGTGTGTGTCAATGGTAATTTTATATTTAGCCGCTTTTATCACGGCATTATTATAGTGGTTTACCATCCATTGCCCATGATGATGTTCTCCTTTTGGAATTATGGGTCCAACATAGCCTGATTTTATAGCATGTAAATCGAGTGATTTGTATAGCGCATAAGCTGTGTCCATTTGTTTGTCATAGGTTCTTGGTGCTGATGATGTTTCGTTATGCATAATTAATTGAACGCCTTTTGATTTTCCATAACGTACTACTTCTTTTAAATCGTAATCTGGATAAGGCGTTATAAAATCGAAAACACCTTCGCGGTCGTCAAAGCCAATCCAATGTTTCCACCCTGTATTCCATCCTTCAACCAACAAGCCGTGAATATTGTTTTTTGCTGCAAAATCTATATAACGTTTGGCATTTTTAGTAGTTGCTCCGTGATGTCCTTTTTTCTTTTTAACTTTTGTAAAGGTGTTCATATCTTGGGTAGATTCGTAATCCCAAGTTGAGATTCCAAGATGCATTTCCCACCAAATACCTACATATTTCATCGGTTTAAACCAAGAAACATCTCCAATTTTATTGGGCTCGTTTAGGTTTAAAATCATTTTTGACGCAATTAAATCGCCAGGCTTATCAGCAATTTGAATAGTACGCCAAGGAGTATTAAAAGGCAAGGTTCTTTTCACTTTATATTTTGTTAAATCAGAACCCACTAAAACACTTCTTAATTTAAAATTTGTGGTATCAACTTTTAAGGTCATCCCAGCATAGTCGATTAAAGCTGCTTCGTGAAAACTTAAATAAACACCTTTATCAGTTTTCATTGTTACAGGTGTATTTACAGCATTATATGGAATATAAGTGGCGTTTAGATTAGGATGATGACGTTTGCTGATAGCATTTATTTCTGAAACTTTTGTAGTGTTAAATAAGTGCTCATAAATATCCCAATCTCCTGGAATCCACCAAACTTTATGATTTCCTGTAAGATTGAATTCGGTATTCTCTTCTTTAATATTAGCCGCTTTAAAACCATCTTGTTTCGGGAATTCATATCTAAAACCAAGACCATCATTAAAAACACGAAAAACGATGTTTAATTTTCTATTTGGCGCATTGCTTTCTTGTAAAAAAACTTTGAGTTCATTGTAATGATTTCTTACAGAAGATTGTTCTCCCCAAGGCATATCCCATGTTTTGTCAGATTCTAGGGCTGTTGTTTTTAAAATTTTAAATTTATTCAATATGGGGGCATCCGTAAACTCAAAACCCATAGATGATGTATCAATAACTTTTGAATTTTTGTACCGCGTAACATAATTTAATTGCCCTTCATTTGTCAATAATAAATTTACTACAATGTTTTTATCAGGCGAACTGACAGAAGTAAAATCATTTTGTTTACTACAAGAAAAGAGACTTAAAAATACTAAAACAAAACTTGCTAAACTTAATTTTTTCATTTTACAATTAATTTTTTAAAGGGATAAATATTTCTGCTTTCCAACGCAATTCATTGGCATCGTTGTGCGGATCGTTATAATAAATTTCTAATATTTTATTTTCAAGTTTTATATTGTGCTGTTTGGCATAATTATCTAAAGCGAACCAAGCACGATCTGTATAACGATAATTACCATGATAAACAGCTTTTAATACTGGTATGGCTTTTATATTTTGTTTTATTTTTACAATAGAATCTACTGGAAATTCGTTCATAGTTTCTACTGGAAAACAGAATTCTGCAGCGATATTATTTTTTTGTTTATTCCAGTCTGTTATATACATAAATGGGAAACCCTCTTTTTTTATATGATATTTTGTGATATATTTATCAAGGAAATATATTTTGCCTGCCATTTTACCAGCTTTACCTGATAATTTTGACCTAAATTTAGTATAAATTACGGATTCATATACTGGACTTAACTTTTTTCCAATAATTTCTATCCGAAATTTTTCTGTATGACGCTGTAAATCATTAGCGAAACCGTTTGCGAAGTCTAGGACAGTTTTACTTAAATCTGATTGACCTATTAAGTATAATAAACGCTGTTTTAGACTATTCTTTTTATCTTTAGCATAAATACTTACTTTAGTGATACTATCGTTTTGAGGTATTATTTCCCAATACAACAAGTAATTATTTTGATTTACTTTAAAAGATTGTTCAACACTTTTATAAGCAACTCTTTTTAAAACCTCTAAATTATTTTCTTTATTATTAATAGGCCATTTTTTAACTTCATCAATGCGGCTATAAACTGTGCCGGGTGAAGTTTTAATAGAAAAATTTATCTGATAATCATATTTCTTGATAAACAAAAACCAAATCAACACCAAAATAAGGAGACTCGTTAAACTCAAAATCAATTTCTTTCTCATCTATTAATTTTCTTTTATCAATTTATAAATTAAATTTTTACCTGTTTTTACTATAACTAATAAATAGGATTGATTTTTCAACCTTATAACTTTTAACTGTTTTACTTGAACATTGCCTAAATTCAAACCCAAATCTAAACCACTGGTTATTTTTTTTCCTTTTTGGATAAGAAAACCTACATTACCATCTAATTTTCCTTGATATGGCGACACGTTAAATAAGTTGCCAGCCACTAAAACTTCATTTAGGCCATCACTATTAAAATCCCCCTTTAAAAAACTGGTAATGGGCGACAATTGCATATTTTCTTCAAAGGGTTTAAAAACAAATTTTCCATTAATATTTTCTAAATAGCCAGATGCTAAATTACTTACTGTTTTTATTTCGGTACGATTTCGCAATTCTTTGTCGATAACTTCATCAAAAGTTTTGCCTGCAAAATCTTTATAAGTCTTGAATTTTTTATCAATTTCTTCTCCCAAAACCTGTTTGAGTTCTTCTTTATTATTGATACTGTAATAGATGCCTTTTTTAGCAAAACTCACCAAAGTTACCCAATGATTATTCTTTAAAATATCGCCGACAAACATTTTTAAAGGCTCCTCTTTTGAAGCTTTAAATTTTGTGTTTAAACCCCAATTACCTAAAAGATAATCTGTATCGCCATCGTTATCAATATCAAAAGCTTGAATGGCTTGCCATAAGCCACTATTTTTGTTGATTGATATTGAACTGGTAACATCAATAAATTTTCCTTTATCATTTTTAAAAAATTTGGGAGTCATCCATTCGCCAACTACAATTAAATCGTCATAACCATCTTGATTAAAATCTGTAAAAACGGCATCGGTTAGCATCCCTATATTTTGAGATAAAACGCTTTTAGCGATACTGAATTTTCCTTTCCCATCATTCAAAAGTAAATACGATTTTGGTGCTTTTCCAAAAGCATTAGCTACTGAACGGCCTCCTACAAATAAATCTAAATCACCATCTTTATCTATATCACTTACGCGGACGAAAGAACCGTTTTCATAATATTCAGGTAAAGAAATATCTGATTTTACAAAATTATTTTGACCGTCGTTTAAATATAACCGATCTTTTAAAACAGGTGATTTATTTGAAAATTCATTGCCGCCGGTTACTACAAACAAATCTTTGTCTCCATCATTATCGGCATCAAAAAATAGCGCCTCTACATCTTCGGCATTTTTATCACCCTCAAAAACTGACATCTCTTTTTTATGAATTCCCAAACTATCAAAAATAAAAAATTGGGATTTATGATGTGTCGCACCACCTACAAAAAATAATTTGCTTTGTGGTTTTACACCCTCCATGATATCAAAAGCGGGGCCCTCTGTTGATAATTTATAGGGCAATAAAGAATTTATAGAAAACTCTGAAAATCTATTTTCTACATGTTTTATCTTAGTGAAATTTGAATCAGTAATAGCTTTAAACAAAGGTTTTGGTTTTTTAAAAAGAGCCTTGTAATCAAACTTTATTGTACTGTTTTGACTTATAACTAAATTCTGATTTGTTTTGATATTTGTTAATAATTGCGTGGTATTATCTGGCCAAATGATGCGCAAAGAATCGACTTTTTTTAGAGTATCAAAACCAAAATAGACAATGGGCTCAACAGATGATTGAAAGCCTCGAGTAGTGTGTAATTGTCTGGTTTGTAGGTTTCCTTTACTGTAAGTCAAAACTTTTGTTCCTAAACCAAATTTATTTTGAGTAGCCGTTTTAAAGTTGAGTTTTAAATAGGATTTATTTTTTAAATTATTTTTAAAAATGGTTGGTTGGGCATTATAATTATTAATGACTAAATCTAAATCGCCATCATTGTCTAAATCTGCAAAAACACTGCCACTTGAAGCCGTTGGTATTTTAGGAAACCAAACGCCAGATTTATCTACAAATTTTAAACTTTTACTACCTTTAAAAATATAATTATGTACAGCAGCTTTAGGCATCATATCCAAGGCTTTTTCGTCATATAACCGAGAAGAGCTAATATTTCTTTTTGTGGCTTTATCAGTAAATATTTTGAGGTAATCTAAATCGTTTAAACGTCTGTAAATGCCATTGCTTACAAACAAATCTAAGTTACCATCCTGATTAAAATCGGCTAATAATGGCGTCCAACTCCAGTCTGTTGCTGCCACACCACTAAAAAGTGCCACATCAGTAAAATACTGTCCTTGCTGATTAATCTGAAGCATATTTCTAGAAAACTGTGGTTTGTAACCCAGCTTTTTTCTAATTTTATGATAATTGACATCGGTATCTGTCAAACTCGATTTGAGGTATTTTTCTTCTTCGGGCATCATATCTAAAGTCATAATATCTGGATACCCATCGTTATTGACATCACCCACATCATTACCCATAGAAAAACGACTCGTTTTACCAAAATGGTTTTTGAGCTGTTCTGTAAAAGTGCCATTTTTATTATTAATGTAATAATAATCGTCTTCGTGAAAATCGTTACTGATATATAAATCGTCCCAACCATCATTGTTAAAATCGGCTACAGCCACACCCAATCCATAGCTGTTTGGACCGCTATAAATACCCGCTTCTTGGCTAATATTTACAAATTTTCCATTGTCGTTTCTGTACAGTCTATCACCATTTTCTTCACTAACTTTTAAGCGATTTGAAGCACGACCAAAAGACAAAGCGCTGTGTTTGCCTTCGTTTAATAGATACATATCTAAATCGCCATCTTTGTCAAAATCAAAAAAAGCGACATTATTGGCTTGGGTTTTAGCGTCTAAATTATAGTCTGCTGATTGCTCTTTAAAAGTAGCATTTCCTTGATTGATAAATAATTCATTATGCCCTTTAAATCCGTAAATACCAACCACTGCACATACATAAATATCTAAAAGACCATCGCCATTTACGTCTGCCATTACTGTACCTGTATTCCATGTAGATTGACCAGCAACCCCAGCTTTTTTGGTAATATCTTCGAATTCAAAATTGCCTTTATTGAGATATAGTTTGTTGGGCGCTTTATTAGCCGTAAAATACAAATCGGGTAAACCATCATTATTAATATCGCCCACTGAAACACCTCCGCCATCGTAAAAATACATATAATCTAAAGCATTTAAAGATTTAGAATCTGTTAAAGTATTTTCGAAAGTTATTTTAGAATGTGTACTAGAAACTTGTGTAAATAAATCCTTTTCTGGATCTGATTTGCAAGAAATAGCAAAAAAAAGTATCAGTATAAAACAACTCAGTTTATTCATGCCATTTAAACATTTGAGGAGCTTCGTTATTTGGCCCTAGTAAAATATAATTCTGATTTTTTGACCCTTTTAATAAATTCATAGAATTTATTTGACCTTTTATAAAAAAGCCTGTTTTTTGAGGCGCTTGCCAAGTAAAATCACCTTTACCATCGCCAAAATAAACATCGCCGTAGCTGGCATCTTGACGCGTATATTGGGTTTTATAATTGTAATTGTTTCCAGTAGTAATTAAATCTAAATTACCATCTTTATTAAGATCTAAAACCATAATATTTTTAATGGTTGACATTTGAGCTCTTATTGGTAATGGTTTTACAGTAAATTTATTATGATTATTTAAAAGCACTATAGATTTAAACGTATTAATTTTTTTAATTAATGACTTGTTTAAAATTTCTTTTGAAAACAAATCATTAATTGACATTTTAGCATAATTAGTAAACGTATAATGTTTGTTTTTTATGGAAGTAATTTGAGCATTTAATTCTTTTAATAAATGGACAGGCACATCTTTATTATCAATAGTTCTTGTAAAGACCTGTTCTATAGTGCCATTATTATCAAAATCGTTGACAAACATTTTTGCCACATGCGTGCTATCGGCTTTATAAAAAGAATTGTCGCCTCTATTTCCTAAAATGATATCAAAATCGCCGTCGTTATCAATATCAGCTACTTTTAGAGCTGTAAAATCTCCTGAAATTTTATTTAAATTGGTTTTCAATTCGGTTAATTTAGAACCGTCATTTTTAAAGATTATTGGCGACATCCATTTACCAACTATCACTAAATCTTTAATACCATCGCTATCCATATCTTGCCAAGAAGCATCGGTAATCATGCCTAAATTTTTAATTTTTCGTGCTTTTGAAATTGTAACGTTTTTAAAAGTACCGTTGCCATTGTTTTCTAGCAACATATTTTCGGGGTTCATGCCGTAAATTTGAGGTATACTTAAACTCCCTACAAATAAATCAATGTCACCATCCGAATCAAAATCATAAGGTTTAATTGTCGCAATATTGGCATTGACGTGTGCTATAATTTTGTAATCTCCAAAAAGGCCTTTTCCGTCATTGATATATGCTCTTACGCCAGTTCTTGCATTTTTAAAATTGCCTCCAGAGCCAACTATTAAATCTAAATCTTTATCGTTATCAATATCTACAAAAACAGCAAATGTGTCTTCAAAAAAAACTTCAGCAGAAAATTTTGACAATTTAAATCTTCCTTTTTTATCTTGTAAATACAAATGTCCAGCTTGCTCATAAGCGCCACCTATATAAACATCATCAAAGCCGTCATTATTTACATCGCCAACAGCAATAGCGGGCCCTTGTTTTGACAATTTTTCAGGTATCATACCTTCAAATTCAAAGTCATTATACACATCTTCATTGTGTTTTATAAATGACAGTTTATTTACTTTTTGAAATAAGGTTTTTTGATTAGATTTTAATTCTGGAATAACATCAGAATTTGCATCTATAATTTTTAAAGTTAAACTTTGGTTAGCAGCAACATTTTTTAAAGTTTGCATTTTTTTATTTGGCCATATTACTGTTAATGAGTCTAGCTGAGTAATTTTACCAAGTCCAAAATTGAGTACATAATCTACCGAAGATTGGAACCCACGAACAGGCATACATTCTTGGTCAAATATTTGATCTTTATAGTATAATTTTACTCTGGTGCCAATAGCAAATCTATTTTTTGCATCGCCAATAAGTTTCGTTTTTAAATAGTTGTTATTTAATTTTTTATCAGATGTATTTTCATAAATCAAAGTTTTTTGATTTACGTTATTTACAATGATATCTAAATCACCATCGTTATCAAAATCAGCATAAGCGGCACCATTCGAAAATGTTTTTTTATCGAGTCCCCACTTATTTGCCATATTGGTAAAAGTTAAATCGTGGTTATTTTTAAATGCATAATTTTCAATTGGCGTACTGGGCATTTTATTTATTATGAAGTTTATCTCTTCTTTTTTACCTGTTAGCGCCATTTTTTGAATGATACCATTGGCAAAATAATTTAAAAAATCTTGATTTGTTAAATCGTGGTATAGACCATTTGTAACAAAAATATCTTTATAGCCATCATTATCCATATCAAAAACTAAGGTTGCCCAACTCCAGTCTGTTTGAGCTACATTGCTTAAAAAAGCTATTTCAGAAAAAGTATTATTGGCATTATTTAATTGCAATGTATTTTGCATATACTGGTAATGAAAATCTCTTTTTAATTTGAGTTGATGAACACTATAACTTTCAAAATCTGACAAGTTTTTTAAACGTTTATCACCTTCTTGTAACATATCGTTTACATAAAGATCTTGATGACCATCATTATTAATATCAGCAATATCTGCTCCCATTGAAGACATTGTTAAATGTTGCATTTGATTTTCAAGTTCCTCTTTAAAGGTGCCATTTCCCTGATTGATATACATATAATCGTGTTCATAAAAATCATTACACACATAAATATCGGGCAGCAAATCGTTATTAAAATCGCCCACTGTAACCCCTAAACCAAATCCAATTAAACTACCATAAATGCCAGCTTGCTCGCTCACATCTACAAATTTACCATTATCATTTCTTAAAAGTTTATCGCCGCCGCCTTTAAACAACTCTGGCAATGGCCAATCTTTATCGCGTAAATTGCGTTTGTTTACATAATTTAAGCTATTTACAGGGATAAAACTATTGTTAAGAATATAAGCATCTAAATCGCCGTCACCATCATAGTCAAAAAAAGTAGTTTGTGTAGTAAAACCATCTTCGTCTAATCCGTATTTAGCAGCACTTTCTGTAAAAGTTAAATCTTTATTGTTTATAAAAAGTTCATTGCGCCTATTGTCTCCTTTTTTGTTTCCTGCGTTGCTTACATAAATATCTAAAAAACCATCATTATTAATGTCGACCATAGCCACTCCTGTAGACCAAGCGTGAGTTCCTTCAGTTTTTGAGGATTTGGAAATATCTTTAAATTTAAAGTTTCCTTCGTTTAAAAATAATTTATTTTCATCGAGATTTGAAATAAGAAAAATATCGGGTAAACCGTCATTATTTATATCGCCTACACCAACACCTGCTCCATTGTAAAAATTACGATAAGAAAAGATATTCATCATTTTAGTATCTATAATTTTATTTTCAAAATCGACGCCAGTTTTATCTGAATTCAAGCTTTTAAATAATGTGTCATTTTGTTTATTTTGAGTACTATTACAAGCTATAAAAACCCACAAAACGCTGAAGTAACAAATCTTTTTAATCATAAATTTAAAACTTAAAAAAAATAATTGACTGCTTATTCAATTTTATATAAGTGACCAAAAATAGCCAAATAATATTTATTTTATATGGTTTTAATCCTTTATAAAAAGAATTCTCATAAAAAATTAAACAACAATGCCTTTTAGTAATACTAAAAATCAATATTCAATTTTATATCTTTGTCAAGTTTATATTATTTACTCTTTTAATTTAATTGATTTATGAAATTCAAAAATCTATGCCTACTTTTAATTTTAGGACTTTTTATAAGCTGTCAAACAAAACAAAAAGCATCTAAAAAAGATTTAGGACCTGCTAAAATATTGACTGAAATAGATGCCCTTACAACAGTTTCTGAAATCTATGACACTTATCAAAATTCTGAAGAATTTTTAATAAAAGGGCTTTTTTATCCTGCTAATTTTTTGAGTCAGGATTTTAATCTTTGGAGTAAAGAAGGACTTTATTATAAAACTTTTAATATTCCTGCCGATTTCAGTATTATAAATAATTATTGGGGTTTGTCTTACGATGGTATAATTAAGGCTAATAAAGCTTTAAAATTATTAGATGAGATGGCAAAAGACAAAATTATCTCTTTAAAATTGGCTAACAGACTTAAAGCCGAATGTCATTTTAATCGCGGCTTATTATACTTTTATTTGGCCAGTAATTTTGGCAATGTCCCAATTGTTAAAAATATATCGAAAACCGATATTATTAAAGAACCAAAAGCTAATCAAGAAGCTGTTTTTAATTATGTAGTAGAAGAATTGACAAAAGCTCAAAAGGGATTGCCATTTGTTTATGCAGAAAAAGAAGATTTGGGCCGCTCTACAAAAGGGGCTGCATTGGCTTATTTAGGCGAATCTTATATGTGGTTAAAACAATATGATAAAGCTATTGCTAGCTTTGAACAACTCGACTCTCATTATAAATTAATGCCAAAATTTTTAGACATCAATGCTTTTAAGCATCAAAATAATTCTGAATCTATTTTAGAAATTCAATTTAATGGTAATGACAATTTAGGATGGGGACGTGATAATTATTCAACTTTTATTCAGTCTTTCACTTTACCAACAGAAGTTGGTGGGGCTGGTTTGGCTTTTGTAAATCCAAAATATGCAAAAAGTTTTGAACGAAGTGACAAAAGGGCTAAAGCAACTGTTATCGGACCAAACCAAAAACATCCAGATACTAGTATTAATATTTCTAGTTATAATAGCGTACAAGAAAAATTTAAAGGTATTAACACATTAGGAACAAGAAAAAATCCTTGGTTAGGCGATGACAATAAACGTTCTGGTTATTACAGTGTAAAATCTTGGCGTGCGCCAGACCCTAACGCTACTGCTTCTGCTGTGTTTAGCAAAGCCAATGTTATTTTAATGCGTTATGGTCAAGTTTTACTCGATTTAGCTGAATGTAAATTTAAAACTGGTGATGTTAAAGGCGCTCTAACACTCATAAATAAAGTCCGTAAAAGAGCTGGTTTAAAATCGGTTTCATCAACATCATTAATGCCTATTATATTAAACGAATACCGACACGAATTGGCTGGAGAATTCTCACTTTGGTAT
>JASFYX010000007.1:0-90790 GCA_045046885.1 Flavobacteriaceae bacterium
TGTTGATAATTCATCGGCAATCAGTTTTTTTTTCAAATATCGGAAAGTTAACTTTCCGATATTTGTTTACTGTTGCACTTATTGTTTGAACTTAGTTTTAAATAATTTTGGTTTTTAATATTTGAAGCCACCAAATTTGTTACTATATTTGCACGCTTTAAAAACTAGCTTATTTGGCGAGGTAGCTCAGTCGGTTAGAGCGTCGGATTCATAACCCGGAGGTCTCGAGTTCAATTCTCGATCTCGCTACAACAAAACCCATTGCGAAAGTAGTGGGTTTTTTAATTTTAGCAAGCCTAAACTTGTTTAAAGGCGCGGGTAAAATTAAAAAAGACAAAGCCTGTAAGGCTTGGGTTTTGGTTTTAAGCTACCCAACCGTAAGAATCAGCGTAGCTAATTCTCGATCTCGCTACAACAAAAACCCATTGCGAAAGCAGTGGGTTTTTTAATTTCACAAGCTCAAACTTGTTTGAAAGCGCGGTGAGAATTAAAAAAATATAACAGCCGTTAAGGCCGGGGTTTATGCTAATGTTTAAATAAGTGTAAAATTTTTGGTTTGAAGTATACAAGAATTGGAATACTTCTTATTATGCCTCAAAGTCTAGAGACTTTTGAGGAGCTAGGGTTTAAATGGTTCACTGTGCTAACAGTAGTGCTATTTAATGAGAAGGTTTTAATTATAATGATTATTAATAATATTTGAAAGGTTTTGGAGTAATTTTGATGTGAAGGTATTTATAACCGGTATTATCGTAATTCACAAGATGTTTTTAAAGGCATGAGGGTATTTTAGAATAGATTTTTTAGATCACAAATCTGCCTATTTAGGTATAAATACCCTCATGCCTAGTTTTTAAATTATCCAATAATAATTGTAGAACACATGGCTGCACAGCCGGCAACACAAAACAAATCGCCATCACAATCTCTAGAACACTCTAATAGACATTTAGCAGCGTCGTCTGCCCAACGGTACTCGCCCACTCTACTAAATAATGGCTTACCATCTTTATCAATATTGATATTCGCGATTACTTCATTGGTATCCGGGTGAATTAATTCCATTGACTTTTTATCAATTAAATTGAATGTCATTGTTTTACCAGAATCATTATCTGTAACTGTTAATGTGAATTGCAAATTTTTTTTCATAATTATTAGATTTAGATTACCTACTCGTTTGGCTTTTCGGATTACGCCCTGTTTTTATTGTGGTTTTCAGATTCCACTACTTATTCTCTAAAAAGAAATAGACGCACACAAATAGCCCATTCTTTTCGATTAAAAGTATCGTATGTGTTTATTTGAAATGACAAGTTTCTCTCTCTTTTTCGGTTTTAAACAATAATAAAATAATCCATTTGGATTTTTTTAGAGAGGAGGACTCAAATTTAGTAAAAATTATTGGGAATTAAAAGAGTTTAGAGTGAAGCCTCAAAGTCTAAAGGCTTGAGGAGCGAAGGTTTAAACGATGGTATCTCGTACAAACATAATTTATACAGAACAATATAAAAGATAAATTGTGAGTAAAACAGATTACTTATTTTTCAATTTAAAAATTGAAGCAATACAAAAAAAATCAATGTTTAGTTATGTTATAATATAATTATTACTAATTTTGGTTGATTATCAACTTTATAACATAATTTTTTGTTTAATTTATTTTTAAATAAATAACATTAAATGTAAAGTACAATTTGGGTTTTGTTATTTAACTAACTTTAAATACCCGATGGTTGAGGTTTTGTCTGATACTATTTAACTACAAATTATAGTATTCTAGAGTGCTTATTAAACTTTACCCCCTATCTTATTTAAACTGAATTACTAAAATTAAACCTAAAATCTATCTTATGAAAACTTACAACAAAATATTTGTCTTATTATCTATAGTTGTTATAACTAGCTTAAGTTTTACTAAAAATCATTTTAAAAATACCCTTGGTGACCCCATCCCCGGCGTTGATGTTTCTTTAGAACAAATACCGAGTGGTTTTAAAGGGCACACACAAACAGATTCAAACGGAAGTTATTTCTTTAAAAATATATCTGCCGGCGTTTATAAACTACACTTTGGGTCGAGGAAATCAAATTCTTTAAATAAAAAAACCAAAATGAGTCGGAAAATAGCCACTAAAAAAAAGATGTATTCCCAAAAAAATAATAACAATAACCATGGGGGAATTATAATTTATGCCGAAGATCACAATTCTTCAAGATCTAATTTATCTTATATCACTAACGACGACCCAAGAACTCCTGTAATTCTAACCGTTCTTACAAATAAAAAATTAGATTTAAAAAAAACCAATATTACAGTGCGTATTAAAATAGCAAAACCTGTTAAAATTTTAAAAGGAAAATTGACACGTTAAACATAGCTATTTATTATTTTCTTTTTCGGCAATTAAGCTCTTATAAACCGTTTCTTTAAAGGCATCGGGTTTTATAAACCACGTGCCATAAGTAGTATCGTACTTGGCGGTAAGCACCGTATTTTGTTTAACTTCTGCTAAAGTTTTACCTTTGTCTATCTCTTTTAAAACAGCGGTACGAATATCTTTTAGCATATTGTAATATTCCAAGAGCCCTTTTTTATCGGAATTGTTTTGGTGGCCGGGAATTATTTTTGTGTTATCGTCAATTAAAAGTAAAGCCATTTCTACGGCTTTTATGACACCATTTATACTACCGCCTGAATCTAAATCGATAAACGGATATTTCCCTTGAAAAAACACATCGCCCATATGCAACACATTGGATTTGGGGAAATAAACCATCGCATCGCCATCTGTATGAGCTTTATGAACGTGGAAAATATAAATAGCTTCATCGTTAAAATAAAAATGTAAATCTTCTGTAAAACTAATTACAGGTAAGGCTTCTTTTGGGGATGCCTCTTTTTTCTTGCCGCGTACAAATTGATCGACACTCATACGCTTACGCACATTGTCTTGTGCCACAATAATCGCCCCTTGGTTGTTCATATTGAGATTACCCCCTGTATGGTCGCCGTGCCAATGTGTGTTGATTAAAAATTTAACGGATTTATCTGTCAAGGTTTTAATAGCCGCAAAAATTTTTGGCGTTAAAGGGGCGTATTGGTCGTCTATCATAAACACGCCGTCGGCACCGACAGAAATACCAATATTACCTCCCTGCCCTTTGAGCATATAAATGTTATCGGTTAGTTTAATTGTCGTAATTTTGACTTCTTTTTTTTGACTGAAAAGCCCAGTGCTCAGCAATAAACACAATGTTAAAATTTTAATTTTTTTCATGAGTAGTAGGTTTTAGGTAGTTGTTTATGTCAAGCACATTGTTTGTTTTATACCTGTTAATGAATTCAGTCGTGAAATAGGCACTACCTATCAGCTTATTTTTCTGTAAAATGGTGACAATATCTAGTTTTAAATAAGCTTGTAACATAGGTTTAGACAAAGGCGCATAGCTGTAATGCCAAGGCTCATATTTAAAGCCTTTCCGATTGGGATCTTTTGTGTAAACCAAATAAAACCCGTAAGTATTGGCATTTTTATCGAGCCATTTTTTGAGTTTATTATATACCTGACCTCCTTCAAAAAACTGCGCTTGCAGCACATCTTCAGAAGGTGCTTTTACTGCGCCGTCAACAATATCTATATCGGTTGCCCAATGATGACGTGACGTCCCTGGAATTGTAGAGTATTCTATTATTTTAGCAATGGCTTGTTGCGGACTTAAACCTTGTTCGGTATAACGCATGTATTTACTCTGCCATATTCGGTTTTGATGGTCGTAACTTCTAAAACTCGACGCGACTTTAATCTTTATCCCCTCTTTTAAAGCGGCTTTTTGCATTTTTATAAAGGCTTGGTAAGCTTCTTTTTGAAGTTTAAAACCTTCTCCATAAAGTTGCGGATGTTCTTTACCTATAAGCTGGTTTTCTGAATAAGTCATTTGCTGCGGTTCTTCGTTACACGACGATGTAAACACGGCACAACACAGAATAAGAAATGTTTTAATTATGAGCATTATTAAAATGGCTTTGCCACAATGTTACAAAATAAAATAGATAATTTGAACATGGTTTTAAATATTTATTCTACTAATTCAAAATCACCTTGATCAATAAATGTTATATGACTTATCTTATCACTCCCAACAATTTGAGCAGTATTCGTTCCATTAATAAGTTTAACCGGATTCAACTGTTTTTCGCCATTTAAAAATGTCATAGTTTTTAAATCACCGTTAAATGTATAATCTACTCTTAACATTTTAGTTTCTCCAACTCCAGATGTTGTAGTTTCAACTAAAATTGCATAATCAATATCTGGTTTAATGCATTCACCTTCTAAAATTGCGGTGCCGTCTGCATGTACAAATGAAATACTTACAGGAGAAATAGTGGTAAATTCTTTACTACAACCCATTAATAATATGGAAAAAAGTATTAGAATATAATATATTTTTAGTTTCATAATTATAATTTTTGTTCGATGTTAAATACCTTAATATTTCCTCCTACTTTAACTTTATAAGTACCTACATCTAGGTTGACAAAAGTAGTTTCACCATTGTTTATAGTTTGCTTTGAATAAATAATTCCGTTTAAGTATAATTCAACTTCGGCACTATTTTCTGTAAACAGGACTTTAATTGCACCTCTGCTATAACAAACAGCATCTTTTTTGTAATAAGTAACGATTCCTGTTCCCAATATCACCCTTACCGTCCATTGTTTTATTACTGATCTATCTTCAGATAAAACTTGAAATTGAATTGGATTAGTAAAATCTAATGTGTTTTCGCTAGAGATTTGTTTTATTGTCCCTTTGTATAAATTGGCGCCTGTATTTAATGTAAAAATAGCATTTAGAGAGGTTACATCTTGTCCTTTGTTTAGATAAATTGTGATTTGTAATCCCTCTTTCTCATAATCATTATTTGAAACCCCTTCGAAGCCAAAGCTGATAATTTCTACATTCTTACTAAGTTCTGGATTTGCCAAGCTAAAAGCCTGAAATAAATTACCATGAATTGCATTAATTTCAAAACTTTCAGTTTTATCAATATCTAGAACTTTATCATTTACGGAATCATAAATTTTAAATCGGAGTGTTTCTCCGTTAGCATTTGCAAAAACTGTTAAAAACGCATAATAACTATCTTCACTAGCTACATAAACTAAATTTGTAACACCTCTAACCTGACCATTAACAAAGGCTACAACTTTATCATTCGTGCTAGATAATTCTATGCCATTAATATTTGCAAAAATGACATAAGACATAGTATATTGATAATCATTCTCATTAACCGTCCAATTTGGAGATTGACCAAATATATTTATTCCTATAAAAAATATTATAAAGGTTGTATATATATAATTTTTCATAACTATTTTTTTACTTTCTAATTAATTTACGAATCACATCTTTCCCATTTAATTTTAATTTTAGAAAATATACACCTACGGAAACTTTAGGTTCTATGCTAATCAAATGAACACCTTTGGATAATTTTTTTGTTTTTACAAAAACTAATCGTCCTGTCAAACTATACAATTTTAGTGTTAATTTTTGATCGTCATTAATATTCACTCTAACATTAAGGTCATTTTCGTAGGGATTAGGAAAAATATTGATTTCATCTGTTCCATTATCTAAAACTATTGGGTTTGCCATTGTGCCAAGAACGTTATTAGCCTTAAAGCTAAACGTTATTTCTGTAGGGTTCTTATTAAAGTTGTCACCAATATAAAAGAGTAATAATTCTGGTTTATCGCCATAAATAGTTATAAAACTTAATTCTTTATTGTTGACTATTTTTTTATACGATTTACCTCTTATAATACCATTAGTATCAAAAACATACAATACATCCATTTCTTGAGGTAATAATACAACGGCATTCATATTTTCAGAAAATCTCATAAATTGCGGTAGTATTTTGTCTTGTTCAACTAAATTGTTTGCATTTTTATTGACGGTATTAGTTTTAAACTGAGGCGCATTATTTAAATAACTAGGATACTTAAAGGTTTGATCACTTGCTGATTTAATCATATATCCTTTATCTGCTTCAAGATAATTTAAAGTACCATTCCAGCCAACAATTGGATCAAATATTGCAAAAAGATTTTGAGACTTAATTACATCGCCCTCAAGAGCATCAAAGTTAGATAAAGCTTCGCTTAATGATTGATTTCTTCCTAACGGATATGGTAACCAATTCCAATTTTTCTTAATATCAAAAAGCCAATTACTTATATCTACAACAGGTCCTCTAATATTTAAAATTTGTTCGTTTGCAATGTTTAATTTATACATTTTAAATTCTGATAAACTATTTAATGTTCCAGACCATCCACTATTAGATGGTGATGAAGTGTCTTTGTAATAAACCTCTAGTTGTGCCGGTGAATGGCTTTGTATTCTGTCATCTGTATTCAAATTTAATTTTTCTGTGAGCTTGTTTAAGTCAGAAAAATTGGTGTCTTTTACATTAAATGACATCCACGTCCAACCTTTATTAAGAAGAATATTTTGTTCAACTATGTCTGTATTCTCAAAAAGCTTAGGATTAGATAAGGAGCCTAAAACCTCATTATCCTTGAAAAGAGTGGTTGCTTGTTGATCTATTGTTGCATTGAGGATTTTTCCTTGCGAGGCATCCCAAATACGGAATTCTATACTTTCTCCATAAATATTATTACTATAAACATTTAAAAAAGCAAAGTGCTCTTTATAGGTTTCTACATAAGTTAAATAAGCCATTCCTACAGGCTCACCATTAATAAAAGCCCCAATTTTATCGTATTTATCTACAGATAGCTTCCTGTCAATTTTTACCTTTCCAATTATATTCATACTATAAACAAAATCATTAGGATTAATAGACCAGTCTGGTTCTTTAGCCAATACTCTTAATTTAATTTGCATTTTTTCATCATATCCAAAATCGGTCTGTAAATATAAATTTTCAAGGTATTCACCTGCAGTTAATTCTTTGTCAATTGTTGCTGTAATTACAACCTTACTATCTGGAGGAATTGTACCCGATGTGTTACTCAATTTCAGCCAACTTGGTATGTTAGCAATTGTATAGGGCTGTCCTTTTCCTCCTTTATTCATCAGTGTAATTTCAAAAGACTTTTCTTCTCCATTTTGCTTTACGATATCAACAATTTCATTAAACCCTCCTGCAAACCAACTTACCTCATTTCGTTTAACAAAGGCAGTCCACGTTATAGGAGATTGTTGCATATTATTGGCATCATCAAACATTCTATGAACAGTGATGTCTAGAATTTGCCCTTCTAAAGAAGCCCAATCTGAAACTACAGGCTCTAAAATCATTTCATCCTCATTAATTACATGGGTCACTTGAAATTTAATGAGTTGCCTTTCTGGTTTAATTGCTGGTGCATCATTAGAATATTTTAGTGTTCCATTACTTAACAAAGCGTCACTAGGTATTTTTGTCTGATTGTTAAATGCATGATAATATCTTGGCCCATTATTTGTTACAGGATCTGGCTCATTAAATCTGGAGTAAAGGATTAGTCCAATACTTTCTACATCAACTTCGTTAAACCTATCTCTGCTAATTTGTTCAAAATTTCTTAGAGTATTCCACAAACGGAATTCATCTATTTTACCTGTATATACTCGATCTACTGTTTCTACTCCTGCTAAATCCTTTGATCCTCTTGCTGCAACCCAAACTTTATTTCCCGAAAAACCTCCTATACCTGTCATTGGATTTGAAGAAACCAATTCGGCATCTACATAGGCTCTTAACGAACCTATTCTATTAAAAAACAAAGTAATATGATGCCAAGTATCGTCAACAACTGACTGGCTGGTAAGTGCAAACAAATTTCCTTCACTTTCAAAAGTTAACTTACCTGAATTTGTTAAGTTAATGGCCCACTTATTTGCAAAACCATTGGTTTGTACAATGTCTGTCCCATCGCCTTTGCCATTAGAAAATAATGTTGCTTCTTGAGAAACGCTTGTCTTCATCCAAAACGAAATAGTAGCATCCATTTCATTTGTGAGTTGAACAAAATCTACATTATCTAATGTTAAATATTGTCCAGAAGTAAAATCGTATGAAGTACCTTTTGGCTTTATATCCCATGCCGCTTTAATTACGGCATGTTT
Organism: Flavobacteriaceae bacterium; assembly: GCA_045046885.1. Taxonomy (GTDB): domain Bacteria; phylum Bacteroidota; class Bacteroidia; order Flavobacteriales; family Flavobacteriaceae; genus CG1-02-35-72. The sequence goes on from JASFYX010000007.1 coordinate 8,154, forward strand.
AAATCTTGCCAAGTCTTTTGCAATAGTCCCTCTTCCTTCATTCATTGGCCAATAACCAATTAAATTCGTTTCATTTCCTATCAATTCATTATACATATCAGCAAAGGCGTTTTCTAAACTTATTGTTTTGGTCCACAAGCGCAAGTCGTGAATATTACCAATAAAGGTATTACCGCCAATTACCAACGGATTATTATTAGTGAAATTTAAATTGGGATTGCCACTATTACTCGCAATTTCTTTATCCTCTTCGTAAATTGCTATTCCACCTGTACTGCTTTTATAGGTAAATGTGTAATGGTGAAACAAATTATCGTTAGCTATTGCCCCTTTTGCCGTAACACCCGCTATTGTATAAGAAATTTCATTATTAACTAGTCCTATATTTAATCCACCTATCTGATTTATAATAGAAGCTGTACCTGATTGTGTTTTGTTTTTCATCCAAAACTCAAAAGTTAAATCGCCTGTTGTAATTTTTGGATTACTAATAACTGCCGTATTATTTGTACCTTCAAAATGTAGAGAAACTTGATGATTAACAGGTAATTGGTTAGTTTGCCCTTTTATTTCAATATTACTTACGGCTGCATTATAAAATATGTTTTCGCTAAAACTTACTTTCAAATCTTCGCCAACTCCTAAAATACCATTTATGGGTAATGGTGTTCCAAAACGTTCTGGCGGATTCAAGTCAACTCTTCCTGATATTACTTGAGAGATAAATTCTGTATCATTTGTACAGGTACTTCTAGATCTAATTTCATAATTTCCATTTTGAAGTTTTAATCCAGCGATGTCAAATGAAAATGCTAATGTAGGGCTATCTATAAGAGAAATTTCTGTTTCACTTGCCAAAACGGCAGCATCATAAAATGTTGTATTACCGTAATAAGTATGCAAACGTGTCCAAGTTGGTGAGGCTGCTAAACGGTATTCTAAATCAATTTTCTTAAAGCTTTCAAAGTTTGTATTAAACCCACTTAAATCAATATTTACTGGGTTTGTTGTGCCATCTAAATTAAATGCAGTCTCTACATTATAAACCCAATTATTTAAAGGCGCATCTACTACTACTTGTGTACATGAAGGTGTAAACTGAGCTGAAAGAAAGACTTCTGAGAATACATTTACAGGGTCACATCGTGATTTTAAAACAATCCGAATATCTTTGTAATCAAACATATCTGATACCGATTTTCCAAGAGTTAAAGTATAAAATACAGGCTCTCCGTAAGGAACTTCAACAGCTGTACCATTTCCAGATATATTTATATTAGCATTATTAGGGTTGGTTGTGTTATCTACAATTAGGGTAAAATAATTAAAACCTGCCGCATCGCTTGTAAAATCACTTTTATTTTCTAGCTTTAAAACAAACTCGGCATTTTGAGATTCTGGTATATTGGTTACACTTGCTACTTCTACACTAATTAACGGATCTTCAGCTTTTTGTGTTGCAAAACTCAATTGCTCGCGCTTTGCTTCTGGCAAATCTAAAATATCAGTAGCATCAGCATTATAATCTACATTGTTATAAAAAAAGGATAATTCTGGGCCTTCATAAGGACAAGAAGTTCTGCCTCCAATAGTGCTAAAAATTGGGCCATATCCATCAAAAAGATTTACGACATCAACACTTAATATATTGATAGGGTCATTGTCTTTTAATGTGTAATTTATGGTTACTGTAGATGTTTCTTCTTCAGATATTTCGGAATTTAAATCTTGGTTAAAAAAACCTTTGGTAGTGCTAATCAAACCCATTCCGTTTAATGCAAACCCAAGATCTATAGCAAAATTTTCATCAACATTTAAATTTATTTTCTTTGAATTGGTATTTATTATAGACGTTTCAATACTTCTTGAAAATTCTCCCACACCAGAATCAAAAGAGATATTTTCTGCAAAATTGTTATCTAATAGCTCTTTTAATTTTTTTGATGCCTCTAGTTTTTTTATTAAGGTTGCTTTATGTGCAGGTGTAACTCTGCTATCATTTATGGCATCTGTAAGATCGCTATTAAAATTATCTACAGTTGTGGTCAGCCCAGCTTTATATGTCGATCTATCATTTTTAACCAAATACTTACTTCTTTCATTTTCTAAAATAGTTTTCCGCCACAAGTTTACTTGTTGCTTATATTCTGCTAAAGTCAATACACCCGGATCCGTTTCTAGTATGACCCCATCTTCAAGATTAGATATAATCAATTGTAAATCTGGTATTAAAGACTCTAAAATATATTTTTGAGAAAAAGCAAAAAATGTATTTGAAGGTTCTTCTACAAAATACATGGCCTTTTGTTTGCTCACAAAAATACTTACGCCATCTGTATTTGTTAATTCAAATGAAGGCGAAGACCCAATAATTGCATTTGAAGTCTGGATATCGTCGTAAGAACCATAAAAATAATTTTTTGATTGCCCGATATATAAATCTCCTTCGGCACCAACAAATTCAATATCGCTACTTGTAGATATCGTTTGACTAAAAGTATAGGTCTTTGTTACGCTTTGTCCATCGGTTGATGTTTTTTTAACACCAATACCAACCTGTACATTATTAGTATTCTCTGATTTAATTACAGGACCTGCCAAACCACCACCTGCTTGAAATTCGACACCCAGCATTAATTTAAAATTTTGGGAAGTGCCAGTAGAATTGTTAAACTCATTCTTAGTTGTTAATGTAATGCTCTCACCGCTTTGTATTGAGGCAAAACTATTAGAACCTGGTGGATCTCTTAAAATAATATCTGGGCTATTTGGCGCAGCTGTAACAAAAGTTTGGCTACCGTCTGATTTTCCTCCTAAAACAATACCTTCTTTAATATAACTATCAGCTTCTGCTGGATAATCTACGCCATTTACTCTGTATTTAATATCGATAGTTTTGGTAAATGGCAATGATATTGCGGGTAAGCCTGCTTTAAAAGAATAATTAAGAATACTAGCATCATTGGCATTAACAACCAATTTAGCCGTATTTGCTAAAGCCAAGTTGTTGGTTACAATTAATTCGCCATCAATTACAGGCACTAGATCTTCTACAGCTGTTCCAGAGTCTTTATTTATATAGCGCTCAAAGCTTTTTAGATCTATTTGGTAACTTGAAAATTGTGTATAAACTGGGTATTGAAACCCTGTTGTGCTTATTTTAATAGCGTCTATAGTTAACTCTGCATCTGAAGTCTGATTTGTTACCCTCAATACAGGTGATTCTCTATAAATAAAGCTTTTTATATAATTATATCCTGTACCCAATTCTTTTGTACCATCAGCATATTCAAACTCAGGAATTATTAAAGGTTTAGCTTCAATAATGTTTAAAGTTTCGTTAGCTTCTAATATATTAATACCCGTATTGCTATTAATTTTTAAACCATTTGTTTGATTTATCTCATAGCTTAGAGGTAAAAGCTTTACTCTATACTCTCCAGATTCGCTATTTGTAGTAAAATTAAATTTAGTAAAGGACGTAACAGATGAACCAACAGGAATATAGTCGAATACAAGTGACGCTTGACCTATATTATTTTTAGAGCTAATTGTAATGGTTTCGTTATTTCCATCTGAATTCACAACCGATTTTTCAAACAATCCGTCTTGTCCAAAACCGATAACTTTTTGCGCTTGTACTGCACCGCCTACAACTCTACCTACTACCGTAACTTTTGTAGCATCTATAAAAATTGTTTGTTCATTTGAATCTTCAAAAAACTCTTTAAAGGTTCCTGTTATTTCAGGAAATCGGGCATTGAGTGTAAATTCATGTCCGTCTTTTTTTATTGAAATATAATGATTACCAATAGGAACACTTACATCAAAATTACCTTCTACATCAGAAACCACAGGTACACTATTTTCGTCTAAAACTATATTTCCATCTACATAAATATTTACACCATCCGAAGGTATTCTAGCATAGCGTTCTAAATAATCGTCTGTGGTATCACTAGGTGTACCATTGTCATTTAGCCAATATTCACCTTTAGAAAACTTCTCACTATTTTTTTTATAAAAATTATACCCTTCATCTAATATTCCTGGACCACTTACATACTCATCCCCATCGGTTAAACCAGAAAAAATAGGGCTACTCGAAGTCCCACTATTTACTTGAACAAAAGACTTGAAAACATCTCTTGAATCAAATAATATTTTTCCTTTAAAATTGAAAGAAGAGATATCTACAAAGTCAATTTTATTGATGACCTCGGCTCCTTGCCCTAAAAAAACCAATTGCTGACTTGGCTCAAATTGATGTTGTCCAAATAATGGGGTTATATTAAAAGATTCTCCCGTACCTGAATAAGGTATGGCAGTAATTTCGTAGTTCCCATTGACATCGGTAACTCCTAAAACACCTAACTGATCTGCTGCAGGAAAACTCCCAACACTACTATCCCATAAAACTTTATTTGCTGTTGGGGTACTATTATCCCATAGTTTTGCATCATTTTTATTGAATTCAAATCCACTTCTAGACAAATCATAGGCATACGCCCCTACTTTTTCATTGGCGCGTAAATAAGCTACCATTCTAGAGTCATTGCCACTAATAAATCTTGTATAATCTGTTCTAACTGTTGCGGGCTCTAAAACAGTTTTCCAAATTCTTATTTCATCAACAAAAGAGGCATTACCTCCGCCTATATAAATATCGTCCCAAATGGTTGGGTTACCTCCTATTTTTAATGTATTTGTAGCCGTTGGAATTGTAACATCAAAATAAGGTGCTGTATAATTAGGATCAATATCCTTCAAATTTTCATTTGCCACATCTTTATAGGCTGTAGTTATTGCCCTTCCATTAATGTATAGCAAAGGTATTTTAGCATCTTCCATAACTACTGTAAAATGAACAAAACCATCATTGAAGTCTGTTACTGGAACCAAAATATCATCACCTCTTGGATTTAATTTTCCAGAGGGAAAATAATTATGCAATTTATAAATGCTTCCCCCTATATCTATCAATAATATTTTTGATGTGGCTAATAAATTGACTTTTACATCAATTGTATTGATATCTAAATTTGAGAGTTGAAATAATTTAATAGGGGTAGCTGCATCATTTGTAAACTTATCTTTCGGTTTTAACCAAGCTTGAAAAGTTACGGCATCAGAAATAGGTGTGCTAAGTGCTTTAATATTAATGACTCCTGTAGCAGGTACAATTAATGAACTACCAGAGCTTATACCACTACCAGCAGAGCTGGCCACAATTATTACATTTTTTACAGGATTTCCGCCTTTAAAACTGACATTACCTGTAACAATAGCCGTTGGGTTTCTATAACCTATACCGGTAATAAAAGTTGTAAATCTAGATTCTATTGTGCTAACGCCATCTGCTACAACTTTATATTCGTATAAAATACCGCCTTCTACATATTGATCTTCGTAAGAATTAACACTTTTAGAAACACTTGCAACAAATTCATATTTGTTAGCTAAATCCTCTGATATGTTTGCATATTCTTTAAATATTCTACGGTAAATTTTAATAGAATTAATTTTATCAAAATTACTTCTTAAATTCCAATTTATCAATATTTTATCTCCGAAATACCCTTTTGAAATATTAAAAGATTCTTCTGAAAATGTTTGAAATAAATACAGTACATCCCAAGGAAATCTTATATCGACAGGGTTTGTAATGCGACCTGAATTTTTTGTTCCTAAAAAAGGAAGACCAACTTGTATGGAAAAGCCATTTTTTTGAATAGCCTGCGAAGCTATAACTACTTTTGCGCCTTTATCATTTTGAGCATAAAGCGTTAAGCCAAAAAACAGTACTCCTAAGGTTAGTATTATTTTTTTCATAATAAAACCAATTTTACAACTTAATAATATAGTTTACACCATAGCTTACAGGTCTGGTTTCAAGGCCACCAGATGCGCCCGTGACCCCTGAATTTATAGCATGACTATGTGCACCCGCAGCCGGCATTACACCTCCATTATGTAAATTCAATTCACCAGGAGTAGAATCAACGCCTTTAGTTGTATTTGCACCATTAAAAGTAACAAGGCTATTAAAAATACCACTCAAATGATTATGATTCCCAGAGTTATCTGTTCTCAAGTTTCCTGGTCCATGATTATGCGACTTGTTTTGTGAATCTTGAGTTGCCATTAAAGCTGGTCCAGGTTGACTATTTACAGGACTTAAACCCGTACCTCTTAAAAATGTACCTTGCAAATTTGGTAAGTTAGCAGAATTTCCTAAAAATGTTTTTAAGGCATTATAATTTGTACCTGAAGGAAGGCTCGTCCAAGCTTGTCCTTTACACATTGCCCAACCGGGAGGTGCTGTAGTGCCTAAAAAAGGCATTATAGAACCCATTGGCACACCATTATTAGCCGCAATGGCATAAGGCACATGTCTCAATTTTTCATCAGAAATAAGCTCCAATCCTTTTTTTATTCTTAAAAAAGCTTGGTTGTTTGCAATACTTGGGCTGTTTATAGCCAAAGGGTCTATTACATAAGAAAAAACACCAAAAGCATCTGTATCTAAGTTTAATGTTTTTGAAGATATTTCTACCTCAGTTCCCGATCCATTTAAATAGTAAATAGTAAAAGTAAAACTAATAGATTGACTTGCCAAGGCTGAATTATTGCTATCTCTAGCAATGCCTTGTACTGCAATACCTGCTTGAGAAGCTGAGGTTTGTGCATAATTTGTTGTTATTAAGAATAACATTAAGAACGACAATAATAATAGTTTAGTTTTCATGTTTAGTAGTTTTAATTAATTATATATTTTTCTTTATCTTATGTGCATGTTTGGTTTAAAATTATCTAAAAGTAAAGTAATAAAATATAACAGACAAATAAGTCTTTTTCAAAACATTACAATTTTTCTTTTTAATTCCTCTTTATGTTTAGCACTTATAGGAATATCTATATTTCCTATTTTCAAAAATCCTGCTCCAATTAAATCTACAACTTCAATGTTTACAACATAAGAACGTTGCACTTGCATAAATTTTTCTGGAGGTAAATTCTTCATAAAATCAGACATTTTACCTCTTGTTAAATGCATTTTATTAGCTAAATGTATTTCTAAATAATTTTTATCAGATTTTATGTATAAAATTTCTTCAATTTTAAGCTTTACAAACATGTAATCATCTCTAATAAAAATACTACCCTTAGTTGTTATTGAATTATTTTGGATAACTCTATTCTCATTTTGTCTAGAAAAATTATTTAGAGCCACCTCAACAGCCGTAAAAACATCGGCTTTACTAAAAGGTTTGACCAAATAGCCATAAGGACCTGTTTCAATAGCTCTTTTTACAGTATTCTGATCGCCAAAAGCAGTAAGAAAAATGAAGGGAATATGGTATTTTTCTTGAATCTGTTGTGCAATCCAAACACCATCTTTATCTCCCTTAATCTTGATATCAAGAATAGCCAAATCCGTTTCTCCTTTATCTAAAATAGCTATCGCTTCTTTAGCATCCATAGCATCTCCAGAAATAAAACAATTCATTTTTTCAAGAACCAATGTTAGTGTTTCAATTGTGATAAATTCATCCTCAACAATTAATACTCTTATTTTATTTTTAGCCATTTTAAATGGTTTTTTAATTTTTGTCATTTCTAAATTTTATTAGAACCGTTGTTCCATTTCCATTTTTAAACTCACAGTTACCACCAATTTGACGACTTAAACCTTTTACCAATTGTAAGCCTAAAGAATTGGTATTGTTTAAATCAAAATTTGCAGGTAGTCCAGTTCCATTATCAGATACCGTTAATTGATAATATTCATTTTCAAATGCTTTGAGGCCAATAGTAACCGTTCCTTTTTCGATATTCAAAAACCCATGTTTAAAAGCATTCAAAACCAATTCATTAATGATTAACCCCATAGGAACAGCAGTATCTAGATCTAATGAAAAGTCGATTATGTCTAAAACGATGTCAATATCTTTATTGGGATCGTTCACCATTACTTTAATATCATTGGTTAATTGTGTCACATATTTACGAAAATCAATTTTGCCTAAATCTTCACTTTCGTAAAGTTGTTGATGGATTAGCGCCATTGATTTTATTCTATTTTGACCTTGTTCCATAATTTCATTTACGGCGTCATCATTAATTTTTGATGATTGCAGTTCTAACATTCCAGAAATTAATTGCAAGTTATTTTTTACTCTATGGTGAATTTCTTTTAACAAGGTTTCTTTTTCAACTAATACTTTTTCTATAGTGTTATTTTGTTCTTCAATTTGTTTATTTTTCTCTTTGAGGCTTTTAGATCTTTTTCTTTTTTGATAGTTATTCCATAATAAATTAATAACAATAGCGAGCATTAAGAATAACCCAATGATTAAAAAACGTTGCTTGCTTTTTTGAAGTTTTGCGCTCACCTCAGCTTTTATCACAAGAGCTTGCTGATTATCAATTTGTCTATTTTTCTGTTCAACTTCATAAACTATTTCCAAAATAGTTATTCTATTCAACTTTCCGATAGAGTCCATTGAACTGTTATAGGTAACTAATTTTTTATAAAAGGTATATGCATTTTTTGTATCTCCTAAAGATTCATACATTTTTACTTTATTTTGATACGTGTCCCTTTGAGCAGAAATAGAGTTGTGCATTTCTATTAAACAAGTAGCACTATCTAATAATGCTAATGCTTTTTTAGGCTTACGTAAACCAAAATAAGATAAGCTCAATGAATTTAAATTACTAACAATCCACTCAACTTCTTTGTTTATTTTACTTGTTTCAAGAGCATTTTGAATTAATGGTATTGCTTTTTTATATTCTCCTTTAACATTATATGCTTGCCCAATATTACTGCGTACTATATCAAAAAAAGCACTATCTCTTGTAGACATATAACTGATATCTTCTAGCTTATTTTTCCAAGCAATTAGTGATTTATTAAAATATATAATTGCACTATCTGGTTTATGTGTTCTTAAATAAACCAAACCAATATTATTATAAGCTCCAGATTCAAAATGAAAGTCATTTTTGTGTTTGGCAATTTTAACTAATTTTTTATATTGCAAGATTGCTTCAGTATAATTTTCTGTAGCTAAATAAATTTTAGCTAAATTATCAATACGAATCTTTTTAAATGTATCAAAGAATGAATTTTGAATTTGAGTATTAGAAAGCACTTGGTCTCTTATTCTAATTGCTTCCCAAGCTTTTGAAAAAGAACCAATATTCACATAGATATCAAACATAAATGTGTATACAGATACGCTATCTTTAGAAGATATAGATGTGCCTGAATGTAATATTTCTTGTATTTTTCTTACAGCTTCCTCTCTATTACCATCAGCAAGCAATAAGTTAATATGCCCTAACCGTATCCTATTGAGTGTTTTTATATTTGAATGTTTCCTTTCCCACTCGTATGCTTCATCAATATATGGAATAAACCTCTGGTGTTTGGTTGAGTAAAAGTTAGCGTTTCTAATAAAAGTAATAATTCTTTCTATTCTTTCTTCTCCAGTTACATTGCCAAATGAATTTTCAATACTATCTAATTTTTGGTTCAAACTTTGTGAATACACAGTTCCAAAAATTATTAAGAAGAATAACAGAAGAAGTCGTTTGATATGAATTTCTTTTATCATTATAAATGTACTGATTAGTTAATTTTTTTTTAGCAGCACATTTTTGGATTACTTGTTGTCTAAGGTTTTTTACAATTCTATTATTCCATAAAAATGTCTGAACACTTTGTGCTTTTAAGAAAGCAAACAATAGTTAAGAATAGTAGTTTTTCATAATATTTTACACTTATTTTGAGATAGTTTACAGCGCTAAGCTATGAAAAATCTATTTGCAATAAAAAAAAGGGGGATGAATGCAGAGATTGTTGGGAAGTAGAAACGAATTGTTGGGAAATAGTACTAAAAGAAGGTAAGTTTGTGTAATTCTATATTTAATGAAATGAGATAAATATGTTGATTTTTAATTATTTACATTTCAAAATGAACATGTTAAAGAAATTGAATATTCTACAATGTTACAAAATAATTACGAATTTTTTTTAGCTTTTTTAGAGCCTTCGTATATCTCGTACTGAACATAACGACAATCTAAATTACCATTTTTCATAGGAATACGACGCGAAGTGCGCAAACCTACATGTTTTAAAGCTTCTAAATCTGAAGTTATAAGCCAAGCTTTGGTATTTTTATACGATTGCTTTAAGGTATCGCCTATTTTTTTATAAAACCCTTCGGCATCTATAGATAAGCGTTCTCCGTAAGGCGGATTAAAAACCAACATCAAAGGCCCTCTTACCTCTTTTTCTGAAGCAAAAAAGTCGCCTTTTTCTATTTTTATAAATTCTTCCAAGTTGGCATTTTTTATATTATCCTCGGCTTTCATAATGGCTGAGGGTGCTTTGTCTATGCCAATAATTTGCAAACTGTTAGATCTGACTCTTTTTAAAAGTGCTTCGTAAATTTTATCATATAATGGCTCGTCAAAATCTTTCCAATTTTCGAAACCAAATTCTTTACGGTTAATGTTTGGTGGAATATTATTAGCAATCATGGCGGCTTCTATTAAAATAGTACCACTACCACACATAGGGTCTATTAAATGTGTTGTACCATCATACCCTGCTAAAAGTAACAATCCGGCGGCTAAAACTTCGTTAATGGGAGCGATATTGGTGGCACTTCTGTAGCCTCGTTTGTGTAATGACATCCCAGAACTGTCTAAATAAACATTACAGGTGTTTTTATGGATATGTACGTTGAGTCGTAAATGCGGATGATCTAAATCTACACTAGGGCGTTTGTTGTATTTTTCTCTAAAATAATCGGCTACGGCATCTTTGCTTTTAAGCGCAATATAATGGGAGTTTGTTGTAAAATCGTCTGAATTTACCACGGCATTTATAGCAAAAGTATTGTCAACATCTAAATATTTATCCCATTCAATAGATTTAATGCTGTTGTATAAATCAGTTTCATTATAAACTTCAAATGTTTTAAGAGATTTTAAAATCCTAATGGCGGTATGCAAAGCTAAATTGGCCTTGTACATAAAACCGTCATCACCATAAAATGACACGCTTCTCACCTGTTTTTGGATTTTTTGAGCCCCTAATTTTAGGAGTTCTTTAGCCAAAATATCTTCTAACCCAAACAGGGTTGTAGCCACCATTTTATAATTGTCTGCCATCTTAAAAAATTATGCGACAAAAGTAGTCTTTTTTGATATAAAATTTTTAGAGCACATACTTAAGTTTATTCTTAACTTTGCCTAACTTTATTGTAATTATGACAACAGCTTCAAAATGGTTTAAATCTTGGTTTAACACACCTTACTACCACTTATTATACAACAAACGCGATTATAAAGAGGCCCGCTTTTTTATGTCGAATTTAGTGAGCTATCTTAAACTAAAACAAGAAGATAGCATTCTAGACTTAGCTTGTGGTAAAGGACGTCATGCCATATTTCTAAACAGTTTAGGTTTTGATGTAACAGGTGTAGATTTATCTGAAAACAGTATCAACGACGCCCTTAAATCTGCCAATGATAGTTTACATTTTAGAGTACACGACATGCGGCAACCTTTTATTAAAAAATACAACGCCATTTTTAATTTATTTACAAGTTTTGGCTATTTTGAAACCGATGACGAGGATATAAATGTACTTAAAAATATTAAAAACGGATTGAAAGCAAATGGTGTTGCGGTTATAGATTATCTCAATGTATTAAAAAGTATAAAACAATTAATTCCACATGAAATTCAGAAAAGAGATACCATCGATTTTGAAATAAAACGTGAAGTTAAAAATGGCTTTATAAATAAAGAAATTAATTTTATAGATGCTGATAATAATTTTACATTTACGGAACACGTAAAATGTTTAGATTTAATTACCTTTAAAAAGTATTTAAAAGCAAGCGGACTGAAATTAATAGCTGTTTTTGGCGACTACAACCTACAAGATTTTGATGCAAAGACATCAGATAGATTAATTTTAATAGTAAAATGACATATATAGCCCTTATTTTATCGGTCTTAATTGGTGCCACTTTGGTACTTTTAGTAAACTTAAAAGACAGTATTGTAAAATTATTTTTATCTTTTAGTGGCGCCTATTTATTGGCAGTAACCATTTTACATTTACTGCCAGAAGTTTATAACTCCGATTTTAACAATGTGGGTTTATTTATTTTATTTGGAATTTTAATTCAGTCGCTTTTAGAATTTTTCTCTAAAGGTGCAGAGCACGGCCATATTCATAGCGATGACTTATTAGAAAAATCATTTCCTTGGTTGTTATTTGTAAGTTTGAGCGTTCATGCTTTTTCTGAAGGGATTCCGTTAGGCGAACCCGATAACAACACCTTACTTTGGGCCATCGTTATTCATAAAATTCCTATAAGTATTGTATTGGCTACTTTTTTATTAAAATCTAAATTATCTAAATTTAAAGTACTTATGTTTATTGGTATATTTGCTTTAATGAGTCCTTTTGGTTGTTTGGTTTGCGAAAATGTCAGTTTTTTCAAGACGTATCAAATACCAATTACAGCTATAATTGTAGGTATATTTTTACATATTTCTACTATTATTCTCTTTGAAAGTTCAGAGAATCACAGTTTTAATTTTAAGAAATTCATTGCTATTGGCGCTGGAATTTTATTGGCTTATTTGGCAATTTAATTACCTACTTGGCTTAAGAATTTAATGCGCATTAAACGCAGTTCTTCTTCGTCGTAATCGCCGTCAAATTCGTCTAGTGCTTCCTGAATTTTATCGGATTCTGCCTCCATAAAATAATCGTGAATTTCTTCTTGTTGATCTTCGTCTAACAATTCGTCAATACAATAATCTATATTGAGTTTTGTACCCGAATAAATAATACGCTCTACCTCTGTAATTAACTCAGACATTTCTAGTCCTTTTGATTTGGCAATGTCTAAAAGGGGTAGTTTTCTATCGGTATTTTGAATGATAAAAAGTTTTAGACTCGAATTGATTCCTGTACTTTTTACAATTAAATCATCTGGCCTAGTAATATCATTATCTTCAACATATTGCGCTATTAAACTTACAAATTCTTTTCCAAATTTACGAGCCTTTCCCTCACCTACGCCGTGAATATTATGAAGTTCTTCTAAGCTAATTGGATATTTAAGCGTCATATCTTCTAAAGAAGGGTCTTGAAAAACTACAAATGGTGGAATCCCTTTCTTTTTAGCAACATCTTTTCGCAAATCCCTAAGCATAGTCATTAATTTTTCGTCTGTAGCGCCTACTCCTGCTTCATTTGTAATAATGCCATCATTACCTCCTAAAACATAACTATGGTCTTCTGTCATTAAAAATGACTTGGGATTTTTAGCAAATTCTTTTCCTAAATCTGTTAACTTAATAACGCCATATTCTTCTATTTCTTTTCTAATAAATCCAACTACCAAAATCTGACGAATTAGTGCCATCCAATAAGTATCTGGCTTATCTCTACCAATTCCAAAAAAGCTTTTCTCGTGCGTTTTATGTGATTTTAACATCGCATTTACAATACCAGCTATTGTTTTTACAAGTTCCTTAGCTTTATATTTTTCATGTGTTTCTGCTACTACTTTAAGAATTTTAACCACTTCATCTTTGGCTTCGTGTTTCTTTTTAGGATTACGTGTGTTGTCATCCATATCGGCTCCCAAGCCATTTATTTCATCGAATTCTTCACCAAAATAGTGTAGTAAAAATTTACGACGTGACATAGATGTTTCAGAATAAGCCACAACTTCTTGTAATAAAGCATGACCAATTTCTTGTTCGGCCACAGGTTTACCACTCATAAATTTTTCTAACTTTTCAATATCTTTATAAGCATAGTAAGCTAAACAATAACCTTCGCCATCATCACGACCAGCACGACCTGTCTCTTGATAATAACTCTCTAGACTTTTGGGAATATCATGGTGAATAACAAAACGCACATCGGGCTTGTCTATACCCATACCAAAAGCAATCGTAGCTACAATAACATCAGTATCTTCCATTAAAAACATATCTTGATGTCTTGCCCTGGTTTTAGAATCTAATCCGGCATGATAGGGTAATGCTTTGATGCCATTTACTTGAAGTACTTGAGCAATTTCTTCAACTTTTTTACGACTTAAACAATAAATAATTCCAGATTTACCTTTGTATTGTCTTACAAATCGGATAATATCTTTATCTACATTGGCAGTTTTGGGTCTCACATCATAAAAAAGATTAGGTCTGTTAAATGAGGCTTTAAAAATATTGGCTGTTGTAATCCCTAAATTTTTAAGAATATCTTCTTGAACTTTTGGTGTAGCCGTGGCTGTTAAACCAATTACTGGCACATCGTCTATTCTCTTAATGATTGTTTTAAGGTTTCTGTATTCGGGTCTAAAATCGTGGCCCCATTCTGATATACAATGGGCTTCGTCAATAGCCACAAAAGAAATGACTTGCTGCTTGAGGAAATCTATATATTCTTCTTTTGTTAATGATTCTGGTGCAACGTATAAAAGTTTTGTTATACCTTCTTCAATATCACTTTTAACCTGTTTTACTTGTCCTTTATTTAAAGAGGAATTTAAAACATGTGCTATGCCTTGATTTGTAGAAATACCCCTTATAGCATCAACCTGATTCTTCATTAATGCAATTAAAGGAGAAACTATAATTGCCGTACCTTCTTGCATTAAAGCTGGTAATTGATAACATAATGACTTTCCGCCACCTGTTGGCATAACAACAAAAGTATTGTCTTTCCTTAATACACTTTTAATTACCTCTTCTTGAAGACCTTTAAATTTTGAAAAACCGAAGTGTTTCTTTAAGGCTTTATGTAAATCTATTTCGTTTAACATCATCGTTATTATATCTCTAATATTTTAGATACATTTGCATAAAGATACTAAAAAATATTATCTACAAAATAATTTTCTGTTGAATACTAAAAAAAATATTCTATCTATTGCTAAATCAGTCTTTTTAGAGGAAAGTTTGGCTATAAAAAATTTAGCAGATTTACTTGATAGCAATTTTGAAAATGCCATAAATACTATTTATAACTCAAAAGGACGTGTAATTGTAACAGGAATTGGTAAAAGTGCAAACATTGCCACTAAAATAGTCGCTACTTTTAACTCTACTGGAACTCCTGCCATTTTTATGCACGCCGCCGATGCTATTCACGGTGATTTAGGTATTATTTTAAAAGATGATGTTGTTATTTGTATTTCTAAAAGTGGCAATACACCCGAAATAAAGTTTCTATTGCCTTTAATAAAAGCACGTGGCAATAAAGTAATTGCCATAACAGGCAATAAAGAATCTGCTTTAGGCAAGCAATCTGACTTTTGTTTAAATACTTTTGTAGCTAAAGAAGCTTGTCCTAATAATCTAGCCCCCACAAGCAGTACAACTGCCCAATTGGTTATGGGCGACGCGCTGGCTGTAAGCCTTTTAGAACTCAAAGATTTTACGAGTTCAGATTTTGCTAAATACCACCCGGGAGGTGCTTTAGGAAAAAAATTATATCTCCGCGTAAGCGATTTAGTCATAAAAAATGAAACACCAAAAGTGAGTTCAACAAGTCCTATTAAAGATGTTATTTTAGAAATAACACAAAAACGACTTGGCGCCACAGCAGTGTTAGACAACAACACTATTTTGGGTATTATAACTGATGGTGATATTAGACGTATGCTCAATGACGATAGAGATATCAATACGCTTATTGCGAAAGATATTATGAATACAAAACCAAAAACAATAAAACCGAGTGCTATGGCGACTTTGGCTTTTCAAACAATGAATAGCAATAGTATTACGCAATTATTAGTAGAAAATGACGGTAAATATATAGGTATTGTACATTTACACGATTTATTAAAAGAAGGCATTTATTAATATGAGAGATGTAGCAGAACAAGAAAAAGAGATGTCGTTTTTAGACCATCTAGAAGTTTTAAGATGGCATTTAATTCGTTCAACCTTAGCTATATTTAGTGTGGGAATTGTACTTTTTGTCTATCAAAAACAAGTTTACGAAAATTTTTTATTAGCCCACTTAAACAGTAATTTTCCTTCGTACGGGTGGTTGTGTAAACTCTCATCATTATTTAATATAGAAAGTGGGTTTTGTTCTATTAAATACGATATGGTATTGCAAAGCTTGTCTCCTACTAATCAGTTATCAAACTCTATTTGGAGTTCTATGATTTTAGGATTCATCGTTTCTTTTCCCTATGTTTTATACGAAATATGGCGCTTTATAAGTCCGGGATTGAGTAAGAAAGAACGCACTAATTCAAGAGGTTTTATTTTTATCTCTTCATTTCTTTTTTTCTTAGGTGTTTGCTTTAGCTATTTTATCATTGCCCCATTATCTGTTTATTTCTTTTTTAATTATCAGATAACAGACATGATTATTAACAACTTTAACTTTTCATCCTATGTTAGTATGATTACCAATACTTTACTTGGTGTTTCTGTGGTTTTTGAATTACCAATAGTAATCTATTTCTTAACAAAAATAGGCTTGGTAACGCCTCAATTTCTAAGGAAATCGCGCAAATACGCTTTAATTATTGTACTAGTATTGGCGGCCATTATTACACCACCAGACGTAGCCAGTCAAATAATTGTGGCTATTCCTATTATGGTTTTATATGAGATAAGCATTATCATTTCTAAAGTCGTTATTAAAAATCAAAATAAAGATGTCTGATACGCTAAAAGAATACAACGCTTATCGCGAAAAAATGAACGATAAATTGTTGAGCGATAACAATAAAATAGTTAAACGCATTTTTAATTTAGATACTAATGCTTTTAATGCAGGTATCCTTGATAAAAAAACCAAAGAATTATTGGGGTTAACAGCCTCAGCAGTATTGAGATGTGACGATTGTATAAAATACCATTTACAAACAAGTTATAATTTAGGCACTTCTAAAGAAGCCATTATGGAAGCCCTTTCTATTGCAACTTTAGTAGGAGGTACAATTGTAATTCCGCATTTAAGAAGGGCTTACGAATTTTGGGAACTTTTAGAATCTTCTAAAAAATAGATATGATTTTACGCGCAGAAAATATTAAAAAAATATATGGGAAACGCTATGTTGTAAAAGGCATTTCTCTTGAAGTAAAACAAGGAGAAATTGTGGGACTTTTAGGCCCAAATGGTGCCGGTAAAACGACTTCTTTTTATATGATTGTGGGGATGATAAATCCAAACGAAGGTCGTATCTTTTTAAACAATGAAGACATTACAAAACTTTCTATGTATCAACGTGCTCAAAAAGGTATTGGTTATTTGGCACAAGAAGCCTCTATCTTTAGAAAATTATCTGTAGAAGATAATATAAAATGTATTCTTGAATTTACAACTTTAAGTAAAAAAGAACAGAATGATAAATTAGAATCACTCATAGAAGAGTTTGGTTTAGGACATGTGCGTAAAAATCGTGGCGATTTACTTTCGGGAGGTGAACGCCGTCGTACAGAAATAGCACGTGCCTTGGCTTCTGATCCTAAATTTATTTTATTAGATGAACCTTTTGCAGGTGTCGATCCTATTGCAGTTGAAGACATTCAGAGTATTGTAGCCCACTTAAAAGATAAAAATATAGGTATTTTAATTACCGATCACAACGTTCAAGAAACATTGGCCATAACAGATAAAACCTACCTTATGTTTGAAGGGGGTATTTTAAAAGAAGGAACACCCGAAGAATTAGCTGCCGACGAAATGGTACGCCGCGTTTATTTAGGCGCTAATTTTGAATTACGTAAAAAGAAACTCTAACCCAAGCTATTTTAACTTACACACTTTACAGGATAGTGTCTCTAACTAAAAAAGCACCTACTTAAGGTGCTTTTTAATTTTTTAAATATTACGATAATTAATCATCGTTATCATCTTTAGCTTTCGCTGTTAATGTAACTTTTTGACTCGCAATTCCCGGGCCATTTATTTCTACAACAACCTCATTGTAACCCAAATCACCTAATTCTACTTTATCGCAATTTGTAAGATCTGTCCAAGCACTTACTGTTTTAATTTTTTTCTTACCTCCTTTATTATTCATATTAAAGTATAATTCTTCGGTATCATTATTAATGGTTCCCTGTAGCGTCCACAATTTATTTGGTTTGTTATCGCCTTTAAATTCAACCTTATATTCTAATTCAATTTTGTATTTATAGCCCCATTTACATTTATTAGCTTTCTTTTCATCAGGTTTTATTTCTTTAGGGGTAATCTTAATTTCAACAGTATAACCATCTGAAGAAACTACAGAAGTTGTATATTCCATTTCTTGATATTCTTCTTCATCATCTACTTCGTCAACATCTGCAACACCATCACCATTGGCATCAGGATCATCTTTATCATTTATACCATCGCCATCAGTATCCTTTTTTGTAGCATCACTCTCATGTTGGTCTTTTTTACCATTGTGATTTTTATCTTCTACGCCATCAGGAATCCCATCATCATCGGTATCTTGTTTAGTAGGATCCATTTCACCTGCATCTTTTACACCATTATGATTGGCATCTTCTGCTCCATCTTCTACTAAATCACCATCGGTATCTTTGTTTAGTGGATACATTTCACCAGGGTCTAATCTACCATTACCATTTGCATCTTCTACGCCATCTAAAATACCATCACCATCTGTATCTGGGTTGTTAGGATCTGTTTCGCGCACATCCCATTTACCGTTATGATTCATATCTTCTACTGTATCTTTAATACCATCATTATCTGAATCGTCTGAAGTAGCTTTCATTTCACCTGGATCGTGAATACCATTATGATTAGCATCTTCTAATCCATCTGGAATACCATCTTTATCTGTATCGGCTAAAACAGGGCTGGTTTCATTAGCTTCAAAAATACCATTTCTGTTAAAATCTTCAATACCATCAGGAATACCATCTTTATCTGTATCGGCAAGAAGAGGGTTTGATTCTAAACTGTCTATTTTTCCGTTTCTATTAAAATCTTCTATACCATCAAGTATACCATCACCATCGGTATCTGGATTGTTAATATCTGTTCCTAAAAGGGTTTCTAATTCATTTATAAGACCATCACCGTCTGTATCTTGAACTTTAGGCTGCAATTCTACAGTTACTAATGTTTCATCTTTAATTAATGAATCTGGAGTACAAGAAAAAAACAAAGTGCTGATAAGTAAAGTTTGTAACGACAAGTTTACTACTTTTTTTAATGTTGCTTTCATGATTATGGTTTTTATATTATGGTGTAAATGTATAACAGCATTAATTTCAGTACTATAGTATAAATAGGGAAATTTTAAATTACTGTATTTTACGTACTCTAAATTATGAACGCTAGAGAAATAAGAAATTTTACTTTTTGAGTAACTGAAGTAAAACAGAAAATATTATATAAAGCATTATAGATAAGGGAATTGCTATAAATTTTAAGAAAATAAATGCAAGTATTACAATTATTAAATATACTATATGAATGCTGTATTTTTTAAAAGTGAAGTCTTTTATTTTAAAGGAAAATAATTTCAATTCGGCATTCATCAAATAACTTAAAAATAAAGTAATACCAATAAGTACATACTTATTTAAAATCAATTCTTTAATAAATACAGCGTCACTATAAATTAAAATTAAAGGTAACGACATAACAAATAATGACATAGCGGGCGTTGGTAAGCCAATAAATGAACTTGTTTGGCGTGTGTCTATATTAAAATTAGCCAATCTATAAGCGGCAGCAAGGGCTAATAATAAACCTAAAAAAGGTAAAGGATGCACACTTATTCCTTTTAGACTTAAAGAAGCTGTTTCGTTAAAAGTTGACCATTCGCCTACTTCACAACTCAAACCTTTTAACCAATTATTATGCAATGACTTTTCTAAAAGCTGAAACATAACTACAGCCGGCGCAATACCCGATGTGACAACATCGGCCAGTGAGTCTAGTTGTTTTCCTAATTCGCCTTGCACCTTTAATAAGCGCGCTACAAATCCGTCAAAGAAATCGAAAACAATGCCCAGTATTACAAAATAAGCCGCCAATTCAAGTTGGTTTATTACTGCCAACATTGTCGCTATAATACCACATAACAAATTCAGTAACGTAAGGCTGTTGGGAATATGCTTCTTTAAACGCATTTAAAAACTTTTAAAATTTTTGTAAAGCTAGTTTAATTAACAGATACCACAAAAAAAGGCAAGGATTAAATCCTTGCCTTTCAACTAACCAAAAAACCTAAACTCTAATAGTTTGTGGGTGATGCTAAAATGTAAACTTAGCACTTAGTGATAAGATATTAGCAGCTAAACCATCAGATCTAGAATAGTAATTGTAACGCAAATCAAAACTTTTGAAGCGTATTTTTTGTCCGTCATTAGAAGTATCTAACTTAAAAATACCCAAAGGTGGCGCTATTGTCAAACCCAATCCGTATTGCGAACTGTTAAAGGTTGATAAATCGTAATCTGAAGTATAGAATGTCTCAGTTGATAAATGTGCTCTATAAGGAGCGAAATATCTTGCCTGTTGTTGTGAGTGATATCTATACATTGGAAAAATTGTAAAACTTTCTGACAATTTTATAGGTACTTGCACATCGTAAGTATCTGCAGACACCCCCCAATCGTCTGTATAATGACGGTAGAAGGTTCTTAAAACTACATAATCGTTTACATAATAATTGAGTCGGGCTCCAAAAGGATGTTTTGTACGCGTATTGGGTAGTCGTTCAATATCATGAGCCAAATTAAAATTGTTCACCGCTACAATAGGTTTATCTTTAAAATAAACACGTTGATAGTTTGTTGACAACAAACCGTCTTGTTTAATTATATCAGCAATTAAAGAAATTTGCAAGCGTTTTGTTAAAATCTGGCTAAAAGATAGCGAAGCAGAAATTGTATTTCTATGCGTGATATCTAATAATTTAAATCCTACAGATGGGGCTAAGCCTTCTGAGGCTCTAAATTCACCCGGATAAATAAGGTTTATATTGTCGAAATAAGCTTTTGAGCTTAAATTAAATTCGGTATTTTCATGATTAAACGATTTGCGTAACTGAGCACCAAATCCAACTGAATTATAGCCCTTTTCTGAAGAAAATGTACCGTCAACACCCCAAGTAAAACTTCTGTTATCTGAAGTGTGATTATAGCCTATAACACCATGTGCTCTTGTGTGAAGAGGTTGGTCATCTCCACCACCACCGCCAGAGGCACTTGTGGCAATTATTTGAGATGATTTTCCTGATGTATCTCCAACTTTATCGTCATCGCCACCCGAACTAGTTGTGCTAACACCAAAAGGGTTTATCTGGTCTGTTGAAGCCGACGTGGTAATATCAACACCAAAATCTATGCTTAAAACGTCATCGTCATTTAAAGGGATACTTATTAAAATAGCGGGTGTATTATCGGTTAAATTTTCATCACCTGTACCACCTGTAACAGCGGCATGGTTGCCATTTTGAAGGTAATTACTGTACAAAAAGTTGACTTCGACATTGTCTAATACTTTCTTTTTGTAACTTGTTTTGGCTGTTTTTGTACTGTCTTTCTTAGTTTGAGAAAAGGCATTTACTGCAATTAGTAAAACTATTGTTATTAATATCTTTTTCATTTAATTTATCTCTTTATTAAATTAATTACAACCACAACCGCCTCCTGTTTTACCGCCGTTAGCTCCAGACGCTCCTTCGCGATAGGTGTGAAATTGCAATTCGAATCTGGCCGAAAGTTTTGGTGCTAAAGCCATTTCTTTATCGCTTAATTTAGACTTTTGATAGGCTTTTACACCACCACAACTCGTTAATAAAAAGCCCGTTATAAACACGGCCACACTTGTTTTGATTATTTTTTTCATTCTTTTAAATATTTTTAATTTTTAATTTCTTTGAATAATGAATTTTTAAATTTTCATCAACTATAACACATTCAACACCGTTTAACTGATTTATAAAATACAGACCCGACTCTACGCCCATCACAAAAATTGACGTGGCTAAAGCATCGCTTAATTCGGCGCTTTTACTAAAAACCGTCGCACTAAAAATACCGTGAGCCGGATAACCCGTTCTTGGATCAATAATATGTGTATAGGTAGTACCGTTAAATTTTACATATTTCTCGTAGTTGCCCGAAGTTACAACTGCCTCATCAGATAAATTAAACCAGGCAAAGACCTTCTTTTTATTTACTGGATTTGTTATACCCACTTTCCAAGGTTTACCATCTGGTTGATTGCCCCAAGTATTCATATCACCCGAAGCATTTATAACACCGGCTTTTACACCCATACTTAGCAATAGTGCTTTGGCGCGATCGGCGGCATAGCCTTTTCCAATAGCACCAAAGCCTATTTTCATGCCTTTGAGTTTTAAAAAAACTGTTTGCTTTTCTTTATTGAGTATTATGTTTTTATAACCGACTTTTGAAACCGATTCTTTTATGGCTTGCGCCGATGGCATTACTGTCATACTACCGTCGAATTTCCAAATCTTATCCATTGAAGCATAACTTATGTCGAATGCCCCGTTTGTGAGTTTAGAAATTTGAATGGCCCGACCTATTAAATTAAACAACTCGGCACTGACTTTAATGGGTTTAATACCAGCATTTCTATTAATTGACGCTGTTTCTGATATGTCTGACCACGAAGAAATGATGTTTTCTATTCGTTTAATTTCGGCTACAGCAACATCAATATATTTTTTACCTTGTTTTGGAGTATTGGCAGTGACAATAATTGTCATACCGCTTCCCATAAGTTTAACATCTCTTTGATATTTGTTTTCTTGCGAGCTTACTTGCTGAATTACAATAATACTCATCAAGAAAAATAAAATACTTTTCATAAAATTTTGTTTTGGTTAGTTTACAATCTTTTATTTTGAGCCAATCAAGTTATCTATATAAGAGGCATAACCCGATGGACTCATTTTTTTATAACCTGTTTCGGCAATTACTTTTAAATTACTGTCTAGCATTACTACCAATGGGAAAATACCTTTAGGGTTGTATTTTTCAAATAATTTGGCATTGTATGCTTGCTGCACTTTAGATATTTGTTTCTTATTTTTAGTTCTGGAAGGAAAATCGGCTTTTAAAAGCACTATTTTTTTAGCGGCATAATTTTCGAATCCTGGCTGGCTTAATATTTCTTTATCTAAACGCATACAAGGCACACACCAATCTGATCCTGAAAAGACAATCATAATATCTTTTTGTTCTTGAGAAGCCAATAACTTAGCCTCATTTAAATTTTTAACACTCTCTACTTGTGCAGAACTTGTTATACCTATTAATAATACTAATGCTAAAAATAATTTTTTCATAATTTGTTTATTGTTTACGTTTATAAAACAGTTGTTTTTTTAAATACCCTACTCTTTTTAAGAATTAATAAAAAAAGGGAAACCTTAAGCTCCCCTTTTTCATAACATAATTCAAATAATCCATAAATCTTAATTCCCTATATTGTTGTTTTGATTTGTATTATAATCAATATCATTGCTATTATTGCCATCAATCGAAATGTTTTGATCGTTTTTATCATTACCCTTTGTCGGATCTACTATACCGTCACTTCCTTTACTGCAAGACACTATTGAAATAGTTAACATAACTACTGCTAATACGGCTAATGATTTGTTGATTACTAATTTCATAATTCTATTTTATTTAAATCTTTAATTTCTAAGACGCACTCATATTTTAAACATCATTTCAATACTTTTACCCTACCTTTTTTTTAAAATAATTTATAATATTTTGTATTTCAGCTATTTATGTAAAGTGTATTAATAAATAAATATTGATTGTCGTAAAACTTAATTTCTTATTTTTGAATTTTAATTAACCACTTAACAACAGATGCCTAAAAACTCGGTCTGCCAATCAGAAGTTTTTGAAAATATATTCAACAAACAGTCTAAAGCGCTTCACAATTATTTATTCTATAAGTTTGGAAATAAAGCTATGGCCGAAGATATTGTACAAGATGCTTTTATTAAACTGTGGCAAAAATGTGCCGATGTTATTTTAGAAAAAGCCAAATCCTTTTTATTTACCATAGCTACAAATATGGCATTGAATGTTAAGACTCATGAAAAGGTGGTTTTAAAATATCAGCAATCTGTTCAAAACAATACTGAGTATGAAAGCCCAGAATATATTTTACGCCAAAAAGAGTATATGGAAGAACTCCAAAAAACTTTAGCCGCCCTACCCGACGGTCAACGTGAAGTGTTCTTATTAAATAGGATAGAAAAAAAGACTTATAAAGAAATTGCCGAAATGTTAGGACTCTCTGTTAAAGCTATAGAAAAGCGCATGCACAAAGCCTTAATTTATGTAAAAGAAAGAATTGGTGATATATAGGTAGGGTAAACAACGCCCCAAATGTTTTAATAATGTAGAAAACCTTGAAGAACTTAAAAATGAAGCTTAAAAATATAGATGACAATTATTTAGCTAAGTGGCTTAACGCTGATTTAAGCGATGCTGACCTCCTTAATATTGTTGGAGAATCTGATTTTGAAGCCTATCAAAAAATAAAAGACAAGCTCAATTTATTTGAATCACCTTCATTTGATTCAGAAAAAGTTTTGGCTTCTATAAAATCAAAAATTAATAAGCCTAAAGCTAAATTAATAACCTTGATACCCAATTGGATTTATAGCGCAGCTGCTTCTATAACTCTTTTATTGGCAGCCTATCTTTTCTTTTTTTCAGAAACGTCATTTACAACCGGTTATGGTGAACAAACGGCTTACAATCTTGTAGATGGTACTTTTGTAAAACTCAATTCTAAATCGACTTTAAGTTACAACAAGAGAACTTGGGATAAAAATAGAGTTGTTAAATTAAATGGTGAAGCCTATTTTGAAGTTACTCACGGTATTCCTTTTACTGTTATCACCAAATCGGGTAATGTAAAAGTTTTGGGTACTCATTTTAATGTTAAAACAGGTTCTAATTACTTAAAAGTAATTTGCTTTGAGGGAAAAGTAGCTGTTATAGTTAACAACAAAGAAACTATTTTAACAAAAGGCACTTCTCTACAAATATCGAATAATGAGGGTGTTAAAGAAGAAGCTATTACAACAAATCCTAGTTGGATGGCCGGTATAAATACTTACAAAGACACACCTCTAAATGTCATCATAAACGATTTAGAATCACAATTCCACATCGCCATAGACACAAAAAATATTGAATTAAATAAAAGATTGACGGCTAGTTTTGCATATAATAATGTAAATTTGGCTCTAAAATCTATATTTATTCCCTTAAATTTAGATTTCACACTTATTAAAAACAAAGTGAGACTGTCTAAAAAACAATGAGAGTAAAACTAATCTGCTTATTTTTATTTACCACACTAATTACTTTTGCACAACAAAAGAAAACTATTTCTATAACTTTTACTAACAGTCCTCTAACTGAAGTTTTAAGTACTATAGAAAGTCATTTTGATGTTCATTTTTCGTACGAGTCACATACCGTTTCAAGCTTAAAATTGAGTCTAACAATAGAAGGAAAATCACTCAACGAAATTTTAAATGTTTTACATAAAAAAACAGCTTTATTTTTTGAAATTTTGTCAGATAAATACATTGCCATAAGACTATTTACTAATAGTGACTTAATATCAATCTGTGGCAATTTAGTTACAGACAAAGCCATGCCATTATCTGGTGCAACTATTACATATAATGGTAAAGGCTTAGTAAGTGATAAAAAGGGTTCTTTTAAAATTAAATCTATAAGAGCTGGTACTACAATTACAATTCAATATTTAGGTTTTAAAACATTTAAAATAAAAGCAAAAGAATTATTTAGCAATGAATGTAAAAACCTGATTTTAAAAGAAAGCAGCGAACAAATTAAAACAATTGTCATAAAAAATTACTTGACTAATGGCATTGATAAAACCAATAATGGGTCATTTGTATTATCTCCTAAAAAATTAGGCATTTTAGCAGGATTAACAGAGCCCGATCTCTTTCAAAGCATACAACTTTTACCAGGCGTTAACAGCCCAAACGAAACCGCAACAGGGCTCCATGTTCGTGGGGGTACACCCGATCAAAATCTTATTTTATGGGATGGTATTAAAATATACCACAGCGGTCATTTATTTGGGGCTATTTCACCTTTTAATTCTTATATAACTAAACAAATTAATTTTATAAATAAAGGTACAGATCCCCGATTTGGAGAAAGTGTTTCGAGTGTTTTAGACATTCATACAAGCGATGCTATTCCGACAAAAACAGAAGGTGGTGCAGGTCTCAATTTAATCTCTGCAGATGCTTATTTAAAGATACCTGTCATTAAAAATAAGTTCAGTATTTTAGCCTCAGCTAGGCGTTCGTTTACAGATTTTTATCAAAGTAAAGCGTATAGAGAAACCTCAGATATTGTCTTTAAAAGTACACAGCCCAATGCGCTTTTAAGTACCAATAATAATTTTTTCTTTATAGATTATAATATTAAAGGTGTTGTGAAGATAAATAACAATAACCTTGTAACGTTCAGTAATTTACTTATTGAGAATAAATTAGATTTTGGCATTAAAGAACTCGAAGATTCTAGTTCTGGAGGGGGAGAAAACGGCATCGCATTTAAAGATATTTTAGAAACTGACAATCGCGGTTACAGTTTAAATTGGCGTAATAATTGGTCACCTAAAATTAAGCATCATTTTAATGCTTATTATTCCGATTATTACCTACTCTACAATAAGTTTAAATCAGAAAATGAAGATGAAAATGGTATACTAACTTTCGCTAAAAAAAATACGGTTAAAGACTTTGGCCTTTCAATAAACTCAGAATTTATTTTAAATACGTTTTCTAAATTTAAAACGGGTTATCAATACAGTAATAAAAATGTAACTTACTTTTTTTTAAGTACAGACGACAACAACAATTCTTTTACAAATAGTAACGAAAGCAATTTAAATACCCACGCGTCATATTTTACCTATGAATACGAAAAATTAAAAAATTTAAATTTAACTACAGGCTTAAGAATTAATTATTATCAAAATTTAAAGAAACTTTTTATTGAGCCAAGATTTAATTTGGGTGTCTATCTCAATCCTTCTTTAAGACTCAACATTACCGGAGAGTATAAAACGCAATCTATGAGTAAAATTGACGAAACAATTGAAAGTGGCTTGTCTTTAGAAAATAAATTGTGGTCTATTGCAGACAATACTAATTTCCCTGTAATTACGGCGCAACAATTTACTTTAGGCTTTTCGTATGTTAAAAATAAATGGCATATAGATATTGACGCCTATTACAAAAACATCAAAGGTATTGCTACGCTAAATTTTGGTTTTTCCGATATTTTTGATAACGATGCACATTTAGGCAAAAGTCAGGTTAAAGGGTTTGATTTTTATGTTAAAAAGAGCTTTAAAAATTATGCCACATGGCTCAGTTATACTTTTGACGATACTCAAAATAGGTTTAATGATATAAACAATAATAATTTCTTTTCTGGTAACTCAAATATAAAACACAACTTTTATTGGTCTCATACTTACAAATTGGCACAATTTGATTTTGCTCTTGGCTGGCGCTGGCACTCGGGTAAACCCTATTCGGTAGCCACAGATATTGTAACCAATAGTAGTGGTAATTTAGCTTTACAAACAAATGGGATAAACAATTTTAATCTACCTAGCTACAACAGGTTAGATTTTTCTACCACTTATAATTTCAATTTATCAAAAGCTAAAAATGTCAAGGCTAAAATTGGCCTCTCCTATTTAAATGTGCTTAATAAAGAAAATATATTAAGTCGCGATTATTTTATCAATCAAACTTCACATCTTATAAATTCAGCCGATAAAGTTTCTTTAGAGCGCATTTTAAATTTTGTTTTTCGCGTTAATTTTTAGTCTAAAACTAAACTTTACAATTGTTTGGTAATTTTTAGCGCATTGTTTCTAAAAATGTTAATAATTTTTTAAATTTAGCTTTTAATTGTAAGCGTCATTCGGTAAATTAGCATCTTTTGAAATTACCCAAAATTTATGTCAAAACAAACTTCATATACAGAAGATAATATTAAATCGTTAGATTGGAAGGAGCATATCCGCATGCGCCCCGGTATGTATATCGGAAAATTAGGAGACGGCGCCTCTGCAGACGATGGTATTTACATTCTTATAAAAGAAGTTATAGATAATTCCATTGACGAGTACGTGATGGGAGCCGGCAAAAATATTGACGTAAGTGTAAAAAATGATACCGTTATTATTCGTGATTATGGCCGTGGCATTCCGCTTGGTAAAGTAGTTGACGTTGTTTCTAAGATGAATACAGGTGGTAAATATGACACACGTGCTTTTAAAAAAGCGGTTGGTTTAAATGGTGTTGGCACAAAAGCTGTAAATGCGCTTTCCTCCTATTTTAAAGTACAATCTTTTCGTGATGAGAAAACGACAAGTGCCACATTTGAATCAGGAGAATTAATTGAACAAGAACCCATAGAAAAATCGTCTGTACGAAAAGGTACAAAAGTGACTTTTATTCCCGATACAGCTATCTTTAAAAATTACAAATTCAGAAATGAATACATTGTAAAGATGCTCAAAAACTACGTGTTTTTAAATACGGGCTTGAGTATTACTTTTAATGGCGAAAAATACTTTTCAGAAAATGGTTTAAAAGATTTATTAGATGAAAAAATTAATGAAACCGACCGGCTCTACCCTATCATCCACCTTTTAGGAGAAGATATAGAAATAGCCATAACACACAGCAAAGCGCAATACAGCGAAGAATACCATTCTTTTGTAAACGGGCAAAATACTACACAAGGTGGCACACATCAAGCCGCTTATAGAGAGGCTATTGTAGCTACTATTCGTAATTACTTTGGCAAAAATTACGAAGCCTCCGATATTCGCAAATCTATTGTAGCAGCTATAAGTATAAAAGTATTAGAACCCGTTTTTGAAAGTCAGACAAAAACAAAGTTAGGCTCAACAGAAATGGGTGATAAACTCCCAACTGTTAGAACTTATATAAACGACTTTCTCAAAACAAAACTCGACAATTACCTGCATAAAAACCCGGATACAGCCGAAAAGATTTTTAAGAAAATTGTTCAGGCAGAAAAAGAGCGTAAAGAGCTTTCGGGTATTAGAAAATTAGCAAGAGATCGTGCTAAAAAATCAAGTTTACACAATAAAAAACTACGCGATTGTCGTGTACATATGACAGATATGAAAAAAGACAATCGCCTAGATAGTTCTTTGTTTATAACAGAGGGCGATTCGGCAAGTGGTTCGATAACAAAATCTAGAAATGTCAACACACAAGCCGTTTTTAGTTTAAAAGGGAAACCTTTAAACGCCTACGGGCTCTCAAAAAAGATTGTGTATGAAAATGAGGAATTTAATCTTTTACAAGCGGCTTTAAATATAGAAGATGGCATTGAAAATTTGCGCTATAATAACATCATAATAGCTACAGATGCTGATGTTGATGGTATGCATATTCGTTTATTACTGATTACTTTCTTTCTTCAATTTTTTCCTGAAGTCATAAAAGAAGGTCATTTGTATATTTTAGAAACACCTCTTTTCCGCGTTCGCAATAAAAAAGAAACCATCTATTGTTATTCTGAAACAGAAAAGCAAAAAGCTATGGCCAAGCTAAAAGGCAAACCCGAAATAACCCGATTTAAAGGACTTGGAGAAATATCGCCAAACGAGTTTAAATACTTTATTGGTAAAGATATAAGACTTGACCCTGTTATGCTCGATAAAGAAGTAGGTATAGACCAACTTCTTCAATTTTATATGGGTAAAAACACACCCGACAGACAAAAATTTATAGTTAATAATTTAAAAGTAGAACTAAATATTATGGAAGACACATGATGACAATGTTTTAAATACTAATAGTGGGGACTTAACGTATTTAAACAAAATAGCATGAAATTTAATAATCATAAAAGGGTTAAAAATACTAAACAATTTTATAATACTTTACTTATAATATCGTTGGCAATATTTGTATTTATAGCCATAACACCAATACACAATACCAGATTCAACATGGTAAAATATATATTTTTAGGCTTTGCATTTTTAATAGTAATTCTTGCTGTTTTAGGAAATGGGTACTTTGAATACGACAGTACAGGGATGGTAGTCATTATAAAAAATGACGGTATTTACAAGAAAGAGATGGCGCCTTTAGCTATTAAAACTATTGAGTTTCCTAAAAAGAAATTAAAAGATTTTAAAATTAAAAATTATTTAGTTTACAGGGCATTAAATATCTACCTACACTCAAAAGATAAAGGCACTATAAAGAAACATTTTAATATAACCAATCTTAGTAAAAAACGCGCTAAGCACTTAAAACAATCGCTTAAAAAGGTAATAAGAGAAAACAGCTAAGCATTAATGGATAACACACATTTAAACATAGAAAATACCGGAAATAACAAAGAAAGTAATAGTCAGGAAACAATTACCAAGGTAACGGGAATGTTTAAAGAGTGGTTTCTAGACTATGCTTCTTATGTTATTTTAGAACGTGCTGTACCATCTATAAATGACGGCTTTAAACCTGTTCAAAGACGTATTATGCAGTCTATGAAAGATTTAGACGATGGTCGTTATAATAAAGTTGCCAATATTGTAGGACATACTATGCAATACCATCCACACGGTGATGCCAGTATTGGTGATGCTATGGTACAAATTGGGCAGAAGGAATTGCTTATAGATATGCAAGGTAACTGGGGTAATATATTAACGGGAGACAGGGCTGCTGCTTCCCGATATATAGAAGCGCGTCTGTCTAAATTTGCATTAGAAATACTTTTTAATCCTAAAACAACAAAATGGCAAGCCTCTTACGATGGCCGTAGAAAAGAGCCTATAGATTTACCTGTAAAATTCCCACTGGTTTTAGCGCAAGGCGTTGAAGGTATTGCCGTTGGTCTTTCTACAAAGATTTTACCTCATAATTTTATAGAACTTATAGACGCTTCTATAAAACACCTAAAAGGCCGGTCTTTTACTATTTTACCCGATTTTCAAACAGGGGGTATTGCCGATTTTTCTAACTACAATCAAGGTTTACGTGGTGGAAAAGTTTTAGTACGTGCTAAGATTTCTATCTTAGATAAAAAAACACTTACAATAACCGAAGTTCCTTTTGGCACAACTACTACGTCTTTAATAGATAGCATTATAAAAGCCAACGATAAAGGTAAAATAAAAATTAAACGCATTGAGGATAATACAGCTGCTCATGTAGAAATTGTAGTGCATTTACCAAATGGCATATCGCCCGATAAAACTATTGATGCACTATACGCTTTTACCAATTGTGAAATATCTATATCGCCTTCAAACTGTATCATTCAAAATAATACACCAGTATTTATTGGCGTTACAGAGATTCTGAAAATTTCTACAGACCAAACAGTTTCTTTATTAAAACAAGAATTAGAAATTCAGCGTAATGAGCTCGAAGAACAATGGCATTTTGCATCGCTTGAACGCATATTTATAGAAAACCGTATCTATCGTGACATTGAAGAAGAAAGTACTTGGAAAGGTGTTATTTTGGCTATTGACAAGGGTTTGAAACCTTTTATTAAAAATCTTAAAAGAGCTGTTAACGAAGAAGATATTGTCAAACTGACAGAAATCCGCATTAAAAAGATTTCAAAATTCGACTTAGATAAGGCCAAACAATTTATAGAAGGCTTAGAAGATAAGATTGCACAAGTCAACCACCATTTAGGACATTTAACTGATTATGCTATTGCCTATTTTAAAAATCTTAAAACAAAATACGGCAAAGGACGTGAGCGCCAAACCGAAATCCGAACTTTCGAAGATATCGTGGCTACAAAAGTAGTTATGCGCAATACAAAATTGTATGTTAATCGCACTGAAGGATTTGTAGGAACGGCTCTTAAAAAAGATGAATATGTAACCGATTGTTCTGATATTGACGCTATTATTGTCTTTTTAAAAGACGGAAATATGATGGTTACAAAAGTAGCCTCAAAAACCTTTATAGGTAAAGATATCATTCACGTAGCGGTGTTTAAAAAGAACGACAAACGCACTGTTTATAATATGATTTACCGTTTAGGAAAAAGTGGCCCTACTTATATAAAACGATTCCCTGTTACGGGCGTAACACGCGATAAATATTACAATTTAGCAAATGGCACCGCTAACTCTAAAGTGCTTTATTTCTCTGCAAATCCCAACGGCGAAGCAGAAACTGTAACTATTTTACTACGTGCAGTAGGTAAGATTAAAAAATTAAAATGGGATATAGATTTTGCCGAATTAGCCATTAAAGGACGTGGCGTTCGCGGTAATACCGTAACCAAAAATACCGTTAGAAAAATTGAACTGAAAAGTGTTGGCGTTTCCACTTTAAAGCCACGAAAAGTTTGGTTTGACGATACCGTCCAGCGTTTAAATGTGGATAACAGAGGTGAGTTATTAGGAGAGTTTACAGCTTCAGATCGCTTATTAGTCATAAACCAAAAAGGATTTTTAAAAACCATCGAACCAAAATTAACAACGCATTTTGATGAAGATATGATTGTTTTAGAGAAATGGGATCCAAACAAACCTATTTCTGCTGTATATTATGATGGCGAAAAAGACACTTATTACGTCAAACGTTTTATGATAGACAATCCTAATAAAGAAGAACTATTTATAAGCGATCATTCTAAATCTAAATTAGAAATAGTGGCTACAGATTACCGCCCAATGGCTTCAGTAGTTTATTCTAAACGCAGTTTAGAAAATACTACTTTAAATTTTGAAGATTTTATTGCTGTAAAAGGCATCAAAGCACAAGGGAATCAGCTTACCAAAGAAAAAATAAAATATATAGATTTAGTCGCGCCACTCCCCTATACGCCACCCGTTATAGACGATATTGAAACAGAAAGTGAAGAAGTGAATTCTGATGTAGCTATTGAAAAACCCACAGAAACAGAAGTGTCTGAAAAGAAATCAGAATCTAAAGAAACTGATATACCTACTGAAAAACCTGTAATTAAAAATTTAGATATTACCCCAACAAATGAAACCGAAGAAGACGGGCAAATTACTCTTTTTTGATTGGGATTTCTGGTTTGAGATTCTGTTATAAAGTAATGTTTAACTGATAAATAGGTCTATTTGTTGGGATATTACAAGTTGCCCACAATAACGATGAAACTTATGGAACGAGAAGAAAAAGAATCTTATAAATGATTTAAAAAAGCTATTTTTGTTTTCGTGAAAAAAAATTATAATAAAATGAGAAACTGGAGTTTAGAAGATAATGTTAATGATTGGGTAAAAGCAGAATTTGCAAGAATAAAACAAACAAAATATACTGTTGAATCTTCAATGTCTGATTATCTTAAAAATGCTATCCAAAATGGTGTAAAACTTAAACGCATTGAACTTGAAGAATCAGGAGAAAAAGAAAAAGGAAAATCTTGGAAACCTGATTTTGAGCTTGAAGTCTTCGATATTCCTGTCTTAATTGAAAATAAATTAGGTAGCAAAAAGCTATTGGCAAGTACTGGCGAAAAAGTTAAAAGCGATATTAAATCTGTTAAAAATTTTGCAGTAAATGGAGCAATACATTATGCACAATGTGCAATAATGAGTAAAAAATATAGTGAAGCAATTGCGATTGGTATTTCAGGCGATAATGTTAATAATGTAATTATTAAAGTGTATTATATCTTTGGCTCAACAGACGAAACTTATAAATTAGTTAAAAGTTACACTTCTTTAGATTTTTTAGAATCAAAAAAATCCTTTGCTGAATTTTATAAGGTGGCAACACTTACAGAAGATGAAAAACATAAAATATTAATTGACTCACAAGCAAAGTTGCAAGAATATGCAAAAAAACTAAATAAGTTAATGCACAATCACGCAATTACTGCTCCACAACGTGTGTTATATGTTTCAGGTATGCTTTTAGCAATGCAAGACCTTGCAGATATTAAAAAAGGATTAATACCAGAAGATTTAAAAGGTGTAAATCTAGACAACCAAAGAGATGGAGACACTATAGTAAATCAAATTGAAAATTACCTAACATTAAAAGAAATACCTCAAAATAAGAAAAATCTTATGATGGCTTCTTTTAAAGAGATCAACAAAGATTCAGACAGAGATAAAAAAATAGAATTAGATAAGATTATTGGTAAATTATTACCAGATTTAGCAAGTGTAAACAAACAAATTTTTACTTATATATACGAAAACATCTTTTTATCTATCGACTCAATGAGTGGGCATTTAGATATTATGGGAGAAATGTATTCCGAATTTTTAAAATATGCTCTTGGCGATGGAAAAGAAATAGGAATTGTGTTAACTCCACCTTATGTTACTAAAATGATGACACAAATTCTAGAAGTTGACGAAAACTCTAAAGTAATGGATTTAGCAACAGGTTCAGCGGGTTTTCTAATTTCATCTATGGAGTTAATGATAAGTTACACCGAACAGAAATATGGCAAAAGAACCAAAAAAGCAATTGAAAAAATCAAAGAAATAAAAAAGAACCAATTACTCGGTGTTGAACTCGATGCTCAAATGTTTACGCTTGCATCTACAAATATGATTTTGCGTGGCGATGGTTCAGCCAATATTCGTAAAGGTTCTTCTTTTAAAGAACCATCTGACCTTTATAAAAAATTCAATGCAGATAAATTACTACTTAACCCACCATTTAGTTTTAAAGAAAATGGTATGCCTTTCATAAAATTTGGTTTAGATAATTTACAAATCGGTGGTAAAGCAGCAATAATTATACAAGATTCAGCTGGTAGTGGTCGAGGAATTGAAAGTTGCAAAGCTATTTTAAAACATAATCAATTATTAGCAAGTATAAAAATGCCAATCGATTTATTTCAACCTATGGCTGGTGTTCAAACCTCAATATATGTTGTAGAACATACAGGCAAAAAACACGACCATAAAAAGCAAGTAAAGTTTATTGATTTTAGAAACGATGGTTACAAACGAACAAAGCGTGGTCTTTTAGAAATAAATAATCCTATGCAACGATATAAAGACATCGTAGAAATTTATAAAAACGGTGTTACTGCATCAGTTTCCTCTGACCTTTGGGACTTGAAACAAGAAGTGGCTATGGGTGTTGTTTCAGAAAAAGGAAATGATTGGAATTTTGAACAACATCAAATAATTGATTCAATGCCAAAATTAGAAGACTTCAAAAAAACAGTAAGCGATTATTTGGCTTGGAAAGTATCTAATATTTTAAAACAAAACAAAGAAAACGAAAGCTTGGGAAAGTAGACACCCTACTTAACGAAAAATTACTAAAAGTTAAGTGGGGAGAATTTAAAATTAAAGAAGTATTAGAATGGCAAACACAAAAAGAAATTGATCCATTAAAACTTGAACAATTAAAAGATAAAACAGAAAACGTATACCCTTTTTATGGTCAAGCAACAATAAACAATGGAATAATTTCTTATAATCAATTAAATAATAATGTATTAAATAATTCCGATGGGAAACCAACTATTCTAATACATTCAAACAATCAAAATATCGTTTATTTAGAAACACCATTTTATCTAAAAGATGGTCACGGTGCAACAAGTGTTTTACAAAGTGAAAGATTAAACAAAATAAATCAACTTTTTATTATTTCGGCTATTGATAAAGTAATCAGAAGTAAATATTCTTATAATAATAAAGCAACAAAAATTGAATTAAAGAATACGACAATAAACCTTCCTACTAAAAATGGTGAAATTGATTATGATTTTATTGAAAATTTTATTGAAGAAGTAGAAAAAGAACATATTGCTAAACTAGAGATTGAACGCACAAAAACTCTGAAAACATATTTAAAAATAACAGGTTTAAAAGATTACACTTTATCCGAAGAAGAACAAAAAGCATTGAGTGATTTCGATAATGGCAAATTAAATTGGCGTGAATTTAAAATAGATAAAATATTTGAAATAAATAACACATTAAGCTTCAATAAAAATGAACTTACATCTGGAGATGGATATGACTATGTTACAAGAACATCTAAAAATCAAGGTGTTTTGCAAAGAACAGGTTTTGTTAATTCAGAAAACATAAATCCAAGTGGTAATTGGAGTTTAGGTTTATTACAAATGGACTTTTTTTATCGAAGTAAACCTTGGTATGCTGGTCAGTTTGTTAGAAAAATCAATCTAAATATTAAAGTAACAAAAAATGAAAATTTATATTTTACAGTAGTTCTTAATAAATTAAAAGAGAAATTATTAACTGTTCTTGTTAGAGATATTGATAAAACATTTTTAAATTCAAGAGTACAATTACCCCTTCTTGAAAATAATGAAATTGATCACATAAAAATTGATAACTTAATTTCGGCAATTCAAAAACTAGTTATTAAGGATGTTATTTTATCTGTTGACAAAAAAATCGACACTACAAAGAATGTTATAAAAGAATAATGACTGACGTTTACTGTGGGCAACAACTGGTATAAAAAATTGCTAAATTCAATAAAATATAATGTTTCTAAATTATAAATAACTTAAATTTAAACATCGGAAAATTACGTTTCCAAAAACGCAACTTCCCATACCAAAAACCGTTGTAAAACATTAAACTAAATTACTTTGAAAAAAATTATCATTTTATTGATTAGTGTATTTTTTATAAATCTTACATTTTCGCAAGAAAGAGTGATTAAAATCACTAGCCCAAACTCAAATAAAGAAATAACAATTAAAGAAAATAGACGAATTAAAATCAAAACTTTTGATGGAAAAAAAATATCAGGTAAATTTAAGATATTAGATAATGAAAATATTTTAATAAAAAATAGACGAATTGAACTAACAGATATACAAAAAATAAAAAGAAACCCTTTATTAATTTCGATAGTAACAGATGTTTTTATTATTTATAATGGAGTGGCACTATTAGGTGCTAGTTTGGTAATATCTGCCTTTACATCTGAATCATCAGCATTATTATTGATGATTCCTGCTTCAGGAATAATATATGGAGGAATTAAATCACCTAACTTTTTGAAGGGATATAATAAAAATAGAGGTTGGAAATATAAAATATAAACAATATCAGAATAAATAAAATGCAGATGTAAGCTTCTCTTAAAACCGAACCGCTTAAAAGTATAAAAATGAGAATATGCCTTTTTTAGAAATTACATTATCAAACAGAACAATGACGATACTTGGTGCTTTATCAGCAATTGTAGTCGTATTTATTATTTTTCTAATAGCAAGACATTTTAATAAAAAAAATAGAGGTCAGCAGATAACTATATATCAAATTTAATAATTAAAGTGCTGTTTTTTAAAGATATAAAAAATCAATAATTTGTCTGTTCGAGCGCAGTCGAGAACTATAGAGTCTACAAATTAGGTCTCGACTGCGCTCGACCTGACATTATTAGTGCAAATAATAAATTAAAAATATGAAACTATCTATTGACATCTATAAAAGAAATTAGTAATAGAAAACCGCATTGAATAAAATTGCTGGATTTTAAGCGGGTTCAAATGCCAAATACAGGGAATTATCCTACCCCAACCATTTTTTAAAATCTTTTACTTTTTCGCGACTTACAATAATATCTTCATTATCAAAATGATGTAATCGTATTTTTAAGCGGCTATTGGTGTAGGCTACAATATCTTTTATCGCCTCTAATGGCACTATAAAAGACCTGTTTACTTTAAAACATTTCTGAGGATTGAGCTGTTCTTGTAATTGTTCTAACGTGCTATCAATTAAATAACTTCTATCTTTATTTGTGTGTAAATAGGTTCCTTTATTTTCACTGTAAAAACACTCAATATCAGCTAGATTTATAACTTTTAAATGCTGACCAACTTGAATAGTAAAACGCTCTTTGTATTTTTTCTCTTCTGGACTTACTAATGCTTTTTTTAAAGATTCAAAATCGAATAAAACATTTTGTGAAGCCTCCTTTTGTTTTTCTTTGTATTGTGCTAAAGCATGTGCTAATTCGTCATCGTCAATTGGTTTTAAAAGATAATCTATACTGTTAAATTTAAAAGCTTTTAGGGCATATTCGTCATAAGCCGTTGTAAAAATGATATCACTTTTAATTTTAACTTGATCTAAAATTTCAAAAGAAAGCCCATCAGATAACTGAATATCTAAAAACACAATATCCGGATGTTGGTTAGAATTAAACCAATTTACCGCTTCTTTTACGGAGTGTAACAAACAAAAAACCTCTAGCTTAGAAGCTTCTAACATACGTTTTAAGCGTCTTGCAGCAGGTTGCTCGTCTTCTATTATAACAGCCTTTATTGCCATGAATCTGATTTATCTTTATCCATTAATTCTTTAATTTTTCTATCCTCCCAATCTGAGCCTAAGATACCAAATAAACCAAAGACTTTAAAGGCATGAAAAGCCAAACCTATACCCCAAAAGAAAGCCGTGTTGTAAGATTGCCATTCCCAGAAGGCATCCCAACCGCCATCTGCTATGGCTCTTGACATAACAAGAAACAAGTTTACAATGAGATAAACTGAAAAGTGAACATAAAATCCTTTGATTGATTTTACCCTGTTTTTAGCACGAATATATTTTTGTTCTTCTGTATAATTATCTGCCATCTTTTCTAAAATTTTGTACCGCTATCATCGTCCATTAATTCTCTAATTTTTCTTTCTTCCCACTCTTTTCCTAAGCCTATTTTATAGCCAAATACACCTAAAGCGTGAAAGCAAATGCCTATTCCCCAGCCAAACATTGGAAACCAAAACCAATGATAACCTGGTGATGTCATTAAATTGATGAATATTAAAAAAGGAATGACTAAACAATAGGATGTTAAATTTGAATAAAACCCTTTTAATTCATCAACTCTTTTCTTAGCGCGCATATATTTTTGTTCTTCTGTATAATATGTTTTCATTTTTTTTATGTTTTAATTAATTATTTAATTTCTAAAAGTTAAGTATAGCTTAAACTATTTCCAATACTGTTTATCGTCTTCATTAATAAACTCTTTAATTTTGCGATCTTCCCAATCACTACCCAAAATTGGATAATAATTGAAAGCTTTAAATCCTTGAAAAGTTAAGCCCATTCCCCATCCAAACATGGGAAACCAAAACCACTGAATAGTATGTGGTGAATATCTGTAATAAATAAATATTATAAATGGCATAACTATACAATACGCTATTAAACTTGCATAAAATGATTTAATTTCTTTTACGCGTTCAACTGCTTTTAAATATTTATTAATTTGACTTGTACTTGATGTTTTCATGTTCTTAATTTTTTGTGTTAGTAAAGGTAAATTAACTTGAAATTTATCTTCGTCTTTAATAATCTCTATTTTTCTTTTTGTAATTAAAGCATAGCGTTCTTCTATGTTTTTTAAACCAACATGTGTACTCTTTTTTAATACCGATTTTAAATGCAATTTATTTTCAACACATAAACAACCCTCTTTTAAATAAATACTTATAACAAGTGGATTTTCCTTATTTATAACATTGTGCTTAACGGCATTTTCTAACAATATTTGTAACGAGAGTGGCACAATTTTTAAATCAGGGTTTAAGTCTGATTCTGGTAATTTAAATTCAACGGCTTCTTCAAAACGCATTTTTAGTAATTCCATATAGGTATTAGCAAAATCGAGTTCTTCTTGCAATGGAATTAAATCTTTGTCTTTTTGTTCTAAAACATAACGATATACTTTAGACAAT
Organism: Flavobacteriaceae bacterium; assembly: GCA_045046885.1. Lineage (GTDB taxonomy): Bacteria > Bacteroidota > Bacteroidia > Flavobacteriales > Flavobacteriaceae > CG1-02-35-72. Next base: position 47,998 of record JASFYX010000007.1, read on the forward strand.
TTTGTGGTAAACTGCTCGGCTTTCGCTGGATTTTCGCCAATTAAAGACGTCAATACATTTAGACTATTGAATAAAAAATGAGGGTCTAACTGACTTTTAAGTGATTCGTACTTAGCCGATTCGTGTTTGGCCACAAACTCCGATTCAGATATTTTTTTATCAGATAAAGCTTTATAAAAATATAAAGCGTAAAAAAAGAGGACTATTATTAAAGTAATTAATAAAGAGTAGAAATAATGACTGGCTTTTTGATTTGTAATAAAATAAGCCAAGTCATGACCATTAACTAAAGTAAGAACTAACCTCGCTACAACAATAGCAACTAACGATACAACAATGGCACCAATTAGACCAATTATAAGTCGTTTTTTAGTTTCTTCTTTCCAACTATAAAACTTGTCTAAATAAGCCACTAAATATATATTGGCGCCGCCAATAATAAATCCATATAAAAAATAGGCTGCAAATTTTTTAAGCTCAACTGTAAAACTACCAACTTTACCGCCATCTATCCAGTCAACACCTTGGTCTAGAAGGTAAATAACAAGACTTATTACTAAAGTGTATTTTATAAAATTTGCAAAATATTTTGTCATTTTTCTAGTATAAAATTATTTAAAATTTAATTTCGAAGTTCAAATTCTTATCAGAAACTTCAAATTTACCATCATCAAAAAGCGGTGGTCCAAAGTTCATAATATTATTGGTCATGCCATAATCTTCTAAGGGCATGCCGTTATCTTGAAAGTCCATTTTACCATTACTATTGGCATCGTGAAAACACACAACAGCATAAACACCCGGTTTTACATCTTTAAAAGATACTGTACCTACGCCGTCTATTAAAGTAGCTTCGGCTTTTGCAAGGGCTTGTTTGTTATTAAAATGCTCTTTAGAATCGTAAAGGGCAAAATGGACTTTTCCTTTGTCGTTTATAGCGTTTGTAACGGATACGGTAAGCTTATAAGATTGTGTTTTATTTTGGCTAAAACCAATTAGCGATAATAAATACAAGCAAATAACTAAAATAAATCGAATCATAATTTTTATTTTTAAAGTTAAACATATTTTTTAATTCAGAGCAAAAGTGCTCCTTTTACCCTTTTGCACCAATTTTAAATAACCGAACTGTTAAATTTTAAAGATGAATTGTTATTTAAGCTATTATAAAATCAAAATAATGTAATTTAGTACACCTAATTTTTTATACCGTAAATTTAAACAAAACCTAATCATGAAAAATTTAATTACTGCTGTTTTAATCCTTCTTTTAGGAACTTCTGTTTACTCTCAAGATTATTTCTATAAAAATCAAGGGCCTTTTAATAGCAAGATACCCAGCCCTGAGCAATTTTTGGGTTATCCTATTGGGAAATACCATACGCGTCATGACCGTGTTGTGGCCTATTTTAAAACTTTAGCCTCGTTGTCTAACAAGGCCACATTAACCATTTACGGGAAAACCCACGAGCAACGCGAATTGGTGATTTTAAATGTCTCTACAACTCAAAATATTAAAAACTTAGAAACCCTGCGTCAAAAACACCTTAAGTTGGTTGATGTTAATTCTCCCTTAGGTGATATCTCTCAATTACCTGTCTTTATAAATTTGGGATATAATGTTCACGGCAACGAACCTTCTAGCACAGAAGCGGCTATGTTAACTGCTTATACTTTAATAGCTTCTCAAAATCCTTCTGTAAAAGCCTATTTAGAGAAAGCCGTTGTCTTTATAGATCCCACTATAAATCCCGATGGCAGAGATCGATTTGTGAATTGGGTCAACACCCGACGTGGGACTCCGCTTGTAGCCGATAAATATGATATGGAGCATAATGAAGATTGGCCTCGTGGCCGCACAAATCATTATTGGTTTGATTTAAATCGCGATTGGCTGTTAGCTGTTAATCCAGAAAGTCAAGGTAAATTAAAATGGTATCACAAATGGTATCCTAACGTTGTAACCGATTTTCATGAAATGGGTACCAATAGTTCTTATTTCTTTGAACCGATGAAGCCCATTGCTTCTAAAGACCCCATAATGCCTAAAGAAAATTACACCACACTAAATGACATGTTTGCCAAACAATTTTCGGCTGATTTAAACAAAATAGGCTCCTTCTATTTTACAAAAGAAGCTTTTGACGGGACTTACCCCGGTTATGGTTCTTCTTATCCCGATTTGCAAGGCGCTTTAGCGCTTCTTTTTGAACAAGCCAGCTCAAGAGGTCATGTACAAGAAACCGATATGGGTAAAATTGAATTTAAATTTACCATTAGAAACCACTATGTATCTAGTTTTGCAACAATTAAAGCAGCTATTGCTAATAAAGATTACCTCAATAAATATGAGCATCACTTTTTTACATCTGCTATAAAAAACGCCGAAAAAGATCCTGTAAAAGCTTATGTTTTTGGCGATAATTACGATAAAAATCGTGTTAAAGATTTTGTGAATTTACTCTTGCAGCACAAAATTAAAGTTTATAATCTCAATAAATCATTAAGATTAAACAACAAGACTTTTAGAAAAGGAAAAGCTTTTATCGTTCCTACAAAACAGCCTCAATACCGCATGGTGCAAACTATGTTCGAAACCTATAATCAGTATAGAGATAGCGTTTATTACGACGCTTCGGCATGGTCAACCGTTAATTTTTATAATATGACCTATGCTAAAGTGACTAACAGCTTTAAAAAAGGTTCCGAAATCAATTCAACAGACAATTTAGTAACAACGAACTCCTTTAACAAATCTAATTATGCCTATCTTATAAAATGGGATGATTACAATGCTCCGGCACTACTCTATTTTTTACAAAAAAATGGCATAAAACTAAAAGCGTCATTTAAACCTTTTAGTATTACAGCAAACAGTAAAGTCACTAATTTTGACAGAGGGACTTTACTTATCCCTATAAGTTTACAAAGTTTGACATCCGATAAGGTTTATAATTTACTTAAAACAGCTTCAAATAAATTTAAAGTACAAGCTTTTTCTGTTAATACAGGCTATAGTGTTAAAGGTATTGACTTAGGAAGTCGTAATTTTAGAACTTTAAAAGAACCCAAAGCTTTAATGCTAGTGGGCAATGGCGTGTCATCTTATGAGGCTGGTGAAGTTTGGCATGCTTTAGATACAAAAATTTTTATGCCTATTACAAAAGTTCCTTTAAACATATTTAGTCGCGTTGATTTAAATAGATATAATACTTTTGTTTTAGTTTCAGGCAGCTATTCTCAACTTGATGATAAACAGATTACAAGAATTAAAAATTGGGTAGCACAGGGCAATACGCTTATAACTTCTAGACAAGCCTCAAGCTGGGCTATCAAGAAAAAGTTGGTTAAAGAGGTCTTGATTAAAAAAGATACCTCAAAAAACACCAAGCGCTTGCCTTACGGCGATGCTAGTGAATATATTGGTCGTAACCAAATTGGCGGTGCTATTTTTAAAGTAGATTTAGATTTGACACATCCTTTGGCATTTGGGTATCATCAAAAACAAATACCTGTTTATAAAAACAATAATATTTGGCTTAAACCCAGTAAAAGTGCTTACGCTACAGTTGCCAAGTACGACAGGCATCCACATATTGATGGTTTTATAACCAAAAAGAATTTAGAAATTATGAAAAAATCGGCGTCACTAATTGTCAGCCCCATTGGACGTGGCCGCGTGGTAATGTTTGCCGATAATCCTAATTTTAGAGGGGCGTGGTATGGCACCAATAAACTATTTTTTAACGCCTTATTTTTTGGATCGGAAATAAATGTTCCCAAAAATTAACATTAATTGGTAACAAAAATGCATTTTACGCTACCTATAAGGTAACTAACTTGAAACGTGGAAGACTTAAAACATCGGTTTACAGAAGATTTAGAAAAAAATCAGAATATAATTCATAAAGTCTGCCGGGCGTACACAAGGTCTGATAGCGCTCATAAAGATTTATTTCAAGAGATAACTATACAATTGTGGCGCGCCTATCCTAAGTTTAGAGGCGACTCAAAATTTAGCACTTGGATGTATCGCGTGGCTTTAAATACAGCCATTTCGCTTTACAGAAAATCTAAAAGACAAATCGCTACATCTGAGATGTACGACAATTTAAAAGAGTTAGAATTTAAAGATTACGACCCTACAAAAGACCAACAATTAGCCTTATTATACAGCGCTATAAGACAATTATCTGATATAGAAAAAGCCTTGTGTTTATTGTATTTAGAAGATAAATCGTATAGAGAGATATCTGAAACATTAGGTATTTCTGAGGTCAATGCACGCGTAAAAATGAATCGTACAAAAACAAAATTAAAAGTATTATTAAACCCCTGATATTATGAAAAATTTAGACGAATTAAAAGAGGTTTGGAAAGATCAAAAAAATAGTAAATTACAGTTTAGTTATGACGACATTCAGAAAATGTTGCATAAAAAATCGACTTCTATAGTCAAATGGATTTTTTACATAAGTGTTCTTGAATTTTGCTTTTGGTTGCTTGTTTCTGTTTTGGTAGATACAGATTGGGACAAGATACGTGCGTTTGGACTGTACAATTTTATGTACACTTTAAATATAATTAACTATGTTATTATCTTTGTGTTTATAGTCTTATTTTACAAAAACTACCGTGCCATTAGCGCTGCCAGTACTATTCAAAAATTAATGTCAGATATTTTAAAAACCCGAAGAACTGTTTATAATTATGTTTTGTACAATGTGGGTATGCTTATTTTTAGCTTTGCCATTGCTTTGTATTATATTTTTTCTAACGCCGATTTTCTATCAAAATTAGACACCGTACAAGCAGGTAGCAGTACTAATGCCACAATTTTTATGGCTGTTGCAATAGCGATTGTAATAGTTGTAGCCATTGCCGGCTTATTACTCTTATTTTACCGACTTATTTATGGTGTTTTACTAAAGAAGTTAAAACAGAATTACAAAGAACTCTCTAAAGATTAAACAAATCTAAAGAGCCTTTACCTTCTCTAAGAATTGTAAAAGGTTCTGTTGTTAAATCGACTACTGTAGAAGGTGTATTATCGCCATAACCACCATCTATAACCACATCTACTAAAGCTTGCCATTTTTCGTAAATAAGTTCGGGGTCTGTAGTGTATTCTAGTATTGCGTCTTCATCGTAAATTGAAGTCGATACAATTGGGTTGCCTAATGTTTCTACAATCTTTCTAACAATAGAATTATCTGGTACTCTTATCCCTACCGTTTTTTTTTGTTTAAAGTATTTGGGTAAATTAGAGTTTCCTTGCAATACAAAAGTATAAGCGCCGGGTAGAGCTTTTTTAAGGAGTTTGTAGGTGGCCGTATCTATTTGCTTAACATAGTCTGACAGATGACTTAAATCATTACAAATAAAAGAAAAATTGGCTTTTTCTACTTTAACACCTTTAATGCGGGCCACTTTTCCTACAGCTTTTTTATTGGTAATATCACAACCCAATCCGTAAACGGTATCTGTTGGGTAAATGATGAGACCTCCCTTTTTTAATACCGCAACAACTTTGTCAATTTCTTTTTGGCTAGGGTTTTTCTGGTATAATTTTATAAAACTAGCCACAATAGTTTACTTTTTAACTACCAATCTAAACCCTTCTCCGTGAATATTTATAATTTCAACATTTGGGTCTTCTTTTAAATACTTACGCAATTTAGCAATATAAACATCCATACTTCTAGAAGTAAAATAATTATCATCTCTCCATATTTTTGTCAATGCTAATTCACGTGGCATTAAATCGTTTAAATGCAATACCAAAAGTTTGAGTAATTTATTTTCTTTAGGTGATAATTTTCTTATTTCGCCACCATTTAGAGATAGATGTCTTAATTTAGAATTGAGGTGAAATTGTCCTATCTCAAATTCAAAAGTTTCATCTTCAACGTTTTTTTCAGATTCTTTACGTTGCATAATGACTTTGATTTTGTAAAGCAACACTTCAGAATCAAAAGGTTTGTTAAGATAATCGTCTGCTCCTACTTGATACCCTTTTAAAACATCTTCTTTTAGCGTTTTTGCTGTTAAAAAGATAATAGGGATTTCTTTGTCTGTCGCTCTTATATCTTTAGCTAAAGAAAAACCGTCTTTACGCGGCATCATGACGTCTAAAATACACATATCGTAAGTGTCATTTTTAAACATAATTAAACCTTCTAAACCATCTTTGGCGAGTGTTACGTTATAATCGTTTAATGATAAATAATCTTTTAAGACTGTTCCAAAATTTTGGTCGTCTTCTACTAAAAGTATGCGTTTTTGTTCCATAATATATTTTTTTAAATCAATGTCAATTTTACGGTAAAGGTGCTTCCTTTACCTTTTTCACTTGTTACATTTACTGTACCATCATGGTATTCTATTATTTTTTTTACATAAGATAACCCTAGCCCGTGTCCTTTTACATTATGCACATTACCTGTTTGCTCTCTATAAAATTTATTAAATATTTGTTTCTGTACATTTTTACTCATACCAATACCTTGATCTTCAATTCTTACCTGCAACTCATTACCTACAGTTTCTGTATAAATGTCTATTTTAGGAGCCTCTTCAGAGTATTTTATAGCATTGTCTAAAATATTTATAAATACATTTTTAAGGTGAAACGGACTGGCATGAACCTCATCAAAAGTGGTACTAAAATGGGTTTTAATATAACCTCCTTTATTTTCTACTATCAACTTAACATGCGTAATAGCATCTTCTAACAAGTCGCTTATATCTACTATTTCCTTACTAATATCTAGCTGATTTTTTTCTAATTTAGAAATGCGTAGCACGTTTTCAACCTGATTAAACATGCGCTTATTTTCTTCGCGAATCATTTTTACATAATTCAAAATTTTCTCTTTATCACCAATAATTTTTGGATTCTTAATAGCATCTAAAGCCAAGTTTATAGTAGCAATGGGCGTTTTAAACTCGTGCGTCATATTATTGATGAATTCTGTTTTTATCTGAGATATTTGTTTTTGTTTTATCAATTGATAAATTGCACTACCATAAGCAAAAGCAATAATTAATATAAAAAAAGCGCCTAATATTAAAATTTTAGAAATGGCCCCTAAAATGTATTCTTTTTTATTCGGAAAACTTACGTATAAATCGTAATTACTTGTTTCATTATCACTTAAAAATAGAGGGACTTTGTATGTTCTTCCTTTGTTTAATTTAAAATGCGCTGACTTAATTTTTGTTGGAAAATTACTGCTATAAACAGCAAATTCGTAAGCTGTAGAAATACCTCTTTGGCCTAATTCAAAATTTAAATTATAAGTTATTTCGTCATTACTCACCCTCTTATATATAGGATTTCTTGGTGCAATTTCTTTGAAAAAATTTTCAAAATTTAATTTTTCAAGACCTATAAGTTTACCAATTTTTACAAATCTTTGTTCGGGTGTTAACTGTTCAATATCTTTAGATATTTTATTTATCTTGCTAATCTGTTTGATTGATTTACTGTAATAGCTCTTAAATCTTAAAGTATCTACATTAATATTTAAATTGGTTAAAGGCGACTTATAATTATTCTCTAAAATGCTTTGTTTGTAAGTAAATAATTCGTTTGTACTGGTGTCTATTTTACTATAAAAAAGGTTTTTGATAATGCCTTTTTTAGCCATTTTAGCAGAATTAATAAGTGGCGTAAAATCTCTATAATAATCGTTTAATTCTCGTTTTTGTATATTTTGCGAAACATTAGCAATAGCAAATTTTACATCATTAGAAAACTGTCGTTCTCTTATTTCTATGGTACTGTTTATCCAGTAAACCTGAACGGCTATAATACCTATTAAAGAAATACTCATTAATGTAATAAGCGAAATAAATAATCTTTTACCCATCGCTCAAATTTAACTCTTAATTTATTAATATTTTTATGATTGTGAGATATATTGTAAAAACCATTTAGTTTTTAACAATATTTTAACAACATATTGAAGATATTTCTAATTTGAAGAAAATTTATTCTTGAGTACTTTTAATATTTTGTCAATCTGAAGTTTTAAATTTTGTAATTTATCGTTATAAATAACAGCATCAGAGAGTGCTACCTTTTCTGCTGTTTTTAATTGATTATTAATTCTGTTTAAAACTTCTTGGCGCGAGACATCATCGCGATTCATTACACGTTTTATACGTGTTTCTTTGCCTGCCGTAACAGTAATTATATAATCACATTCTTTGTCTGAATTGCTTTCGAATAAAATAGCGTTTTCATAAATGACATATTCAGAATTTTGTTGTGCCTTCCATTTAGAAAAATGCTTTTTAACGGCAGGGTGCACTAACTTATTAAGACGTTCTAAATTATGCTTATCTGTAAATACCAGTTTGGCTAAATATGCTCTGTTAAGAGTGTTATTTAAGTAGGATTTATCACCAAAAGTCGCCCGTATTTTAGATTTTAATGTTTCAGAAGTTTGCATCAGCTTTTTAGCTTCATCATCAGCAAAATAAACCGGAATTCCCATTTCTGAAAACAGTTTAGCAACTGTAGTTTTACCACTTCCAATACCGCCAGTTAAGCCAATAACTATCATTTTTTTATAAGGTATTCAATTCTGTTTGGTGTTAAAACAACACCTTTTACATAAGATGGTTTATCTACAATTTGCGGAATAAGATAAGGCAAACTGTCTTTAGAAGAAATAGCATAATTACATACTATTTTAAACAAAGAAGGTGTTACTTTATTAAAATTAGATAAACTGACTTGATATTTTATAGTAACCTCTTTAGGGATTGTAGTAATTGTATAGTTTGGTGGCACATTTATAACGTCAAAACCTGTAACCAAGCTTGTTTCGGTAAATTTATCTACGTAAACATTTAAAATTACTGTAGAAATACTGTATTTTAATTTTGAATTTTCTGACTTTTTTAAAGCAATTTTTTGTGTATTACTTTTAGATAAATCTTTTAATATTATTTCGTCTGTAGCAACTTCATTAATAGAATCAAGCCAAGCTTTGGGCCCTTCTATCTCAACAGAATCAGGTTTAATTTTAATAGGTTTAATATAATTATAACCCATTTTAAAACTTACTTTTAAATTGGGTTTTATCTTTACTTTTTTTACAGCATTCGTTGTCAATTTAAAAAAAAGTGTGTCTACAGCAACACTCAAAACTTCTACATTTTGTGAAAGCTGAGATTGAAATTCGCGTAAATAATTGTTAGGTAAATAAATATAAGTATTCTCTTTAAAATACTGTAAATGAATTAAATTTATTTTTATATTTTTCGGATTGAGCTGATAAGTTAAAAAATTAAATCCGTGTGTTTTAATTTCTAGCTTTAAACTATTCTTTGGCTTATTTTGAAAGACCTTAGTTTTAGGAAGATTATAATAGCTTACATTAAACGCAGCTGTATTGATAGATTCTTTAGATAAATTTATGAGTAACCAAAAAGCAAAAGACAGAAAGATGAAAAATAAAAACATTTTAATATTTTTACTTTGCAAAACAGTAAATTGTTTTTTATTTAACGGATTATGTAACATAAATTTAAAACCTTAAATATACAAAAAAAGTGAGCCATAGCTCACTTTTTAAAAAATCTAAATCGAGATTTATTTTTTTACTACTGGAGCGTATTTTTTACTGAGTTCCATCGAGATGGCTGAACGCTCAAATTTCATTTTACCAGCGCCTGTTTCTACAGTTACAGTAGCGTCTTTATCATTTATATCAACAATTTTACCGTGAATACCACTTGTTGTTATAATGCGCGCTCCTCTACTTATTGAGGCTTGGAACTTTTTTTCTTGTTTTTGTTTTTTAATTTGTGGTCTTATCATAAACAGATAAATAACCAAAAACATTAAAGGAATTATTACAAAATTCCCTACGCCACCACTCTGTAATGCTATCATTTGAAACATATTTTTTTATTTAATTTTTTTATCATAATTAACCATAGCTTTTATGACTAATAATTCTCTGCCATTTTTTGTATTTGTATTCAAAGTAATTGTTTTACTTTGTTTATTTCTTTTCCCTCTAGAATTAAATTTAACTTTGATACTGGCCTTTTCTCCCGGTTTAATAGGATGTTTTGGCCATTCAGGAATTGTACAACCACAAGAAGCGTGTGCATTGGTAATAACCAAATCCATTTTTCCTGTATTTTCAAAATCAAAAACAGTTTCTACAATATCTCCATCATTAATATTACCAAAGTCGTGTTCTCTTTTAGCAAAGGTCATAATAGGAACTTCTGTCGCTATTTTGGCATCTCTTTTTTCGGCTTTAACTAAGTTATCTGATTTTATTTTAGAAGCCACATTATCTTTACAAGACACAAAGAATATTAAGCTTAAAAACGATAAAATATAAAATTTTTTCATAATACTAATTTTTAAATATTAAAATACAAAAATATAAATTTAAAGTAAGCCTCTGCCAACTTTTTTAAATTTGTTTTCTTTTTCATATTCACGTAATAATTTATCTAAAACACCATTTACAAATATACTGCTCTTTTCTGTAGAATAATCTTTGGCTATTTCTAAATATTCGTTTATAGAAACTTTTGTCGGAATTAGTGGAAAATAAACAAACTCTATCAAGGCCATTTTTATTAAAATAAGATCTATCTCTGCTATCCTTTTGCTATCCCAATTGGGTGTTTTTGCTTCAATATCTTTTGTGAATTCTGTATGGTTTAAAGCTACTTTTCTAAATAAATTTAAAACAAAATCCTCATCATCTGCATCCTTAAATAACGAAGCTAATTTTAAAGGTTTTTCTTTATATAAATTATTTATAGCTTTTAATAACCAAGTGTTTACAAAAGGAAAATCGTCAACCCAACCGATATTTGCATCCTCAATAAAATCGTATAATTTTTCATTTTCGGCTATAATATGAGTGTAGATATCTTCAATAAATTTCTTATCTTCTTTTAAATTATTTTGGATGGTTTCCATATATTTTATATAAAAATCACTTTCTAATATTTCTTCTAAAAGAATCTTAACAAATTTGCTGTTATCTTTCCATAAAGTCAACTTCCTATCATTTTTATAAGCTAAAATAGAGGTGCTATTTTCTATACTCAAAAAAACCTTGTTGTTTATAAATTTTTGATTGGGATTCAAATCACTTTCAGTAGCTAAATGCTTCTTTTTAGAGATTTCTGCAATACGCGCCACTTCATTTTTTATTTCTACTAATAAAGTCAGCATCAATACATACAAATCTTGCAATTTGTATATGTTTTCTAATAAAAATTTTTCTTCTGATTTTAAATCCTGATTTTCGGATTGTTGCAATGCGTAAAAAGATTGCATTACTTTAATTCTGATATGTCTTCTATTGATCATATTTCGGTTGACAAGAACGTTAATTAAAAGGCAAAAGTATTAAACTTTTCTGCTGCAAAAATAAACAATAATTTGAATTCTATCTTTTTAATTTTGATTATAAAAAATTGCGACTAATCCTGTATCTTGCAGCTTCAATAAATAACGTATTTCCTTATTTTACAAAACTGATTTGAAAGCTCTTAAATACTTAAATAAATACTTTTTAAAATATCGCTACCGGTTGGCTTTCGGCATAGTTTTCAGTATTATAGCTAAGTTTTTTGCTTTAGTTACGCCACATTTAATAGGGCAATCTTTAAAAGCCGTAGAGCTGTATCAAAAAGGTGAAATCACAAATATAACAGATGTGAAACACCAATTATTTATTAATATCCTTTTAATAATTGCTGCTGTTATAGCATCGGGTATTTTTACTTTTGGCATGCGTCAAATGATAATTGTAATGTCTAGATATATAGAATTCGATTTGAAAAACGAAATCTATCAGCAATATCAACACCTATCACTTAACTTTTATAAAAAAAATAAAACAGGCGATTTAATGAATCGCATTAGCGAAGATGTGGGCAAAGTACGTATGTATTTTGGGCCAGCTATTATGTATTCTATCAACATGTTAACGCTATTTATAATTGTAATTGCCAATATGGTTAGGATAGATTTACAACTCACTTTATACACTTTAATTCCGTTGCCTGTATTGTCATTATCAATTTATATTTTGAGTGGCGTTATAAACAAACGCAGTACAGTTGTGCAACAATACCTATCTAAATTAACGGCTTATGTACAAGAAACTTTTTCGGGAATTAATGTAATTAAAGCGTACGGCATAGAATCTAAAAATAGAGATGAATTTGACATTCTTGCCGATGAAAGTAAAGAGAAAAATATATCACTTTTTAAAGCACAAGCCCTCTTTTTCCCACTTATGATTCTCCTTATCGGGATGAGTAATATTTTTGTGATTTACTTTGGCGGTATGCAATACATAAATGGCGAAATTGAAAGTCTAAGTGTTATTGCCGAGTTCATTATTTATGTAAATATGTTGACATGGCCTGTGGCCGTTGTGGGTTGGGTAACTTCAATTGTACAACAAGCCGAAGCCAGTCAGAAACGTATTAACGAATTTTTAGAAGTTACGCCCGAAATACAAAACGAACAATTAGAAACTTCTAAAGTTAAAGGTGAAATTGAATTTAGAAATGTGTCTTTTACTTATGACGACACTAATATTACAGCGCTTAAAAATGTCAGTTTTAAATTAGAAGCTGGGAAAACACTTGCTATTTTGGGCAAAACTGGTTCGGGAAAATCGACCATCATAAATCTAATAGCACGGCTTTACGATATTGACAGTGGTAACATTTTTATAGATGGTATTCCTATAAAGGATATCAATTTAAAGAGTTTGCGAGAAGCTATTGGCTTTGTTCCACAAGAATCGTTTTTATTTTCGGATAGTATCGCTAATAACATCCGTTTTGGAAATGAAAATGCCGATCTAAATGAAGTAGAAAATGCAGCGCAACAGGCTTATATTCATCATAATATCAATAATTTTAAACAAGGCTATAAAACATTGGTTGGCGAACGTGGTGTGACACTTTCTGGCGGACAAAAACAGCGTATTTCTATTGCGCGAGCTTTGATAAAAAAACCTACTATTTTAATTTTTGATGATTGCCTAAGTGCTGTAGATACAGAAACCGAAGAGCAAATTCTAAATAATCTCAACAAATTCATCAATAAAAGGACGGCAATAATTGTCAGTCATAGGGTGTCATCGGTTAAAAATGCCGATACTATTATTGTGTTAGATAATGGCAAAATAATTCAGCAAGGGACACATTTACAACTTTTAAATAAAGAAGGTTATTACCAAGAATTATACGAACAGCAATTGCTTGAAAAGCAGTAGAAAACACCGCCTTGTTTTTTTTAGTTTTGAATTGTTTGAAACCTAAGTTCAACCTAATATTTAATTTACATAATTTTTTTTATACCCTTGATATCCTGTAATTTAGATTAAATTGATACGATGACTCGCAGCCATCGTATCAATAACAATCTAGTCAGGGTTTCACTCAAAGTGAAGCCCTGACTCTTAATAACTTCTAACTGCAACTAAACACTGCTTAGAGATGTGATTATAAAGTATTCAAAATCTTCAAACTTTGCGACGCAATACAAAAACTTTCCCACACCCCTAAAGTCCCCTCAATGGGACGTTCCATGCTAAGTTTATTTTTTACAATTGTCCCATTGAGGGGACTTTAGGGGTGTTTTATATATTTTAAAGCAATTCCTCAATAACAGAAAGCACATAATCTACCTCTTCAATAGTATTAAACTTGCTAAAACTAAAACGGACAGAAGTATTTTTGGTTTTTTTATCCGATAAAACAGCTTGTAAAACATGTGAACCTTTATCACTTCCACTTTGACATGCACTACCCCCAGAAGCGGCAATACCTTTTAAATCGAGCTTGAATAACAACATCGGGATGGTTTTAGGAAACCGTACACTTAACGTAACGTAAGCGCTTTTTTCTAAATCGGCAGATAAACCGTTAAATGCAATTTCTGAATCTATTTTTAACAACCCATCTATCAATCTTTTTTTTAGCGATTTTACATAATTAATGTCTGTTTCTAAATCTTGCATGGCCAAATCAAACGCCAAACCCATACCTGCTATACTGTGTGTATTTTCTGTTCCAGCACGTGTACCGTGTTCCTGAGCACCACCAATTAACAAAGGTTTAATAGCAATATTTTTTCTGATAAAAGCAAAACCGACCCCCTTAGGTCCGTGGAATTTATGGGCACTTGCTGCCATAAAATCTAAAGGAATGTCTTCTAAATCTATTTTATAATGCGCTACAGCTTGAACAGTATCAGAATGAAAAAAAGCCGCGTACTTTTTACATAAAAAAGCCACTTCTTTTAATGGTAATAAATTGGCAATTTCATTATTTATGTACATCAAACTGACCAAAGTTTTATGTGTATCATTTTGTAATAATTCTTCAAGATGAGAAATATTTACAGACCCATCCGCGTTAAGCGACACATAGTTAACCTCAATTTTAAAGCGCTTTTGTAATTCGGCTATTTTATGCAAAACAGCGTGGTGTTCTATTCTTGAAGTTATAATACGTTTAACACTCAAATTCTGAATAGCATTTTGCAGAATAAAATTATCTGCTTCACTCCCGCCTGCTGTAAAAATAATTTCGTTTGGCAAACAGTTTAAATGTTTGGAAATCGTTTTTCTAGCTGATTCTACTAGGTTTTTAGCATGTCTCCCAAACTGATGCGAAGAAGAGGGATTACCAAAATGCTCTGACATTAAATTACTCACATATTTAATAACTTCAGGATGCAATGGCGTAGTAGCCGCATTGTCAAAATAAACTTTCATTTGGCAAAATTACAATTCTTGTGTATAAAACAAGCATTTATTTTAAAACCTAATTTCTATTTGAGTTTTAACTAAAAATGGAAAAGGTCTAAATCAGGTTATAAGTTCTGAACTTTGAGTTCGGCATAGTGTACCTTTTCCATTTTTTAAAGTTAGCTTATTTTACAAAAACAAATCTAAAGGAGTTAGACCTAAGGTTAAAAATCAAAAATCATTAAAAATTAATCCTTTTTACTAATATCTATATTATTTTAAGTTTATAAATTTGCATATCAGTTCTTTGTTTTAACAACTGTAGAATCATTATGATAGACTGGGGGGTTTAGATTAATGAAATAAAAGTGTAGTATGAAACAGACACTTAACAAATGGATATTTATATTAGTCACTTTGGTGAGCTATATAATGTTTGCTAGATATTTTAATCTATTAATATTTAAGCATACACAAATAGTAGCTATCTGGATACCGGCGGGTATTTCTTTATCAATTTTACTACTAAAAGGATATAAATATTTACCGCTTGTTTTTATTGGTAATTATTTTGTAGCTGCAATTATAACGTCTCAAAATGGTATATCTGTTTTAAACACATTCCCTGAGCATATCTCATCAAGTATTCTAAATACTTTAGAAGCTGCTTTAGGAGCCTATTTGATTTTTAAATTTTCTAATTCAAACCTCATATTAAAAAGTATAAAAAATAGTGTCACATTTATTTTTGTAACTATTTTTATTTCTCTAATAACAGCCCTTATCGGCTCTTTTTTTCGTTGCTACTTTAATAATGATTGGTATAATTATTTTACACTATTTTGGAGTTGGTGGATAGATGACATCCTAGCTATATTACTTATTACACCTATAATTTTAAGCTTTCCTAAAAAAATATTGTTTCTTCACAAAAAGCTTAAAATATTAGAATTTACACTTTATCTTTTTTTTAGTTTTATGTTTTTATATCTCATTATAAAAATGCAATATCCAATTAAATTTTTATTATTCCCCCTATTATTAATTAGCCTATTTAGATTTGGTAAGTTTATAAGTTTTACTTCTTTATTTTTGATTGCTTTATTGGTAGGAATTCAAAACTCAAATCACCCATTAACAGGCGTTTATATTCAAAATAAAAATTTACTTATTTACATGCTTTATTTTAGTGTTGCTAGTATCTTGGTTTTAGTAGTTGCTGCCTTAATAGAAGATCAGAAAAATAAAGAAGAAGAACTAACCAAAAGCAAAAATCAATTTAAAAACACATTAAAATCAATTAATGAAGCTATTATTGTTTGTGACAGTAATTCTGGTAAAATTTTAAATGTAAATGATTATGCTTGTACTTGGCTAGGCTATTCTTTTGAAGAGTTTAAAAAAATGTCGGTCGGTGATTTAGCCTCAAACAAACGCCTCTTCACAAAAAAAAATGCTTTAATTTATTTTAAAAAATCAAACAAAGCAGCTCAAAATTTTAAATGGCAAATAAAAGATAATAAAAATAAGACTTATCATTGTAATATTCAATTAAATAAAGCTACAATTTTTGAGTCAGACAATATTATAGCCACAATAAGAGATGATTCTGAAAAGTATAAACTAGAACAAGAAATAATACATGCCTATATAGAAGCTCAAGAAGAGGAAAAACAATATTTTGGCGAAGAAATTCACGATAATATCATTCAAACTTTGGCAGCAGAACAAATTTTTATAAGTGCTATTGACAAAATAAGTGATAAAAGTAATAACAAAGCTTCTAAGTACATTAAAAAATTAAATGAATTAAACAGTAATGCCATTGATGCCATTCAGAAAATAGCTTATGGTCTTATGTCTAAACAGTTAAAAGAAGAAGGCCTTATTTTAACATTAGAAAATTTATGCATAGATATGAGCATGAAAGATCAAGTTGAATTTAATTTTAGTCATAAAAATATCCGCGAAAAAGATATGAGTAATGCTATAAAAACAAATATCTTTAGAATTGCACAAGAGTTAACAAATGACTGTATAAACTACTCAGATGCTACAATAGCCAATTTAAATATTAATAAAACAGGAAATAACACAATTGAGTTTATCTTTACTGATAATGACATAGGTTTGAAATTAGAATCTTTGAAAAATATAGATAATGGCCGCAGTATGAAAAATATAGATAGACGCTTAAAATATTTAAATGGCCATTTAACTGTGAATCCTAACTCAAAAACTGGTTTAGAAATAAAAATAACCATTCCACTCTCATAATTTCAATTTTTAATTTCTGATTTTTTTAGTGCCTTAATCGTTATATTTGCCCAAAATTTAAACAAGTTGCAAAATCAAGATAATATTATTGCTCTAGCCACGCCACAGGGCGTGGGTGCCATTGGTGTTATACGCCTTTCGGGGGAAGGTGTTATTGCTATTTGTAGCAAAGTATTCTATAAAAAAGACACTTTAACAGACTTAACTAAAGTTAAGAGTCATACGCTTCATTTTGGCACAATAAAAGACGATAACAATATTATTGACGAAGTTTTAGTGAGTGTTTTTAAAACACCCCACTCCTATACTGGTGAAAATAGCATTGAAATTTCTTGCCACGGTTCGCAATACATCCTACAAGAAATCATAAACTTATTTTTAAAAATAGGTTTAAGAATGGCAACCGCAGGCGAATTTACTTTACGTGCT
Source organism: Flavobacteriaceae bacterium (assembly GCA_045046885.1). Classification (GTDB taxonomy): domain Bacteria; phylum Bacteroidota; class Bacteroidia; order Flavobacteriales; family Flavobacteriaceae; genus CG1-02-35-72. The sequence continues at coordinate 65,472 of JASFYX010000007.1, forward strand.
TTTTTAAATGGGAAACTCGATTTAAGTCAAGCAGAAGCTGTGGCCGATTTAATTGCGTCTAATTCTAAAGCCTCTCACCAAATAGCGATACAACAAATGCGTGGTGGCTTTTCATCCGATTTAAAAGTATTAAGAACCGATTTAGTTAATTTTGCATCGTTAATAGAATTGGAGTTAGATTTTGCCGAAGAAGATGTCAATTTTGCAGACCGCGACGATTTTAAAGAATTACTAAAAAAAATAAAGACTTTATTAAAAAATTTAAGCGCTTCTTTTGCTGTCGGGAATGTGTTAAAAAATGGCATTCCGGTAGCCATTGTAGGCCAACCAAATGTAGGAAAATCTACCTTGTTAAATGCACTGCTAAATGACGATAAAGCAATCGTGTCAGAAATTGCAGGTACAACAAGAGATGCTATTGAAGATGAGTTAATTATAAACGGTGTTTATTTCCGTTTTATTGATACCGCAGGCCTTAGAGACACTAAAGATTTCATAGAAAAAATTGGTATAAAAAAGACCTTTGAAAACATAGAAAAAGCGCATTTGGTTTTGTATTTAATAGACGCTAGTCAATTTCAGAATTCAGAATTCAGAATTAAGAATTACAGTACTGAAATTAATAATTTGAAAAAAAAATATCCTCATAAAAAAATTCTGACAATCGTCAATAAATCTGATTTATTATCTAAAAATGATATTCTTAAAATAAACTCAGAAAATATAGTACGTCAGACTGAGCGAAGTCGAAGTCCCAAAACTCCTCCCGATAGCTATCGGGATCCAGAACTTTTTATCTCAGCCAAATACAAAACAGGTATAGACACTTTAATAAAAGCCCTAACAAATTTGAGCCAGATTGGCACATTAAACACCAATCAAACTATTGTGAGTAATGCGCGTCATTTTGAAGCTTTAAATTTGGCCTTAAATTCAATAAACGAAGTGTCAAATGGATTAAAAAATAAAATAAGTAGCGATTTATTGGCTATTGATATCCGCCAAGCGCTTTATCATCTTGGCGAAATTACCGGTGAAGTGACTAATGACGATTTATTAGGTAATATTTTTGCCAATTTCTGTATCGGGAAATAATTTTTATCTTTTAAGTAAAAATTAGTAATCTCAAAAACCCCTATTTTGACTAATAATAATCTCTTTTTTAAAGCTTACATTTATGCTGCAAATCATTAGTTTTAAGTATATAAACCTACTTAGACTGATTTTATCTTAGGCTTATAATATATAATACGATTTAAATTGTTTTAAATAAGACTATTTTAGGTGACTTTAGTCACTTAAAAATATACTGATTAAATTACTTTTATAACCAATTTTTTGTTTAATTTGCGTTGTAAACTATCTATACATCATTCAATTATGAAAAAGCAGTTACTACTTATAATATCCTTTTTGTTTTTAAGCCTAATAAGTTACAGTCAGGCGACTTTTACATCGGGTTCTACAGCGGCACAATTATCTGCTCAAATTGCCGGACAAGGCTTGGTTATTACCAACTCAGTTATAACACAAGGTATAAGTACTCAGGTGGGTACATTTTCTAATGGCATTGCCGGTGCAAGTTTTCAGATAGATACAGGTATAATTCTAACAACAAGTACTGTTTCAGAGGCCTTCACTTCAAATAACAATACGGGTATTTCTTTAGGTCCCAATTCAACATATTCAGACCCTGATCTTACAGCCATTAATGGTAACGCTGTACACGATGTAGTAGTTTACGAATTTGACGTTACCTTAGATAATATTGCCACAGTTATTACGGTCGATTTTCAATTTGCCGCAGACGAATATCCAACTTATGTCGGTTCTCAATTTAATGATACTTTTGGGTTCTTCATTTCAGGCCCTGGTATTACAGGAACCAAGAATATCGCTTTAGTTCCAGGTAAAACAATACCCATTCAAGTAAACAATATTAATAGCGGAACAATTGGTTCTAATCAAGATGGTACAGCTTGGGATCCTTCAAATTCTTTTTACTATTTATCAAATTCAGATACTGCCGGTAATGGTAATGGGGCTATATTTTCTGAATTTAATGGTTTTACAAAAAAAATCCGCGCCAGCTTAACCGGTTTAACACCCAATACAACTTACCACGTTAAAATGGCTTTGGCCGATGTAGCCGATAATTTATTCGACACAGGTGTTTTTGTAAATTTAATAAGTGGTTTTCCAGATAATGATATTGATGGTATTGACGATGCTACAGATTTAGATGATGACAACGACGGTATTTTAGATACTGTTGAAGGTACTGGAGATACAGATGGTGACGGCATCATCAATTCATTCGATTTAGATTCAGATGGTGATGGTATTCCAGATAATATAGAAGCACAAATCTCTAGAAATTACATTGCCCCTGGCACTTTTACCGATACAAACTTAGACGGCGTTAACGATGTCTATGCAGGTGGTCTAACACCTCCAGATACAGATGGCGATGGTACTAAAGATTATCTCGATTTAGATTCAGATAACGAAGCTACAAATGATACAACCGAAGCAGGCATAACGCTTTCTGGAAATGGTGTTGGTAATAATGGACTAGATAATGCATTAGACACTACAGATGACTGGGCAGACCCAAATGGTACACTAAACGACCCCACAACCCTACCTGATTTAGACGGAGATGTGCTTATTGTTGGTGGTGAAGTTGATTATAAAGATTTTGATGATGATAACGATGGTGTTTCTAACGCCATTGATTTAGACAATGATAACGACGGTATCCTAGATTCTGTAGAAGGCACAGGAGATACTGACGGTGATGGTATTCCCAATAACCGCGATTTAGATTCCGATGGTGATGGTATTCCCGATAATATCGAAGCACAAACAACTGCAGGGTATATTGCGCCAAATGGCGTTTATAGTGCAACCGGAATCGATACCGCTTACGGTACAGGCCTAACACCCATAGATACTGATGGGGATGGCACAAAAGATTATTTAGATTTAGATTCAGATAACGAAGGAGGCAATGATACCACAGAAGCTGGCTTAACCCTTACCGGAACAGTAGGTCTTAACGGATTAATATCCAGTCAAGAAAATAACGATTTTTGGCTTGATGTCAATGGCACACTTAACGACCCAACTACCCTACCCGATTTAGATGCAGATAATGCTTCAGGCGGTGATGTAGATTATCGCGACAATGACGATGATAATGACGGCGTATCAAATACAGTCGATTTAGACAATGATAATGATGGAATACTAGATTCTGTAGAAGGAACAGGCGATTCTGACGCAGACGGTGTACCAGATAATCGTGATTTAGATTCAGATAACGATGGCATTCCCGATAATATCGAAGCACAAGCAACCGCAACTTATATTGCACCCAATAATGTTTATAGCGCAACAGGTATAGATACCGCTTACGGTACAGGTCTCACACCAGTTGATACTGATGGTGATACTATAAAAGATTATCTAGATGCCAATTCAGATAACGAGGGTACAAACGACACAACTGAAGCTGGACTTACATTAACTGGTACAGTAGGTCTTAACGGATTAATTTCTAGTCAAGAAACAGTAGACAACTGGTCAGATGTAAATGGAACACTTAACGACCCTACCACACTACCCGATAAAGATGGCGATGTGGCTTCTGGTGGCGATGTTGATTATCGCGATGATGATGTTGATAATGACGGTATTCCTAATGCAACAGATTTAGATGATGATAATGATGGTATTTTAGACAGTGTTGAAGGTACTGGTGACCCTGATGGTGATGGATTCCCAAACAACATTGATCTAGACAGTGACGGCGATGGTATTCCAGATAATATTGAAGCCCAAACAACCAATGGTTATGTAACCCCTGGTACTTTTACCGATGCCAATAACGATGGTGTTAATGATGTTTATGCTGGTGGTTTAACACCTGTAAATACAGACGGCACAGACAATCCAGATTATTTAGATACAGATTCTGATAACGAAGGAGGTAATGATACGGTTGAAGCCAATTTAAATTTAACACCTAATGTTGTAGGACATAATGGTCTTAATAATAATATTCAAACTTCAGACGATTATCAAAATCCACGAGGGGCATTATTCCCTGCTTTTCTACCCGATTCTGATGGCGATTTAGGTACAGGTGGCGACGTAGATTACCGCGATGCTATTAATAATTTAGACTTAGATGGCGACGGTGTAAACGATACAATAGATATTGACGACGATAACGATGGTATTTTAGATACTGTAGAAGATGCAAATACTGACGCCGATAATAACCCTGCAACTAATCCTACCGATACAGATGGCGATGGTATTCCAGATTACCATGATTTAGATAGTGATAATGATGGTATTCCCGATAATATCGAAGCACAAACTACCACTGGGTATATAGCACCAAATAATGCGTATGCCGCAAATGGTATGGATACAGCCTACACTTCTAGTGGTTTAACGCCTGTTAATACAGACGGCACAGACAATCCAGATTATCTAGATACAGATTCAGATAACCAAGGTGCTAATGACACAACAGAAGTAGGTTTGACGCTTGTTGGTATTGTAGGTAATAATGGCTTAGTGGCCAGCAGTGAAACTAACGATAATTGGTCCGATACAAATGGTAACATTGGTTTACCCGCTGCTTTTCCAGATACAGATGCCTTTGGCGATGTAGATTTTAGAGATGGTGATACAGATAATGATGGCATAGTAGATGCGGTTGATTTAGATGATGATAACGATGGTATTTTAGACAGTGTTGAAGGTACTGGTGACCCTGATGGTGATGGATTCCCAAACAACATTGATCTAGACAGTGACGGCGATGGTATTCCCGATAATATAGAAGTCCAAGCGACAAACACTTATATTGCCCCTGGTACTTTTACAGACACCAATAACGATGGTGTTAATGATGTTTATGCTAGTGGTTTAACACCTGTAAATACAGACGGCACAGACAATCCAGATTATTTAGATACAGATTCTGATAATGATAATGTTTTAGATACAGCAGAAGCAGGACTTACTTTAAATGGCACCGTGGGTATAAACGGTTTAGATAATAATATTGATACAGCCGATAATTGGTTAGACGTCAACGGTACAATAAATGACCCTACTACGCTACCCGATGATGATGGTGATAACGGCTCTGGCGGTGACGTCAATTACCGTGATAATGACCATGATAATGACGGTATTGATGACGTAACAGACCTTGACGATGATAACGATGGTGTTTTAGATACTGTTGAAGGCACAGGTGATGTTGATGGTGATGGTATTCAAAATTCTTATGATTTAGATTCTGATGGTGATGGTATTCCTGATAATATCGAAGTCCAAGCCACAGCTACTTACATCGCACCGGGTACTTTTACAGATACCAATTCAGACGGTGTAAACGATGTGTATGCGGGTGGATTTACACCGCCTAATACAGATGGTACAGACAATCCAGATTATTTAGATACAGATACAGATAACGATGGCACTTCAGATACGATAGAAGCCAATTTAACGCTATCAGGCACTGTAGGCCTAAATGGTTTAGATAATAATATTGATACAGCCGACAATTGGACAGACGTCAACGGTACAATAAATGACCCAACAACTTTACCCGATAGAGATGGCGATGTAAATTCAGGTGGCGATGTAGATTATAGAGATATTGACAATGATAATGACGGTATTCCCGACAGCATTGACCTAGATGATGATAACGATGGTATTGTAGATACTATAGAAGGTAATGGCGATACAGATGGTGATGGTATTAAAAATAGCTTCGATTTAGATAGTGACGGCGATGGTATTCCAGATAATATAGAAGCACAAACTACAGTTGGTTATATTTCACCTAGTGGTAATGACCTCGACGGTGACGGTTTAGATAATGCCTACGATACAGATAGTGGTGGTGTTGCTATTACACCTGTAAACACAGACGCAACAGACAATCCAGATTATTTAGATTTAGATTCAGATAACGAAGGGGCTAACGATACCGTTGAAGCCAATTTAACACTTTCTGGAACTATAGGTGTTAATGGATTAGACAACAATATAGATACGGCAGATACTTATGCCGATCCAAATGGAATTATAAACGACCCTACAACTTTACAAGATACTGATGGCGATGTGCTTACAGGTGGCGATGTAGATTACAGAGATGTTAGTAATACAACCGATAATGATAATGATGGTATTATAGATGCTGTCGATTTAGATGACGATAACGATGGTATTTTAGATAGCGTTGAAGGTACTGGCGATACAGATGGTGATGGCTTCCCTAATAATATAGATTTAGACAGTGATGGCGATGGTATTCCAGATAATATAGAAGCGCAAGCAACAGCCCTCTATATTGCTCCTGGTACTTTTACAGATGCCAATTCAGACGGCGTAAATGATGTTTATGCAGGAGGATTAACACCTGTTAATACTGATGGTGTTGATACAGTAGATTATTTAGATTTAGACTCAGATAATCAAGGAGGTACAGATACAGTTGAAGCCAATTTAGTACTCAGTGGAATTGTAGGTTCAAACGGTTTAGATAATAATATCGATACAGCCGATGATTATACAGATGTAAATGGTAGCATAAATTCACCTACTGCACTTCCTGATTCTGATGGCGATTTAAACTTTGGTGGCGATGTAGATTTTAGAGATGCAACAAACTCACCTCCAGATAATGACGGTGACGGTGTACCAGATGTAACCGATTTAGATGATGATAACGATGGTATTTTAGATACCGTAGAAGATTCACCTACAAATGTAGATACAGATGGCGATGGTATCAAAAATAGTTTTGATTTAGATTCAGATGGCGATGGTATTCCAGATAATATAGAAGCACAAACAACAGCAAGCTATATTCCACCAAGCGGTAACGATGCAGATGGAGATGGTTTAGACAATGCTTACGATACAGATAGTGGTGGTACAACATTAAACCCTGTCAATACCGATGCAACAGATAATCCAGATTACTTAGATACTGATTCTGATAACGAAGGTGCAAATGACACCACAGAAGCTGGCTTAACCCTTTCTGGAAATGTAGGCAACAATGGTTTAGATAATAATATAGATACAATTGACGATTGGTCAGATCCAAACGGTACAATAAACGACCCAACTACTTTACCCGACACAGATGGTGATTTACTAACCGGTGGTGATGTTGACTTTAGAGATATCAGTAATTCTACTGATAATGATAATGATGGTATCCTCAATGCAACTGACCTTGATGACGATAATGATGGTATATTAGATATAGTTGAAGGTACAGGAGATACAGATGGCGATGGCATTCAAAACTCATACGATTTAGATTCAGATGGCGATGGTATTCCAGATAACGTAGAAGCACAAACAACTTTAGGATATATTGCGCCAGGCACATTTACAGATGCCAATTCAGACGGTGTAAACGACGTTTATGCAGGAGGATTAACACCCATTAATACAGATGGCGTAGATACACCAGATTACATCGATACAGATTCAGATAACGAAGGGGGTACAGATACGGTAGAAGCCAATCTAAACTTAAGCGGTTTAGTAGGATCAAATGGTTTAGATAATAATATAGATTCAATTGATAATTATACAGATCCAAATGGAGCCATAAACGTCCCTTCATTCTTACCAGATTCAGACGGCGATTTAAACTTTGGTGGCGATGTAGATTATCGTGATAATAATAATTCTCCTCCAGATAATGATGGTGACGGTATAATAGATAGTGTTGATATTGATGATGATAACGATGGTATCTTAGATGTTCTTGAAGGAAATTTAGATACTGACGGCGATGGTATTAAAAACTCCTTTGATTTAGACTCAGATGGCGATGGTATTCCAGATAATATAGAAGCACAAGCCACTTCAAGTTATATTGCTCCAAGTGGTAATGATGCAGATGGTGACGGATTAGACAATGCTTACGATACAGATAATGGTGGCACAACTATTTTTCCAGTTAATACTGATGGAACAGACAATCCAGATTATTTAGACTTAGATTCTGATAACCAAGGTGGTAATGATACAATAGAAGCTGGATTGACACTTTCTGGAACAGTCGGCGTAAATGGTTTAGACAATAACATAGATACTGCCGATAATTATGTAGATGTTAATGGTACAATAAACGACCCAACAACACTACCAGATACCGACGGCGATTTAAACTTTGGTGGTGATGTTGATTTTAGAGATGCCACCAATTCACCACCCGATAATGATGGTGATGGTATTGGCGATGCTACCGATTTAGATGACGATAATGATGGTATTTTAGATACTGTAGAAGGTACAGGAGATACAGATGGCGATGGTATAAAAGATAGTTTTGATTTAGACAGTGACGGTGATGGAATCCCCGATAATATAGAAGCACAAACAACAACCGGATATATTGCACCAGGCACATTTACAGATGCCAATTTAGACGGTGTAAACGACGTTTATGCAGGTGGTTTAACACCAGTTAATACAGATTTAACCGATAATCCCGATTATAAAGATACAGATTCAGACAACCAAGGCAGTACCGATACCGCAGAAGCAGGCTTAACCCTTTCGGGTACAGTAGGCACAAATGGTTTAGACAATAATATAGATACTGCTGATACTTATGCAGATGTAAACGGTACTATAAATAACCCTACAACTTTACCAGATATTGATGGCGATGTCAACACAGGTGGTGACGTAGATTACCGTGATAAAATAAATAATATAGATCACGATAGCGATGGTATTCCAGATAATGTAGATATAGACGACGATAACGATGGTATTTTAGATACCGTAGAAAATAGTTGTGGCCCCGTAGCTGGGTATGATGGTTATTGGCCTTTAGAAAATTCAACAAATGACACTTCTGGTAATGCTCATAACTTACAAGCGGGCTCAGTAACTTATTCTACTACAAGTATTAGAGGTGTAGCCTCGGCTTCCTTTAACGGATCATCAAATTATTTAAAATACAGTGATGGTACCTATCTCAATCAAGTCATTACAAATTTCTCTTATTCTTTGTGGATAAAACCAACCTCATTAACAGGAATTCAAGAAATATTAGACGAAGGTGGTGGCACCAATGGTATCGCCATCCGTTTAAACGGTAATACTTTAGAAAATGCTGTTCGCGAAGGCGGTGCAGGCACACAAGTAAGTACCTCTAGTTTTACTTTCCCCAACGATGGGGCTTGGCATCATATCGCATTAACTTATGCCAATGGCGTGGTTATTATGTATTTAGACGGGGCAGCAAGTACCACTTTAAACACAGGTTTTGGTTCTTTAGCAGCACATGGTAGTGCCCAAGCTTTTGGTCGCAGTAGTGGAGATGCTTTTGGTTTTGGAACAGGAAATTATTATGGTGGTTTAATGGATGAAATGCTTCATTATCCAACAGTTTTAACCCAACAAAATATAACCGATTTGGTTAATGGTAATTGTGATACAGATGGCGATGGCATTAAAGATAGTTTTGATATTGATAGTGATGGCGATGGAATTGTTGATAATATAGAAGCACAAACAACAGTAGGTTATATTGCACCAAACGGTGTAGTTGACGCACAAGGTTTAGATACAGCTTATACAGGCGGTTTAACACCTGTAAACACAGATGGCGCTGATACAGTAGATTATTTAGATACAAATTCAGATAACGATGTAGATTTAGATGCTTTAGAAGGTTGGGATATTGATAATGATGGTATTGCAGATACAGTACCCATAGGCAATGATAATGACGGTGATGGTTTAGATGATGCCTACGACACAAACGATGGCTTATTAAATCCAACAAACGGACAAACACCTACAAGTTTCCCAGACAACGATAATGTAGGTAATGACCGTGACTGGCGTGAATCGTTTGTACAAACGCTGTTTGATAATTGTCTCATTTCGTCATTTAACACAACAAACGAAAATTGGCGTGCAGCTACTATTGATGCTGCTGCTAGTAATTTAGCAACAGATAAAACCATTATATTGGCACCACAACCAGCTATTTGGTCGGGTGCAGATGGTAAACAGCCGGGTACCATAAACCAAAACGATTTAGATGGGTATTGGACCGAACTTTGGACACCCGATTTGGTAGCGAACGGATTAAGCACAAATTATTCAGGCTTAATTGGTACCTCTTTAACTTTTTGGTATAAAAACACAACAGGTATCCTTTGGGCTTATGCAGGTGTAAAAGGAACAAATGGCCAAGAATACGATTACAACTTTTTAAGTCAGATTGTAAACCCTACAGGATGGAATTTAATTACCATACCTCTAGATGCAGCACAATGGACTAAATACTTCTCTAATAACGACGGTGTCAATACAGATCCAGGCGGTAACGCCCCTACGGCTATTGAATTCTCAAATGTCTTAAGCAGTGTTGACCGATGGATATTCTCTGTCGAAGGTACTTTTGGTCCTGACAATACTTTCTTCGATCAGTTTGGAACATCTTGCGACGCCGGTGATGCTTCAGGTGTTGCTTACGGTGAACCGCGTCATAAAGTCGATATTGCTAGTAATTTATATTTAGGAGCTGTAGCTCCCGATGTTGACACAGGCGAATGGTATGATGGTTTAGATGATAATTTAAACGGTAATGATGATGATTTAGCTGGTGTTGATGATGAAGAGGGTGTTACATTTACAACACCTCTAGTCAAAGGAAAAACAACCACATTCAACGTAACTGTTACCAACGCTGTTGGTGTAAACAGTTACATAAATGCATGGATAGATTGGAATGGTAACGGCTCTTTTGCAGATGCAGGAGAACAAATTGTAACAGAACAGATTGTGAGTGGATCATCTGTCGTACCAATTAATATAGCCGTCCCATTAACAGCAACCTCCTCAACAAGTTACGTAAGATTTAGAATTTGTTCTACAGCAGGCGATTGTAACACGTATAGCGGTGTGGCAAAAGATGGTGAAGTAGAAGATTACCAATCTATTATAATTGCAGATAATGACAGTGATGGTGTAGCCGATGCAATAGATTTAGATGATGATAACGACGGTATTCTAGATACCGTAGAAGGAACTGGTGACACAGATGGCGATGGCATTATTAATAAATTCGATTTAGACTCTGATGGCGATGGTATTCCTGATAACGTGGAAGCTCAAGCTACAAATTCTTATACAGCGCCAGGCATCTTTACAGATGTAAATGGTGACGGTGTAAACGATGTTTACGCTGGTGGATTAACGCCTGTTAATTCAGATGGCGTTGATACAGCCGATTATTTAGATTTAGATTCAGATAACCAAGGTGGCAATGATACTACCGAAGCTGGATTAACCCTTTCAGGAACAATTGGCAACAATGGTTTAGACAATAATATTGATACAGCAGACGATTGGACAGATGTTAACGGAACTATTAATGATCCTACGACCCTACCCGACTCTGATGGTGATTTATTAACAGGAGGTGATGTTGACTTTAGAGATGCAACCAACTCAGCACCCGATAATGATGGTGATGGCGTACCTGATACAGTGGATCTTGATGACGATAATGATGGTATTTTAGATACCATTGAAGATTCACCTACAAATGTAGATACAGATGGCGATGGTATTAAAAATTCATTCGATTTAGACTCTGATGGCGATGGTATTCCTGATAATATCGAAGCACAAACTACCGCAGGTTATATAACACCAAGTGGTAATGATGCCGATGGTGATGGTTTAGACAATGCTTACGATACAGATAGTGGTGGAACCGCCATAACACCTGTCAATACAGATGGTACAGACAATCCTGATTATTTGGATTTAGACTCTGATAACCAAGGATCAAACGATACAATAGAAGCCGGATTAACACTTTCTGGAACAGTTGGAAATAATGGTTTAGACAATAATATTGATACAATTGACGATTGGACAGATCCTAACGGTACAATTAACGATCCTACAACCCTACCAGATACAGATGGTGATTTAGGTACAGGTGGTGATGTTGATTACCGTGATGCTAGTGATTCTCTTGACAATGACAATGACGGTATTCCGAATACTACAGATTTAGATGATGATAACGACGGTATTTTAGATACCGTAGAAGGCACAGGTGATACAGATGGTGATGGTATTAAAAATTCATTCGATTTAGATAGTGATGGTGATGGTATTCCAGATAACGTAGAAGCGCAAGCAACCAACTCTTATGTAGCACCAGGTACTTTTACCGATGCCAATAATGATGGTGTTAACGATATTTATGCCGGTGGTCTAACTCCTGTTAATACAGATGGCGTTGACACAGCCGATTATATTGATACTGATTCAGACAACCAAGGATCTAATGATACTACCGAAGCCGGTTTAACGCTTTCAGGTCTTGTAGGTTCAAATGGTTTGGATAATAATATTGATACCATTGATAATTATACAGATGTAAACGGTTCTATTAACGACCCAACGGCGCTACCCGATTCTGATGGTGACCTTAACTTTGGAGGTGATGTTGACTTTAGAGATGCGACCAATTCGCCACCCGATAATGACGGTGACGGTGTGCCTGATGTAACCGATTTAGATGATGATAACGATGGTATTTTAGATACCGTAGAAGATTCTCCTACAAATGTCGATACAGATGGCGACGGTATTAAAAATAGTTTTGACCTCGATTCAGATGGCGATGGTATTCCAGATAATATCGAAGCACAAACTACAGTTGGTTATATCCCACCTAGTGGTAATGACCTCGACGGTGACGGTTTAGACAATGCCTACGATACAGATAACGGCGGTACAACACTAAATCCTGTAAATACCGATGGTACCGATACTGTAGATTATTTAGATTTAAACTCAGATAATCAAGATGGTGACGATACTACTGAAGCAGGTTTGACACTTTCTGGAACTGTAGGCAACAATGGTTTAGATAATAATATAGATACAATTGACGATTGGACAGATCCAAACGGTACAATTAACGACCCTACTACCTTACCCGATGCCGATGGTGATGTTAATTCAGGTGGTGATGTTGATTACCGTGATGCCAGTGATTCTCTTGATAATGACAACGATGGTATTCCCGATGTAACCGATTTAGATGATGATAACGATGGTGTTTTAGATACCGTAGAAGGCACAGGTGATACAGATGGTGATGGTATTCAAAATTCATTCGATTTAGATAGTGATGGTGACGGTATTCCTGATAACGTAGAAGCTCAAGCAACCAACTCTTATGTAGCTCCAGGAACTTTCACCGATGCCAATAGCGATGGTGTAAATGATGTTTATGCTGGCGGTATTACGCCTGTTAACACAGATACTACAGACAACCCAGATTATTTAGACCTCAATTCAGATAACGAAGGTGCTAATGATACTTCAGAAGCCGTACTGGTTTTAAGTGGTATAGTAGGTTCAAACGGTCTGGATAATAATATTGATACTGTAGATGATTATTCAGATGTAAACGGAACAATTAACGATCCAACTACTCTACCCGACTCTGATAACGATTTAGGTACAGGTGGTGATGTTGACTTTAGAGACGCAATAGTTAACATTTTAGACAATGATAATGATGGTGTTTCAGATGCAAACGATTTAGATGACGATAACGATGGTATTTATGATACCGTAGAAGGCACAGGTGACACAGATGGCGATGGTATTCAAAATTCATTCGATTTAGATAGTGATGGCGATGGTATTCCAGATAATATCGAAGCTCAGACTACCTTAGGTTATGTTTCGCCAAACGGTGTAGTTGATAGTAGTGGTAGAGACACCGCTTATCCTACAGGGTTAACACCTGTCAATACAGACGGTGTTGACACAGCCGATTATATAGATATCGATTCTGATAACCAAGGAGGTAATGATACTACCGAAGCTGGATTAACACTTTCGGGAACTATTGGTACCAATGGTTTAGATAATAATATTGACAGTGCCGATGATTATACAGATGTTAATGGTACTATAAATAATCCGAGCACATTACCTGATACCGATGGTGATGTAAATGCAGGTGGAGATGTAGATTACAGAGATGATACAAACAACGATAATGATGGAGATGGTATCCCAGATTCTGTAGATTTAGACGACGATAACGATGGTATTTTAGACACCGTTGAAGGAAATGGCGATACAGATGGCGACGGTATTAAAAATAGTTACGACCTTGATTCAGACGGCGACGGCTTACCTGATAACGTAGAAGCACAATCTACAATAGGTTATACAGCACCAGGCACATTTACCGATGTTAATAACGATGGTGTTAATGATATTTATGCGGGTGGTCTCACACCTGTAAACACAGATGGTGTAGATACAGCAGATTATATTGATACAGACTCAGATAATGACGGTACCAATGATACTACAGAGGCACAACTGTCCCTATCAGGAACAGTTGGCACGAATGGTCTCGACAATAATATTGATAGTGTTGATGATTATACAGATCCTAATGGTAATATCAATACGCCGGCTACTTTACCAGATGCCGACTTTGATGTTAACACAGGTGGCGATGTAGATTATAGAGATGCTCTTTACAATCCAAATGACAATGATGGTGATGGTATTCCCGATTTTACAGATATTGATGATGACAATGACGGTATTTTAGATACCGTAGAAGATTCTCCGGCAAACGTAGATACAGATGGCGATGGTATTAAAAATAGTTTTGATTTGGATGCCGATAACGATGGTATTCCCGATAATGTAGAAGCGCAACCTACAATAGGATATATAACACCTTCGGGTACAGATTCTGACGGAAATGGTTTAGATGATGCTTACGAAACAGTTCCGGGATCTGGTACAGGTATAACACCTCAAAATACAGATGCACTGTTTACTACATCAGATACTATTCCCGATTATTTAGACACAGATTCAGATAACGAAGGGGCTAATGATACTACAGAAGCTAATTTAACCCTATCAGGTACTGTTGGTGCTAACGGATTAGACAATAACATTGATACTGTTGACAACTGGACAGACCCTAACGGTAGTATAAACGTTCCTTCACTCCTACCAGATACTGATGGTGATGTTAATTCAGGCGGCGATGTAGATTATCGTGACAATACAAATGTACTTCCCGATAATGATGGCGATGGCATAGCAGATGTAAACGATTTAGACGATGACAATGATGGTATTTTAGATGTCATAGAAGGAGGTCTAGATACAGATAACGATGGTATCAAAAATAGTTTTGATCTCGATTCTGATGGTGATGGTATTCCTGATAATATTGAAGCGCAAACCACAGCAGGTTATATTGCTCCGGGTACATTTACAGATATAAATGGTGATGGTGTAAACGATGTTTATGCAGGCGGCTTAACACCTGCTAATACAGAAGGAACCGACAACCCCGATTATCTAGATTTAGACTCAGATAATCAAGGGAATAATGATACAGCAGAAGCTGGCTTAACATTATCTGGCACTGTAGGAGCTAATGGTTTAGATAACAACATAGATACCGTTGATGATTATACAGATGTTAATGGTACAATTAATGACCCTACACTTTTACCAAATAATGATGGTATTAATGATGTTGATTTTAGAGATCCAACACCAAGTACGCCACCAGCCGGTGTTGCTGGTTCTATTCTTTGGTTACGGGCCGATAAAGATGTTACAGGAACTACTTCTGTTACAAATTGGAATGATCAATCTGGTAATAATTTTAATGCTACGGCCACAACAGCTCCCTCTAAAATAAGTAATGGTGTTAACTTTAACCCTACAGTAAACTTTAATGGTACAAACCAATTTATGCAAATAACTGGTGGTATTTTTGGTAATGCTATTTATACAAAGACTTGGGTTTATACGGTTTCTAACACACATGTCATTCAAAATTCATATATGTTTAGAGAAAATTTAACTGGTACTGATTTCTTCGGCCCTTCAATTCCTTGGAGTGACAATAACTTGTATTTCGATTTTGGAGCTGATAATAGTACTACTGGTAATATTGTAGCTCCTTGGGGTGGCACAGTAAACACTTTTAACCTTTGGAATTTTGGTGTAAGTAACAATGCTTCTAATCCCGCAGGTGCTAACAAGTCTATGTATAGAGATGGATTAAGATTTGCTACAAATAGCTCTTTAGATACCAATATACAAGGAAATAATGCCAATTTCCTAATTGGTACAGGAGCCAATTCTTATCACAATGGTGAAATTGCCGAGATTATAGTTTATACTTCGATACCTACAGCTCTTGAACAACAAAAAATTCAAAGCTATCTTGCTATGAAGTACGGCATTACCCTAGACCCAACAAATAACAATGCTACAATAGTAGAAGGCGATTATATTGCTGCAGATGGTATTACAAAACCTTGGGATTATACAGCTAATAGTACATTCCATAATGATGTGGCTATTATTGGACGTGATAATGCTACTGGTGTACTAAACCAAAAACAATCTAAATCTATTAATACAGATGCTTTAATTACAATGGGCTTGGGTACTATTGCTGCCGATAATGCCAGTAATGGTAATGCCTTCTTAGCTACTAACGATTTCTTAGCATGGGGTAATAATGGTACAGTTGCTTTAGGAACAACAACAGCAACCTTACTGTGCTCTCCTGAGAAAACTTTAAACAGAACTTGGAAAGTTGTCGAAACAGGTACCGTTGGCACTGTAAAAGTAGCCGTAACAGCAGCTACTATAGATGGTTTACTAAACACACCTGCTACCATTAAGTTGTTAAAAATAGCAGATGACGCTGCCTTTACAACCAATGTTGAATATATTCCTGTTACCTTAGAAACAATAAACGGCACTCCAGAATATTCTGTTTCTTACGATTTTAATGGTACCAAGTATATGACATATACAGAACTAAACGGTATTGTATGGAGTGGCGATACAGCCTCTTGGACAGGTGGTTCTGGCACAGGTGGCGCTCCCGATGCACAAAATGATTCTGCTAAGTTGCTAATTGTAGACGCACAAACATCCTTAACTAATGGCTTTATCAATAGTCCTGCTATTGTGGGTTGTGCTTGGATAAAAACCAATTCTAAACTAGTTGTTAATAACAACAAATCATTAACAATTCAAAATCAATTAGTTTTAGATGGAGAAATGCGTATGATAGGTAATGCACAATTGGTTCAAACACACACAGGCACCTCTCAAGTTACAGGTAACAGTAAACTTTATATTGACCAGTTGGGTACTACAACAACTACCTATCGGTATAATTATTGGACATCACCAGTTGTAGAGATTGGTGCAAATACATATTCTTTAAAGAATGTAATAAGAGACGGTACAATCCCTACTTCCGAAAACAGCAATCCACCAAATATTACATTTAATAATTTTGATGGTAGTTATGCTACTTTAGATGGTGCTAGAACAAGCCCAATTACAATAGCTAATTTTTGGATTTACACCTACACCAATGGTACAACAGGCGCAGACTGGGCACATCAATGGGAAACCTTTAAAATGACACCACCTCAAGCCTTTATTATGAAAGGACCCGGCGGCGGTACTCAGAACTATACTTTTGTAGGGACGCCTAATGATGGTGATTATACATCTGTCATAAATTCGGGGGCTCTTAGTTTAGTAGGTAATCCATACCCTTCTGCATTAGATGCCGACCAATTCTTAACAGATAATCAAAATTCAATTGACGGCACCTTGTATTTCTGGGAAATGCTCGGCGATTCCGGCGATCATATTCTTGCTGGTTACGTAGGAGGTTACAGCGTTAGAAACTTAGGCATGGGTGTGGCTGCAAACACAGATGTTACAGGCACAGCAGGTTTAGGAACAGGTACTTATCACGCACCTGGTCAATTTATCCCTGTGGCACAAGGATTCTTTGTCAGCAGTAGTACTGGTGGTACAATCACATTCAACAATGCACAAAGAGCTGTACAAAGTATAGATGGTTTAAACTCTTTCTTCTTTAAGACTAAAGGAGAGAATACTACAACACTTGGGGGAGCAGATAAGTCTGCCGGTGCTGATGATGCTAGTAAAATATTACCACCTGAACAACAAGATTTATTGCCACAACTTAAGTTAGGATTCGAATATCAAGATCCCGATGGTAAAGACATTCACCGTCAAATTGGTGTTAACTTTAAGGAGGGTAATTCTAAAGCCAATGAAAAAGGTTACGACAGTTATATGTTCGATTTACAAGCTACAGATATATACTTTAAGTTTGATGGCGATGCTACAAAATATGCTATTGCAGGTTTAGGAGCATTTGATAAAACAGTTCAAATTCCTTTAGGAATTGATATGGCTACTGCCGGAAATGTCAACTTTATGATAGATACCGGTGCTAAAATAAATGGTACAGTATTTATTAGAGATTTACAAGCGCGTAGATTCTATAATATTTCTAATGGCGTTATAACACTCCATTTAGATGCTGGTACTTATCAAAACCGTTTCTTTATTACCTTTGGTAACGAGACGACGTTAGGTGTAGATGAATTCCTTAAAAATAATGTTGTCCTTTATTTTGACAATGCCACATCAGAAGTTGTTGTAAGAAAAAATAACCTCACAATAGAGAATGTTACATTGTTTAATGTATTAGGTCAAAAAGCGCATTACTGGAAATCTATTGAAGATAGTGATGAAATAAGGCTTCCTATAAAAGCAGTTAGCAACGGTGTTTATATGGTAAATCTTAAAACAGATAAAGGCATTTTATCTAAAAAGATATTCATTAACAAATAGCGACTAAATATTTTTAAAAAAAAAGGAGGAAATTAAGATTTCCTCCTTTTTTTTATATCTCGTCTATAATATTTGTCAAAAAAATTAACTCTTTTGGCTTTTTATTTTGCTGAAATAATCTCGCTACTAAAGAACCCTTTAAAATTATAGAATCTCCTTTAACATCGAGCCAACTCCCCTCTCTCAAACCCAAAACTGGGATAGCATTCAAAGTATGATATTCTTTTATACGGGTTTCTCGGGTTTCTCCTTTGTGCTTTGAATTTAAATCGGGATCCAAGTAATGCGGATTTATATTAAAAGGTATCACTCCCAAAGTATCAAAACTTGGCGGATAAATTATGGGCATGTCATTAGTTGTTTGCATAGTCAGGCCACAAATATTACTACCAGCGCTGGTACCAAGGTAGGACGTTCCTTTTTCAATAACATTTTTCAAAACAGACATCAATTCAAATTTATAAAGCGTAGCTACTAATAAAAAAGTATTGCCACCTCCTACAAAAACACCTCTCGCTTTTTCTAGCGCTTTTTGCGGATTGTCAAATGTGTGTAAGCCTTTTATTTTGATGTCAATTTTTTTAAAGGTCTTTTCTGCTAAAGCTGTATAATCGTCATAACTCATGCCGCTTGGTTGGGCATAGGGTATAAAAACAACTTCGGATATATCTTTGTACAATTCTTTAATTACAGGAAGTAAATACTCTAAATAATCACTACCATAAACAGTTGATGTACTGGCTATTATCATCTTTTTCATAACTCTCTTATTTTACGTCAATTAAAGCGGTCCAAACACTTAAAGTATCCTTATCTACACGTGTCCAAATAGGCCGTATAACACCGTTGTAAACGCTAAGATTTGTATAATCGCCAAAGAAAACATTGCTGAGTGCAATAAAGGGTTTTTCTGAAATAGTAGTATTTGTAAAACTGTTGCCTCCATCTGCAGAAACTGCTAAAACCACATCGGTATTGGTATCTTTATATTGACTTCTATCGTAAAATAAAATATAAATATAGCCCGTTTTGGGGTCGACGCTCATCCATGTTAAAAATTGATGCGTTTTTGTTTGGTCTTGATTTACCTTTATAGGCTGACTCCAACTATTACCGCCATCGACAGATTTAACTATAAAAATATCTGTATTATCGGCACCGTTTCTTTGATCTGCAAAATTAATGTAAATAGTTCCTTTGTATTTACTGCGACTTATATCTACACCTGTTACAGGCATGCCATTTGTACGGTTGAGTCCCGGTACTTCAAAAGTCCATCCGCCAACTTGATTTGACGCTACAATATCTTTATCTAGCCAAGAAATACCACTGTCTGTACTTCTATCAAAATAAATTGTTGAATTATAAGACCAAGCTACATAAATTTCACCATTTGGGCCTACCGAAGGTACAGCGCCTTCTGTAGTTAAATCGTCATCTAAAGCATTCCCTTCAAATTGTGATAACTGGATGGGCTTGCTCCAAGTTAAAGCATCATCTACAGATTTTGAAAATAAAATACGCGATTTATCCATCGGATTTTTACTGCCATACTTATCAAATTCCGTCCACGTCATATAAATTTCATTATTATAAGGATTAACCGTTAGCCATTCTTTATCTTGTTGTTTTGGCGAATTTAAACCCACACCAACACCACTACTCCACGTTTTACCACCATCTGTTGATTTCTGAACAACCATGCGATCTAAAATTTTGTCACTACGCCAATTTGTACCTTCAGGATCTGATAAATGGGCATAATAAAAATTGCCCTTAGTATCAGCTGTTATACACGGGTCGCCCCAAACACCAAACTGTGAATTTAATCTGTTTGTTGTCCAAGTTTTACCACCGTCAAACGATGTGTGATAAAAATTTATAATAGAGCCCGCTACAATATTTTGCGTGTTTGTAGGATTTATAAAAATACTGGGTTCTGCAGGTCCCATACCACGTCCTAATTTCTGTTCAAATATTTTAATGTTTTTAAACGAACCTATTTTAATATCCTTTTGTGCAACAGTGCGCTTACAAGATATCAATCCTAGAAAATAAAAAATATAGAGGAATCGCATTACAATTTTATTAAATTTACACCATCAAAAATACACTTTTAGAATGACTCCAATAAAAAAAATATTGATTTTACTTATCATTCCTTTAATGGCATTTACAATGCACAAGTATTATATTAGTCTGACACAAATAAATTATAATTCTCAAGAAAAATCACTTCATATCACTATGCGGCTTTTTACAGATGATTTAGAAAAATCACTGAATAGTAATTTTAAAAAAAAATTTAAATTAGGTATCCCTAAAGAGCTCCCTAAAACGAATAATTTTATTGCCTTTTATTTAAATAATAATTTCAGTATAAAAATTAATGACTCAATTAGAAATTATACTTTTTTAGGTAAAGAATACGAAAATGATGTTGTCTATTTTTATTTGGAAGTTGATAGCGTTTCGCAAATTAAAAATATCGGTATTCAAAACACCATTTTAATGAAAGAATTTGATTCACAACAAAATATCATCAAATTAGATATTAACAATCAGAAAAAGACGATGATTTTGAACAAATCAAATGATAAAGATTTGTTAAAATTTTAAATATCTAAATTCATATCCTCAATATTTAAGTAATTTTATTCTCTATAATTTAACCAAACTTAATTATGAAAAAATTATATTATGTGCTTGCATTATTGTTTGTTTCTTCAACAATTTTTGCACAAGAGCAAAAACCTGTTAAGAAAGGCCACACAAATATCAGTAAGTTTAGGCAGTTAAAACAAGAGTTAGCCACGCCAAACATGTTTAGAACGGCTTCTGGAGCACCAGGGCCTTCTTATTACCAACAACAAGCCGATTATAAAATGAATATCGTTTTAGACGATAAAAATCAAAAATTAAGTGGTGAAGAAACCATTACTTATTATAACAATTCACCAGATGTTTTGACATATCTATGGGTACAACTCGATCAAAATATGCGTGCTCCAGATTCTAAAACACCAGATATTCAAGGAGGTAACCCTGGTTTTGGTTATAAAGCAAAACAATATGTTGAAGATTTTATGGGTAAACCTTTTCAGGGTGGTTTTCATATTGAATATGTTAAAGACACTAATGGTGCTGATTTAAAACATACTATTAATCGTACAATGATGCGCATTGACATACCAACACCAATGCAACCAAATACTACTTATTCTTTTAAAATTAAATGGTGGTATAACATTAATAACTATCTAACAAAAAGAGGCCGTTCTGGTTACGAACACTTCGAAAAAGATGGTAATAACTTGTATATTATTGCACAATTCTATCCAAGAATGGCCGTTTATAATGATGTAGAAGGATGGCAAAATATGCAATTTTGGGGTCGTGGTGAATTTGCACTTGTTTTTGGTAATTTTGATATAAATATAACCACACCGGCAGACCATGTTTTAGACGGGACCGGTGTTATGGTAAACCGTAAAGATATGTTTACCAAAAAACAGTGGAAACGTTATCAAAAAGCGACTAAAACTTTTGACAAACCTGTAGTAATTGTTACGCAAGAAGAAGCCGTAAAAGCCGAAAAAGGGTTCTCAAATAAAACTAAAACTTGGCAAATGCATGCCGTTAACGTACGCGATTTTGCTTTTACAAGTTCAAGGAAATTTATATTTGACGCCATGGCTGTAAAGATTGGTGGTAAAACGGTTATGGCAGAATCGTTATATCCAAAAGAAGGTAATCCGCTTTGGGGCGATTATTCAACTAGAGTTGTAGCCAATACAGTAGAAGTTTATTCAAAACACCTTATCGATTATCCTTATCCTAAAGCCATATCAGTTCATGCCAAACAACAAGGTATGGAATACCCTATGATTTGTTGGAATTATGGCCGTCCAAATCCAGATGGCACCTATTCTGAACGCACTAAAAATGGTATGATTGGTGTTATTACACACGAAGTGGGTCATAACTGGTTTCCAATGATAATAAATTCAGACGAACGTCAATGGACGTGGATGGATGAAGGTCTTAACTCTTTTACAGAAATGTTAGCCGAAGCTAATTTCCAAAAAGACTATCCTTCTAGAGGATTTCCAAAAAACATCACACGTTATATGGATGGTGACCAAAGTCGTATTTCTCCTATAATGAGTCAATCTAATAATATCTATCAATTTGGGAGCAATGCTTATGCAAAACCTGCTGCCAGTTTATATATTTTAAGAGAGCTTATTTTAGGTCACGATTTATTCGATAAAGCCTTTAAAACTTATGCCGAAAGATGGAAATTTAAACACCCTTCTCCTGCCGATTTCTTTAGAACGATGGAAGATGCATCAGCAACCGATTTAGATTGGTTCTGGCGTGGTTGGTATTACACCACAGATTATGTAGACATCGGCATTAAAAAAGTGAGCCAATATGTATTGACAACAACACCTACAAAACGCGCAAAAATGGTTGCAAAACGTTATGGTATAAGTTTAGATGATTATGTTTTCTTAGTAGATAAAGATTCTAAAGGTTATAAACCTGAAATGGATAATGTTAAAAATCCTAAAAAGGATTTTAAAATGTTAGACAACTACTTAACTAAAAACTTTACCGCAGAAGAACGAAAAGCTTTAAAAGATACCAAGTATTTTTACAAAGTTACTTTCGAAAAACCCGGCGGTTTAGTTATGCCTATTGTAGCGCAAATTACTTATGAAGACGGTAGCGTAGAAAACAAATACTACCCCGCTCAAATTTGGCGTTTTAACGATAAAGAAGTCAGTAAATTAATTACTTCCGACAAGGCTATAAAATCAATTCAATTAGATCCAAACTTGCTTACCGCCGATGTTAATCTTAAAAACAACAGTTGGCCTAAGAAAAAAGTTGACACTAAGTTTGACAAGTTTAAAAAGAAATTAAAAGATTAAATTTAAAATTGTAAAAATAAAAAGGCTCAAATAAATTCATTTGAGCCTTTTTGCAGTCAGGGGGGTATAATTCAGGGGGTTAAACTGACTATGTTTTCTTGCTTTACTTCTGAAATAATAAAAGTACTGTGCGTACTGCCTATATAATCTAAGGTTGTTAATTTGTCGTTTATAAAATTGCGATAAGCTTTCATATTTTTAACAATTACTTTTAAAATATAATCGTATTCGCCACTTACGTTATAACATTCTAAAACTTCATTTAAACTCTTAACATCTCTTTCAAATTTCATTATAAATTCATGCGAATGTCTTATCAATTTAATCTGACAAAAAACAACAAAATTTCTATCAATCTTTTCTTTATCTAGAACGGCTACATATTTTTCGATAAAACCATTTTTCTCAAGCTTTTTAATCCGCTCGTAAACGGCTGTAACCGATAACCCTAATTTTACAGCAATAATTTTTGTCGCCGTTTTACTGTCCTGCTGTAAGAAATACAATAAATTTTTATCGATGCTATCAAGAGCCATGTTGTAATTATTTCTTTGATATGACAATAATACACAATTATTTTGTAATATTTACTGTTATATTAGTTTTTATAGTTTTTTTTACGGTATTTAATAATTTATCTAGTTTTATTTTAAACTTATTTGTTATTTTACACATATTTTTAAACTTAATTAAAATGGAATTCAAACCTGCTAACAACATTCAAGATTTACAATATTTTGGCGAATTTGGAGGCGTTAATCCTTCAATATCCGATTCTTCTACCTATACCTTTATGGCTGCCAAATCTATGATGGACACTTTCGAAGGCAATACAGAAGGTTGCTATTTGTACTCGCGTCATTCTAGTCCCAGCAATTTATACTTAGGCGAAGCTTTAGCTGCTTTAGAAGGTACAGAAACAGCAAACGTTGCCGCTTCGGGTATGGGCGCCATCACACCTACCCTAATGCAATTATGCAATGCCGGAGATCATATAATTTCCTCTCGCACCATTTATGGGGGTTCTTATGCTTTTTTGAAGAATTTTTTACCAAAATTTAATGTTACGACTTCTTTTGTAGATATTACAAATCTCAAAAAAGTTGAAGCCGCTATCACAAAAAATACAAAAGTTTTGTATTGTGAGTCGGTTAGCAATCCACTTTTAGAGGTGGCTGATATACCTGCTCTTTCTAAAATTGCTAAAAAATATAACTTGACCTTAGTTGTTGATAATACATTTTCTCCTTTGAGCATCTCTCCTATTAAGCTTGGCGCTGATGTTGTTATTCACAGTCTAACAAAATTCATTAACGGTACAAGCGATACTGTTGCAGGCGCCATTTGCGGCACAAAAGAATTCATTAATAGCTTGCGCAATGTAAACGACGGCGCTAGTATGCTTTTAGGCCCTGTAATGGACAGTCTGCGTTCTGCCAGCGTTCTAAAAAATATGCGCACTTTGCACATCCGTATGAAAAAACACAGCGAAAATGCCATGTATTTAGCTCAAAAATTTGAAGCTGATGGTATTCGCATTATGTATCCCGG
>JASFYX010000008.1:0-37964 GCA_045046885.1 Flavobacteriaceae bacterium
CCTATCTCCTTCAAATTCCCTTCCCTGGCTAAGCGGGTGCAAATATAAAACTCTTTTTTTTACTGACAATGACTTTCTTTAAAAAAAATAATTATTTTTTTTGAGTAACTTTTTAGAGCACTATATGTAACCAAATCCTTTTATTTAAAAGGGCTACAAAGATAATTATTTTATGCTTTCTAAAACAATAAGTCCTTTCCAAAGTTATTAACAAAATAGATTAGTCTTTAAATTTTAATTCCAAAAGAGCAGATTTGAAATCTTTAGGTCTAAAAAGAAGTTCTTTTTCAGCCTTTTGGATATTAAAACCTGTTGTTTTTGGTCTTTTCGCTGGCTGATGTAGTTTTTCTGTTGGTATAGCTGTGATTATACTGGTATCAAAGTTAAAAACTTCTGCTACTTCAAATGCTAATTGGTACATATTCATCATATCCGCACTACTTATATGATAGAGTCCTTGTTTTTTTAATTTAATTGAAGAAAGACAAGCTGACGCTAAATCTTCTACATAGGTTGGCATACGCAGCTGATCATCGACCATAGTTAAAGGAATCTTATTTTTCATTTTATCTAATAACCACAACAAAATATTGGCTTGATTTAGATTTGGTAGTATCCCAAAAACCAAAATTGTCCTTAAAATAGTATAAGATATTGATGTGTTTTCAAAAAGTTGTTCTGATTTTAACTTGCTCAATCCGTAATAATTTAGCGGATTTGTCGCGTTGTCTTCTTTATAATAGCCCGTTTTACCATCAAAAACAAAATCGGTTGATATATGTATAAGATGTGCCTTTATTTTTTCTGAAGCTTTTATCAATGTATTTACTAAATCAACATTTACGGCATCACATTCACCTTGATGAGATTCGCAATAATCTACATTAGTTATGGCCGCAGTATTAATTATATAATTTGGTTTTTCTTTATTTATAATCTGAGTTAGTTTTTCTGATTGTATTAAATCTATATTATAATAGGTGTAACCTGTAGTATTTACATTTCTATTATCGCCTCGAGATAAGGCAATAATTTTATACGCTGAATTTAAAAGCCTATTGACTAAAGTTTGCCCTAATAAACCATTACTGCCTGTTATAAGAATGCTTTCCATTAAAATGTTTGTCTGAATTTTAATATCTGATTGGGCTGCCCTAAAACTATTAATTTTGATTTAGGTTGTAATTTGGTATTAGCGTCTGGATTTATTACAAATTCGCCATCGGCTGTTTTAAAACCTATAACTGTACAGCCTGTTTTTTTACGTATATCTAATTCGCCAATAGAGCTATTGAGATATTCTGATGGTAATTGTTCTACCATAATTTCTTCAATATTTGTTGTACTATGACCTTCAATAGAAAGATTGTCAATAAATTCCACCAAATCTGGTGTTACAACTAAAGAGGCCATATGCTCACCGCCTAATTTATTGGGAATAATAACTTTATCAGCGCCAGCTATTTTAAGTTTTTTACTGCTTGAATCATCAGAAGCCCGACTAATAATTACCAAATCTTTTTTTAATTGACGTGCGCTTATCGCCACAAATAAATTATCGGCATCATTAGATAAAACTGTAATGAGGCTATTTGCCTTTTCAATACCCGCTTTAATAAGCATTTGATCATTGGTAGCATCGCCATGTATATAAGGTATATTTGCTTCTTTTAATTCTAACAAAACGTCTTCATTACTTTCTATAACAACACAAGATTTTTTGTAACTCTTTAATTTTGAAACAGCTTGTTTACCATTACGACCATAACCACAAATAATGGTGTGATTTACTAGTTTTTTAATTTGTTTTTCCACTTTTTTAAGCTTTAAATCTTCTACTAATTTATTATTTGCAATGTATTCTGAGACTACCGATATAACATATCCTAAAACACCTAAACTTGTTAATATTAAAAATATTGTAAAGAGTTTTTCTGTTTCGTTAAACGGATGTATTTCTCTAAATCCTACAGTAGAAACTGTTATAACCGTCATATATAATGCGTCTATAAACGATACATTTGAAATAAATTTAAAACCAACTACGCCAATTGTGAGTACAATGAGTAAAAAAATCAGTGGTTTTTTAAGTTTTGAAATTATTGTCATAAGTCAAAAACGGAGCTTCTTTTAGTGTAAATCATATCTTTTAAACGCAATAAAAAAGCCAATGTTAAATACACGCCAAACCAAAAACCCAAGGTTATAAACGATATGTAAATAAAAAATAAACGTACGTTTTTTACACTTATACCCAACCTATCGGCTAGTCTAGATGAAACGGCAAAACCTCTTTTTTCAAAAAAATGTCGTGCTTTATGAATCATATAATGGTATTAATTATTTTCTTGCAATTTAGTATTTTTTAAAATTACAACCTACATCTGCCCTAAATTTTAAAGCTAATTAGTTATCTTTGGCGTTTTTGCAAATTTAATGTCAAATCCGTTAGAAAACATAGAAATATTAGGGGCACGCGTTCATAACCTCAAAAATATTGACGTCACCATCCCTAGAGAAAAACTGGTTGTTATTACCGGATTAAGTGGTAGTGGTAAATCTTCTTTAGCCTTTGACACCATTTATGCCGAAGGTCAACGCCGTTATATTGAGACTTTTTCGGCTTATGCACGTCAGTTTTTAGGCGGATTAGAACGTCCTGAGGTAGATAAAATTAACGGCCTTTCGCCTGTTATTGCCATCGAACAAAAAACGACGAGTAAAAGTCCGCGTTCTACAGTTGGCACTATTACAGAAATATACGATTTTTTGCGTCTATTATTCGCTAAAGCTGGAGATGCTTATTCTTATATGACTGATAAAAAAATGGTACGCTATTCTGATGAGCAAATAAAAGAGATTATTTTAGAGGATTTTAAAGGCGAAAAAGTTCAGATACTTGCACCTATTATTAAATCTAGAAAAGGACATTATCGCGAACTTTTTGAACGCCTTGCCAAACAAGGATTTATTTATGTTCGTATTGATGGCGAGATTACAGAACTCACAAAAGGATTGCGATTAGACCGCTACAAAACCCACGATATTGAAATTGTTATAGACCAAATTTTAATTGATGTAAAAAGCGAAAAACGTTTTGACCAATCGCTACAAACGGCTATGTATCACGGTGAAGATACTGTCTTAATTTTAAAACATGGTACAACAAATCCGCGTTATTTTAGTCGGAATTTAATGTGTCAAGATTCTGGCATTTCTTACGCCAAACCAGAGCCTAATTCTTTTTCATTCAACTCGCCAAAAGGCGCTTGTGCTACTTGTAATGGCTTAGGTGTTCTGCCTAAAGTAAATCTTAAAAAAGTTATTCCAGATAATACACTCACAATAAAACATGGCGGTATTAAACCAATAGGTGAACAAAAAGCTTCTTGGATTTTTAAACAACTTTTATTGATTGCAGAACGCTACAATTTCACTTTTACAACTCCTATAAATAAAATTCCTAAAAAAGCACTTGACATCATTTTAAATGGCGGTAATGAAAAATTTGATATTGTTTCTAAAGTATTGGGTATTACACGTACTTATAGTATAGATTTTGAAGGTATTGTTAACTTTATAGAACAGCAATATCACAACAGCGAATCTACTTCTATTAAGCGTTGGACTAAAGGATTTATGGATGATATTGTTTGTCCAGATTGTCACGGTAACAGACTCAAAAAAGAATCACTTCATTTTAAAGTAGCCAATAAATCTATTTCAGATTTAGTCAAACTTGATTTACAAGAACTCAAAACTTGGTTTGACAAATTAGACAATAAACTTTCTGCTACACAACATTTAATTGCCGATGAAGTCATAAAAGAAATTAAAACACGTATTTCGTTTTTATTAGATGTTGGTTTATCATATTTATCTATCAATCGCAGTGCTAAATCACTTTCGGGTGGCGAAGCGCAACGCATACGTTTAGCTACACAAATCGGCTCGCAATTGGTAGGTGTTTTGTATATTTTAGACGAACCGAGTATTGGCTTACATCAACGCGATAACGAAAAACTCATCAAATCGCTTACAAAATTACGCGATTTAGGGAATTCGGTTATTGTAGTAGAACACGATGCAGCTATGATTTTAAGTGCCGATTACGTTTTAGATATTGGTCCAAAAGCTGGCAGACGCGGTGGCGAGATTATAAGCTGTGGTACACCCAAAGAATTACTAAAGCACAATTCTTTAACAAGCGATTATTTAAGTGGTAAAAAAGTTATAGAAATTCCTAAAAATAGACGCAAAGGATCTGGTAAATCTATCATCCTAAAAGGGGCTAAAGGCAATAATTTAAAAAATGTGACAGCAACTTTTCCACTCGGAAAAATGATTTGTGTAACGGGTGTTTCTGGTAGTGGCAAATCGACACTTATAAACGAAACTTTATATCCTATTTTAAATCAGCATATATATAAATCGGTTAAAAAACCGATGCCTTATAAAAGCATAGAAGGTCTTGAACATATTGATAAAGTTATAGATATAGACCAGTCGGCTATTGGCCGTACACCGCGTTCAAATCCGGCAACTTACACAGGTGTTTTTAGTGAAATTCGTGCCCTTTTTACCAAAACACCCGAAGCGTCCATTCGTGGTTATAAAGCGGGTCGTTTTTCATTCAACGTCAAAGGAGGGCGTTGCGAAACTTGTCAAGGTGGTGGTGTACGTGTCATTGAAATGAATTTTTTACCCGATGTACATGTAGAATGTGAAACCTGTCAAGGTAAAAGATTTAACAGAGAAACTTTAGAAATAAGGTACAAAGGCAAATCTATTGCCGATGTTTTACAAATGACAATCAACGAAAGTGTTGCCTTTTTTGAAGCCATTCCTAAAATTTATAAAAAATTAAAAACCATTCAAGATGTTGGCTTAGGTTATATTACTCTAGGACAACCCTCTACAACATTATCGGGCGGCGAAGCACAACGTATAAAATTAGCGGCAGAACTCTCTAAAAGAGATACAGGTAATACTTTTTATATTTTAGATGAGCCCACAACTGGCCTTCATTTTGAAGACATAAATGTGTTGATGAAAGTTTTAAATAAGTTAGTTAATAAGGGTAACACCGTCTTAATAATAGAGCACAATTTAGATGTTGTAAAACTAGCTGATTATATTATTGATATTGGCTTAGAAGGTGGTAAAAAAGGAGGTAAAATTTTGTTTGAAGGGAGTCCAGAAGGTTTGGTTAAAATTAACATTGGCTATACTGCTAAATTCCTTAAAAAAGAGTTAATTTAGCAAGCCTTTTTTTAACTCAAAAAAAGGCACTTTTAATCTTAAAAAAGAAGAATTATGACACCAGATGAAGATAAAAGAATACTAGATAAATTTAAACAGAAATCTTGGAATGATATAAAATCTAACGACTCTTGGGCTATTTTTAAAATAATGGCAGAGTTTGTCAATGGGTACGAACAGCTCAGTCGTATTGGGCCTTGTGTAAGTATTTTTGGCTCGGCTAGAAATAAATCTACAGACACAAATTATCTCCTTGCCGAAGAAATTGCTTATAAGCTTTCTCAAAATGGATTTGGCGTTGTAACTGGTGGTGGTCCTGGTATTATGGAAGCAGGCAATAAAGGAGCACATCGTGGCAAAGGTGTTTCTGTTGGTTTGAATATTGAACTCCCTTTTGAGCAACATTTTAACCCTTATATCGATAAAGATAAGAATGTAGAATTCGATTATTTCTTTGTCAGGAAAGTCATGTTTGTAAAATATTCGCAGGGCTTTATAGTGATGCCAGGCGGATTTGGCACACTAGATGAATGTTTTGAAGCCATAACACTTATTCAAACAAAAAAAATTGGGCGTTTCCCAATAGTCTTAGTCGGAAAATCGTTTTGGAGTGGTCTAATTAAATGGATGGAAACAACTTTACTCGAAGAATATCATACCATAAGTCCAGAGAATTTAGATTTATTTAGCGTTGTTGATACAGCAGACGAAGCTGTTGCAGAGATTAAAAAGTTCTATTCTAAATACAATCTTAAACCTAATTTTTAAGAGTTTAAAAATGAAAAAAGTCCCCCTTTTTTTTAGTTTGCTTTTCTCACTGGCATTATTTTCTCAAACACAGCTAAAAGTAATGTCTTATAATTTGTTGGATTTTCCTGAACAGCTTCCAAATCCGCGTGAGAATTATTTAAAAAATATTATAGATGACATTCAGCCTGATATTTTTATGGTTTGCGAGTTAGAAAATGAAACGGGTGCCGATTTAATTCTCAACACATCATTGACTACAACAGACAATCGTTATGCTAGAGCGGCTTTTGTAGGAAATCAATCAAGTACTTATCAAGGTATTCAGCAATTGGTGTTTTATAATTCTCATAAATTAGAGCTCACCAATCAGACAGAAGTTATTACCGTTGTAAGAGACATTAACCATTATACTTTTAAACTTAAAACGGTAGATGTGGCTACAAATCCTATTTTTTTAGAAGTCTATGTAGCGCATTTAAAATCAAGCCAAGGTTATGAAAATCAAAGAGCCGAAATGGCTCAAGATTTTACAAGTTCGCTTGGTCGTATCCCGAGTAATCACTTTGTAATTATTGGCGGCGACTTTAACCTTTATACAAGTAGCGAATTAGCCTACCAAGAATTGCTAGATAATACAAATGCAATTGTAATGGTTGATCCTATTAACCGCTCAGGCAGTTGGCATAATAAAAGTAGTTTTACCGATATTCATACACAGTCAACGCATACTGGTCAAAATTTTTACCAAATTAGCTCGTATTGCTGCGGTGCAGGTGGTGGCTTAGACGACCGATTCGATTTTATTTTGATGTCTAAAAACCTACAAACAAGTACAGATTTACACTATGTTACAGGTAGCTACAAAGCGTATGGCAATAACGGTAATTGTTTTAACAAACGCATTAACGATACCAGTTGTACAGGTACTTACTCGCAAACTATAAGAGATAATTTATATAAAATGAGTGACCATTTACCTGTAGTTATGCAATTAGAAACACCTCAAAACACATTGGCTGTTAAAGAACAAAAACTGGTACAATCTGTCTTTTTTAAAAACGGAAATTTGCTTAATAACTGGCTCGAATTAAATATTAATACCAACCTTAAAGGAGAACCATTAACAATATACAATAGTTTAGGTCAAATTGTACTGCGTAAAATAATTACGACTACAAATACGTTAAAGTACAATATTACCAATTTAAAACCTGGTGTTTATTATTTAAAAATTGCTTCTACTAGAGCTGTCAAACCTTTAAAATTTATAAAACTACCTTGAAAAAATACACCCTAATTTTCTTTTCTGCATTGTGTTTTTTAGGGTTACAAACAGTCGCTCAAGAAAACACTATTAAAATAGATGCTACTTTAGACACTAAAACCAATACCGTTAATATTCAGCAAGAAATAAACTATCTAAACACGTCTAAAGACACTTTAAAAACCATTTACTTACACAATTGGCCCAACAGTTTTAGAAACAGAAAAACAACTTTATCAAAACGCCTGCTAGACGATTACGACCATAAACTTCACTTTGCTAAAATTGCACGAAGAGGTTACACCAAAATAATAAGTGTCCAAGAAAATTACAATCCCATAAAAGTAGATGTTACAGATGAAAGCGACATCTTAAAAATACCTCTAAAAGAGCCTTTACTGCCCGGCAAAGAAGCAAAAATTATTGCTACATATAAAGTAAAATTACCCGACATTGCCTTTACAGGATATGGGGGCAGTCCTTATAATTACTACCTCAAATACTGGTATCTCATTCCAGCAGTGTACGAAAATGGTCATTGGCAAACAATGGAAAATATAAATCTAGACGATTTGTACAGCCAACCTTATACCTACGAAGTGTCATTTACTGCCCCTTCTAGATTTACACTCACCTCTAACCTACTCGTTACAAGTACAACACTAAAGGACAAGAAATTGCACTATCAAATGCAATGTAATACCACCTATGACGCCGAAATTTATTTACGTATCGATAAAAATTTTGAGGAATTTACAACTCAAAATGTCGATGTTTATACCGATATACAAAGTGTCAATCTCAATAAAAAATTAAAAGCGCAGATACTTAACCGCGCCATAAGCTTTATTGAAGATAATCTCGGGACATATCCCTATCCTAAAATAGTGCTTACACAAGCCGCTTATAATAAAAATCCCGTTTACGGATTTAACCAGCTACCCAAATCCTTTCATCCGTTTAACGATACTTTTGAATGGGATATAAAGGTTTTTAAAGCTTTATCCGAAAAATTTATAGACCGCAGTTTGCTCTTTAATTTAAGAGACGACGCTTGGTTACCCGATGGTATTCAGACCTATTTAATGATGCAATACGTCAACACTTACTACAAAGATGTTAGAGCTATCGGCAACTTATCAAAAATGTGGGGACTTAGAAATTTTAACATTGCTAAACTCAGTTTTAATGGCAAATATCCTTTTGTGTATCAATTTGCGGCGCGTAAAAATTTGGATCAAGCTTTGAGTACACGCGCCGATTCTCTTTCAAATTTTAATCGCAAAATAGTTAATAAATACAAAGCCGGTATGGGCTTGAGCTATTTAGATGCTTATTTGGGCGATGCTATCCTTAAAAAGACTTTAAAAACATTTTATAAAAAATACAAACTCAAAAAAGTAGCAAGTAAAGATTTTGAAAAACTCCTCAAATCTAACACAAACAAATCCATAAATTGGTTTTTTAGCGACTATGTTAAAACCAGTAAAAAGATTGATTATACTATAAAAAAGGTCCTAAAAAAAGGGGACTCTCTTGAGGTTAGTATTAAAAACAAACGCAATATAACAACGCCTGTTCTTTTGTATGGCATCAAGAATAAACACATAACCTTTAAAAAATGGTTTGAAGGAATTGATAGTGTTAAAACTGTTAAAATTCCGAGTAAGAACATTGACAAGGTCGTTTTAAATTACGAGTATTTATACCCCGAATTTAATATGCGTAACAACTGGAAAAGCACAAAAAAGACTTTTTTATTTAACAAGCCTATTCAGTTCCGATTGCTTAAAGATGTTGAAGACCCTTTTTACAATCAGGTTTTTTACAATATTTATGGCAATTACAATTTTTATGACGGCTTATTATTAGGCCCCCGCATTTATAATGAAACTTTTTTAAAGAAAAACTTTTTATATAAAATAACGCCTACTTACGGCTTTAAAAGTAAAACTATGACGGGTTCTTTTTCTTTTCAATACAAAATATTACCCGAAGATTCAGATATTTATCAAATAGCTGCCGGCTTATCGGGCAGTAGTTTTCACTATGCTCCTAATTTGCTTTTTAATAAACTAACACCTTTTATAAGTTTAACATTTAAGCGCAAAAGCTTACGCGATGCAGGTGGCAAAGGACTTATGATGCGGTTTGTATCGGTTAACCGCGAAAAGAATCCCTATATAGCTACACCCGCTTCTGTAAATAAATACGATGTCTTAAATTTAAGATACGGTTTTAGTAAACCTGAAATTATAAGAGATTTACGCTATTATTTTGATTTACAACTCGATAAAAAATTCAGTAAAATTTCTTTCGATTTTAGATGGCGCAAACTCACCGATAAAGACAGGCAGATAGATTTCAGACTTTTTGCGGGGACTTTTATCCACAATAAAACTTCAGGTAATTTCTTTAGTTTTGCCTTAGACAAACCCACAGATTATCTGTTTGATTACAACTACTTAGGACGTTCTGAAACGTCGGGATTTTTAAGTCAGCAATTAATTGTAAACGAAGGGGGATTTAAATCGAGGTTATCACACAGCTTTGCCAATCAGTTTATATTAACAACCAATCAAAGTATAAGTATTTGGCGTTATGCCGAAGTTTATTCAGATTTTGGATTGGTAAAAAACAAAGGCGAAAAAGTACATTTTGTTTACGATAGCGGTTTGCGTTTAAATATTGCTCACGAACTTTTTGAAATCTATTTTCCTTTCTACTCTAATAACGGATGGGAACCAGCATTACCAAACTATAACACCAAAATTCGTTTTATTTTAACCACAGATATCGCTTCAGTTATTAAGGTTATGAAACGGGGTTTCTTTTAAAACTTTACTTCCCTAAAACAAATCAGGGCTTCACTTTAAGTGAAACCCTGAATATATCTTGTATTGATACGATGACTTGAGTCATCGTATCAATTTAAATATAAGCCTTAAAACTTTCTAAACCAAGCTGTGTTCTGCTACGTTATAAATCCTCAACTTTTCCATTCCCAAAGTAATAGCTTCTTTGTTTAGTGGAATTAAATGGTGATAGCGTTCAGGCAATGATTTTCTAAGACCTTCAATAACATTTTCTAATTTTACAATAGGTTTTATTTTTAAGAAAGCGCCTAAAATTATCATATTCGATATTTTAGTATTCCCCATCTCTGAGGCTAATTTATTACCTTCTATTTGATAAATAACAATATCTGACCGCGTAGGATGTACCGTTACACCATTGGGGTCGTACAGCAACACACCGCCCGGTTTGACACTATCTTGAAACTTATCCATAGATTGCTGATTCAAAATAATAGCTGTATCAAATACTTTTAAATAGGGTGAACTAATTTTTTCATCGCTTAAAATAACGGTAACATTAGCCGTACCGCCACGCATTTCGGGACCGTAAGAAGGCATCCAACTCACTTCTTTATCTTGCATAATACCACTATAAGCCAATATTTTACCCATAGACAAAACACCTTGTCCGCCAAAACCTGCAATTATAATTTCTTCTGTCATAATTTCTCTATTTTAATTTACCATCTACTTTAATATCCCCTAGAGGGAAATAAGGCAACATATTTTCTTCTAACCAAATGTTAGATTCAATTGGTGTCATTTTCCAACCCGAATTACAATTCGAAACTATTTCTACAAAAGACAATCCTTTTTTATTTTTGATATTTTCAAAAGCTTTACGGATGGCTTTTTTAGCTTTTCTTACGTGCTTATGTGTATAAACCGCCTGACGCGACACATAATAAACACCTGGTAAATTAGCGATTAATTCTGTCATTTTTAAAGGAGATCCCATCGTTTTGATATCTCTGCCGTAAGGCGATGTAGATGATTTCATCCCCTCTAAAGTAGTCGGTGCCATCTGGCCACCTGTCATACCATAAATACCATTATTTACAAAAATAATGACAATATTCTCGCCACGATTACAAGCGTGAATTGTTTCGGCTGTACCAATAGCGGCTAAATCGCCATCACCTTGATAGGTAAATACATATTTATTAGGCCATGTTCTCGCAATGGCTGTAGCCACAGCAGGCGCACGTCCGTGGGCGGCTTGAGTCATATCTATATTCATAAAATCATAGGCTAAAACAGAGCAACCTACAGGTGCTACACCAATAGTGTCTTCTACAATTCCCATTTCTTCAATAACTTCCATGGTTAAATTATGAGCGGTGCCATGACCACAACCAGGACAATAAGACAAGTTGCAACTTGTCATTAATTTTGTCTTACAAAAGACTTGGTTCTCTGGTTTTATTATGTCTAATACTTCCATTATTTATAATTTTTTGTTCTAAAGCTTCTAATATTTCTTCTGGGGTATGAATAATACCACCAGTTCTACCAAAATGTTCTACGGGAACTTTGTGTTCTACAGAAAGTCTTACGTCGTCAACCATTTGACCAGCGTTTAATTCTACACTTAAAATGCCTTTTACTTGATCTGCTAAATCGAATAAAGGTTTTTTAGGATAAGGGAATAGAGTTATGGGTCTTAACAACCCTACTTTAAGACCTTTGGCTCTTGCCATTTGAACTGCTTTTTGGCTGATACGGGCACTTGAACCATAAGCTACAATAAGATATTCTGCATCGTCACAATAAAGTGTTTCGTAACGCATATCTTCTCTTTCCATTTGTGCGTATTTTTCTTGCAATCGACGCACTCGAATTTCCATCTTTTCTGATTGTAAATCGAGTGAGGTTATGATATTACGTTCACGTCCTTTCATACCTGTTGTGGCCCAACTGCCGTGACGTTTTATAACTTCCTCATCACTTAATCTTTCTCTTTGCGGACGTAATTCGACTTTTTCCATCATCTGACCAATAAGTCCGTCCGATAAAATCAGTATCGGTGCACGGTATTTAAATGCCATTTCAAAAGCATCTTCTACAAAATCTGACATTTCCTGAACTGATGACGGTGCCAATACGTATAATTTATAATCGCCATGACCACCACCTTTTACAGATTGATAATAATCGGCTTGTGAAGGCTGAATAGTTCCCAAACCAGGTCCGCCACGCACAACATTTACAATTACAGCAGGTAATTCGGCACCTGCCAAATAAGAAATTCCTTCAAGTTTTAAAGATATCCCCGGACTGGAGGAGGACGTTATGACTTTTTTACCTGTACTAGCAGCACCATAAACCATATTTATGGCTGCCAATTCGCTTTCGGCTTGTAAAACAATCATACCCGTTCTTTTTTCAGGTTGTTCATTCATTAAATATTCTATAATCTCTGTTTGAGGCGTTATAGGATATCCAAAATAAGCATCGGCTCCGGCACGTATAACCGCTTCGGCTAAAGCTTCATTTCCTTTCATTAATTTTAATTCTGACATCTTATCCGTTTTAAATAATTAAGCTGAAACTTTGACGCGATAAACAGATATGGCCCTATCGGGACAAACTATTGCACAATTTGTGCATCCGGTACATGCTTCAGGATTTTCCATATAGGCGTAATGATAGCCTTTACGGTTTACTTCTTTAGACATTTTTATGACTACTTCTTGACAAACTGGCATGCAGACTTCGCAGCCTTTACACACCTCTGTATCAACAACTATCGCTCCTTTAACTTTTGCCATTTTACTATATTTATATGTGAATTACAAGTCTTAATTTAAAGATTCTCAAAATTATAGCCTTTTATCTAGATAATTTATGATAATTGTCAATCTGTTTTAAATATTTTTTTTGTAACTTTTGCTCTTTATTTTACAAAAAAAGCACCCAAATGGGTGCTTTTAAATTATTGTATTGTTTCTTAAAACTTAATAAAGAGCTTTATATTTTGACGGATTGGCTTCGTGCATAACATTGTAAATACACTCAAAAATATCTTCGGCACTGGGCTTAGAAAAATAATCGCCATCTGTACCATAGGCTGCTCTATGTGCTTGTGCGGTTAATGTAACAGGTTTACTATCTAAATACTGATACGCATTTTGTTTTTCTAAAATTTCTTGCAACAAATAAGCCGATGCGCCACCTGGCACATCTTCATCAATTATAATGAGGCGGTTTGTTTTCATCACACTTTTTACCACATCGTGATTTATATCAAAAGGCAATAAACTTTGCACGTCAATAATCTCAACATCTATACCTACCTGATTTAAATCTTTTACAACCTCTTCTACAATTTTTAAGGTAGAACCATACGAAACAATTGTTACATCCCTACCTTTTTTTACAGTTTCTACTACTCCAATGGGCGTTCTAAAATCGCCAAAGTTGTCAGGTAATTTTTCTTTTAAACGGTAACCATTTAAGTTTTCTACAACCAAAGCCGGCTCATCACTTTCTAACAAAGTATTGTAAAAGCCGGCGGCTTTTAGCATATTTCGGGGCACTAAAATATTTATCCCCCGCAACAAATGAATAATAGCGCCCATATGTGAGCCTGAATGCCAAATACCTTCCAGTCTATGACCGCGCGTTCTTATAATTAAAGGTGCTTTTTGTTTACCAACTGTTCTGTAATGTAAAGTGGCTAAATCATCACTTAATAGTTGTAAAGCATACAGTAAATAATCTAAATATTGGATTTCGGCTATAGGGCGTAATCCTCTTAATGCCAAACCTATACCTTGACCAATTATTGTCGCTTCTCTTATGCCAGTGTCGGTAACTCTTAACTTACCGTATTTTTCTTGCAGACCAACCAAACCTTGATTGACATCACCAATATTACCCGAATCTTCTCCAAAAGTGAACAACTTTTTATTGCGTGAAAACAGGACGTCAAAATTGTCTTTTATAATAATCCGCCCGTCAACCAACTCGGCACTTTCGCTGTAAATAGGTTTTACTTCTTTTATGTTGGTCGCTTTTTGATCCGTTTGGCTGTACAAATGCGAACTGTATCTTTTTTGTTCTGAGGCTTTATAATTTTTGACCCAATTTTTAAGCTGCTCTTTTTCTGCAAATTGCTCATCTCTTAAAAAGACGAGTGTTTTTCTGGCATAAGATAAAATATCCTTCTTTTCGGGAAACTGTATCTCTGAGAGTTCGTTCTTTAACTTGGTGATAAAAACACTGTTTTTACTTTTATCTGAAACTATACCAATTAATTGCACAATAAAATCTCTTTTTTCTTTAATCGGATTTACCAGTGCAGACCAAGCCGTTCTTTTAGCTTGACTAACTTCGGCTTTGGCTGCTTTTTCTATGGCAATTAATGTGTCTTCAGAATCGACAAACCTGAGCAGGTTACCGTACTCATCTTTGAGTTCGAAATCTAAAATCCATGCGCGCATTTTAAGGTTGCAATCGTTTTCTTTTTCCCATTGCAAACGCTCTGCCGTTTTGTAACGTTCGTGAGAACCCGAGGTTGAATGTCCTTGTGGTTGCGTCAATTCTTTAACGTGAATTAAAACTGGCACGTGCTCTTCTCTAGCTATTTTTGCCGCTTTGGTATAAACAGAAATCAGTTGCGGATAATCCCATCCGTTAACGACAAAAATTTCATAACCTTTATTGTCGTCATCACGTTGAAAACCCTTTAAAATTTTGGAAATACTTTCTTTTGTTGTTTGGTATTTTGCGGGTACAGAAATACCGTAACCATCATCCCAAACACTAATAACCATAGGCACTTGTAAAACACCCGCGGCATTAATAGTTTCAAAAAATACGCCTTCAGAAGTACTGGCATTCCCTATTGTTCCCCAAGATATTTCGTTACCATTATTAGAAAATTTAGGCGCTTTTAAATTGGGCACACGTCTGTATAATTTTGAAGCCTGCGCAATACCCAACATCCTTGGCATTTGTCCCGCTGTTGGCGATATATCGGCAGTGGAATTGTACTGTTCGGCTAAATTTTTAAAATTCCCTTCTTTATCTAAACTATGCGTTGCAAAATGCCCCCCCATCTGTCTGCCTCCCGACATAGGGTCGGCTTCTATATTTGAATGGGCGTATAAACCTGCAAAAAACTGTTGTGGATTCAAGGCACCAATAGCCATCATAAAAGTTTGGTCTCGGTAATAACCCGATCTAAAATCACCCTTTTTAAAAGCTTTTGCCAGTGCCAATTGCGGCACTTCTTTACCATCTCCAAAAATACCAAACTTGGCCTTACCTGTTAAGACTTCTCTACGTCCTAACAAACTACATTCTCTGCTCATCACAGCTAATTTATAATCTTGCAATACTTCATTTTTGAATTGTGCAAACGATAAATGTGATGTACTTGTAGAAGTAGTTTCTTTATTCATAGAAAGGATTTTTTTAGCGTTGCAAAGTTAATCATTTAAAATGATACTTTTAAAATGAAGATTAGCAACATCTATTATGCCACTTTTATTTATATTTCTGATAAAATTAGATGAAAATTTTAGATATATTATTTTATTTCCGTTAATTTGAAACGTTAAAATTATATAATTTTTATGGAAGTTTTAGGTATAGATATTGGTGGATCGGGCATTAAAGGGGCTATAGTCAATTTAAAAACAGGTAAGTTTATTTCAGAAAGGCATCGTATTCCCACACCCAAACCTGCTACACCTAATGACATTGCCAATACTGTTAAAGAATTGGTCGCTTTTTTTAATTGGAAAGGTGCTGTAGGGTGTGGCTTTCCCACCATCATTAAAAATGGTGTGTGTCAAGCCCACGGCAATCTACACAAAGATTGGATGGGTGTCAATGCCGAAAAACTATTTGCAGATATTACCGGCTTAAATTTTACAGTCATAAATGACGCCGATGCCGCCGGATTAGCCGAAATGCATTATGGTGCTGGTAAAAATGTAAAGGGATTGGTCTTAACCATTACTGTAGGTACGGGTATAGGCTCTGGCG
The DNA here is from genome assembly GCA_045046885.1 of Flavobacteriaceae bacterium. GTDB lineage: Bacteria > Bacteroidota > Bacteroidia > Flavobacteriales > Flavobacteriaceae > CG1-02-35-72. The sequence continues at coordinate 16,132 of JASFYX010000008.1, forward strand.
CTTTTTTTAACGGACAACTGCTTCCCAATTTTGAACTAGGGCAAATGCTTTATAAAGATGGTCGGCTCATAGAACAATATGCTTCAGATACCGCTAGAAAAAATGAAGATTTAAGCTATAAAAAATGGACTAAACGCTTTAATTATTTTCTCAATTACGCCCATACTGTTTGTGCACCCGATTTGATAATATTAGGCGGTGGCATAAGTAATAAATTTTACAAATTCGAAAAATATATCGACTCTAAAACACCTCTTGTTTTAGCGCAAGCTCAAAATAATGCAGGGATAGTGGGAGCGGCTGTGGCGGGGAGAAGGTAACAGATATTGGCAATGGTTATCAATTATTTTTCAACTATTTTATTATCTATCAATTGATATCTTTTATATCTAATTATTTTTTTATCGTGCATAAATGTTTTGTTATTAAATTTTTGAAAACTGATATAGATTGTTCTGTTAGAAACTTTTTCGATAGATGTTATATCCGACACATCATTTCCTCCAAAACTATTTTGTATAAATTTTAATTTTCCATTACTGTTGACTGCAATTAAATATGAAAATTCGTAAGATCTACTTTCAAATGCTCCTCTTTCTAATTTTACCAATACATCTTCATGTTTATCGTTATTTAAATCTGCCTTAATAATTTTATTACTATTAAAAACATAGTATTCCTTTATCAAGTCTTCTAGCGGATTGTTTTCATATTCATTTTTTTCCACGTAAGGTAAAACGCAATCTCCATTTGTGTTTTTTTCGAGTTCTAGAAAATGTAATTCAGGGTGTGATTTTTTTAAATATTCAATAACCTTATTACTGTATTCTTCCGATTTTATTTCTTTTTGTCCGTAAGAATTCATAGTTAAGAAAAACAGAATAAAGTATATTTTTTTCATTTTATTTTTTAAGGTAGTGAAACAGGTCTATTTAGTATAGATATGATATTTTTTATACATCTTCCAACTGAACACCGTTAACTGAATACTGATAACTATTTACTTTACCCCATACTTATCAAACAAATACAACATTGAAGCCATTGTAGCAGCACCCAGTTCGAGTTCGCGTTTATTTACGGCATCTAATTTATCTATAGCGGTATGGTGGAAATCGAAATAGCGTTGTGAATCGGGTTGTAAACCAAATATGACATTCCCTTTGGTATTGAGATGTCCTACATCAGCACCCCCACCGCCTCTAGCAAAAACGTGAATTAAATAAGGTGCAAACAAAGGTTTCCATTTTAAAACTTGTGCATAATTGGCATCGTTACAATTAAAGCCAAAACCACGGGGTGTAAAACCACCCGCATCAGACTCTAAAGCTACGATATGATTTTCCTTTTTTTCTTTGGCAATTTCGGCATATTTTTTTCCACCTTTCGAGCCGTTTTCTTCGTTCATAAAAAGCACAACTCTTATACTACGTTTGGGGCGGTAGCCTGTTTCTTTAAACAATCGCAAAACCTCCATAGATTGTACAATTCCGGCACCGTCATCTTGCGCGCCTTCGGCTAAATCCCAAGAATCTAAATGACCGCCAACAACTATATATTCGTCTGGAAAAGTACTGCCCGTCAATTCTCCAATTACATTAAACGAAGGCGCATCGGGAAAAGTTTTACACGATTGCTTAAAATAAAAACGTGTATTCGGATTGACTTGTAACTCTTTGTGTAATCTTTCTGAAGCCAAGGTACTTATAGCTGCCGTAGGTATTTTTTGCGCGTCGGGTGTATCGCCATAACTCATAACGCCTGTATGTGGATAATCGTCTAAGCGTAAGTTCATAGAGCGTACAATTGCTCCAACAGCACCATATTTTCCAGCTACTCTAGCTCCGTTAAAACGTTGTCCGACAGCCCCGCCATAAGCACGAAAAGTGCGGATTAAATCGGCTTGCATAGGACGGTTGTAAAACACTATTTTACCACGGACTTTCTCTCCCAAAGCTTCGACTTCTTTTACACTTTGCACTTCAATAACCTCAGCCATTAAGCCATTTCTACCTTTTGTGGCTACAGAGCCGCCAAGCGCACAAATAGGCGCTGTAATACGGCCTTTTTTGGTTACAATATAAGCTTCTTCTTTAGTGCCACGCTCCCAATGTGGCACCATTACAGGCTGTAACCACACTTTGTTAAGTCCCAATTTTTCAAGTTCATTTTTACCCCATTCAACAGCTTTTTGCGCATTGGCAGAGCCTGATAAACGCCCACCAATATCTTGGGTTAAATGGGTCAGCCATTGGTAACTCTTTCCGTTAAGTAAAGAGGTGTTGTAAAACTTTTTAATCTGAGTAGAATCTTGTTTGTCGGTTTGTGAAAAAACGACAGAAGTCGTCACAAAAACAAAAAGGTAAAAAAACTTTTTCATAGGTTAGGTTTTTGAGTTTATCTATTTACTGGCATACAATTTTATATCTTCTACAGATATTTCAGCACCGCCCAAAATAATAAGGCGTTCAACCACATTGCGCAATTCACGGATATTACCCGTCCAATTATAGGTTTTTAGTTTCTCTATGGCTTTATCTGAAAAAGTTTTAGGGGCTATCCCCTGCTCTTCTGTAATTTTTTTAGAAAAGTGTGCCACCAACAACGGAATATCTTCTAAACGCGTATTTAACGAAGGCACGTCAATTAAAATAACCCCTACACGATGGTACAAATCTTCTCTAAAACGGCCTTCGGCAATTTCTTTTTTAAGATTTTTGTTAGTAGCGGCAATTAAGCGGACATTCACTTTAATATCTTTATCGCTTCCTACCCTGCTTATTTTATTTTCTTGTAAAGCCCGTAATACTTTGGCTTGTGCCGATAAGCTCATATCGCCAATTTCGTCTAAGAAGATTGTCCCACCATTAGCGGATTCAAATTTTCCAGCACGGTCTTTATGCGCGCCTGTAAACGACCCTTTTATATGACCAAATAATTCGCTTTCAATAAGTTCAGAAGGTATAGCCGCGCAATTAACCTCAACCAAAGGTGCTTTAAAGCGGGTGCTTTTTTCGTGTAACCAATGGGCTACCAATTCTTTGCCTGTACCGTTAGCGCCCGTTATTAAAACACGGGCATCTGTAGGAGCGACCTTATCAATAATAGCTTGGATATTTTTTATGGCTTCAGATTCGCCAATCATTGTGTAATTTTGACTGACTTTCTTTTTAAGTCGTTTGTTTTCTACCACCAAAACTTTTTTATCTAAAGCATTTCTAATAGCGGTAAGCAAGCGGTTTAAATCGGGTGGTTTAGAAATGTAATCAAAAGCGCCCATACGCATAGTAGCCACCGCCATATCTAAATCGCCGTGACCAGAAATCATTATAAAAGGAATTTCGGGTTTTATTTTTTGTGTCTTTTCTAAAACCTCAATCCCATCCATTTTAGGCATTTTAATGTCGCATAAAACAAGGTCGTAATCGTTATTTTTTATGAGTTCAATACCTTCAAGACCGTCCTCTGCTTCGCTTACTTCATAGGCTTTATTTTCTTCGACAATAATTTTTGATAGCACACGCCTAATGGCGGCTTCATCTTCTATGATAAGTATTTTGTTCATCCCATCCTAAATCCTTCCCTCTAGGAAGGATTTTATTTATTAATTATTAATATCTCAACCATTTATACATTTCTTTATAGCTTGGTTTTTTACCATACATTAAAATACCTACACGGTAAATTTTAGCGGCAAACCATACCACACCCAAAAACGTCACTAAAAGCAATACCATTGAGGTCACTATTTGCCACCACGGCACGCCAAAGGGTATCCGCATAAGCATAACTATGGGCGACGTTAACGGAAATATTGAAAAGCCCACAGCAATAGGGCCATGTGGATTTTCGATGACAGAAAAACCGACATAAATAGCCACCATTAAGGGTAATAAAACAGGCATCATAAATTGTTGTGTGTCTGTTTCGCTGTCAACAGCAGCCCCAATAGCTGCATAAATGGAACTATAAATTAAGTACCCACCTAAAAAGTAAAATATAAAAGAGAAAAATAAGGTGAAAAACGGAAAATCTTTAAGTTCGTGTAAAACTAAAGTCAGATTACCCGAAACTGATTCTTGCATTTGGGCTGTCATCTCGGGCGTTAATTGTGGTGAGTTGCTAGAAAGTGCCGTAAAATCGGCGCCTAAAGCACTTGAAATAACAAACATTAAAAGGCTGGCTGATACAATCCAAATAATAAACTGTAAAATACCCGCCAAGGCGTTGCCTAAGATTTTACCCAACATCAGTTTAAAGGGTTTAACCGATGAAATAATGACTTCAATAATCCGATTTGTTTTTTCTTCAATAACACTTCGCATAACCGATGTGCCATAAATAATAATGAACATAAAAATTAGATAGCCAAACCCGCCACCAGCTACCATTTTTAAAATACTACCAATTTTTGAAGCTTTTTCGCCACTGTACTTTTCTGTATTTATTTCTACATCAGTATTTGCTGCTTTAATTTTGGCAATATCAAACCCCAATTTTTCTATTTTAAGATCACGTATTTTTCGTTGGAATTTTCCTTCTAAATTATTGATTAAATTCAGACTAGGAGAACCTTCTCCAAAAAACGAAATACTCTTAGCTAAAAGGTCTAAACTATCTTGCTTTGGTATATAAACCAAACCGTAATATTCTGATTTTACAGCTTTGGCTTTGGCCTCTTTTAAGGTTAACTCCTTTAGATTTATATACTTGGTTGTTTTTGTATCTTTAAAAACATTTGCAAACACCCCAGAATTATCTATATAAGCTATGTTGCGTACTTCTTCGCTGTTTTTAATATTCAAATAAGCTATTAAAGCAACCATAGCCACCATTATTATGGGACTTAAAATGGTCATAACTATAAATGATTTATTTTTGACTTTAGCCAAAAATTCACGTTTTATAATGAGTTTTAGTTTATACATTTTTGTTGTTATTTATGGCTTGAATAAAAATATCGTTGGCGCTTGGCACCAATTCTACAAAGTGGTTTATAGAAGCTTTTGCACTTAAGTAATTTAACAAATCGTTTGACGATTCGTTTTTAGGTAACTTAATATTGAGCTTTAAATCGTGGTTTAACGATTTAAAAACGGCCGGTTCTATCACAAATTTTGAACTAATTTCTGATTTTAGGGCTTCTAAGTCATCGGCTACCAAACCGACTTCAAAAGTATTGGTTTTATATTGTTTTTTAATATCTACCAATTTTCCTTCTAACAATTTATTCGCTTTATTAATCAGGGCAATATGGTCGCATACTTCTTCTACACTCTCCATACGGTGTGTAGAAAATATTATGGTTGCCCCCCTTTTGCGTAATTCTAAAATTTCATCGCGAATTAAATTGGCATTAATAGGGTCAAATCCGCTAAAGGGCTCGTCAAAAATTAATAATTTAGGTTCGTGTAAAACGGTAACTATAAATTGAACCTTTTGCGCCATCCCTTTTGAGAGTTCTTGCACTTTTTTACCCCACCAATCGCCAATTTCAAATTTATCAAACCACATTTTAAGTTTGGCTTTGGCATCGACTTTAGTCATACCTTTGAGCTGCGCCAGATAAATAACTTGCTCACCCACTTTCATATTTTTATACAGGCCGCGCTCTTCAGGTAAATACCCGATAGAGGCTATATGATCCGGTTTTAATTTCTCGCCATCTAGATATATCTGTCCCTCGTCTGGCCCAGTAATCTGATTTATTATGCGGATTAAAGTTGTTTTCCCTGCACCATTAGGCCCCAATAACCCAAAGATACTCTCCTTTGGGACATCTATAGAAACCTTGTTTAAGGCACGGTAATCGCCATAAACTTTTACGACATTTTCTACTTTTAATAATGAATTCATAAATTATTTTTAATACTTAGTAGGTAGTAAGCTATAACTATTCGTTACAAAAATACTTTGTTTTACAAGGAAACAAATATAGTAATAAGGTACAGTTAAATAAAAATGTTAACAATTATTTAAATTTTTAAATTTTATTATGCGCGCATAGTATTTTTTTCTATCTTTGGAAAATGAATAGAGACCAATCAATAGACCATTGTTTAAGAGCTAGCTGGCAAGCAGTTGCCAAAATGTACAACGAACAAGCGTCTAAACACGATAGTACTATGGCTATGGCCTTTGTCCTTTTAAATATAGATTATGAAAACGGCACCCCTTCTACAGCTTTGGGGCCACAGATGGGTATGGAAGCGACAAGTTTATCGCGTATTTTAAAATCTATGGAAGACAAACAGCTCATTTACAGAGAACGCAATCCGGAAGACGGACGTAGTGTTTTAGTTAAACTAACCGATTTAGGAAAAACAAAACGCGAGATTTCAAAACAATCTGTTATCAGATTTAACCGAGCTGTTTACAATAATATATCAGAAGAAAAAATAAATAATTTTATAGAAGTGACTAAAATCATAACCAGGTTGGTAAACGAAAAAGCTATTTATAATAATTCTGAAAGTAAAACAATTTAAAATTGACTAAACAAAACATAAATATTTTACAATGAAAAAAAGAACTATTAACAAAGTTGCCGTCATTGGTTCCGGAATTATGGGTTCAGGCATTGCATGTCACTTTGCCAATATTGGCGTTGAAGTGCTACTACTAGACATCATTCCGAACGAGCTGACAGACCAAGAAAAAGCCAAAGGCTTAACCTTAGAAGATAAGGTTGTAAGAAACAGATTGGTTAATATGCATTTTAACAATTCGTTAAAATCTAAACCTTCTCCTATTTACAGCAAAGCTTTTGCTAAGAGAATAACAACGGGTAACACTACCGACGATATGGCTAAAATTGCCGATGTTGATTGGATTATCGAAGTTGTAGTAGAGCGTTTAGATATCAAAAAATTAGTCTTCAATCAAATAGAAAAATACCGTACCAAAGGGACACTTATTACTTCTAACACATCAGGTATTCCTATTAAATTTATGAACGAAAGCCGTAGCGAAGATTTTCAACAACACTTTGCTGTGACGCACTTTTTTAATCCACCACGCTATTTAAAATTATTCGAAGTAGTACCTGGCCCAGATTGTAAACCAGAAATAACCGACTTCCTTATGATGTACGGCGAAAAATTCTTAGGTAAAACAGTCGTTTTAGCCAAAGATACGCCTGCCTTTATAGGTAACCGCATCGGTGTTTTTGGTATTATGAATTTATTTCATGTAGTTAGTGAACTCGGTTTAACCGTTGAAGAAGTTGATAAATTAACAGGCCCTGTTATTGGGCGTCCAAAATCGGCTACTTTTAGAACGGTTGATGTTGTAGGCTTAGATACTTTGGTACACACCTCAAATGGTGTTCATGACAATGCGCCAAAAGACGAAATGCACGACACTTTTAAAATTCCAGATTTCATCACTAAAATGATGGAAAATAAATGGTTGGGAACCAAAACACGTCAAGGATTTTATAAAAGTACAAAAGACGCAAAAGGTAAAAGAGAGATTTTAGCACTCGATTTAAATACGATGGAATACCGTCCTAAAGCACGTGTTAAATTTGGTACTTTAGAACTCACCAAAACCATTGACAATATTTTAGACCGTTATAAAGTATTGGTAAAAGGCAAAGATAAAGCCGGTGATTTTTATAGAAAAACCTTTACCGCTATTTTTCAATATGCGTCAAACCGTATTCCCGAAATTTCTGATAATCTTCACGCCATTGATGCCGCTATGCGCGCCGGATTTGGTTGGGATTTTGGCCCTTTCGAAATTTGGGATGCCATAGGTGTAGAAAAAGGGATTGCCTTAATGACAGCCGAGGGTTATAAACCCAACGCTTGGGTAAACGATATGCTGAAAAGCGGACAAAAATCATTTTATACCGTTCAAAACGGTGCTAAATATTTTTATAATATTGATACCAAAAAACAAGAAAAAATTCCTGGTCAAGATGCTTTTATTATTTTAGATAATATACGCGAATCTAAAACTATTTGGAGTAACTCAGAAGCTGCTATCCAACATTTAGGTGATGGTATTTTAAACGTAGAATTCCGTTCAAAAATGAATACCATTGGCGGCGGCGTTATAGAAGCCATTAATAAAGGAATCGATTTAGCAGAGCAAGAATACGAAGGTCTTTTAATTGCTAATCAATCTCCTAACTTTTCTGTAGGCGCTAATTTAGCGATGGTCTTTATGTTGGCAATAGAACAAGAATACGACGATTTACAATTCGCCATTAAATCATTCCAAGATACCGTGATGCGTTTGCGTTACTCATCCATTCCAACCATTGTTTGTCCGCAAGGCATGACGCTCGGTGGCGGATGCGAAATGACGCTTCACGCCGATAAAGTTGTGGCAGCAGCCGAGTCATATATCGGTTTGGTAGAATTTGGTGTAGGACTACTTCCCGGTGGTGCTGGTACTAAAGAAATGGCTTTAAGAGCCGCGGCTTCCTTTAAAGAAGGCGATGTTCAACTAAACAGTTTGCGTCAGCATTTCTTACCGATTGCCATGGCAAAAGTCAGCACATCGGCTTACGAGGCTTTTGATGTAGATATTTTACAAAAAGGGAAAGATTTGGTTGTTGTAAACCGCGACCGTCAAATAGCCACAGCTAAACGCTATGCTTTACAAATGGCAATGGATGGTTACACAAAACCAGTTCCACAACAAGTAAAGGTTCTAGGTAAACAATCTTTAGGTATGTTCTTAGTCGGTACAGACGCTATGGAAAAAGGATTTTATATTTCAGAACACGACAAAAAAATAGGTAATAAAATTGCCTATGTAATGTCGGGTGGTGATTTATCAGAGCCTACTTTTGTTTCAGAACAATATTTGTTAGACATAGAACGCGAAGCCTTTTTATCGCTTTTAACCGAGAAAAAGACTTTACAACGTATAGAGCATACGCTTAAAACGGGGAAACCGCTTAGAAATTAAAAATAGAAACCAGACACTAGACTAAAAGAAACTAGACTAATGGGAAGACATAACTTTAAAAAATTGAAAATTTGGCAAGAGGGGATTATCCTTGTCTCAGAAAGTTATAAGCTTACACAAAGTTTTCCTGATTTTGAAAAATTTAATTTAGTCAGTCAGATGAACAGATGTGCTGTTTCAATTCCTTCAAATATTTCTGAAGGCTCAAGTAAAAGCTCAAATAGGCATTTTAAAAAATACCTAGAAACCAGTTTAGGATCGGCTTTCGAATGGGAAACGCAATTAATTGTCTCGTTCAATGAAAAGTATTTAAGCAGTAAAACTTTTGAAAAATTAGAAAATAAAATATTACAAATCCAAAAGATGATAGGTTCCTTTATGGATAATTTAGACGATTAAAAAGTCTAAACTCTAGGCTCTTTTTAGTCTAGTCTCTCATCTTAAATAACATTTATAACTATGAGTACAACAGCATATATAGTAAAAGGATACAGAACAGCGGTTGGTAAAGCACCCAGAGGTGTTTTCCGTTTTAAACGTTCAGACGATTTAGCCGCCGAAACCATTAAATATTTATTAAAAAATGTACCACAACTAGATAAAAATCGCATTGATGATGTGATGGTGGGTTGTGCGATGCCAGAAGGGGCACAAGGGCTTAATATGGGGCGCCTTATTTCGCTTATGGGGCTCGATATGATAGATGTGCCAGGCGTAACCGTTAACCGATTTTGTTCCTCAGGAATAGAAACAATTGCTATGGCAAGTGCTAAAATTGCTGCCGGTATGGCCGATTGCATTATTGCCGGTGGCGCCGAAAGTATGAGTGCCGTACCTATGGGTGGTTACAAACCTGAACTGAATTACGACATCGTAAAATCAGGTCACGAAGATTATTATTGGGGCATGGGTACTACAGCCGAAGCTGTGGCTAACAAATACAATGTGTCTCGCGAAGACCAAGATGCTTTTTCATATCAATCGCATATGCGTGCCTTAAAAGCTATAGCCGAGGGCACTTTTAAAGAAGATATTGTTCCTATAACCGTTAATCAAACTTATCTAGACAAATCGGGTAAACGACAAGAAAAAAGTTATGTGGTTGATACTGACGAAGGTCCTAGAAAAGGGACTTCTTTAGAAGCATTAGCAAGATTACGACCTGTTTTTGCACAAGGCGGTAGCGTAACAGCCGGTAACTCTTCACAAATGAGTGATGGCGCCTCATTCGTTTTGGTTATGAGCGAAGCTATGGTAAAAGAACTCAACTTAGAACCTGTTGCCCGATTGGTTTCGTATGTTCCGGTTGGTGTTGAACCTAGTTTAATGGGAATAGGCCCTATGTATGCTGTACCAAAAGCCTTAAAACGTGCTGGATTACAAATAAAAGATATTGATTTATTCGAATTGAACGAAGCATTTGCGTCACAATCTTTAGCTGTAATTCGCGGTTTAGAATTAGATCAAGAAAAAGTAAACGTCAATGGTGGTGCCATTGCTTTAGGACATCCTTTAGGTTGTACGGGGGCCAAACTCTCTGTTCAGCTATTTAATGAAATGCGTCGCAGAAAGAGTAAATACGGTATTGTAACCATGTGTGTCGGTACCGGGCAAGGGGCTGCTGGGGTTTATGAATTGTTGAAGTAGAAACTAGACTAATAAAAGATATAATTTAAAAAATAAAAAAAATGAGTACAAACAATGAATTATTAAGAGGCGGACAATTTCTAGTTAAAGAAACAGACTGTGATGACATCTTTACACCCGAAGATTTTTCTGAAGAACAGCTTATGATGAAAGATGCTGTTAAAGAATTTGTTGACAGAGAAGTATGGCCCAATAAAGCACGTTTCGAGAAAAAAGATTACAAACTTACCGAAGAGCTTATGGGTAAAGCTGGTGAAATGGGCTTTTTAGGAATTTCTGTTCCCGAAGAGTATGGCGGTATGGGTATGGGCTTTGTCTCTACCATGTTAGTTTGCGATTATATATCAGGAGCCACAGGCTCATTATCTACAGCTTACGGTGCACATACAGGTATTGGCACGATGCCAATTTTGTTATATGGAACCGAAGAACAAAAACAAAAATACATCCCAAAATTAGCCACAGGCGAATGGATTGGTTCGTATTGCTTAACAGAACCAGGTGCTGGTAGTGATGCCAATTCTGGTAAAACAAAAGCTGTTTTATCTGACGACGGAAAAAACTATATCATCAATGGGCAAAAAATGTGGATATCTAATGCCGGATTTTGTAATCTGATGATTGTTTTTGCGCGTATTGAAGACGATAAAAATATCACTGGATTTATTATAGAATACGATAAAGACAATCCCAACGGTATAACTTTAGGCGAAGAAGAACACAAATTGGGTATTCGTGCTTCCTCTACACGTCAAGTATTTTATACCGATACGGTTGTACCTGTAGAAAATATGCTTTCTACCAGAGGTAATGGTTTTAAAATTGCCATGAATGCGCTTAATGTGGGGCGTATCAAATTAGCGGCTGCCTGTCTAGATGCGCAACGTCGTATCATTACAGAATCTGTAATTTACGCTAATGAACGTGTACAATTTAAAGTTCCTATTTCAAGTTTCGGTGCTATCCGTCAAAAAATTGCTGAAATTACTACTAACTGTTGGGTAGGCGAATCGGCCAGTTACCGCGCTGCTAAAAACATTGAAGACCGTATAGAACTCCGTAAAGGCAATGGTAAAGATACAGTTCAAGAAGCCGAATTAAAAGGTATTGAAGAATACGCTATAGAGTGTTCTATTTTAAAAGTAGCCGTATCAGAACACACCCAAAACTGTGCTGACGAAGGTATTCAGATATTTGGCGGTATGGGATTTTCCGAAGATACACCCATAGAATCTGCTTGGCGCGATGCCCGTATTGCCAGAATCTACGAAGGTACAAACGAAATAAACCGTATGATAAGTATTGGTATGCTTATTAAAAAAGCGATGAAAGGTCACGTTGATATTTTAAAACCAGCTATGGCAGTTGCCAATGAATTGACAAGTATCCCGTCATTTGATAAACCAGATTTTTCTGTGCTCTTTGCCGAAGAAAAATACATTCTTGGCAATCTTAAAAAATTATTTTTAATGATTGGTGGCGCCATTGCTCAAAAATATGGTGAAAAAGTAGATAAACACCAACAATTGATGTTAGCTTCATCAGATATATTAATTCAGATTTATATGGCAGAATCTGCTATTTTAAGAGCTGAAAAATTAGCAAAAGCACAAGGCGAAGACAAAGTAGAAGGCCAAATAGCTATGGCAAAATTAAACTTGTTTGAAGCTATTGAAGTCATAGAAACAGCTGGCAAACATTCTATCATTTCATTTACAGAAGGTGATGAGCAACGTATGATGCTCATGGGTTTAAAACGCTTTACTAAATATGTTAATTATCCCAACATAATAGGCTTACGCAATGTAATTGCCGACAAAATTATTGCAGAGAACAAATATTGTTTTTAGTTAGGTTTAGGTTAGTATTTTCCTGCAATATGTAAATCCCGCTTCCCCTAAGGTTGCGGGATTTTTTGTTAAAGTTTATAATAATCTCACATTTATTTTTGATATTTGAAAAGACAAAAATAACACTAACCTATAAAAATTTAATTATGAGAACTCTAAAATTAGTTTTGACTCTTTTATTGTTTATACCCTTAACCTTTTGGGCGCAAAACAGAAAACTCGAACCTACTTCAAAAATCGTAACCAAACACCAAGTAACCATTAAAAACAAAGTAGTACCCTACACCGCTACAGCCGGCACACAACCCGTTTGGGACAAAGATGGTAAAGTTATAGCTTCTTTATTTTACACTTACTATCAACGTACCGATATAAAAGACAATACAACACGTCCTTTAATTATCTCATTTAACGGTGGTCCTGGATCGGCTTCTGTGTGGATGCATATAGCTTATACCGGACCGCAAATCCTCAAAATAGACGATGAGGGTTTTCCTGTTCAGCCTTATGGTATTACACCCAACCACAATTCAATTTTAGACGTGGCTGATATTGTATATGTCAATCCGGTAAACACAGGTTATTCTAGAATTATTAAAAACGATTCCACCAAAAAAGTCGATAAAAAACAGTTCTTTGGCGTCAATTCTGATATAAAATATTTAGCTGAGTGGATAAACACTTTTGTCACACGTAACAACCGTTGGCGCTCCCCAAAATACCTCATCGGCGAAAGCTATGGTACTACACGTGTGGCCGGATTGGCTTTAGCTTTACAAAACATGCAATGGATGTACCTTAACGGTGTCATTATGGTATCACCCATGGACTTAGGTCTAAAACGTGAAGGCCCTGTTGCCGTAGCTAACCGCCTACCCTATTTTACAGCCGCCGCATGGTATCATAAAAAATTACCGGCTGCTTTGCAACAAAAAGATTTACCCGAAGTGCTCGCCGCTTCAGAAAATTTCACCATTAATACGTTGACACCTGCACTTATGCACGGTGGATTTATCAGTAAAGCGCAAAAACAAGCTATAGCCACTAAAATGGCTTTTTATTCGGGTTTAAAAGAAAAGGTTATCCTGCAACAAAATCTCGATGTCCCCAACCGCTTTTTCTGGAAAGAACTCTTGCGCGATGAAGGTTTTACCATTGGCCGTTTAGACTCGCGTTACAAAGGAATTGATAGTAAAGCTGCAGGTAACAGTCCTGATTACAATGCCGAAATTACAGCGTGGTTACACGAATTTACACCAGCTATAAATTATTATTTAAGAGAAGTGCTGAATTACAAAACCGATGTTAAATACAATATGTTTGGCCCCGTACATCCTTGGGGCGAATGGGATAATAACCATGTGGGCGAAAACTTGCGCTTAGCTATGGCCGAAAATCCTTATATGCACGTTATGATACAGTCGGGTTTTTTTGACGGAGCTACCCAATATTTTAATGCCAAATACACCTTATGGCACTTAGACCCCAGTGGCAAATTAAAGAATCGCTTATATTTTAAAGGCTACCGCAGTGGCCATATGATGTACTTGCGTCACGAAGATCTAAAAAAAGCTAATGACGATATCCGTGCTTTTATCAGAATGAGTACCCCTAAAAAAGGACAATCGGCTAAATATTGATGATTCTTAAATTAGGAATATGAGATTTTTTTCTGTTATAACTTTATTCTTAGTTACTTTAAGTTATAGCCAATCTAATACAGAAGTGTATCTGTTTGATTTTTCGCAAAATGGAGAAAATATCAGTATAAGCAATCCTGTAAACATATCGAATAACAAAGGCTATGATAACCAACCCAGTTTTTTAGCCAATGGTAAAGCTGTGCTGTTTGCATCAACAAGAAATAAACAAAACGATATCGTTTTGTATAACATAAAAAGTAGAACAAAAAAATGGCTGACAAAAACATCGGGTAGCGAATACTCGCCTACCCAAACACCCAATAAAAAATACTTTACAAGTATTTTGCTAGAAAAAAATGGGCGTCAATTATTGTGGCAGTATTCTTTTAATAACAGGACTCCCAAAATAGTCGTCGAAAATCTGAAAATTGGTTACCATACTTGGTACGATAAAAACACGTTGGTTTCATTTGTTTTAGGAAACCCTGCTACACTACAGGTCTCTAATTTAAAATCTAAAACAAATACTATTATTGCTAAAAATATTGGCAGAAGCCTGCATAAAATACCCCATTTAAAATTTATTAGTTATACCGGTTTTAACGATACGCTACCTAAAATTTATGCTATAAACCCTATTACAAAAGAGCAGAAATTTATTACCAACGCTTTGACAAAGGCTCAAGATATGGCTTGGACTCCAAATGGGACAATTATAATGGGTAAAGACGACAAACTCTATAAATTTACACCTGATGTAGATACGCATTGGGTCGCTTTTGCTTCTTTAAAACAATATAATTTAACGGGTATTACTAGAGTTGCCGTAAGTAAGAAAAACAATAAAATAGCGGTGGTTGTAAGTGGAAAATAACTAATTAAACCCTAAGGTAAAATGATTAAAAAATTTATTTATTTAAAACTGCAAATCTATCCAAATCTAAAAAAATAAATTTTAGATGTAGGCTTATTTAAAAATAGAGTTGTTTATAATTT
The DNA here is from genome assembly GCA_045046885.1 of Flavobacteriaceae bacterium. Lineage (GTDB taxonomy): Bacteria > Bacteroidota > Bacteroidia > Flavobacteriales > Flavobacteriaceae > CG1-02-35-72. The sequence goes on from JASFYX010000008.1 coordinate 31,193, forward strand.
ATATATTAATTTATTTTAGGCTTTGTTTTTTGAATAGTCAGAGCAATTAATACTATAGCAACAATACTTGCGGCTATCATAAGTATAAAATAACCGCGCCATTCATAATTTTCAATAATATAGCCTCCTAAAATATTTGCCAGTATTGAAGTTCCTAAAAAATAGCCAAATAACCCTGTTAATCCAGCGGCTGTTCCGGCGGCTTCTTTTTGTACCAAATCTAAAGCATGAACGCCTATTAACATAACCGGCCCATAAATTAAAAAACCAATAGCTATCAAACAGACATAATCTACAATTGGATGACCTACCGGATTTTGCCAGTACACAAATATGGCCACAACAATTAATACCATATAAATAATACTCACCGGAGCACGTCGGCCTTTGAACACTTTGTCACTTAACCAACCGCAAATTAAAGTCCCCGGAATAGCGGCTATTTCATACCAAGAATAGGCCCAACTACTCGCTTCTTCTGTAAATCCTTTTACTTCTATAAGATAGGTTGGCGCCCAATCTTGGATTCCATAGCGTACTAAATAGACAAAGGCATTTGCTAAAGCTATAGACCACAATAATTTATTTGGGAGTATGTGTTTTGTGAAGATTTCCATGGCGGTAATACCATTTTCATCTTCTTCTTTTGTTTTTGCTTTATAATCTATAGGATAGTCATTTTTATAGTCTTCAATAGATGGTAATCCCAACGATTTCGGTCTGTCTCTTAACAATATAAAAATGACTATTGCTACAACAATAGCCATCATACCCGGAAAATAAAACTTGGCGTGCCAATCTGCAAATAATTCTACACCCACTATGGCTAATAAAGGCATTACAGCCCCTCCTACATTATGAGCGACATTCCAAAAGGCCATTTTTGTGCCGCGTTCTTTAACCGAAAACCAATGTACCATTGTTCTGCCGCTTGGTGGCCATCCCATACCTTGAAACCAACCATTTATAAAAAGCAGTATAGACATTATTAAAATGGAACTTGTAGCAAAAGGCATGACCCCCATTATTATCATTGTAATGGCAGAGAGTAATAAGCCCAAAGGCATAAAATATCTTACATTACTTCTATCGGACACATTGCCCATTAAGAATTTGCTCACCCCATAAGAAATCGCTAAAAAAGACAATGAAAATCCCAATTCGGTTTTAGAGAAACCTTCTTTAATTAAATCGGGAATGGCTAAAGCAAAATTCTTACGAATAAAATAGAATCCAGCATACCCCACAAAAATACCTATAAAGACTTGCCAACGCATTCTGTTATAGTCTTTATCTACATTTGCATCTGTTCTTTGTGGTTTACTTGGGGGTGCTTTTAAGAATTTAAACATATTTTATTTTGTATTTTTTGGATGAAATTATATCGCTTTATTTTGTAATAATACTATATCTGTTTTTGTTTAAACAGGATTTGACAATAAATACCCCTTAGCTAATTTGGTATAAATACCAACTTGTTCTTTAATCCAATTGTTATCATAGCCCAATTCATTTGCCATAATTTGGGCGACTATTGGTGCCATTTTTATGCTTTCTTTTGCGTCAAAAAGTATCGCTCTTGTACGACGTGACAAAAAATCTTCAACTTGTCTGGCGTATTCGTGTCTAACAGCCCAAACCACTTGGGCTTTATTGATTTTTAAATCTTCGCTAACCCATTCTATTAGTTCAGGCTTTTCTTTCATCAATTTCTCTATACCTTTTATATCAGAACCGTAAAAAGACAAAGGATTATCATGGTTGACGTTTTTCTTATAACCGTGAATATGTAAGTGTTCCGATATACTTTTTCTCTTAGGTAACTCGGCAAGAATAGCTAACTTATCAACAACATCCTCACCCATTTCTCTATAGGTAGTCCATTTCCCGCCCACGATAGATATTAATCCGGAATCTGATACTATTATTTTATGCTTTCTTGAAATCTCTTTGGTTTTGCCATTTGCGTCTTTTTTGGGTGCTGCCAACGGGCGCAAACCCGCAAAGACACTTTTCACATCTGCTCTGGTTGGTTTTATTTCGAGATATCTGCCGGCTGTTTCTAAAATAAAATCGACTTCTTCATCTGTTGCTTTTGGCTCAATTACCGCCTGCTCTTTTGGGATATCTGTTGTTCCTAATATCAATCTATCATACCAAGGTACGGCAAATAAAATGCGCCCATCGCTTGTTTTGGGAATCATCAAAGCGCAGTCTGATTGTAAAAACTTTTTATCGACTACCAAATGTACTCCTTGACTTGGTTTAACAATATGGTCGGCATTAGGATTGTCTTTCTGAATTATTTTATCGACAAAAACACCGGTTGCATTTAAAACGGCTTTAGCTTTTATATTGTATTGCTCCCCTGTTTCAATGTCCTTTGCTACAACACCACATATCTTATCATCTTCCTTTATGAAATTTTCTACTTTAATATAGTTAAGAGCCGTTCCTTTATTTTCAATAATAGTCTGAACCAAATTGATACCCAATCTAGAATCGTCAAACTGACCATCGTGATATTTAATACTGCCACGTAAGTTTTTTTTATTTAATGTCGGAATTTCTTCTATCGTTTTTTTTCTTGAAAACGGAACAGATTTCCCAAAACGAAGTCGTCCTGACAACAAATCGTAAAATGTTAATCCAATGGTATAAAAGGGCTTGTACCACCACTTGTACGAAGGAATAAGAAACTTTGTATTTTTAACCAAATGAGGCGCATTCTTTAATAACAGCCCTCTTTCTTTTAAGGCTTCTAACACTAACACAATATCGCCTTGAGCCAAATACCTAACCCCACCGTGAACTAATTTAGTGCTCCTGCTCGATGTTCCTATTGTAAAATCATACTGTTCTAAAAGTAGCGTTTTATAGCCTCTTGTAGTCGCTTCTACTGCAGCCCCTAAGCCGGTAGCACCACCGCCTATGATTACGATATCCCAACAAGTATTTTCTTTCTTAATTTCAGATATAAAATCCGCTCTATTAGATTTCAATTCTTTTGTTTTAATGACTGTTACTTTTTAAAGCTTTATTTTTCAACACATTATTACCTAAGTCAATATCAGGATACAAGGCTTTGGGGTCAACGGTGACTTTTACAATTTTAGTAGTAGTGTTGGCTTTATAAACTATTTTATTACTGCGCATCCAAACTTCTACAGGCACATGAAAATTATAAATTTTTCCGTTGATATCCGTTAAGGCTATATTAACAGGCATCGGAACATCTCCTAAATTTTCAAGACTGATTAAACTACCCTTTTTTGGATTGCCTTTTACATATTTTATATCGGTTACCGCTTGGTCTATATTGCCTGTACCATAAAACCACGCCTTCCAAAACCAATTGAGGTCTTCGCCACTGGCATTATTCATCGCATTAAAAAAGTCGGTAGGTCTGGGATGTTTAAACGCCCATTTGGCAATGTAATGTCTAAAAGCATAGTCAAACCTGTCAGGTCCTAAAACCGATTCACGCAACATAAACAATCCCAAAGCGGGTTTGCGATAAGCCACCATCCCTAAATTATAGGTTTGCGCCACATCGGGTGGGGTGCTACTTGGTTCTCTATATTTATTTGTCAAACGATTAACAAAACCCAATCTGTCTCTTAATTTTGCTGGATATTTTCCATAAGCCAAAGCGCTGTAATGATTTATAAATGTATTAAATCCTTCGTCCATCCAAGGATATAAACGTTCATTACTGCCCACTACCATCGGGAACCAATTGTGTCCAAACTCGTGATCTGTCACACTCCAAAGAGAGCCCTTTTTAGCTTTCCATCCGCAAAAAACCAATCCGGGATATTCCATACCACCCACAATTCCGGCAACATTTGTCGCTACAGGATAGGTATAAGGAAACCACATTTGTGAGTTGTGTTCTATAGACTGCTTAACGTATGCTGTTGATTTGTTCCACGCGTCATCTGTAGCACTTTCTTTGGTATAAGCCGATAGCGCCATAGCTGTTTTACCTTGAGGTAAATTCATTTTAGCACCGTCTAAAATAAAAGCTTTTGAAGCTGCCCAAGCGGCATCACGCGTTTGGTTTATTTTGTAATGCCATGTAATACGTTCTTTATTTTTAGGTCGCGTCAATTTTGTGTTACCAACTTCTTCGGCACTTATTATCATAACCGTTTCATCACTCTTTTGTGCCTTGCGATAACGACGTACTATTTTTTTAGGATAAACCTCTTCTAAATTGACCAATTCACCCGAGCCGACTACAATAAAATCGTAAGGTACATTTATGGTATAATCTATGTTTCCATAATCCAAATAAAACTCGCCAGACCCCAAATAAGGTTCGTTATTCCAACCCTTTACATCATCGTAAACGGCCATACGTGGATACCATTGTGCCACTTCATACACCCAACCTTGTTCTTGTTTGATGCGCCCCATTCTGTCGGCACCGTATTTTGGCACTTTAAAACTGTAAGTAATGGTGATGTCAATTTTGCCGCCTTTGGCTTGTACGGGCTTGTCTAATCTAATTTGCATGCGCGTATCGGTAATGACATACTTTGCAGATTCGTTATTAACCTTAACGGATGACAATTCAAAACCACCATCAAGGTTTCCAGCAAAACGACCACCAACAGCACCTAAAATAGCCGCACCACGCGAATTGGGTTTAAACTTATTCTCGTCCAATTGTAGCCATAGATAGTCTAAATTATCGGGACTGTTATTGGTATAAGTAATAACAACTGTACCACTTACGGTATGGTTTGTATCGTCTAAACTGATAGCTATTTTATAATCAGCTTCATTTTGCCAATAATTAGTCGCCGGCTCTCCCGATTGGGTACGAAAAGGCGTTTGAACATTAGTGATGTTTAGCTGGCTAAATAAATCTGTATTGCGTTTAACCGGGTTGTTTTGTGCACTTAAATTTAGACTAAAAAATACTGTTAAAATTAAAGTGAGTTTTAATAATTTCATGAGTTAAATTGTTAATTTTTTTTAATAAACAAATGTATCAATATAAATGAGAAGCTAATCGCCTTTTATAAAAACAACATTTTGTATCTTTGATTTTAACATTTTTTTCACATTCTTATGAAACATCTTTTTTTAAACTTATTCCTTTTTTTAGTTATTTTCAATTTAAACGCTCAAAATCTTAAAAAGCTCAGTCAATCTCAAAATTTAAAAGCCATTACTGAGCTCACAAATTTTGTTAGTTATCCCAACGATGCTTTAAACTCAAAAGACATGTCAAAAAATACCGATTGGCTATCTCAAGCTTTTACCGATAGAAAATTTGACACTAAGATTTTAAAAACAACACGTTCGCCTTTATTTTTCGCCGAAAGGTATTTTAAAAATGCTAAAAAAACAGTCTTGTTTTATATGCATTTCGATGGTCAGAGTGTCGATACGCCTAAATGGCATCAAAAACATCCTTTTAAACTGGTAGTCAAAGAAAAAAAGGAGACAGATTATAAAACTTTAGAATGGAACAACGCCAACTTAAACAATCCCAACAACCGTTTATTTGGTCGATCGGTTGCCGATGACAAAGGTCCCATTGTCATGTTGTTAAATGCCATAGATATTTTAGACACTAACTTTAAAGGCAAAAGCAACATCAATATAAAAGTGATTCTTGACGGTGAAGAAGAGCAAGGCTCTAAACATTTGGCGGCAGCAGTATTAAAATACAAAAGTCTTTTACAAGCCGATTTAATGGTTATAGATGATGGCCCTATGCACCTATCAAACAAACCGACATTAATCTTTGGCTGTCGCGGAATAACAAGCCTAATTCTCACAACTTACGGTCCTAGAACACCTCAACACAGTGGTCATTACGGTAATTATGCTCCCAATCCAGTATTTGCTATGGCGCGCCTTTTAAACAGTTTTAAAGACATAGACGGGCGCGTTAAAATTCCGGGCTATTACGATGGTATTACAATAGATGACGCTACCCGAAAAATATTAAAAAGTGTTCCCGATGATGCCGCTCTTATCAACAAAACCATAGGGGTTGCTCAACCCGAAAAAGTAGGACACTTTTATCAAGAATCTTTACAATATCCGTCATTAAATGTACGCGGTATGCAATCGGCGTGGATTGGCAATCAGACACGTACTATTGTTCCCGATAAGGCTGTGGCTTCTATTGACATAAGACTCGTCCCCGAAAGCGACCCCAAACGTTTACAAAACCTCGTCAGAAAATACATTACCCAACAAGGTTTTTATGTAATTGACCACAATCCGACCGAAAAAGAGCGTTTAACACACAGTAACATCGTTAAATTTGAAGCCGGTAAAGCGACGCTCCCTTTTAGAACGCCCGTTAATTCTAAAGCAGGACAATGGGTTATCAATGCTATGCAAAAAGGCTTGAAACAGACACCTATTAAAGTCAGAATTATGGGAGGTACTGTCCCTATTTCGCCTTTTATAAATGCCTTAAAAATTCCGGCTGTTATTGTGCCATTGGTCAATGCCGATAACAACCAACACAGCCCAAATGAAAATCTAAAAATTGCCAATATCAGCAATGGTATTCAAACTTTTTTAGCTTTAATGACTTATTAAATTAAAAATAAAGATTACTTTTACTTTAAAGAAAATAACGCACGGCAATTTGAAACCGATTAGGTATAAAGCTTACCAAAAGCCCTGATTTTTTTATTAAATTAACAACATCTATGATAGAATTTGTTTTAAATAACAAGCCTATAGAAACACAGACTTCGGCGGGTATGACACTACTCGATTTTATCAGAAGTAC